>NZ_QUEM01000002.1 GCF_003477995.1 Bacteroides sp. OF04-15BH
CCGGAGGGATTCTTTTTTGTATCTACCTCTTTCTTCCAATTCTTGTTCTCTATATTCTTATGGCCCACCCGATATTTAGTGGGGGAAAATAAAAAAGCTTATCTATGTATCGTGGGAAATTCAATGATAGAGTCTTTGGTAAGTTTTATATTACCCTTTAATATATTATTCCGTTTTATAGTAGTAAAAGTAGAAAGTAATACAGACATTTTGTCTTACGACCTTCCTTCACTTGAGCTCTATTATCACATCAACAGAGATACATTTGAGAAACAGTACAAGGAGGTATTGAGTGGCTACCGGCAGTGGACGGATAAGGATCATACGGCAGAATGGTTGGTGTTTCCGGAAAATATCGGCCCCGTATCTGTATAGACGAGACTTCCATTCAGTGACGGGGAACTTTATACCATTGTATCCAATCCGAACAGTCATGGCAGAAAAGGAAGTCTGGTAGCCATAATCAACGTTGTAAAGTGATTATATCATTGACGTACTAAGACGCAGGATACCTTTTTCAAAGCGTTTAAAAGTAAGGGAGGTTACCTTGGATATGTCCAACAGTATAGTCTAGATAGTCCGATGCTGTTTTCCCAAGGCTATCCGGACAATAGGCTTCCATATCCAACAGATGACCTTTGAGGCTGTGCAGGAATTGTGCATCGCCCATCGTTGGGAAGCAATCCGGCAGGAGGCTGATGCCATGAGAGAGTCACGATTCAGGGGAAAATATATTTTCCGTTTGTTTTTTCAAATGGCGACTCTTTAAGACAACTGCTGGCACGTTCACGATACTTGCTGTTCAAGCCCCTAGAAAATGGCTTCGGAAACAAAAGGAGTTGGGAAAGATTCTTTTCGCTCAGTATCCAAACCTGCAGGAAACTTATTCCTTGTCACATTCCTTGAGGATGATTTTCTTCAAGAATACCCATAAGGATGCGGAGAGACAGTCTTCGGCAAAATGCTACGGCGAGGTCGACAGATCCGGGTTCAAAAGTTTCCAGGTTATTATTTCTACTTTGACAGAACACCATGATGGTGTCCTGAACCTCTCCGTAAACCGGTCTGCCAATATTTTTGCAGAGTTCTTTAATGCCAAAATCAAGCAATCCAGAACATGATCTTGAGGTGTCATAAATGTAGCTTTCTTCCATTTTATACTTACTAAAATTTATGCGTAATTATTCTATCTCCACGAGTTATCGAGTAATTCCTGTATACAGGCGTTTTAGCAGTATTTGATTATGAAATATGTGTTAGGTTGTTCTCTACTTATAAATGGCTTTAAAGGGCCTTATATAAAGCCTAAAGTAGATATGAGCATCTTTTGCATAGGGACTGAATGAGCTTTTTCGTAATGTCCTGTAGACTGTGAATGGTGAGAATAAATTTGTGGTTCGGATTGCCTTGTGGTAATGGAATTTTTTATGGAGTGGCTCGGATTGGTAAAAAACGGTTCAATAAGCATTTCTTAGGTGAGGAATATTTTATTGTGTCGTGGAGGGAAATGTGATGAAATACAACTAAAATAAAAGGAGCTGTATCGTGTGATTGCGATACAACTCCGTTTATTTGTGATTCGCTTGGGGTTCGAACCCAAGACCCCAACATTAAAAGTGTTGTGCTCTACCTGCTGAGCTAGCGAATCAGCCTATTTGCTTTTTGCGTTTGCAAAGATAAGTTTTTTTCCTGATATATGCAATATTCTACTTTCCTTTTTCTTTTAAAAAGATCTTTGAATATTTTTTAGGAATGCAGAGAATAATAATCTTTTCTTTACGCTTGCTGCTTATTATCTTTGTAACCCAATGATTAAATACTAATACCTAAAAAGAATGATGTGGAATAGTGTGAGGAGAATTACCGGCTCTTTGATGAGCATGAAGGGGGTTGTGAAATCCATCCGTTTTTGTTTGTTCGGCATGGCCGCATGCAGTGCTTTTGAGGCAGAGGCTCAAAATGTGAATCTGACGCCGCAGCCCAAGGATATACAGGTTCAGGAAGGGATGCTGACTTTGCCTTCCAGTTTTGAGGCCAATGTGAATCAGTTGGGAGATTCGGTGATTCAGGAAGTAGATCAGTTTATAGAGGTGCTCGGAGCGTCTTCCGGCATTTCGGTTAAGACCACAGGAGACGCCAAGGCTCTGTTGCAAGTACGTTTGAATCCCGAGATTAAAAATTCCGAAGGATATGTTTTGCGGGTTACCGATTCCGGTATTCTGGTGGAAGCCTCCTGTACCGACGGTTTCTTTTATGCCTTCCAGACGCTCAAGAAGATGCTTCCGGCCAATGTGATGGCCGGAGTAAAAGACCCGAAAGTTACTTCCTATGCGTTGCCTTTGGTGCAGATCACCGATGAGCCACGGTTCGGTTATCGCGGTTTTATGCTGGATGTAGCCCGTCATTTCTTTGATGTGGATGAGGTGAAACGGGTTCTGGACATGATGGCCTGCTACAAGATGAACAAGCTGCATCTGCATCTTTCGGATGATCAGGGATTCCGTGTGGAGATTACCAAATATCCCCGTCTGAATACCATCGGCAGTATCCGTGATGATTCCTACAGCACAGACTTTGGAGGATCGGGCAAACGAATTCATACTTACAAGCCCTACGGTCCGTATTATTATACCAAGGAACAGATTCGCGAACTGGTGGCTTATGCCGAGAAACTTCATATTGACATTATTCCGGAAATTGATATGCCCGGTCATTTCGGTGCCGCTATGGCCGCCTATCCGGAGTTCAGTTGTGAACCTGATGTGCGTCATCCGGTGATTTCTGATGAGAGTCACACACCGACCATTCCGAATGTGGCCAATCCAAAGACCTTGCAGTTTGCCAAGGACATTCTGAGTGAGATCATGGACCTCTTTCCTTATCCTTACATTCATATCGGCGGTGACGAATGTGATGCCAGCCACTGGGAACGGAACGAGGAATGTATGGCTTTTATGAAGAAAATGAATTTCTCTCATGTCAGAGCCTTGCAGAGCTACTTTACCAAAGAAATGGCCGACTTTGTGGCCACCCGAGGCTATAAACTGATGGCTTGGAATGAAACGATCACCGCAACAGGTTCTGATCTGAATCTGATTAAGAGCACGGGAGCAGACATCGTTTGCTGGACCGGTGCAGAGGCAGCCGCACAAAAGGCATACTCTTTGGGATTGAGCAATATCCTGGCGCCGCAGCCTACTTATTATATCAACCGTAAACAGAGCGCAGACCCGACGGAACCGACCGGACCGGGAAATGGTAATGAAACCCTTGAAGCGGTTTATAACTATGCTCCGGCAAACAATGTAGCTGCAGACAAGTTGCATTACTATAAAGGAGTACAGGCATGTATGTGGACAGAATATATCTCAGCCGACAAGCATCTGGAGTATATGGCGTTTCCACGTCTGATGGCAGTAGCCGAGAGCGGATGGTCGCCTGCTTCGAAGAAAAATTTCGAGAACTTCCGTCAGCGGATGCAGCAGGATACTGTTTTGTTTCATTACCGCGATTATGAATATGGCCGTCATTATCTCAAGGCATCGCAGTAGAAAACTTTTTGACTTTCAGGAGCCGAAAATTTCATCCTGATGATTTTCAGAAACGATTGGGATGAATTTTTCTTTTGATGGTGATGATTTTTTGAGGAGAGTGCAACCGGAATTTCCGTAGGGTAGGAGTGCTGCCGAAAGAGAAGCCTCATGCCTGCTTTTTCCCTGTAAAAAAACAAAAGGAATCTTATCAGTCCGATAAGATTCCTTTTGTTTTTGGTGCGCCTGATAGGACTCGAACCTACACGCCGCAAAGCACCAGATCCTAAGTCTGGCGTGTCTACCAATTTCACCACAGGCGCAGGATTATAACACAAAGGTAGTACTTTTTTTTTATTCTGCAAACTTTTGTGTCAAAAAACTGCGGGCTGCTTCTATCAGTGTATCCTTGTTTTTTTTCAGGTCTTCCAGGTTCATGCTCACCGGGATATCCGGTTCTATTCCGAACTCAATCTGCTGCATATCGGCATCATACATCGGGCAGGCCGAGAAGCGTACCAGCCAGCCGTTGGGCATTTCTGAGGTGAAAGGCATGCCCGAGCCGCCTCCGGTGCGGTCGCCCATGATTGTGACCTGCGGGCACACCTTCATGTTGCGTACAAAGGTGTTTGTCGAGCTGTAGCACGAACGGTTGGTAAGCACCACAACCGGCTTCTGCCATCTCAGACCGTTTGCCGGTTCGATATACTCAGGTTCCGGAGTGGAAAAGTCGGAATGCCCTGGTCCGTTTTTATGAGCGATATAGCCGGCCAGTCTTTTTTCATTGGTAAAATACCCCGAAAGCTTGGTGGCATAGGTCAGGTTGCCGCCACTGTTGTTGCGCACATCCAGAATCATGCCGTTGCAGGTTTTCAGTTCGGTCATCATGGCGGTGATATTGCCGTCGCCTATGGCTGAGCTGAAACTTTCGTAATACACATAGGCGATGTTGTCTTCCAGAATGCGGTATTTCAGTCCCGAGGCAATCTTATAGTCCGTGCCCAGGTAAAGCTGGTGCACACTGTCGTTGAAGTTTGCCGGATAGTCCTCGCGCCAGCTCCAGTTTCGTCCCACATCGCCGCTGCTGTAAAGGTTCACATGGCCGTCTCTCAGCTCGCCCAGCATGTCGCAGCACACCTCAAAGAACTGTTGTTGCGTCATCTGATTATTGATGCGCGGACGGTATACGGCATAGACGGAATCCCAGTCCAGACCATAGACTTCCCTTTTATAGTTAAAAAAACAATAGTTGCGGTCCATGCACTGCCAGAGGGCGTCAAAGTTGCCGGCCAGATCGTTCTGGTACTCGTCTTCGCGCACACAGCCGGCGCCGCACACCAGAATCAGGAGCGGCAGGAGTATGGAGCGGGAGAGGATATTGCTGAGTTTCATAAATATGATTAGAAGTTTGGAAGATTCTTATGCCGGTTCTCTTTTCTCTTCAGGAAATAGAAATCCTTGACGTAACCAATCAGGAATGAATGCCGGTAGGAGTGGTTCTTGATGCCGTTCACGCGGCTTTGCTCGATGTCGCAGCCGTAGCCCACCCGGAAGGTAAATCCTTTGATCGGGAAGTCCAGTGTGAGTGACTGGTATAGGGTCGGGGCATTTCCCGGATGGATAAAGCGGATGTTGTGGTCGTAATTGCCCAGGGTGAAAATCTCGTAGTATGACTGGTTGTAATTGGGCGAGAACATCATGCCGCAGAAAGGCAGGTCAATCTGATAACGTATCTGGAACGGTTGTTTCCGGATATGAAAGGGATAGGCGGCAATGCCCGAGGCATAAAGGCCGGTTCGTGCCAGTGCCTGTGCCGGATTGTTGCCGTTGCGTGTGTTATACACTCCTCCGGCCAGCATCTGGATGCCGCCTCCGGCAAACAGGCGCAGCGAAGAAGCCAGTGTCCAGGAGTAGTGCCATCCGATTTTGTAGGACAGGGAACCCGAAATGGCGCTGGCGCTTTGGGCAGGATTCTTGGAGAGGCCCAGATAACCTTCGGTTTTCTGCTGCGTGACGATGCGTCCGTCGAGCCAGTGTGTAGGGCGGAACTTTTCATGCACGATGCTTCCCTGCAGCCCCTCGTACTCAAAGGGCGACAGATAGGTATCCATCTGGTTCAGGTGTCCGATGCCGAAGAGGGTGCTGTGCGTCGTGTAGCGGTTCAGGTCGGTCTGTGCCCTTGCCGGAAGGACAAAGAGCAACAGTCCCCAAAGGCAAAGGGCCTTGAGGACTGTAGGTTTAGTTATCTTGTTCGTTGTTGGAATCATTATTTTCTGTATCAGAGAAATCAAATAGAGGCAATCCGTTGGGGCTTTCATTGCCTGTTTCTGTTTCTTCGCTTTCTTCGGCTTCTGCAACAGGGGCCGGCGGCAGCTCTTCGATGGAGTCGATGGTCCATGTCGTGATGCGCTTACCTTTGGCCTTGTAGCTCTTCAGTCCGATAAATTCGTTGGCATCTACCAGAATCGGATCGCGGAACTGGTCGTTTCCTCCCAGAGTAACCTTCAGCTGCGGAGCCGGTGTGTCGGTCAGCAGGATGAGGCGGGTATGCTTGTTCTCGCCCAGATAGCTGAGCGGCTTGGCCGATGATTCAAAGGTGAACCGCTTGATATAAGGCATGCCCTGCTGGTCGGCATCAAACAGACAGGCGCACCACACCTTTTCGGGTACGAACTTCTCAATGCGCATGATGTTCTGTTCGTAGTGGTTGTTCACATCGAAGTTGGTGGTGTAGAACTGTCCGTTGTCCAGAATGACCAGAATCTGGTCGTCACTCATGAACTCGCCCAGATAGTCACCGCGCTCGTCATAGTTCAATCGGTTCACATCGTGGTCGAACCACACCTTTCGTCCGCCCAGGGTGGAGCCGCCCCGGCTCTTCAGGCCGATGCGCTGCACCTCCAGTTTGGTGAGCAGGTTGCCGATACTCTGTTTTCCCTTGATGTTGATTTCGCTGAAATCGCGGTCAAAGAATATCTTTTTCAGTTTGGGCACCGGTTTGAGTGTCACCTTGATGACTTCAGCCTCACCGTTCGGATTGGCGGTGAAGTAAGCGATGCGTGAACCCGGTTTGCCTTGGGTGATGTCGTATTCGCGGTCGCGTGTGGCCGAAGTGATGTAGAAGCGTTTGATGTAGAAACTTCCGTTCTTTCCGTCGCGATACACCACATTATAGATGGTGCGCTTGTCGTTCTTCTTAAAGATAGCCACATGAATGATTTCGGCTTTCCGTTTTTCCTTCTTGCTCTTTTCCGTTTCGCCCACAAAGACTTTCTCGCTGTTGCGGATCACCTTGTAGGTTCCGTCGCGGTAGAACAGAATCACGTCGTCGATATCCGAGCAGTTGGCCACGAATTCGTCCTTCTTCAGCGAGGTGCCGATAAAGCCGTCTTCGCGGTTGATATACAGTTTTTCGTTCGCCTCTACCACTTTGGCAGCCACAATGGTGTCGAAGTTGCGCAATTCGGTACGGCGCTGGTGCGCTGCGCCATATTTTTCTTTCAGGAAGCGGAACCAGTTGGCGGTCACTTCCGTCAGGTTGTTCAGGTCACGGTCTATCAGGGCAATCTCCTCCTGCATGCGGGCAATGGCCTGGTCGGCCTTGTCCTTGTTGAATTTCAGGATGCGTGCCATCTTGATTTCCATCAGGCGCAGAATGTCTTCTTTGGTCACCTCACGGATCATTTTGGGATAGAACGGAGTGAGGCGTTCGTCAATATGTTCGCAGGCGGCATCCATGTCCTTGGCCTGTTCAAACTGGCGGTCCTTATAGATACGCTCTTCTATGAAAATCTTTTCGAGCGAAGCGAAGTGCAGGCTCTCGGTCAGTTCTCCTTTCTTGATGAGGAGTTCTTTCCGGATCAGTTCCCGGGTGTTGTCCACTGAGCGTTTCAATACTTCGCTCACACTCAGGAAACAAGGTTTCTGGTTGTCGATGACACAGCAGTTGGGCGAGATGCTTACCTCACAGTCGGTAAAGGCATACAGCGCATCGAGCGTCTTGTCCGAGCTGACTCCCGGTGTGAGATGCACCAGAATCTCGACCTGAGCCGCGGTGTTGTCTTCCACCTTGCGCACCTTTATTTTTCCCTTCTCGATGGCTTTCAGGATAGAATCGATGAGCGATGTGGTGGTCTTTCCGTAAGGTATTTCGGTAATGGCCAGCGTCTTGTTGTCTATTTTGTTGATTTTGGCGCGCACCTTGACGGCGCCGCCACGCTGTCCGTCGTTGTATTTGCTCACGTCAATGCTGCCGCCTGTCTGGAAATCGGGATAGAGCTGGAACTCTTCGCCGTGCAGATAGCTGACGGCGGCATCGCAGATTTCATTCAGATTGTGCGGCAGAATCTTGGAGGACAGACCTACGGCGATGCCTTCCACTCCCTGAGCCAGCAGCAAAGGGAATTTTACAGGGAGCGTGATCGGCTCCTTGTTGCGTCCGTCGTAAGAAAGTTTCCATTCTGTAGTCTTGGGATTGAACACCACATCCAGGGCAAATTTGGAGAGGCGTGCCTCAATGTAACGCGGTGCGGCAGCCGAGTCTCCGGTAAGGATGTTTCCCCAGTTTCCCTGACAGTCAATGAGCAAGTCCTTTTGCCCGAGCTGTACCAGAGCATCGCCGATGGAGGCATCGCCATGCGGATGAAACTGCATGGTGTGTCCCACAATGTTGGCCACTTTGTTGTAGCGTCCGTCGTCCATGCGCTTCATGGAGTGCAGAATACGGCGCTGCACCGGTTTGAAACCGTCGATGATATGCGGCACGGCGCGCTCCAGAATCACATACGAGGCATAGTCCAGAAACCAGTTCTGGTACATGCCGCTCAGATGATGCTTTACGTTTTCATCGTCTTTGGCTGCGGGTTTATAGTCAGAATGTTCTTCTATTTCTGTCGTATCTTTGCTCATGAGTATTCCTTAATACAGTGGTTTATAAACGTTTGCTACAAAAATACGAAAAAAAAGCGAGAAGACTTCCTTCGCGGATTGAAAAACTTGATTTGAGAAAATAAAAAAGCCGGCCGGAATCCTGTATTGGCGGATTCCGGCCGGCTGTATGGTTGGGGCGGAAGATAGCTTTATGGAATGACTACCTTTTTGCCTTTTGGAATGTAGATTCCGTGTTGAGGATCAGAAACGCGGCGTCCGGTCAAGTCATAGAACACCGGGTCGCTTTCTTGCTCTTCTTCAATCTGGTCAATGCCGGTTGTGATGACTTTCTGGTCTGTTTTAATCAGATTCCAGATAGAAGCACCCCAGCTTTTCGGCTTCAGGATAATGGTAGAGAAGGAACTTGGGTTGGTATACCAGCTGTAGGTACCGGTCGGATCGATGATGGCAATGCCCTTGTTCGACTGGTCGGTGCTGATTTCTTCCAGAGTCCATTTCTTGCTTCCGCTGGTACTGTTGTTTACTTTGATGGTCTGGCCTTCCGTGGATGAAGAAACATAGGCCGGCTTGTCGGTTACCTTACTGTAGATCATCACAGTGCCGTCATCTTGCTTGACAAAGTACCACAGGAAGCCTTTCTGATCAGAGCTCAGTGTCTTCGGCATGGCATTGATGACATTGGCGTAAGCGTAGTAAGTCGTGAAGTATGCATTCTGAATCTGATAGTAATACTCTTCAGAGATATTGTCTAACAGGCTCTTTCTCGGCATTTCCAGGAATTGGTTGTAAAGGGCGACATAGCTCTTGTAAGTAGCTTCGGAGATGATTTCCGTTCCGCTCAATACAGCCTGTGCCGGAGCGATGAGATCGTTCTTGAGGAAAGTGATGGCCTCTTCGGTCGGTTCGCCATATCCTCCGGTCAGCGGAGTTTCTGCAATGCGGTTGCATTTATACACCAGTCCCTCCAATTGCTTTCTGAAGTCTGTCACTTCTACCAGATACCAGGTACTTGCACTGCATAACTTCGGTTCGTTCTTGGCCATTACGAAGCCGCTTCCGGTTCCGGTGAGGCGTTTGACATTACCTGTTGCCGCATCTGAATATCCGGATACAGCCGAGATCGTTACAACGCCCGGAATGTAAGTATAGCTGCCATTGGCTATAGTGGCTTTGTCAATGCGGAGCGGAGTGCCGGCTTCGGTGCCCAGTGTGGCATTGCTGCCGAAGCTGTTCATCTGTACCTGCTTGTCTGAACCGTAGTTCTTCATGAGGTAACTGTCATTGTTCTGCTCGAAAATCCACAGTTCTTCCGGCTCGGTTTGAGGAGTATAATGAATGCGGATGTTGTCTCCGTCCTGATACATGCTTGAACCGGCATACTGCTGCTTGTAATAAGTTGATGCAGAAATCAGCTGGTAGACCTTGCCGGCCTGCGGCATCTGTATGGCACCATTCTTATAATTCTCGGTAGCTTCCTTCAAGGCTGCGATATTGGCTTCTTCCGGTGTTGCTGCCGCTTGGGTATAGGCTGCATCCAGAGCATCGTGCAATGTTGCGGACGGATAACCCACACCGCCGCGAACGGCCTGGTCCAGAATATCCTTGGCATCCTTCAGAGCCTGTTCGTTCTCGTCCAGTTCTTCCGGAGTGATGTAATGCTTGGCGTAATTCAGACCTTTGTATTCAAAGATTGCCGTATGAGTCTGCAGGCGGCGCAGGAAACTGGTCCAGTCCTTGCTGCTGTTGGGCAACCAGGCAATTTCTGAAAGCGCCAGCAGACGGGGGAGCAGCTGATACTCCAGCTCGATGCTGTCGTTACAGGTCTCGGTCCACATGTTGGCCTGTACGCCCAAGGCAAAGTCTTCGCGGCCAGAGAGAGGAGATAATGGATTCAGACTGTATACGGTTTCCAAAGAAACGACTTTGGTCTCGCTCCATCCTCCGTAGTACGGCTCGTCTACAACAGTCTGACCAGGACCGACCTGCATCATGTCCAGATACAGATGAGAATGAGGAGTGGCAATGCTCTTCAGGCCTTTGTCGGCGGCTTCGCTCATCTTGTTGATGCTGTTCCAGGCCATGACTACCGGCTTGACGGTGTTGGTGGCATGCCAGTGTGACAACAGCTCGTCCCATACCACGATGTCTTTGTTGTATTTCTCTTTTACATATATACCCAGTTCCTCAACCAGCCAGGATTGCAGTTCCTGCACACCGGCCAGTCCTTCGTCTTGCACACGTTTCAGACAGTCGGCATTGGTGCTCCATTGGGTTGTCGGACACTCGTCGCCGCCAAAATGGATATAAGGATATGGGAAAATGCCGGCCAGATTGTCGAGAATACATTTCAGGAAGTCGATGACTTCGTCTTTGCCGACATTCAGCACATCTTCGGAAACACCGCTGTCCAGACGGACAGAATATTTCTTTGTCGGGTCACAGCTCAACTCCGGATAGGCTGTAACGGCGGCCACCATGTGGCCCGGAAAATCCACTTCCGGAAGAATTTCGATATAGCGTTCCTTGGCATAGGCTACAATTTCTTTCAGGTCATCCTGAGTGTACCACATGCCACGGCCGTATTCTGTGTCGTCAAAGAATTTGCCGCTGCCGTCGCCCGGGCTTACGAAAGAGCCGCTTCGGATGCTGCCCACTTCGGTCAGTTTCGGATATTCCGGAATCTCGATACGCCAGCCCTGGTCATCAGTCAAATGCCAGTGCAGGATGTTCAGTTTGTAAGTTGCCATCAGGTCGATGATACGCTTTACCTCTTCCTTGCTGAAGAAGTGGCGGGCTATGTCGAGCATAAAGCCACGGTAGCCTACATTCGGCTTGTCCTCAATGCTTAGGAACGGAACCTCCCATACGGTGTTTTCAGCTTTGGCCTGAGCATAGATTTCGCGCGGCATCATCTGCTTCAGGGTTTGCAGACCATAGAAGAAACCGGCGCCGGTAGAGGCCTTGAGGGTAATCCGGTCATCCTCAACCTGCAGGGTGTAAGCTTCTTTTTCAACACTTTCATCCTGAATCAGGTTGATGGCTTTTGCTTCGCTGGTACCGGTACTCTCTTTAAGAGCCAGTTCTATTCCAGAAGTCTTCTTTAATTGCTCGGCAAAACTGCTGACTGTGTTCTGAATGTCTTGAGTTTCGCTAGGAACATAAGTGATGGCTGTCAGGGTGTTCAGGGCTAAAGTTCCTTCTTTCCGTTCTTTGAGTGAAGTTGGGTAAGGGATGATGCCGTACTTGCCAATAGACTGGTATTCTTCAAGAGACATGAACTTGAGCGGATTGTTTCCGTCGTTCTTGTCCCACAGACCCAATTCTTTACCTACTCCGGCTCCACCGAACTGGTTCATGGATACGGCAGCATTGCTTTGGGGCTGTATCTCGAATCCGCCCAGATAAGATGCGTTTTCGGTGCTGACAATGCGGAACAGCTGATTGTCTGACGGGGCGCTGCCAGAATAGAACTTTCCATTCTTGGAAGCCGAGTTGACATACAGCACCTGATTGGTCTTACTGGTCAATTTAAAACCATTGCTTTCGTCGCCTTCTATCTTCCAGAGCTGGGCGTCAGAACCCGAAGCCGCAGCTGTGCGGACAAGCGCACCGTCGCCCTGAGCCTCCAGAACATTGCCTTGGTTCAGAAATTGAATAAGATACCATACACTTTTTTCCGGAGTACTGATTTCCGGAAAATCAACTGCTTGTACCTGGGTGATTCCCAATAATGTGCACAAAAGAAATAGTAGTTTTTTAATCATTTTGGAATTAGATTTATGAATAATGCACCGAACATGGACTGTAGACGTCCGGTTCGATATGAAAAATAATGAACTTGATTCAGGTTCCCTTTCAGAAGTTACGTATTTTTTCCGAATCGTTTTTATAGCTTGCTGAGGCTGTGCTCTTTATGCGAACTTTGGCGATACAAAACGCCAATTTTATAAGAGAATCTTCACGATCCTTTTTCATCATTCCATGTTGAATTTTCACAAAAATAAGAACTTTATAATATATATGTAAGTGATTAACAATCTTTATTATCATAAATGATAAATGAGACTTCCATTTCCTCCTTTCTCCTTGAATATCGGTTCGTGAAGAGCCCGGAATAAGAACGCACCAGAGGTATAATCCGGTAGCAGGGTCGTGGCGGATCGGATAACTTCTTTCGAAAGACTGCTCTTTTCTTTGGCTGTATTATTTGTGAAACTCAACTAAAAATAAACGGATAAATGGGATTATTCTATAATATTCTGTATCTTTGCACTTTGTCCGATTGGATGACATTTTATAGAATATTCAATAATATACAAAAATATGGCACAGCAAGAAGATGTATTTAAGAAAATCGTATCCCATTGCAAGGAATATGGTTTTGTTTTTCCTTCCAGTGAGATTTACGACGGTTTGGGAGCTGTTTATGATTATGGACAGAACGGTGTAGAGTTGAAGAACAATATCAAACAGTACTGGTGGCAGAGCATGGTGCTGCTTCACGAGAACATTGTGGGTATTGATGCAGCAATCTTTATGCACCCGACAACCTGGAAAGCCAGCGGTCACGTAGATGCTTTCAACGATCCGTTGATTGACAACCGTGACAGCAAGAAGCGTTATCGTGCCGATGTGCTGATTGAAGATCAGATTGCCAAATACGACGAGAAGATCAATAAGGAAGTAGCCAAGGCTGCCAAGAAGTTTGGCGACAGCTTTGACGAAGAGAAATTCCGCAGCACCAACCCGCGCGTGTTGGAGCATCAGCAGAAGCGTGA
The DNA here is from genome assembly GCF_003477995.1 of Bacteroides sp. OF04-15BH. Lineage (GTDB taxonomy): Bacteria > Bacteroidota > Bacteroidia > Bacteroidales > Bacteroidaceae > Paraprevotella. Next base: position 13,199 of record NZ_QUEM01000002.1, read on the forward strand.
TGCGTTGCATCAGCGTTTTAGCGATGCCATGAACGCAAACGATTTGGCCGAGATCAAGCAGATTATTTTGGATGAAGGCATTGTTTGTCCGATCAGCGGCACACACAACTGGACCGATGTTCGTCAGTTTAACCTGATGTTCAAGACTGAGATGGGATCTACTGCTGAAGGTGCTTCTACCATCTATCTTCGTCCGGAGACTGCACAGGGTATCTTTGTGAACTATCTAAATGTGCAGAAAACCGGCCGTATGAAACTTCCGTTCGGTATTGCGCAGATTGGTAAAGCATTCCGTAATGAGATTGTGGCCCGTCAGTTTATCTTCCGTATGCGTGAGTTTGAGCAGATGGAGATGCAGTTCTTTGTAAAACCGGGAACTGAACTGGAATGGTTCGAGACCTGGAAGAAGACCCGTATGGCTTGGCATCAGGCTCTGGGCTTCGGTGCAGAGAACTATCGTTTCCACGATCACGAGAAGTTGGCACACTACGCTAATGCTGCTTCTGACATTGAGTTCAAGATGCCTTTCGGATTCAAGGAAGTAGAAGGTATTCACAGCCGTACTAACTTCGACCTGAGCCAGCACGCCAAGTTCTCAGGAAAGAAGATCGAGTACTTTGATCCGGAAACCAACGAAAGCTATACTCCGTACGTGATCGAGACTTCTATCGGTGTAGACCGTATGTTCCTGACTATCATGAGTCACAGCTATCAGGAAGAAAAATTGGAGAACGGCGAAACTCGTGTCGTATTGAAGTTGCCGGCAGCTTTGGCTCCTGTGAAGCTGGCTGTTATGCCGTTGGTAAAGAAGGACGGTCTGCCAGAGAAGGCACACGAGATCATCAACGAACTCCGTTTCCACTTCAACTGCAAGTACGACGAGAAGGATTCTATCGGTAAGCGCTACCGTCGTCAGGATGCTGTGGGAACTCCGTTCTGTGTGACAGTGGACTATGACACCCTGAAAGATAATACCGTTACATTGCGTTATCGCGACACGATGGAGCAGAAGCGTGTGCCGGTAAGTGAGTTGCGCGCTTTGATTGAAGATCAGGTGAGCATCACTTCTTTGTTGAAGAAAATTTTATAATCTATAAAACCCGATAAAGAAATGAGAAAATGCGTATGGTATCTGTGTTGCCTGTTTCTGTCGGCCTTTGCATTTGTCGCTTGTGACGAAAACGATGCGACCTTTGACAAATACGAAGGATGGCAGCAGCGTAATAAGGTATATTTTGAGCAAGTGGCCGATACGGCCCGACGCGCGATTGCTGCGGCCAAAGCCGAGCATGGCGACCAGTGGGAGCAACATTGCGACTGGCGAATGTTTCAGAGCTATTATAAGGTAGCTGGAAGTGCAGCCACCCTGACCGATTCAATCTGTGTAAAAGTTCTGAATACCGGAACAGGCAAGGGCTGTCCCATGTCAACAGATACCGTCCGTGTGCATTATCGGGGTATGCTGATGCCAACAAAGGATATCGTAAACGGAAAGGACACGCTGGTACAGGAAGTCTTTGATTACAGTTTTGTACCTCCATTGGATCTGAATCTGGCTTTCCCGAAGCTGCTGGGCGTATCCGGTACGATTGTCGGTTTCGGTACGGCATTGCAGTATATGCATTGCGGTGACCGATGGATGCTTTACATACCTGAAACACTGGGTTATGGAAGCACGGCTCAGGACAAGATACCGGCTTATTCGACCATCATGTTTGATGTGACGCTGGTAGACTATTATTCTCCGGGATCGAATATTCCGGACTGGCATTAGAAGAGAAAACAATCAGGCCTGCATGCTCTTGAATTTTCAAGGGCATGCAGGCCTGTCTTTATGAGACAAACCGGGTAAAAAAGTTCTGACGTGCTCTTATTTGAGGCATACTTGTGATTAAATGTTCTAACAAGATATAAATAAGAGAAAAATAAGGCTTTGGGGTGTAGAATCCGAAAAAAAACATTAATTTTGCACAATTGCTAGGATTTTGTGACATTGGGGCTGTTTCTGTATGATACTGATTTGCGAACAGTCTGATGTCTGCAACAGATCAATATCCCGTGTAAACAAAACTACAACAAATAAAATAAACAAATATGGTTGTATCTAATAATACCCCGCATCACACTGCAATTCGCAAAGTTCTTATCGCCAACCGCGGTGAGATTGCTGTGCGTGTCATGCGTTCTTGTCGAGAAATGGAGATCCGTTCTGTGGCTGTGTTTTCAGAAGCCGACAGAACAGCCAAGCATGTATTGTATGCCGATGAAGCCTGCTGCATCGGTCCTGCTGCATCGAAGGACAGCTATCTGAACATAGATAAGATCATCGCTGCGGCGAAGAAGCATCAGGTTGATGCCATTCATCCGGGTTATGGTTTCCTTTCGGAAAACTCAGAGTTTGCGCGTCGCTGCAAGGAAGAAGGAATTATCTTCATCGGTCCTACAGCAGAAACCATGGATATGATGGGAGACAAGATCTCGGCACGTACCTGCATGAAAGCCGCTCAGGTTCCGGTCGTTCCGGGCACAGAGAAAGGATTGCAGAGTCCTGAAGAAGCTTTGGCTGTAGCCAAGGAGATCGGTTTCCCTGTGATGATGAAAGCCTCTATGGGAGGTGGCGGTAAAGGTATCCGTCTGATTCACGACGAGAGCGAAGTGAAGGAAGCCTATCTTTCTGCCAAGTCAGAATCTTTGTCTTCATTTGGTGACGACACGGTTTATATTGAGAAATTTGTAGAGGAGCCGCATCATATTGAGTTCCAGATATTGGGAGATATGTATGGCAATGTGATCCATTTGTATGAGCGCGAGTGCTCCGTACAGCGCCGCAATCAGAAGATCGTAGAGGAGAGTCCTTCTCCATTCGTTACTCCTGAACTGCGCGAAAAGATGGGTCAGGCTGCCGTTGCAGCTGCCAAGGCCGTAAATTATGTCGGCGCCGGTACCATTGAGTTCCTGGTAGACAAGAACCGCAACTTCTACTTCCTGGAGATGAACACCCGTTTGCAGGTGGAGCATCCGATTACCGAGGAAGTGGTTGGCGTGGATCTGGTAAAAGAGCAGATCAATGTGGCCAGCGGACTGCCTTTGCGCCTGAAGCAGGAAGACATCAAGCAGCGCGGACACGCCATCGAGTGCCGTATCTGTGCCGAGGATACCGAGTTCAATTTCATGCCGTCGCCGGGAATGATCCGTCAGCTGGTTGAGCCGAACGGTATCGGTGTGCGCTTCGACAGCTATGTGTACGAGGGTTATGAAATCCCGATTCACTATGATCCGATGATCGGTAAGCTGATCGTCTGGGCGGTGAACCGCGAATATGCCATCGAGCGTATGCGTCGTGTGCTCTACGAGTTCAAGATAACAGGCGTAAAGAACAATATCAGTTATTTGAGAAAGATCATGTCCACTCCGGATTTCGTGGAAGGACATTACGATACAGGCTTCATTGCAAAGAATGCCGAGTCCCTGAAGCACAAGAACAGTTCTAAGGGTACTGCCGAGAATATCGCAATCATTGCAGCCTATATTGACTATCTGATGAATTTGGAAGAGAATGCTTCTGCCGGTTTGAAGGACAATAGTCCGATCAGTCGCTGGCGAGCCTTCGGTTTACATAAAGGTGTTCTAAGAATTTAATTATGGAAATACGTATTGGTGATCGAGTGGCTGATGTGCAGCTGCTCAGCAAAGAAGGCAACAACGTTCATATCAGCATTGACGGTGTTGAGTATGAAGTGGACGTGGCGATGGTAGAACGCGGTGGATGTTCTGTTCTCTATGCAGGAAAATCTTACAATGCGGAATTCGTGCGTTCGGACAACGGAAAGAACTACAAGGTGAATACCAATTTCTCTACCTATGACGTGGAGATCATTGATTCCAGCGCCAAGTATCTGCGCATGAAGAAAGGTTCGGACGAACTTCAGGACAATAAGATCGTATCGCCGATGCCGGGTAAGATTGTCAGCGTGCCGGTGCAGGTGGGCGATCATCTGAATGCCGGTGATACTGCCGTGGTGATTGAGGCCATGAAGATGCAGAGCAATTACAAGGTAAGTTCCGACTGTACTGTAAAGGAGATCCTAATCAAAGAAGGAGATACGGTTGCTGCCGATCAAGTTCTTATTCTTTTAACTTTAGACGAGGATAAATAAACATGGAAAGAGAAGAACAATATAACAAGTTTCATGAGATAAACAAGGCTGCCGAGGCTGGCGGCGGTGTAGACCGCATCCAGAAGCAGCACGAGAGCGGCAAGATGACTGCCCGCGAGCGTATTGACATGCTGTTGGATAAGGGCACATTTGTAGAGATGGACAAGCTGGCCATCCACAAGTGCACCAACTTCGGTATGGACAAGAATCATATTCCGGGCGACGGTGTCGTTTCCGGATACGGTAAGATCAACGGCCGTCTGGTCTTTGTTTATGCTTACGACTTTACCGTTTACGGAGGTACGCTGAGTGCCGTAAACTCCAAGAAGATTGTGAAGGTGCAGGAACTGGCGCTGAAGAACGGCGCTCCGATCATTGCCCTGAACGATTCAGGCGGTGCCCGTATTCAGGAGGGTGTAGAGAGCTTGACCGGTTACGCTTCCATCTTCTATCAGAACACCATTTCTTCGGGTGTGATTCCGCAGATTTCTGCCATCATGGGTCCTTGCGCCGGTGGTGCCTGCTATTCTCCGGCTCTGACTGACTTCATCTTCATGGTGAAGGAGAACAGCCACATGTTCGTGACCGGACCGGATGTTGTGAAGACCGTGACTCACGAAGATGTAAACAAGGAAGAGCTCGGCGGTGCCTATACACACAGCAGCAAGAGCGGTGTGTCACACTTCCTAGGTAACAGCGAGGAAGAGGTGCTCATGGCAATCCGTGAACTGCTCACTTTCCTGCCGTCAAACAATATGGACGATGCGCCGGTAAGCCCGTCTAAGGACGATGTAAACCGCATTGAAGAGGCTTTGCAGACTGTAGTTCCGGTAGATCCGAACATGCCTTACGATATGAAGGACATCATCGAGCCGGTACTCGACGATCACTACTTCTTCGAGATTATGCCGCATTTTGCCAAGAATGCTTTGGTGGGATTCGGTCGTCTGGGCGGCCGCTCAGTGGGTATCGTAGCCAACCAGCCGGCTTATCTGGCAGGTGTGCTGGATATTGATGCTTCAGACAAGATGGCCCGTTTCATCCGTTTCTGCGACTGTTTCAACATTCCGGTGGTTACTTTCGTAGACGTTCCGGGATTCCTGTGCGGAACCAACCAGGAGCACAACGGTATCATCCGTCACGGAGCCAAGATCGTGTTTGCCTATGCTGAGGCCACTGTTCCTAAACTGACCGTGATTACCCGTAAGGCTTACGGTGGTGCCTACATCGTGATGTCCAGCAAGCAGATCGGTTCGGACGTGAACTTCGCTTATCCTACTGCCGAGGTGGCTGTGATGGGTGCCGAGGGTGCTGTAAATATCTTGTACCGCAAGGCCGACGAGGAGACCAAGCAGAAGGCTATTCAGGAATACAAGGAAAACTTTGCCAATCCTTATCGTGTGGCTGAACTGGGTTATATCGATGAGATCATCGAGCCTAAGGATACCCGTAAGAAGCTGATTCAGGGATTGGAGATGGCCCGCAACAAGATGAATACCCTGCCTCCGAAGAAGCACGGAAATATTCCATTGTAATTCAGAACACCGGTTCCGGAAACATCCGAACGGATGCGGAAGGGTGGAGATATATCCAAACGGGGAAGTCTGTTCATTCAGACTTCCCCGTTTTGTGTTTCTGCGCATTAGTCAGAATGACATTTTGATAAATCGGAGGGTTGAGATTGCCGATTATGCAGCCGACCATGCCGCAGAGGGAAAATAACGGAATCTCGGCACGCCTCTTTGAGGGTTATAAGATTAAAACACAATGGCTTATATGTGGAAATAAGCTGTCGGCTCCTGCCCGAAACAGTGCGGAAAGTGTGAATAAAACAGTCTTCGATACCGCTTTTGGCACGGCATACTGATGATTTGAAAAAAAGGCTTCGGTGATTTGTTGCAGTCACCGAAGCCTTTTTGGCGTTATTGGGGAAACAAAATTCAGGTTTCCGCGTATCTTTTCTGTATAAAAAGCGTATATATGCAGCTTTTTGTCCTTTCCAAATAGAATCTTTATGCAGTTTGCCTTCCGGATGCCCGGTTCTGCAAAAATGAGTTGTCAGGAAAAACAGTCAAATCCGTTCTCCAAGAATCAGAAACCCGTATTCTGCTGCCACTTTGTTTTCAGAACTTAAAGCTGATGGTGGCATAAGGCAGGCAGTTCCGGTGATAGCTGACAAAATAAAAGTCCTGAATCTCCTCATCGGGTGGGTTGCCTACAATGCTGTATAGACCGGCGCGCAGCACCAGAAGGATTTTCTTGAAAGCCCGCTGATAACCATATCCGGCATCCAGGCGGTACATCGTCGGTTCGCGGAATCCTCTGAACTGTATTTCCGAATCGAAATCCCAGTCATCACTAAAATCCCTCACCCGACCGGAGCGCACTTCACCACCCACGGAAACCGAAGAATACTTGGTAAACTGGAAACTTACAGCTGTGGCAAAAGAGTGGGGGATGTCGTACAGCGAAGGAAGCGTGCCCATGTCTTTCAGTTCCGTGAACCTTTCCTTGCTCCGGATATAGGCATACGAGGCCTGTACCGACCATTTCTGCCACCGCTGGGTGAAGTAGACCTTGGCACCGTAGCTGTGGCCCTTGCCCGACATGATGTAGTGTTTCCACTGGTCATCCTCCGGGAATACGTCCGGCCGCAGGGCCAACACATTTCTTCGGGTTTTGAAGAAAGAAGACACTTCCCAGTAGCCTTTCGACAGAAAATGCTTCCAGCCTATTTCATAATGTTCCGAGGTGCGCGGTTGGAATCCGCCGATACTGGGCATCCGAAAGTCAGTGGGTAGGGCAAAATTGTCGACGCAGATATAGTGGTAGAACTGTTCCATGCGCGAAGCGCTGGCATAAAGCAGATCCTTGTTGCCCAGAGAATATCTCAGCATGAACCGGGGCTGTATGCTTTCATACTTGCGGTGCTTGTCGGGCGCATAGAACACGAAGTTCACTCCCACCTGCGCCGAGAGACGCGGAGAGATGCGGATTCGGTTGTCGTAGAACAGAGAGAGCTGGTTCACCGGTTCGTTCCGGTTCATCAAGGTATCTCCGAAAACCGCCATTTCATAAATCTCGCGCGACAGGCGCATGCCCCAGCTGGCATGGAATACCGGATCCTGCTGGTAATTGAACGAGGCCATCAGCGACATGGAGCGTATGCCGCTCTTCAGGAATTGCATGTTCTCAAAATCCGCATCGACCATTTGGGCCCTGTTGGTATAATAGGTATAAGCCAGTGCGGAAGAAAAAGAGAAATGCTTTCCGAACAGCATGTTATATCCCAGTTGGTAAATCTGGTTGTTCCACTTCATGAGCGTTTCGTTCTTGTTCTGTTCGTTGGGATAATAGAATCTGTCATTGGCCTGATAGACCAGTGCCTGCAACGATTGGCGGGCGCTGATGTCCCATGCCAACTTGGCGTGCCAGTCGTTGTAGGAATGGTTCATGCGTCTGTCTTCGTTGACCAGTTCGTCAAAGAAATCCAGCCAGCTGCGCCGTCCACCCACGATATAAGAAAGCTTGTTCTTGATGAGCGGTCCTTCGAGGGTGCCCGCAACGGCCGGCATGTCGAGCGACAGAGTGCGCATGTGCTCCTGTTTGTTGCCCTCTTTCATTTCGACCTCCGTTACTGAAGAGAGCCGTCCCTCAAACTGGGTGGGGAAGAAACTGCGGTGAAAGGTTACGTTTTTTATGGCATCGCCATTGAACGGCGACATCATGCTATTCATGTGCCCGTAATGATACAGCGGCACTCCGTCCACCAGCAGCAGATTCTCGTCGTCGCCGCCACCGTTAACCTGAAAATGGATGCCCATCGGCGAACCGATGACACCCGGCAGGATGCTCATTTGCGAAAACAGATTGGCATTGGTAAAGGTCAGCTTGTTGGTGGGCAGGGATTCGTCCAGCTCCATCGGGGGAATCTCCGGGCGCACGGTCGTTTCCTGAAGTTCTATGGAGAGCGGTTTCATCCGGAGATCCAACTGCTGGTTCTGATTCAGCGTAATGTCTTTCTGTATCGGGTGATAGCCCATATAATGTATGCGCATGCGGTAGGTACCTTCCAGCATGTTCAGGCTGAATTTCCCGTCTTCAGTCAGGGCTGTGTAGTTTTTTCCCGTGGATGTTTCCAGAAACACAACAAAGGCATCGTTCAGCTTTTCTCCCGTTTCCTCCTCTCGGATGCTTCCTTCCAGTTGATAGTTGCGGCGCGCGTCTATCTGCAACAGAAGCTTGCGCCCCGGCTGTTCCTGCACATTCATTTTGCAGGCCGGCATCAGGCGGGAAAGAAACTGCGCTACGGTCAGTGTGTCGGGTTCTTTTATGGATATTTGTTCGTTCAGGTTCAGTTGCGAGGTGTTATAGGCCAGAGTTACGTTCTGCTCCTGTTCCAGCCATGTCAGCCATCCTTGTAAGGAAGTCTTTGCCGGTTTCAGGTAAATCACCTCACCGGCACATGACGTTTGTGGCTGTGCCCCGACGGGACACAGCCAACAAAACAGAAAAAATAGAATCCACGAGCGTTTTAACATTCCTATTGTTTTATGACAAGCCGGTAGTGGCTGTTGTCTGTTTTTTCATACTGGCACTTGCACAGTTCTGCCAGTTCCTGTACCACCTGTTCCATCTGGTTCAGGTCCAGGCGGGTGCTTATCTTGTTCTTTCCTACTTTAGCATCCATGGTAATTTGTACTCCGGTGATGGTCTCGATTTGCTTGACCACCTCCTCCAGAGGTTCGTTCTGCACTACCAGCTGTTTCTGCACAAAGCCGAATACTGCTTCGGGCTGGTCTATTTTTTTCATGATAATCTTGCTTCCGGTGATTTCCACCTGTTCATTTTTCTCAAGCTCCACTTCCGAGCTGCCGGAGGTTACTTTCACCTTTCCGGTGCGTACCTGCACATTCATGCGGCGGTCGGCAGCGGTCTCTACGATGAATGATGTACCGAGCACTTCGACAAAGGCTTCGTCTGCCTTGATGCGGAATTTTCTTCCGTGGCTTTTCTTCACCTTGAAGAATACCTTACCCTGCATATCCACCTTGCGGTCGCCTTCATTCTGAGCAATCCTGCAGTCTACAACCGCATTCGGGAAGAGGATTACTTCAGAGCTGTCGGGCAGCAGATAGTTCTGGATGCTGGCGGTGCGGTTCTCAAAACGCAGAGCATCGCTTGTCGGAATCAGGCGGATAGCCATCCAGGCCACAATCAGCGAAGCGGCTACGGCCGAAATGACCGTCCAGGTGATCCGGTGAATTTTCTTTTGGGTCTTCAGTCTGGGCTCTATCTTCTGCCAGGCGAGGTCGGCATTGAACATCGGGGCTTGATGAAGCTTTTCTTCAGTATGTTCCATAACACGTTTCAGTTTGTGGAACTCCTCCGGATTGTTCTGGATCCAGAGTTCTATATCTTTTCGCTGTTCTCCGTTGAGCTCTTCCTTGGCAAAGTATTTTCCCAGGAGTTCATTGATATAATCTTGATTTTTCATTGCCATAAATGGATAAATAGTTCAAATATAAGAAATGTCAGTAAGAACGGCAGCGGCCGGCTGGCCGTGTATTGTCTCAGCAGTCTGATGGCCTTTCCCATTTGATTTTCCACCGTTTTCTCTGATATGTTCAGTTTGCAGGCAATTTCGCGGTACTTCATGGTGTGCAGCTTGCTCATCAAGAAGATTTCACGGCATCTTTCGGGGAGAATCTTCATGATCTCATTCAGCAGATCCTCCGGATGCGCTTGCGGCTGTTCCTGCTCCTGACTTTCGTTCCAATGTTCCATTTGTGGCGGATTCACATCGTCTAGGGACAGAACGAGTTCCTTTTTGTTTTTTCTCAGATAAGAGATACACCCGTTTCGTACGCAACGTACCAGGTAAGCATAGAATTCATTGTCGGGCAATGCGTCTTTTCCTTTCTCCCACACGGAGATAAACGCTTCCTGAACGACATCCTCGCAGGTCTCTGCGTCGGGAACATATCCGTAGGCTATGCTGCATAGCCTGGGATAGTATTCCTTGAATTTGGTTTCAAATAGTTCTTTCCGGTTCGATTTCATACTAACGGGTGTACTGGTTTTATATTATAGAATAGAAACAGATGTTCTTGAGAGAGGTTAGAATCCCAGGCTCAGGCCGGCGGTAACAAATCCTTTGGTTCCGAAACCGGCTTCTACGAAGCCTCCGATACGATCGTTGCCTACTCTGATGGCAATCGGATTGATTTGATAGGCAAATGAGGTAGAGAGGGTTGATTTCTTGGCTGCCATTTCCTTTCCTTCATCGTTCAGTCCTTTTTCTGATTCTCTGCACAGGTTTATTCCGGCAGCAGCAGAACCGTAAAGCTCTACGAGGTTACGCTTGAAATAGATGAATTCGGCGGTAGGCAGAATCATGAAGTTCAGTTTGCGCTCCTGAATCGATGGGGCGGTCTGTCCGTTCAGAGTCAGCTTGCTGGTCTGCATGGCAAAGCCCAAATCACCACCCACTCTGAAGCGTTGTATGTTGTAGCGGTAGCCCAGACCAAACACGCCAATCACTTTGTCATCAGTACGCTTGCTGCCCAGTAGTGCGTCCGACAGTCCGCTGCCAAAGACATTGGTCATGGTTAACGTGGTTCCGTCGCTGACAGACAGTCGGATGTCGTGTTTGTTCTCCGACGGAGTGAATTTAGATTCCGCACGAACTGCACTGATAGAAGAGGCAACACACAAAGATAATACGATAGCTTTCAATTTCATAAGATTTGATTTTTTAATTAATATTTATTTTCCTAAATTTCAAAACTTTGTTGGTCGGACCGGGTCCGCCTTTCGGAAATGATCAGAAGCGTTTCGGTTCTTGTTTGAACGCTGCTTTCTGAGCCGCTTTCGTATTCATAACGCAGGTACTGGAAAATACCCCTATGTGTTCCGGAAATTTTTTCAAAAAAATAGGTCGGGAAGTCTCTTTCCGGATGAAAGAGTCGCTTCCCGACCTTATTTATGGGTCAAAAAGATTGGAAACAGAGCTTATTTGATGTTTCCTACCTTAATCAGATATTCGGCAATCTGTACGGCATTCAGTGCGGCACCCTTCTTGATCTGGTCACCAACCAACCAGAAGGTCAGACCGTTTTCATTAGCCAGGTCCTTACGCACACGACCTACATATACATCGTCTTTTCCAGCCAGGAACAATGGCATCGGATAAACCTTGTTGGCAGGATCATCCATCAACTGTACGCCTTCAGCGTTGGCAATGGCCTTCTGTGCCTCTTCTACAGACAATGGTCTTTCTGTTTCAATCCATACAGCCTCAGAGTGAGAACGCAAAGCTGGAACGCGAACACACATGGCCGAGCACTGAACATCGCTGTGCATGATCTTCTGGGTTTCCTTGAACATCTTCATTTCCTCTTTGGTGTATCCGTTGTCCTGGAATACGTCGATCTGAGGGATGACGTTATAGGCCAGCTGATAAGCGAACTTGTTTACAGTAACCTCTTCGCCGTTCAGCACCTGACGGTACTGGGTTTCCAGCTCGTCCATGGCAGCAGCTCCCGCACCGCTGGCAGCCTGATAGCTGGCAATGTGGATGCGCTTGATGTGGCTGAGTTCTTCCAGAGGTTTCAACACAACAACCATCATGATGGTTGTACAGTTCGGATTGGCAATGATTCCTCTCGGACGGTTCAGGGCATCGTCACCGTTGCACTCCGGTACTACCAATGGTACATCCTCATCCATACGGAATGCGCTTGAGTTGTCAATCATCACAGCACCGTACTTGGTAATGTCGGCTGCAAATTCCTTGGAAACACCGGCACCGGCAGAAGTGAAGGCGATATCCACACCCTTAAAATCATCGTTATGTTGCAGAAGTTTCACTTCGAGTTCCTTACCGCGGAAAGTGTATTTCTTTCCGGCGCTACGCTCAGAACCGAACAACACTAACTCATCCAGTGGGAAGTTTCTTTCTTCCAACACACGCAGGAATTCCTGACCAACGGCGCCGCTAGCACCAACAATTGCTACTTTCATTTTATCTATCTTTAAATATTTGATGATTTCGGCTGCAAAAATAGGCATTTTATTATATATATAAGATAAAAAAACCGAAACTTTTTCGTTTCTTTGCAAAAAGATTAAAACTTGTACCGAATATGGAAATACCCGTACTATCTGCCTATTTACCGATAACAGACCCTACGTGGATCTTTTTCATCGTGTTATGCATTATATTGTTTGCCCCGGTGTTGCTCGGACGATTAAAGATACCGCATATCATCGGCATGATCATTGCGGGTGTGCTGATCGGGCCTCACGGATTGCATATATTGGACAAAGACAGCAGCTTTGAGCTCTTCGGAAAAGTCGGTTTGTATTACATCATGTTCCTGGCCAGTCTGGAAATGGACCTGCAGGATATGAAACGCATCGGCAATAAAGCTTTTGTATTGGGCATCCTGGCTTTTCTCTTTCCTTTGGGGTTGGGTATCATATCCAATGTGTGGATTCTGGAGTATAACCTCATCACTTCTGTATTGCTGGCCAGTATGTATGCCTCGCACACGCTGATTGCCTATCCGATTGTTATCCGTTACGGCATCTCCCGGCATCGGAGTGTGAGTATCGCCGTGGGCGGAACCATTGTTACGGATACCCTTACGTTGCTGGTGCTGGCCGTGATTGCCGGAATGTTCAAAGAGTCTGCCAGCGACTGGTTCTGGCCTTTGATGTTTGTCAAGGTTCTGGCCGTGGGTGGCTTTATGATTTATGCTTTTCCGCGCATCGGCCGCTGGTTCTTCAAGAAATATAACGACGGAGTGGTGCAGTACATCTTTGTGTTGGCCATGGTCTTCCTGGGAGCCGGCTTGATGGAACTGGCCGGTATGGAAGGAATCTTGGGCGCTTTCCTGGCCGGTATTGTGCTGAACCGCCTGATTCCCCGGTCTTCTCCTTTGATGAATCATCTGGAGTTTGTAGGTAATGCGCTGTTCATTCCGTATTTCCTGATTAGTGTTGGTATGATTATCGACGTGCGGATTCTTTTTGGCGAGGGAGACGCCTTGCGGGTGGCCACCGTGATGATTGTCATTGCCTTGCTGGGAAAATGGATTGCTTCGTTCGTTACCCAGAAAATTTATAAGATGAGCAATCTGGAACGCGACCTGATGTTCGGTCTGAGCAATGCGCAGGCCGCAGCCACACTGGCCGCAGTGCTGGTTGGTTATAACATCATCATGCCCGACGGCAGCCGCTTGCTGGGCGAAGATGTGCTTAATGGTACCGTGATTCTGATTCTCGTAACCTGTATCGTCAGCTCATTCATTACGGAAAATGCGGCGCGCAAAATCACCTTACAGACTGAAAAGACCATTGAAGACCAGCCTTTGGAAGATGAAAAGGTGCTCATTGCATTGGCTTATCCAGAGACGGTGGATCCGATTGTGAACCTGGCTCTGATGATGCGACAGGAGCATTGCGAATTTCCGATGGTGGCCTTGAATGTGGTGCTTGATGACGATGATGCTGCCCGCGAGCGCGGACAGAAACTTCTGGAGCAGGCTACTCATGTGGCTTCGGCTGCCAATGTGCAGATGCAGACGAAAGTGCGTCTGGCAACAAACCTGGCCAACGGAATCATTCATGCCATGCGAGAGAATGACTATTCCGAGGTGGTGGTGGGCTTGCACGTACAGTCTTCGCCGACGGAATCGTTCTTCGGTCCGGTATTGCTCGGACTGTTGAGCGGACTGAACCGCCAGATTATGATGGTGCGCAGCACGATGCCGATCAACACCATCCGGCGCATTCATGTGGCCATTCCTGAGAAAGCGGAGTTCGAAGCCGGCTTCCTGCATTGGGTTGAGCGTATCGGTCGTCTGGCCGAGGGACTGGGGTGCCGTATCGATTACCACGGTCATCCCAAAACGCTGAAACACATCCGGAAATATTTGCTGAAGAAGCATCCTGCCATCCGTGCCGAATATCATGAAACCGATGGCGGTAACGAACTGAAACGTCTGTCACAGATCATACGTGAAGATCATTTGCTGGTGGTGGTATGTGCCCGCCGCGGTTCCATCTCTTTCCGTCCGTCGTTTGAGCATATCCCGCATCAGATCAAGAAATATTATATGAAGAATAGCTTGTTGCTGGTCTTTCCGGATACTTATTCTACCGGAGCCATGCCGGCCATGAGCATCATGCAGCCACGCACCGCGCGCGACCGTTACGAATCCGGCAACGAGTGGTTTGGCCCGTGGCGTAAATTAAAGGAATAAAAACAATATGATAACAGCAGAATGGCAGGAGAGAACCTGTCAGTTAGTAGGCCCCGAACAGATGGAGCGATACCGTCAGGCCCGGGTTTTGGTTGTGGGTGTAGGCGGAGTCGGAGGCTATGCCGCCGAGTTGTTGGTACGTGGCGGAGTGGGGTATCTCACTTTGGTCGATGCCGACAGTGTGCAGCCCAGTAACATAAATCGCCAGTTGTGTGCCCTGCACTCCACGGTCGGCCGCCGGAAAGTGGAAATCCTTTCCGAGCGTTTCCGGGAAATCAATCCCGACATTGATTTGACCGTCCTTCCGGAATATCTGGAGGCGGAACGCGTACCGGAGCTTCTCGATGCTCAGAAATACGATTTTATTGTCGATGCCATTGATACCATCGCACCCAAGTGTGCCCTGATTATAGAAGCGCTGAAGCGGAAAATCCCCATTGTGTGCAGTATGGGAGCCGGTGCCAAGACCGACATTACCAAGGTGCAGTTTGCCGATCTTTGGGAAACTTACCATTGCGGGCTGAGCAAGGCTGTGCGCACCCGTCTTAAGAAAGAGGGAGTGCGGCGTAAGGTGCCCGTGGTGTTCTCCAGCGAACAGGCCGATCCGAATGCCGTGTTGTGCGTGAATGAACGCAACAAGAAGTCCACCACCGGAACCATCAGTTATATGCCGGCCGTGTTCGGATGCTATCTGGCACAGTATGTGCTTACCCGATTATGATATAAACGAAAGGAGAAAGAATCATGATAGATATAAAAGGTGTGACCAAGAGTTTTGGTGCATTGCAAGTATTAAAGGGAATCGACCTGCATATCGCTCCGCGCGAAGTAGTCAGCATTGTCGGTCCCAGCGGAGCCGGAAAGACAACACTGCTTCAGATTATGGGTACTTTGGACAAGCCCGATGCCGGACAGGTTCTGATTAACGGGGTTGACGTGGCTGCTCTGAAGCGGAACAAACTGGCTGAGTTCCGTAACACGCAGATTGGTTTTATCTTTCAGTTCCATCAGCTGTTGCCCGAGTTTACAGCTTTGGAAAACATTATGTTGCCGGCTTTCATTGCCGGAAAAGGAGAAAAGGAGGTGCGCCAGCGTGCTCTGGAACTGCTCGATTTTATGAAAATACGGGAGCGCGCCGAGCATAAGCCCAATGAGCTTTCGGGAGGTGAGAAGCAGCGTGTAGCCGTAGCCCGCGCTCTGATCAACAATCCGGCCGTGATCCTGGCCGACGAACCTTCGGGAAGTCTGGACACCAAGAACAAGACCGAACTGCACCAACTCTTCTTCGACCTGCGCGACCAGTACGGACAGACGTTTGTCATCGTGACGCACGACGAAGAATTGGCACGCATTACCGACCGCACGATTCACATGCGCGACGGATTGATTTATACGGAAGATACCATCAAGGAATAAAGCGTACAGATATGAAAATCGCAGAAAGTTTAACCCAGTTGATCGGACGTACGCCGCTGTTGCGCCTGAATGCCTATTCCCGGAAATACGGTCTGGGCATTGATCTGATTGC
This sequence comes from Bacteroides sp. OF04-15BH, assembly GCF_003477995.1. Lineage (GTDB taxonomy): Bacteria > Bacteroidota > Bacteroidia > Bacteroidales > Bacteroidaceae > Paraprevotella. The sequence continues at coordinate 29,155 of NZ_QUEM01000002.1, forward strand.
CAAACTGGAGAGTTTCAACCCGGCGGGCAGTGCCAAGGACCGTCCCGCACTGTATATGATTGAGGATGCCGAGCGTAAAGGCATTCTGCGTCCCGGAGCCACCATCATAGAGCCTACCAGCGGAAATATGGGTGTAGGTCTGGCGATGGTAGCAGCGGTGAAAGGTTACCAGATGGTGCTGGTCATGCCCGAAACCATGAGTCTGGAGCGCCGTAACCTGGCCCGTGCCTTGAATGCCCGTGTGGTCTTGTCGCCGGCAGCCGAAGGTATGGCCGGTTCGGTACGTATGGCCCGTGAGTTGCAGCAGACCACTGAGAACGCCGTTATCCTGGCCCAATTCGAGAATCCGGCCAATCCGCTGGCACATCAGGAGACCACGGCCCGCGAGATTTGGGAAGACACCGACGGACAGGTGGATGTCGTTATTGCCGGAGTCGGTACGGGCGGAACCATTACCGGTCTGGGACGTGGCCTGAAAGCCTTGAATCCGCAGATTGAGATTGTGGCCGTAGAACCGGCGGCATCCCCGTTGATTACCGAAGGCAAGGCCGGACCGCACAAGTTGCAAGGTATCGGTGCCAACTTTATTCCCGAGAATTATGACGCATCAGTCGTGGACCGTGTGCTGACGGTGACCGACGATGATTCCATCCGTACCGCTCGCGAACTGGCTGCCGACGAAGGAATTCTGGCCGGTATCACTTCCGGCACGGCCGTTTATGCTGCCCGCATGCTGGCGCAGGACCCGGCTTATGCCGGAAAGCGCATCGTGGTTGTTCTGCCCGATACCGGAGAACGCTATCTCTCCACTTATGAATTTGATTTTGAAAATTATCCTTTATGAAAATAGAATTAGGTAAAATAAACCATTTGAAGGTCGTCAAGAAGGTAGATTTCGGCTTTTATCTCGATGGAGGAGTGGAAGGTGAGATTCTGCTTCCGCTCAAGCTCGCTCCGCAAGGATGCAAGATTGGCGATGAACTGGACGTGTTCCTCTATCTTGACAGTGAGGAGCGCCTGATTGCCACTACAGAAACCCCTAAGGCGATGGTGGGCGATTTTGCTTATCTTCAGGTGGCCTGGGTGAATAACTTCGGAGCTTTTCTTGACTGGGGACTGCTGAAAGACCTGTTTGTTCCTTTCCGTGAACAGAAAATGAAGATGCAGAAGGGACAGAGCTATATCGTGCACCTTCATGTGGACGAAGACAGCTATCGCATTATGGCTTCGGCCAAGGTGGAGCGCTATCTCTCCAAGGAAATGCCACCTTATAAGCCGGGAGCAGAAGTGGATGTACTGGTATGGCAGAAGACCGATCTGGGATTTAAGGTCATTGTAGACAATCAGTTCAGCGGTCTGCTTTATGAAAACGAGCTTTTCCGCCCCTTGCATACCGGTGACCGTCTGCGCGGATACATCAAGCGCGTGCGCCCGGATGGAAAAATCGACGTGACCCTGCAGCGTCAGGGAATGCATGCTGTGGACGATTTTTCGGAGGTATTGCTTCATCATCTACAGCTGAACGGTGGCAGCACGGTGCTAGGTGACAAGAGTCCGGCCGAGGAGATTTATTCCGTGTTCGGGGTGAGCAAGAAAGTGTTCAAGAAAGCCGTTGGCGATTTGTATAAGCGCCGCCTGATAGAGATTACTCCGGAGGGCCTGCACCTTACTGACGAGGCTACAGATTTATAAGAAATTATCGGAAATTCTGAACCGTGGTTTCCGATTTCAGAACAACAGCGATAAAGAAGACGCAGAAAAAGAGCGTTCTTGTTTTATCGCTGTTGTTATTTCGGTCAAAGTAACTTTCTGGTGCAGCATGCTACAATGGCTTCCGACATATTAGTGACATTCAGTTTTTGGAACAAGATTTTCTTTCTCTTTTTTATACTGCTTTCCGAGAGTTGCAATTGGTGGGCCAGTTCTTTTTCTGTATATCCCTGGCTGGATAGGCAAATGATTTCTTTATCCTTATTACTTAACTGAATTTGGAAATATTCTTCCCAATCTTCCTTTTCTTTATTCCATAAAACTGTTTTATTCTCGAGTCGGGCGGTAATCAGACTGCTGTTTTTTTGATCTGTAAGTGATACTTTGCAGAGTGCCAGTGTAATCTGTTGTTTGTTATTTTTAACCAAAGGAATCAGGGTATGGTGAATGGGTAGGTAGATTTTTCCGTTTTTTATTCTGAAATCGTAGGAAATGTAAATATCTTTTTCCTGATCTTCTTTTGAAAGTTTTTGATAACCGGATAATCCGATTTTATTGACTTCCAATAGAATCGGGATATCTTCAGGATGTACATATTGGGTATAGAAATCATATCCCATATTCATGAACGCACGAGAAGTAAGTCCGCATAGAAATAATGCATTTTCATGAACATAGACAAACTTCTTGTTTAATGCATCAATGATATAGAAACTCTGGTATTCATCAATGAGAATTCTTTTGATGAAATGAACCATTTGGGGGATTTGTGCTTGCAGATTAGAAGATGTTTCATTTATCTGCTTCCAATAATTGAATATGTTATATATATGTTGAGGCATATATTTATTGTTTTTATTCTTTTATTTTCTATATAATGCCTGATGATATGCAAATATATATATTATTTATAAATGTATTAAATAATATATTATTTTTTATTTATGCTGGTATAAAGATTTATACATCTGATGTTTTGATAATTTATAATATATACCTTTAAGGTATACTTAAGTATACTTTTGTGAAAAAAGTCCTATGAATTTTTTTTTGATAGAAAATGAATTTCTATTTTTGAACGAACAATAGAGTTAAAACCTTATTTTAGACTCTAATTTTATAGAGTTACTTAATTTATTTGAACCATGAAAAAGATGCAGAACGATTGCTGGGGTGGTATGAGAAAATCATACTTATGGTCCTTGGCATTATTTTCTTTTATATCATTTCCCTATTCTGATGTTGAGGCTGCCCAGTCTGTTACTGTTGCAACAGAAGTGGTAACCGGTGTAAGCGCAGAAGATAAAGATTTGATCCAGCCTTATTTCCCGGGTGGAACTCCTGCTGTAGTGAATTATTTGTCTAAAAACATCGTTTATCCGGCACAGGCTGTAACAGAAAAGATCGAAGGAAAAGTTGTATTGCAATTCACGATCACCAAGAAAGGACGTATTAAAGATGTGGAAGTCATCAAAAGTGCTCATCCGTTGCTGGATGCCGAGGCGGTGCGTGTTCTTGAGCGTATGCCCAGATGGGTGCCCGGACAGAAGGACGGAAAACCGGTTAACGTGAAATTCTTTCTTCCGGTGACTTTCAAGCTGAATGAGTAGCAGATTGTGGGTTTGCTGCTATCGGATGTATCTTTCCGCATGCATGCCGATCAGCAAAGAGGGAGTATTGTTTTTCGGGAAATATGAGTTTAAAAAACAGGACATTGTAAGTCCTTAAAAAACAGAAAGAATATGAGAAAATACTTCTTTATGTTGAGTATGCTTCTTGGAAGCGTTTGTTTGGCCTCTGAGCCCGATTCCATTGTTTATTATCATTATGCTTATGAAGAGCCGGTACGGCAACCGGCAGAAGATGAGATCATTGCTTTGCGCTATCACCAAAAGGCTGTCGATCTTGTTTTCTGGGGAACAACGGATGAATTTGATGAGGCTCGTGAGGGATATTTGCCGGGGTTCTTTGTCTTGAATGGTGAAGATCTTGTTCAGAAAGGGGATACGCTGTCTTTTACTCTTTCAATAAAAGGAAAAAAGGTTTTTGAAAAGCCGGTACCGGTCACCTGCCTTTCCGGTGATTTTGTCAAGGGTATCCCTGTTTCTACCAACTCCTATCATTTCACTAAATTTTTGGAGAACAAGAAATTCCAACTGTTGAAAGAAGGCTCGGCGCTGTATCTGATTGATCCGGCAAAGGATTCCAAAAAACGCTTTGTCCGCAGTTCTTTTTCAGAGGTAAAGAAATTAAAGCGTGTTCTGTAGTCCGTTCGGTATTGGATATGCGTGTAGTATAGAATTCTAATCATTAAAAGAGGAAGGCTTATGAAAAATTATTTGAAAACTTTGTTGGGAACCAGCCTTCTGTTGATTCCTGCAGTATCTCTCTTTGCACAGAGATACGTTGACAGTCCGTTAGGAAGTGAGGGATTTCCGGACTATCAGTCCGATTATGAGTATCTGACACGTTATAGCTATAAATACAAGCATGATACGGATGGTATCAAACGCCTTTTTCAGATAGACACGGTTTCATGGGATGAGATGCGTGAATATTACGACCGTTATGTGAATGCGGTTCCTCCGGCCAATGTCTATGCTGGAAAGGATTCTGTAGGAGGTATCTGGAATATGCTTATGGTGCGTTCTCCTTTGGCCGACGCTCCGGTCAAGGAGGCCCGTTCCGGTAGGGGTGTCTGGATATTTCCACCTTTAAAGTTGCGGGGCATTCAGGGAGATAAGTCTGCTGTGGCGGCTTTTGACCGTTTGGTCAAAAAATATCCCTTGAAGACCGACGTTAAAAATAAAGACAAGTCTGCCTCCTTTGCCGCTGTGGCTCCGAAATGGTTTGACGGGTCTTTGATACTTTTGGATGATCCGGCATATTATATGGGTTTTGTCGTTTCCGGTACTCCGTGGTTCTTCTATTATGATGAAGGACGTCTGGTGTATAGTACTTATATGGAAGGTGCTCCGGATTATTATTCTTCCCGGGTATTGGGACTAGACGGTAGCTGGGCTGACAGAATAACCAAGGGCATGTATCTGTTCTCATTGGATGCCAGCAGAGAGATTCCTCCTGCTACCAGTGAGGAGCCGATCGAGTTCACCTGGTTACTTACCATAGACTCGAAAGGCAAACAGGATGCCCAGTTGCTGGCTCCCAAGACTCCCGATGAAGCTACCCAGTGGGCTTTTAAACGCTTGCGCGGTTTTGTTCGGCGTCTTCGTCATGGAATTTTCCATGGCCTGTATACTTCTGACGGGCGCATTCTGCCCGGACGTTATATTCAGGCCCAGTATGACAAGCGCGGATGGCTGTTCCGGGATCTGATAACCCTGCCAAAGGGCAAACGATAATATCATAAAAGGGACATTCCGATTGGAATGTCCCTTTTATGTTGTTTCGTTTTTTGCAGTTTACTCTGCGCTTGCAGCAGCGATAGTACGCTTTTCAGCGATACGAGCCTTCTTACCGGTCAGGTTACGCAGGTAGTACAACTTAGCGCGACGTACCTTACCTACCTTGTTTACAGTGATGCTGTCGATGTTCGGGCTTTCGATTGGGAAGATACGCTCTACACCAACAGTTCCTGACATCTTGCGCACTGTGAAGCGCTTCTTGTTCTGATGACCAGCAATCTTGATAACAACACCGCGATACAACTGGATACGCTCTTTGTTACCCTCGACGATCTTGTATGCTACAGTGATAGTATCACCAGCCTTGAATTTTGGGAACTCTTTGCCTGTAGCAAATGCTTCTTCTGCAATTTTAATTAAATCTGCCATTTTTCTTTTATTAATTAAATTGTTTGTCGTCCCGGTGCAACATAACAGGGAACTCTACATCCTGCCAGCGATTGCACGGAAAGCGGTTGCAAAGTAACTAATATTCTGTAACATATGCAATAATTTGTGCTCTTTTTTTGTCCGGAGGAGTTTACTTCGCCGTAAATTTGTACTTTTGCAGGGATAACCGCAAACAGATTTTGTTTTATGAACCAACTAAGGACATTTCTTTTACTGGCTTTGTGTTCCGCTCCGTTGTGGGTTTCGGCACAAAACTTTGAGGTAAAAAGCATTCGCGGAGGGCGTTATGAAATTACTTCGGCGCTCGACGCATCTATCCCGCAGGGAGCCCGGGATTTTCTGGCTCCGTATAAACAGAAGGTCGATTCCATGATGTGCCCGGTGCTGGGCGAGAGTGCTTCCTATATGCGTTCCTTCCGTCCGGAAAGCCCGTTGTCGAACCTGATTGCCGATATTCTCCGGGTGGAGGCGGTCAATGTAACCGGCAAACCGGTGGACCTGGCTGTGTGCAACATCGGGGGCATCCGCAGTGCTTTGCCACAGGGACCGGTAACAGTGGGCGACATTCTGGAGATCGCTCCTTTTGAGAACATGTATTGCGTGGTGACGCTCTCGGGCGAACATCTGCTGGAACTTTTCAGCCAGATTGCTGCCGTAAAAGGTGAGGGAGTCAGCGGAATAAAACTGAAAATCAGCAGCGAAGGCAAGCTGCTTCAGGCCACAGTGGCCGGAAAACCGGTGGAGCCGAAGCGCGATTACCGTATTGCCACACTGGATTATCTGTCGGAGGGCAATGACAAACTGTATGCCTTCAAGAAGGCCAGTTGTGTGGAAACCACTACATTGCCCGTTCGTGAGGTGTTGATGTCGTATATTAAGGAACAGGCCCGCAAAGGTCTGAAAGTAGATGCTAAAATTGAGGGCCGTATAACGGTGGAAGGATATGAAAATAAGAACTAATATTTCTCTTTGGCTTGTTTTGTTCTGTCTGGCGCTGGTGCAGCAGGCCGGTGCACAGGGACCACAGGACACGGTAATCACCCTGAACGTGTTGCACACCAACGACACGCACAGCTGTGTGATGCCGATCAATAAGAATTTTGCCGATACGGCTTTGGCCGACAAGGGCGGTTACTTACGCCGCGAGGCTTTTGTGGAGCAGATGCGCCGTAAGGATGCGGACCTGCTGCTGTTTGATTCCGGAGATTTTTCTCAGGGATCGGCTTATTATAACCTGTTTCACGGAGAGGTGGAGGTTGGTTTGATGAACCGCATGCACTATGATGCTGCTACGATCGGCAACCATGAGTTTGATTTCGGACTGGAGAATATGAAGCGCATCTTTGAGATGGCTCAGTTCCCGATAGTGTGTGCCAATTACGATTTCAGCAAGACCATTCTGAAGGATGTGGTCAAGCCCTATACGATTCTGCACCGCAAGGGCATGAAGATCGGTGTTTTCGGCATCAGTCCGCAACTGGAAGGTCTGGTGGCCAAAAGTTCATACGGCGATGTGGTGTATCAGGACCCCGTGAAGGTGGCCAACGAGGTGGCTTCCCATCTGAAGTTGCAGGAGCGCTGCGACTTGGTGATCTGCCTGTCGCATCTGGGTTGGGCCATCGGCAATATGAATGATGAAGTGTTGATCAACAACACCCGCTATATCGATATGGTGCTGGGCGGACATTCGCACACCTATTTTACCACACCGTTGCAGGTGCCCAATGCCGACGGACAGCCTGTCATCTGCAACCAGATGGGCAAGAGCGGCCGCTTTGTAGGCAGTCTGGAGGTAGAGATGCAGCCCGTCCGGAAATAAGATTATTCAAAATAGAGGGTCAGGACGATCATCTTCGATGAGGCGCTTTCCAGACCGGAAGTATATTTCAGCAACGACTTGTCCGTCAGGTCGTTGCGTTTTTTTTGCAGGATATCTGCCAAACCGAAGCAGAATTTCAGTTCCGGAATCAGCTTGAAGAAGGGCAGATAAAAGTCGCAACCCATACCCAGTTCCACATAACAGTCGAAAGGCTTGACCAGCAGGGCACGGTTTTTCTTCACCGTCAGGTCAACCGTGGGACTGATACCGGCCAGAAAGTAAGGGCGGTAGTTGTTGAAACGCGGCGGAGTGAACTTCACGTCAATCGGAACGGAGATATAGATGGATTTGAGGTTCTGGCTGGAGTCGCGTCCTGAAATCTGTTCGTGAAAGCGCACGGTTTTCTGGCCGAAATGCAGGGTAGGCGTGGTGCGCAGGGCCAGATAGGTGTTGAGGCGCACTTCGCCGAGCACACCGACACTGAAGCCCGGACTGTAGGTATCCACATCGGCATACCACTGTTCGCCGCTGCTCTCGTCAATGGCACCGGTATTCTTCAGCTCCATGTCCTGAAGATGAAAGCCCAGCAGAAATCCGTAGTGAAAGCGGCGCTGGTCCAGATAGGGACGGTTCTGTATCTTGCGGGTCTGGGCCTGGCTGCAAAGAGCTGCCAGCAGCAGACAAAAAGTCAATAGGATTTTCTTCATCATTCCAAAATATCTTTCTTCATACAAAATAACGACGAGAAAATCACAATATTTCTGTTTTAATATATATTAACTATACCCGATGAAAAAATCATGGTTATTGATTAGGAATTTCTAAAAAATGATGTACTTTTGCATCGAACAAAAAGAACTAATAACTAAAATTATTGATAAAATGGCTTACGTAATTGGTAATGATTGTATTGCATGCGGTACTTGCATTGACGAGTGTCCAGTAGGTGCAATTTCTGAGGGTGATATCTATTCAATCAACGCTGACGCTTGCACTGAGTGCGGTACTTGCGCTGATGTTTGTCCTTCAGGTGCAATTTCTCTGTAATTAGCAATACAGAATCACGGATTTAAAAGGCTGCTCTTCGGAGTGGCCTTTCTTTGTTTTTGCCGGGCACGGAATGCCGGCGAAAAATCATTTCGATGATTGTGGAAAATCATCGAAATGATTTTGAAAAAACGTGCTGATGACTTTTTTGTGCGGTTACGGAATTCTTGCCACCGCGATTTCTTGATACTTTCTCTAAAATAAACTACTTTTGCTTATCATCTATTTTGTTTACTTACTATGAATAAGCATTTTTTATTTTTAGGGCTGGTCTGTCTGTTCAGCCTGAGTCTGTTGAGTTGTGCAACCGGGCGCAACAGTATGGGAAAGAAAATCAAGAATGGTCCGAAACATGTGGTATTGGTTGGCTTCGACGGCCTGAGTGCTCATGCCGTGAAAAGTGACAAAGCTAAAATGCCCGTATTTAAAAAGCTGCTGGAGCGGGGTGCCGGCACGCTGGAGAACCGCTCCGTGCTCCCCTCCTCGAGTGCGGTGAACTGGGCGTCCATGTTCATGGGGGCCGGTCCGGAGCTGCACGGATATACGGAGTGGGGCAGCGCGCGTCCCGACCTGCCGCCGCGCGTGCTCACGGACAACGGAATGTTTCCGGACATCTATTACCTGCTCCGCAAGGCGCGCCCCGAAGCCGAGCTGGGATTCTTCTACGAGTGGGGCGGCATGCGCCGTCTGGTGGATACCCTTTCGGTGAGCCGGCTGGAGCCTCTGGCCCTGTCTGCCGGGAACACGGAGCAGGCCGTGGCCGGTGTAACGGCATATATCCGCGAGAAGAAACCGCTGTTCTGCTCGGTGATCTTCGGCGAGCCCGACGGGGTGGGCCACGGCATAGGCTGGGAGTCACCGGAATATTTTGCCATGCTGGCGCATCTGGACCGTGCCCTGGGCCGGATTGTGCAGGCTGTGGACGACGCGGGCATGACGGACGAAACCGTATTCATCCTGGCGGCCGATCATGGAGGCATACGCAAGGGCCACGGCGGGAAGACCATGGAAGAGATGCAGACGGCCATTGTTTTCTCGGGCAAGGGAGTGAAGGCCGGCTATCGCATTCCGGAATCTACGATGGTTTTCGACATTGCCGGCACGGTGGCCTGGCTGTTCGGGCTCGAGGCGCCTCAGGTGTGGCTGGCGCGCCCCATAAAGTCTGCCTTTGAGGATTAACCAACCGTTCTATATCATCTTAAAGAGAAACCCTTATGAGTAAAATTTCTTCGTCTGCCTTTGCAGACACCAAGCCCCACTATGCCTTGCTGGACGGGCTGCGCGGCGTGGCGGCTCTGATTGTGATCTGGTATCATGTGTTCGAGGCCTTTGCCGCCAGTCCGGTGGAACAGCGTGTGAATCATGGCTTTCTGGCCGTGGATTTCTTTTTCATCCTTTCGGGCTTTGTCATCGGCTATGCCTATGACGACCGTTGGGGAACCCGGCTGACGCTGAAGGATTTCTTCAGGCGCCGTCTGATCCGTCTGCATCCCATGGTGGTGCCGGCCTGTGTGCTGGGCGTCATTTCCTTCTGCATCCAGGGGTGCGAGACGTGGGAGGGCACCCGGGTGGCTTTCTCCTGCGTGATGCTCGCTGCGCTGATGCAGATGCTGATGCTGCCCGTGTGGCCGGGGGCGGCCGCCGAGGTGCGCGGGGCGGGCGAGATGTATCCGCTGAACGGTCCGTCGTGGTCGTTGTTCTTTGAGTATATCGGCAATGTGCTCTATGCGCTGTGGCTGCGCCGCCTGTCCACCCGCGCGCTGGGCTGTTTCGTGGCGCTGGCCGGAGCCGGTCTGGCGGCCTTTGCGCTGGGCAATCTGTCGGGATTCGGCAATCTGGGTGTGGGCTGGACCTTTGCCGGCGATAATTTCCCGGGCGGCATGTTGCGCATGACCTTCTCCTTCTCGGCGGGACTGCTGCTGTCGCGGGTGTTCCGTCCGCGGGCGGTGCGCGGCGCCTTCTGGATCTGTTCGCTGGTGCTGGTGGTGCTGCTGGCCCTGCCTTATATGGGCGACGGCAGCCGGCCCTGGGTGAATGCGCTTTATGAGGTGGTGTGCGTGGTCGTTGTCTTCCCGCTGCTGGTGTGGCTGGCGGCTTCGGGCCGCACTACCGATGTGCGCTCTGCGGCCGTCTGCAAGTTCCTGGGCGACATTTCCTATCCGCTGTATATCATCCATTATCCTTCCATCTATCTGCTGTTCGTGGCATCGCGCAAGTATGAGATGACTTTTGCGGACGCCTGGCCTTATGCCCTGTTGATTTTTGCGGGCAATATTCTGCTGGCCCGGGTGCTGCTGAAGATTTACGACGAGCCGGTGCGGCGGTGGCTCACCCGCGTGTGGATGAAAAGATAGTTCCTGAGCCGGGGGATAAAAGGAAGAGGGTGAATATTGATCCTGCAAATGTAAATGTGTCAAAATTCATTTTTTGAGAAGAGGAACTTGGAATTTGAAATTGGAGCACCTTGACAGACTAAAGAAATGACCGTATCAGAACTCAACATGGAGTTTGATACGGTCATTTTATTTTATTGGGGGGGAGGGGACTCTCTCCCCCGTTGTTTTCGGGAATCCTGTGCTAAAGGATTCGGGATGGGGTTACTTCTGCACCTTCACGCTGGCGCGGCCGTCGGTCAGTACGTAGACGCCCTGCTGCAGGTGGTCGATGCTGAGGGAAGTCACTTTCCGGGCCTGCTGCAACAGACGGCCCTGAAGGTCGTAGACCTGAACATCGGTGGCGCGGTCGAAGAAGAAGGTGTTGCCCACACGGCGGGTCTCCAGCGCCGGAACATCCTGAATGCCGGTGGTGGGGGCGCTCACGGTGAGCGTGGTTTCCAGGCTCTCGGTGTCTACGGAGCGCAGGGCTGAGGTTTCGCCCCGGCGGTCGGCACCCGTAATCAGGGCGGTGGCGTTCTCGTTGGCCGCACCGCTGCCCGCGAAGCTGTATTCCAGTGGGGCGGTGATCTTCTTCTCGTTGTTCTGGTCCTGGAGCACGTAGCCGTAAACGGATACCACGCCGCCGTTTACGGTCATGGCGTTGAAGTTCTCGCTGAAATATTTGCCGTCGCCTTCAGACAGACCGCTCACGTGGCTCCACTGCAGCTCGAGAGTCTCCCGGTTCAGGGCGGCCACGAACAGGTCGGTGCCGTCGGTGTGGGTCTGCGCGTTGTCGAAGGCCAGCTGCTGGAAGAAGGTTCCGCCGATATACAGGTTCTTGTCATCGGCCTTCAGCGCGCCGATGCGGTTGTAGGCGGCCGACTCCGTGTGGGCCGGAGCGTGGAAGGTCTTGGTCTTTACCGTCGCATCCTTGATGGACGAAACGATGTAGGCGTGCTCGAAGGAGCCCAGGTCGTCGTAGGTGAGTGTGATCTCTTCCGACTTGCCGGCGGCATCGTATTTCACCTTGCCGTTGGCCACGAAGCAGAGGTAAACGGTGCCGTTGTCTACCGTGAAGTTCAGGTTCTCGAAGCCCATCTGGGTGGACTGGAACTGCTCGGCCACACTGATGTGGGCCACAGAGGCCGCGCCCTTCAGGTCGGCGGCGTTCAGGCTGAAGATACCGCCGCTCTCCAGATCGCTGTACATGAAGTCGAATACGTTCAGATACATGCCGCCCCACTTCATGTCGTCGATGAGGACATCGCCGGTGTGGGTGGCCGAAGCGTAAATCTTTCCGTTGCCGGCCTCCAGATGCTTGATGGTGATGTAAGGATAGCCGTTGTCCGGGAAATACAGACCGCTGTTGGCTGCGTCTTCATTGGTCTGTGCCAGGAAGGTGCGCACGGCCTGAAGCGCTCCGTCGGCATTGTAGGAGGCGATGAAAGAGGCGGTCTTGTTGGTCTCGTTCTCCGCGCCCTTGATCTCCTGGGTCTTGCCGTCGGTGCTGCCCACAAGAACCACGTCGGCAAACGTTCCGGCAATGTATACGTTGTTGCTCTCGTCGGTGGTGACGCTGGTGATGGTGGCGGCACCGCTCAGACCGATGGCCCAGGCTGCCGTGCCGTCGGCATGGTATTTGGCCAGATAGGCGCTGTTGGCGATGGGCTCCAGAGTGGTGGAGCCGATGGTGATCGGCTGGGTGAACTGTCCGGTGGTATACGTGCTTCCGGCCTGGTCCACGCAGACCGGTGCCTGAAGATAGAGCTCGTCGATGGTGCTGACGCCCGTCACTTTGGCGGTCCATTCCTGAAGTCCTTCAGCCTGTGTCTGAAGGTTCATGCTCAGCAGGCCTAAAGAGGCGATAAGTAATGTTTTCTTCATAATCGTTTGTTTTTAAGTGAATCTTTATTGTGTAGTCAAAACGGTTTGTGCCTGTTCCTTTCCCAGTTCCGGATTGGCGGCAACGGCTTCCGACGGGATGCGCAGGGTGTAGCGGCTGTCGCCGGCTTCCAGCGTGTAGGCCGTTCCGTTGTGGGTCTTGGTCAGCGCCGGACGGTCGGTGCGGCGCAGGTCAAACCAGCGGTGCCCCTCGAAGGCCAGCTCGCGCAGACGCTCGTCGGCAATCTCGCCGCGCAGCGCGGTCTGGTCCATCTGGCGCAGGGCTTCCTGCTGCACGGTGAACTGGGCCGGCGTGTAGCGCTTGCTCATCAGCGCTTCGAGATACACCTTGGCCGAGTCGGGACGGTTCAGTTCGTTCCAGGCCTCGGCGGCAATCAGGTAGAAGTCGGCCGTGCGGAACGTGCAGCGGTATTCGTTGCTGCCTCCCTTCACCAGCTTGGTGGTGCTGGCCGTTATCTGCTTGTAGTATTTCGACTTGCGCAGGTCGCCGGTGCGGTACTTGGCCAGCAGCTCGGCCGACGGATTGCCGGCGTTGAAGTAGTTGGAGGTCATCACCTGCTCCAGCGAGACGATGGCCTCGGGCGACTGGTAGTGGTTGGGCAGCACCTTGGTGTTGTTCAGGTTTACCAGCGTGTCCTGCTGCTGGAGCACCTGCTTCGAAGCGTCCAGAGCGCCCTGCCAGTTGCCCATGTAAAGGGCCACGCGTGCCCGTAGCGCCTGAGCCGAGAGCTTGTTGAAGCGGTAGGTCTTTCCGGCTTCCCATTTCTCCACGTTCAGATAATTCTCCGCCTGATCAATATCGCGGTTTATCTGGTCGTAGATCTGGCCCACGGTGGCTTTCTTTAATACGGCATCCACATTGGTGTCGAGCTTCAGCGGAACGGCCAGCGTGGTGGCCGGATCGCAATGCGTGTAAGGCGCTCCGTACAGGTTCACCAGAATGAAGTGCATGTAGGCGCGCAGCATGTAGCTTTCGCCCACCAGCTGACGGATCTCTTCGGTCGAGGCCTCGGTGATCTTGTCCTGATGCTCGATGATGTAGTTGGCCACATAGATGGTGTGGTAGAAAGTGCGCCAGCTGAAACTGCTGGTGGTTTCCTGCGGCGCGTCGTCGTTCCAGCTCCAGATGTCGAAGTAGGCGTTGTAGTCCTCGCTGCTGGCGCCGTCCATCTTCATCTCGTCCGAGCGGAATGTGGCCAGACCGCGGTCTTCGGGCACATCGTCGTAGGCCTTGGTCAGCAGGGCGCGATACTCGGCTCCCGTCTTGGGAATGACCTTTCCGATGGGCTGGATGTCCAGAAAATCGTCACACGATTGCAGGGTGAAGCTTCCTAAAGCCAGCACGCAATATAATAAATGTCTTATTTTCATCAGTTCTTCCTTCCTTAAAAGTTAATGTTCAGTCCAAAGATCACGCTTCGCTGGATGGGCTGGGCATAGAGGTTGCCCATTGTCTCCGGATCCAGATAGTTGGTGTAGTCGCTGGCAATCACCGCCAGGTTGCGGCCCTCGAGCGATACCGAAGCACTGCTGATGCCGAACTTCTTGAGCCATTCGCCGGGCAGCTTGTAGCCCAGACGGACGCTCTGCAGACGCATGTAGTTGCAGTCTCTCACCCAGATGTCCAGATAGTTGTAGAGCTGGTATTCGGAGTACTGGATGTACTCGGCCGGGCGCTCGCTGCTGGTCATCAGCTTCGGATAGATGGTGTTCTGGTTCTCCGGAGTCCAACGGTTCAGAATGTCGTGGTTGGTATTCATGCCACGGTCAAAGTTGGTCGGGGAGTAAGAAGGCGTTACGCGCACCTTCATGCCCAGATTGAAGAAGAAGTTCACACCCAACTGCCAGTTCTTGTATTCAAAGGTATTGATGAAACCTCCGGAAACCTTCGGATCGGTAGTACCCATGTAGGTGAACAGGTCGCGCTGTTCCTGCGCGCTCAGCGTGCTGGCCCCGTGCTGGTTCAGCTTCAGGAACTCGGTGGCGGTCACCTTCTTTCCGTCCTTGGTCAGGAAGAGTGGATAACCGTCTTCGTCCAGTCCGGCGGTCTTGTAGGCAAAGATGGCGCCTACGGGATAACCTTCACGGCCGGGGTATGTGGCGTTTTCGGCCACGGTTTCCTTCAATACCTTGTTTTCATTGAAGCCCAGATTGATATTGGTGTACCAGGTGAAGTCCTTCGTGCGGATGTTCCGTGTGGCCAGTGATACTTCCACACCCTTGTTCTCCATGCTGGCCCAGTTGATGGTCGTTGAGGAGAATCCGGTTTCCAGCGGCAGCATCTTCATGCCGATCAGGTCGGAACTGTAGCGATAGTAATAGTCCACACCCAGACGGATGGCATTGTTCAGGATAGCCAGATCCATACCCACATTGGCATTCTGGGTCTTTTCCCAGCGCAGGGACGGATTCGGTGCCGTTTCCGATTCAATCATGTCTTCGGAATAACCCGGCAGGATGGTGCCCTGCAGGTAGCTTCCGATGAGGTAAGGCGAGGTGGTCTTGTCGATATTACCTTGCAGACCGTATGAGGCGCGGATGCCCAAATCATTGATGGCATCAACGTCTTTCAGGAAGTTTTCTTCCTTGACGCGCCACAAACCGCTGACCGAATAAAGCGGCAGATAGCGGTATTTCTTGGAGACACCGAACACGTCGGAACCGTCGAAACGGATGCTTCCGCCCAAAGTATAGCGGGCCTTGTAGGTGTAAGAACCGGTGGCGAACCAGGATACAAAGGCATTTTCCGTAAAGGATTCCTGATGCAGCGGGAAATATTTGGCCACATCCTCGTTCGGGAAAATAACCGGTTGCGAGGTCAGCGTGCGGTTGTCATAACCGTAAGCGGCCGAGAAGGTGCTGCTGTATTCGGAGTGACGAATCTCTGTTCCGGCCATGAGCTGCACATCATGCTTGTTCTTGAAGCGCTGCTGATACTCGGCCATCGCCTTCCACGTCCACTGATTGTTGTGGGTTTCGGTCACCTTGTGCATACCGCCTTCGGGCAGGAAGCTGCGCTTTCCGTCAGAATATGAGTACTGGGCGCGCTCGTGATCCTTACGCATGGCGAAGCTGTTCTCGCCGGCGTACTTGTCCAAAGTTGAGGCATCCACCTGAAGACCGAACTGAGAGGTCAGCTTGAAATAGTCGTTCAGCTTGAGTTCTCCGTCGAAGATGGCCATCACTGAGCGGTCGGTCCGCTCGTTCGAGGTGTTGGCGCGCTCCTCGAATATGTTGAAATCCAGCTCGGAGTCCTCTTTACCGCCCTGCACGTTCACGTCGTAGATGTAGTTTCCGTTCTCGTCAAACGGACGCATGTACGGGTTGGCCAGACGCGAGTAGTACACCGGATTCACGAAACCGTTGTAGTCGGTCATGTAGCTCTTCTGCTGGCGCTGGTTGGCAAATACCGAAGCACCGAGCTTCAGGCGCTTGTTTACCTGATAATTGGTTTTCAGGGTTACGTTGAAACGGTTGTTGTCCACGCCGGTGACGTTACCCTGCTCGTCGTAGTAACCTACGGAAGTATAATAGTTGGCTTTTTCGTTGCCTCCCGAGATGCTGAAGTTGTATTCCTGATTGAATACGTCGCGGAACAGAATGTCATTCCAGTCCGTATTAATCTGGCGCAGCTGGTTGATGGCCGTCTGTGCCTCCGGAGTCAGCGCATCCCAGCCGCCCTGCTTGTAAGCGTTGGTCAGGCCCATGCTGTTCAATATGCGGGCCACGTCACCTTTATTCTCACGGAAGGTATAGTCCGAGCGGAGCAAGTCCAGCTCCAGATCCACCTTCTCGTCGGAGTTCAGCAGATTCAGGCGGTCCATGTTGATGTTCGGGCTGTAAGTCAGTTTTGTGGAGAAGTTGATCTGCGGCTTTCCGGCTTTACCCTTCTTGGTGGTGATGACAATCACACCATTGGCGGCACGGGCACCGTAGATGGCTGTGGCTGCGGCATCCTTCAGCACGGTGATGCTCTCGATGTCCGACGGGTTGATGCCGGCGATGGAAGTCTGATAAATATTATCAATATCCTTCAGGTCCTCCATATCGGGGATGTCGGTGCCCTCCAGGGGAATTCCGTCGAGCACCCACAGAGGCTCCTGCGTTCCGTTGATGGACGCCGTACCGCGGATACGGATTTTTGTCGGTGCTCCCGGCGCTCCGGAAGTGGAAACGGACGACAGACCCGAGATCTGTCCGGCCAGTGCCTGGTCGATACTCTTTACCGCTCCGATTTTCTCGTCGGAGATGTTCAGCGTGGTTACCGCTGCCGTCAGTTTGCGGCGGTCGATTTTCTGATAGCCGGTCACGACCAGTTCGTCCATCTCTTTGGAAGCGCTCTTCAGGACGACCTTGTATTGGTTTACGTTCGGCTTCAGGGCTACTTTCTGAGTCTGATAGCCAATGAAGCGCACTTCCAGATAAGCGGTTCCGGCATCCACCTTCAGCGTGAAGTTACCCTCCAGGTCGCTTGTGGTGCCGTTCATAGCCTTGCCGCCCGAGGCCGGCACCGAGATGGTGGCGCCGGGCAGAGGCTCGTTGTTAAACTCTCCGTCGAGGATGGTTCCCTTGATCGTGCGGGTCTGGGCCTGCAGTCCTGTCACCGAGAGCAATATAAATAGAATACATTGGATTATTTTCATATACGTTGTTTTATTTGTTCAGTCCTAATGCGGTTTGGATACGCAGGATCAGGTCCTCGTAATGGAATTTTGTGGCTGTGTCTCCGCTGTTGCGCTTGCTCTTCAGCAGATTCAGGATGCGCACCAGTTCGCCGCGCTTCACACTGATGGCGTCGCTGATGCGGTTGGCCTGCTTGCCATAGAGGTCGATGTTGCGGATACCGCCGCTGCGTTCGGCCTCGCCCTCCAGATGATGTTCGCCGCAGGAGCACAGGAATCTTGGTTTGTCCCACAAAGAGTTCTCATACAGGCTCTTGTTGATTTTCACGCCCTCGGCCTCGGCTGCCGCCGTGATGAGCGCGTCCACATAAGCTTTCTGGATGTTGCGGGTCATGACATCCGTCTTCTTGCCGGAGAGGGTGGCGCCGAAGATATGCTTGTGCAGCATGTCCATCATGTCGATGGCGGTGAATGCCTTGCTGCCGTTGTGGAATTCATTCTCAATCATGCGCACCAGACGCTCGTTGTGCAGCAGATCCCAGAACACGTAGTTCAGCTGGTTCTTGAAAGCCAGGTTCGGATTCTGCTCCACCAGACCTACCGGAGTGTCCTTCAGCAGATAAGTATAGTTGGTGATCGGAGCATTGAACAGCCAGTCCGGATACGTGAAGATTTCCTCCAGCAGGAACTGCACCGCCTCTTTCTGCCGGTCCTTCTCCACATACGTGAAGGTCTGCTCGCCGTCGCCCACGGTGGTATTCTCCAGATAGATACCTCCCACATTGGCCATGACATGATACAGATACAGACCCCACTGGAAGATGACTCCCGAATACAGCTTGGCCGCCTCTTCGTAAGTCTGGCCCGGCTGTCCCGTAGTGGTCCAGTTTACCAGTTCCGGCATGATACGCTTCAGGTTGGCAATACCGTAGCGGGCCGATTTCATGGCGTTGTCTCCCAAGTCTTCGCTCAAAGAGCGTGGATCGACTGCGGCACGTGCCGGCTGAGCCTCGCTGTAACGGTAAAGCGGTCCGTTGTGCTTCTTCAGAAAATCTACCAAAGGTTTCTTTCCTTCCTCTTCTGTAGGGAACCAGCGATAGCCCCATTCTATGGCCATCAGGTCATAAACTCCGATGTGCGGCGATGTGACGGTAACGCCGTCGCCCGGCTGTGCCACATAGTTGAAGCGCGCGTAATCCATGATGGAAGTAGAAGTTCCACCTACTCGTGAGGTAAACTCTGCCGAGCGCAAAGAATCTGTCGGATAAGCGTTTGAGGCACGCATGTTATGGCGTAAGCCTAACGAGTGACCCACTTCGTGACAGGCCACGAAGCGCGCCGCGTCGCCGATCAGGCTTTCCGGCAGCTGCAAGGTGCGCGCCTGCGGGTTGGTCGGTCCCGTCTGCACCATGATCCATTCGCGCAGCAGCGACTGCACGTTGTGCCACCAGATGATGTCCGCCTCGAGAATCTCGCCCGTTCTCGGGTCGATCACGGAAGGCCCCATCGCGTTGGCCTTGTCCGATGCGGCATAAGTCAGCACCGAATATTTCATGTCGTCCCCCTCGGCGGCGATGCTGTCCGTGTAGTCGCGCACCTGCACCGCGTTCTTGAATCCGGCCTTCTCGAAAGCCACGTTCCAGTCCAGGATACCCTTCTCGATATACGGCCGCAAGTGCTTCGGCATGGCCGCGTCGATATAGAACACAATCGGCTTGACGGGCTCCACGAGCTGCCCCGCCAGATAAGCCTCCTTGTCCTTGGGCTCCAGTCGCCAGCGCGTGATGTAATTCTTTTCCTTCAGCTCCTGCTGCGTGTCGGAATAGTGCAGGCGCGGCGTGGTGAAGTAGCCCACAAGAGAAGATTCCTCGCGTCCCGGCATCGGGATTTCAGGAAGCAGTGTCAGTGAGGAGCTGACCACCACGGTGATGTTCACCTTGCTCATGCCTTCGCGCACGATGGTGGTGAGCTCCGAAGTAGCCGTCACATTGTTGGAGAAGGCCCGGATATCCAGGATGCGCGACAGGTCCGTGTTGGCCGATGTGCCCAGATTGATCAGGTTGAACACGTCATTCAGGCAGTTCTGCTTGCCGTTGAACAGATCGTTCACCTTGACCAGCACGCTCGAAGAGTCCGAAGCCACGGCTTCCACCTTCAGGCTGGCAATGAGCGGGTCGATATAATTGTCGAGCACGGAAGCGCCGATGGCATTTCCCTGCGGAAACTCCGGCGTGTTTCTTTGCTGGCGTATGGCCACCTTCTTGTCCGCGCGGTTCCATTCAAAGCGGATGGTCTGGTTCTCGTAGTTGATGCCCTTGTTCACCCCCGCCTCATTCAGTTCCTTGGGAACGCGCTGCAGGCGGTTCGTCACGAGAAACTCGCGCCCCATCAGCGCCGCGGGGATTTCCAGATAAAAAGTATCTTCTTTCTTGACCACATTCATCACTCCGCCGAAGGCTACGGAATCCCTTCCGGTGAGTTTCTTGTATTCGGAGATTTGAACTTCTTTTTGGGCTTTCTTCTTTTTCTTCTTAAGCAGAGGGAATATTCCTGCCGCCTGCCCCGCAATCGCTGCGTCGGTAGCAAACAACAGAGCGAACATTCCAATCCAGATTGTACGTTTGCTCATAATTGATAATTGACTGTATCCGTGAATAATATTCGAATAACCCCTTTCTGACGGAGAAAATGATTACCGATGAATGCGGTTCCGCATGTTCATAAATAAGTCCGGAACCGGTTGAAATGGTTTTTGTAGAAAATAAAAAATGTCTTGGCTCCGGGAGAAGCCAAGACATGGATCAAAGTTTTTATTTCAAGCGAGATAAAGCTTCTTTGATACGCTTCATGGCTTCTTTGATGTTTTCGTCGCTGGTTGCATAACTCATACGGAAACATTCCGGAGAACCGAAGTCGTCGCCGCCCACTGTAGCCACATGGCCCACTTCCAGCAGGTAAAGAGCCAGGTCGGTAGAAGTGTTGATCACACGGTCACCGTCCTTCTTACCGAAGTAAGAGCTGCATTTCGGGAACAGGTAGAATGCGCCCTGAGGCTTGTTTACTTCCAATCCCGGAATTTCCTTGGCCAGCTCTACGATGAGGTCTCTACGGCGTTCGAATGCCTGACGCATCACCTCAACACATTCCTGTGAGCCGGTGTAGGCAGCCTCGGCAGCCTTCTGCGACACGGAGCACGGTCCGCTGGTGTACTGACCCTGCAATTTGTTGCAGCCCTTCACGATCCATTCCGGTCCGGCGATGAAACCGATACGCCATCCCGTCATGGCATACGCCTTGGACACACCGTTGATGATGACCACGCGGTCCTTGATCTCCTCGAACTGGGCGATGCTCTCGTGCTTGCCGATATAGTTGATGTGCTCGTAAATCTCATCGGCAATCACGATCACGCGCTCGTGTTTTGCCAGAACGGCAGCCAGTCCGGCCAACTCTTCCTTAGAATAAACAGAACCGGTTGGGTTGCTCGGTGAGCAAAGAATCAGGGCACGGGTTTTCGGAGTGATGGCTGCCTCGAGCTGCTGCGGAGTGATCTTGAAGTCCTGCTCGATGCCGGCGCCTACGACCACCGGAGTACCATCAGCCAATTTCACCATTTCCGGATAGCTCACCCAATAAGGTGCCGGAATAATCACCTCGTCTCCTGCATTGACCACTGTCATCACCACGTTGCAGACAGACTGTTTTGCACCGTTAGAGCAGGCAATCTGTGCCGGAGTGTAGTCCAGCCCGTTTTCGTTCTTCAGTTTGCTGGCGATGGCCTGACGCAAAGCCGGATAACCCGGAACTGGAGAGTAACGTGAGAAATTCTCCTCTACTGCCTTGATGGCAGCGGCCTTGATATGGTCCGGGGTATTAAAGTCCGGTTCGCCCACACTCATGTTGATCACATCGATACCCTGAGCTTTCAGTTCATTGCTTTTTTGAGACATTAATAATGTCGCAGACTGTGACAGTCTGTTGAGACGATCTGATAATTGGTTCATTTTTCTCTCTGTTTATTATAATTTTGTTATTGCTGTTGCAAAAGTAGCTCTTTTCGCTCGAAAAACCTACTCCTTTAATAGTTTTTCGTAAATTTGATAACATTTTGCCAACTGCAGTGTGCATTCTGGCAACTTTTAGTCTCTATTTCCGAAGATTCTCAGCAAGTACAGGAACATGTTGATGAAATCCAGATAGAGGGAAAGGCTTCCCATCAAAGCCATTTTCTGGGTCTGTTCATTGATGTCTGTGCCGTATTCGCGCATCATCTGCTTGATTTTCTGAGTGTCGTAAGCTGTCAATCCTACAAAGATCAGCACACCTACATAGTTGATGATCCAGCCCAGAGTGTCGCTAACCAGGAATATATTGACCAAAGTAGCGATGATCAGGCCGATAAGAGCCATGAACAGGATGCCGCCCAACTTGCTCAAATCCTTTTTGGTGACAAAGCCTACCAGACTCATGGTGCCGAAGGTGCCGGCAGTAATCAGAAATGTGGTGGCGATGCTACTCTCTGTATAAGCCAGAAATATCGTAGAGAGCGATACACCGGTGAGCAGAGAATAGAATATAAACATCAGGGAAGCTGTCAGGAACGACATCTTGTGGATGCGTCCTGAGAGGATGAACACGACTGCCAGTTCGGCAATGATGACTCCATAGAACAGCATCGGATTATTTACCAAAGCACTGATATAGGCCGGACTGTTGGCTACATAAGCTGCTGTGAGCCCGGTGATGACCAGAGCGAATACCATCCAAAGGTACACGCTGCGCATCAGTTTTGCGAATACTGCATTCTGCTCTTTTCCAAGAGTTTGCTGCAGAATAAACATTTCTTTTTCTTCCATAGTGATACAGTTTGTTGATTATTTGTTAAAGTGCAGGTTGTGACCCATGCGCTCTTTCTTGGTGCGCATATACTTTTCGTTGTAAGGGTTCACACCAACCTCGATAGGTACATTCTCTACGATTTCCAGACCGTAAGCTTCCAGACCCACGCGTTTTACCGGGTTATTGGTGAGCAGACGCATTTTGCGCACGCCCAGATCGTGCAGAATCTGTGCTCCTACGCCATATTCGCGCTCGTCGGGTAAGAATCCCAGATGTGTGTTGGCATCGACGGTATCCATACCTTCTTCCTGAAGCTTGTATGCCTTCATCTTGTTGAACAGGCCGATGCCGCGTCCTTCCTGATTCATATAAAGAACCACACCCTTGCCTTCCTTTTCGATCATTCGCATAGACTCATGCAGCTGGGCACCACAGTCGCAGCGCTGGCTGCCGAAGATATCTCCGGTGGCGCAAGAAGAATGTACGCGCACCAGAATCGGTTCGTCGGGAGTCCAGGTACCTTTGATCAGAGCCACGTGCTCCAGACCGTTGCTCTTCTGGCGGAAAGTGATGTCGCGGAAATGTCCGTACTCGGTAGGCATATCCACTTCCGGTCCCTGTTCTACCATAGATTCCTGTTTCAGGCGATAGGCAATCAGGTCGCGGATGGCGATGATCTTGATGCCGAACTTGTGGGCCACCTGCTGCAACTGCGGCATGCGGGCCATAGTTCCGTCCTCGTTCAAAATCTCAATCAGGGCTGCGGCCGGCTGCAATCCCGACAGGCGTGCCAGATCGACAGCTGCCTCTGTGTGTCCGGCACGGCGCAAAACACCCTTATCCTGGGCATAAAGCGGGTTGATGTGGCCCGGACGTCCGAAATCGGTCGGTTTGCTGTTCGGGTCGGCCAGTGCCTTGATGGTTTCGGCACGGTCGTGAGCGGAAACGCCGGTGGTGCATCCCTCCAGCTTGTCCACGGTAACGGTGAACGGAGTGCCGAGAATAGAAGTGTTGTCACTTACCTGATGCGGCAATTCCAGTTCCTGGCTGCGAGATATGGTGATCGGAGCACACAAAACACCCCTTCCGTTGGTCAGCATAAAGTTAATCTTTTCGGGAGTGATCATTTCGGCAGCGGTGATGAAGTCGCCCTCATTTTCACGATCCTCGTCGTCTACTACGATCAGGAACTTACCCTCTTTGAAGTCGGCCAGAGCCTCTTCAATTGTGTTTAATTTAAAATTCTCCATTTTAATAATAGGTATCTTTATGTTGTTATTATATTCTCAATTCGGTTGATGATTCGCTCGCCGTAGGTCTGGATGTTGTTCAGATCCTTATACAGGCGGAGCCGGTAGAACCAGATGCGGAAATAGAAGAACAGGCCCAGAGGTACGAGAACTCCCAGCAGCTGGTTCAGCTTTTTGCGTTCAAACGGTCTGGTGTGTGCATGCGGAGACAACACCGGCAGTTTGTTGAGATACTCCAGAATGGCGGCATCGCGCGAGTTGGACAGGACGACTACCAGGTCTTCCAGCCGGTTACATACCTCGGTCATCTCATGGTCGGTCTGGTAAGTAAAGAACAGCTTGAAATAATTCGGTGCCAGGCGCAATCTGTTCTTGGCGGCATACTCCCGGCAGTGTTCCAGGAGCTCCCGAATCTGTTCTTTCACCACCGGATAGTCCGGATCGTTGATAATCACCTCTTTCCGGTTGATGTGACGCGTCACTCTCAGGCCCAGCAGTTTCTTGAAGAATGCCTGATAAGCCTCGAAGTTGAACACCACAGAGTCTTTGTTTGCCTTGTAGGTCAGGAAGGCACCGATAGGCATCAGAATGGCAGAACTCATCCAGATACCGAAAGTGACGTTCCATTCGCCCGACTTGGCCATCTTTTCACCCGATACATTTATTATATAATAGAAGATGAAGATGGCTACGGATACGACAACCGGTACACCGAGACCTCCTTTCCGGATGATGGCACCCAGCGGAGCTCCGATAAAGAAGAAGATGAGGCAGGCCAGCGACAGGGTCATTTTCTTGTTATATTCCACCCAGTGCAGACGCAAGGCGCGGTTCACATCATTGGTGGTATATTGGCGGAACTCATAGTCGGAAGTGGCATTGGCTCCCTTGTAGGCCGCCTTTTGAATGATCTGCTGTTTGTTTTCGGGAGTCAGCTTGGCCAGAACCGAGTCAAACGGCAGGGGAGTGGCCGCCTGTACGCGTGCCGAATCCTGTTTGCTTACCGAAGTCGCCTTGTTCATGAAACTGAACTGCGCTTCGCGATAGGCCGCGCGTCCCACACTGTCCTTCATGGCCGTGAGGGAGTCGATACCTTCCTTGATCTGTACAATGTTCTTGGTCTGGGCATTACCGCTGAGCAGCGAAGCATCCAGCGCATTGAAATTGGCGTCGAAAGCAATCAGGTCGGTTTCCTCGATGAATGTCTCGCGCATGTACGGGATATTGGCATTGCTCAGAGCCGAGTTCTGTCCCTTCATATTCTGGAAGCGCTCTCCCTGATACAGGGTGAGCTGCAGATGCTTCTTGTCGGCAGTGCTTTGCAGGCGGGCCGAGTCGGCCAGCACAATCTGCGTGTCTTCATAACTGTTCGTGTTGTTATAAATCATCACGCCATAGAGCATACCCGTTTCCTTGTTCTTTTTCTCCACAAACAGATTGTAGCCCGGGATTTCATTATAGAATATTCCCTCGGGGATTTCCAGTTCGGGCGATTTCTGCTTCATGGAGTAGATGAGTGCTGCCAGTTTCTTGGTGGCATTCGGGCTGGTTACATTCTGAAAGTAGAACGATCCGGCGCTGAGCAGCAAAGCCAGGATGGCGGTGGGCTGGAAAATGCGGATAAGCGAGATTCCGGCAGCCTTCATGGACAAAAGCTCAAACCGTTCGCCGAAATTACCGAAGGTGATGAGTGAGGCCAGCAGAATGGCCAGCGGCAGAGACATGGGAACCAGGGTGAGGCTGGCATAAAAGAAAAACTGGGCCAGCACGTCAAGGCTCAATCCTTTTCCGATCAGTTTGTCTATGTGAAGCCACATAAACTGCATCATAAAGACAAACAAACAAATAAAAAAGGTGCCTACAAAAAGCAATGCATATGCCTTGAATATAAATATGTCTAGTTTCTTGAATAATCTCATTTTATCTGATCCACGTGAGAATGATGTGCAAATTTAAGATAAAAATTGCAGAACAAAGCATGCGCCTGTCTTTTTTTGGTAAACTTTATTCCTTATATCGTTTTTTTTCTTTTTTATTTCTGGAAAAAGTGCGATTTTTCCGATAAAAAGTCCCGTTTGGTGATTTTTATGGATAAAATGCTGTATATGATATGTTTATAGAGCTTGTCGAGGCGTGGAGAGTTCATCGGATCGTATCTTCGCAAAACGGAAAAGGATATTTTTTGCAGAAAAAATGCATTTTTTTTGCGGAAAAGTTTGGAGATTAAAAATAAATGCGTACCTTTGCAACGCAAAACGATAAGGACAGCAACCTTACGGCGGGATAGCTCAGCTGGTTAGAGCGCATGATTCATAATCATGAGGTCCCGGGTTCAATCCCCGGTCCCGCTACAAAATTAAAGCAAGGCATTTAAGAAGAAATTCTTGAATGCCTTATTTTTTTGTTTTTACCGAAATAAAAAATCCGGCAAGATGCCCTCGATGAGGCGTTGTCCTGTCGGATTTCATTTTTCGTTTTTTATTCTTTCGTGATACAGATAACTACGCGGTTTTCGACGTTGTTGCTGAATGGCTGTACGCTGTCGCCCTTGTAGTCGGTGATGATCCGCTCTTTGCTGATGCCTTTGCTTTCGAGAAGCTTGCTGACAACCTCGGCGCGTTTCTTGGACAGAGTCTTGTTATAACTGCGGGTTCCGGTCTGCTTGTCGGCATAGCCGCATACATTTACTTTCGTATTGGGGTTGGCTTTCATGAAATCTGCGATTTTGGCGATTTTGTCCATGCCCTCTTTGCTGACTGAGGCCGAGTTGATCTTGAAGAAGACGTTTTCTGTAACTTGTTCCGTCTGAACGACTTTCTGCTCCTCCTTCGGTGTTTCGACCGGAGTGACCGGTGTGGCAGGCGTAGCCGGTGTTACTTCCTGTGCGGCAATGATTTCCTGTGCCGGTTCGGCTTTCTTCTTGCCGCCGAACTTTATGGAGAATCCGGCCATCAGGTTGAAGTGCCAGTCGGCATTTCCGGCTTTCTTTGAGTTGAATTTATCCGAAAGCACATTGGCATTGGCCTCCAGATTGAAACTGAGATTGCGGGTCAGACGGAAGTCGGCTCCCAGGCCGAAGCGGCCCACGGGGAAGAGTTCCTTACCGCTCCACAGATACTCCAGTTTGTGTCCCTGGTTGTTCCACGCGATGGCATCGTCGTTGTTGAAACCTCCATTCAGAGCCACACCGGCAAACAAATACGGGTTGACAATTCGGGTAGCCTTGTAGCCTCCAAAAAGATTGCCCAGGTTCAGGGTGGCATCAATATTGGCCTGAACGAAATTAAACGAATAGTCATATTGCGGGGTTACCCATGACCCTTTAGCCTGCCATCCGGTCAGACCGGCACGCAGTCCCCAAAGCGGGGTGAACTGATATCCGGCATAGATGGCAGCCGATGGAGATATCATTTCTTTAAATGCTATTTCTCCTAAGGTGTAGGCGGCGCCGCCCTGAATCTGCATGCTCCAGTGTGGAGAAAATTCGCTTTTTTTCTCGTTTTGTGCATAGGCTCCCATGCTGCTTCCGGCTAGCAATAGGGCCAGAAAAGTAGTTTTTTTCATCATAAAAATAGTTTTTAGGTTGATTTTGCTTTAAATTATTTTTGCAATATAAAGCGTGTATTTAATTGTCGTTTGCAGGCTTGTAGAGGGGGATTACCGGGATTTGCTGAGGGAATTTTGAGATAAAAAACGGGGACTTTTCTATAGGAAGAAATCTGCTTTTTATCTCTATGCAAAGATAATAATTTTTTATGTTTTTTGAAAATATAAGTTTCTAAAAATGAGCGGAAATATGGCGGTTTTCATGGCGTGGAAAAAGGTTTTTCTCAATTAAGTTTTTCGAGGGAGAAATGTGAGGAGTGGCAGACTGTTTTTGAGGTATGCTTTACCGGAAAAACAGCAAAGGATATGATTGGATTTATTTTTAATAGATTTTAGTAATTTGCGTTTTCCGAAGAACTGTACTTCTTTTGCCGGTGCAAAATGTTTCTCGGAATGTTTTTTTGAATCGGAATGAAAAAAATAGAGAAAATCTTTTTCTGTTTAAATGCTTTTTTGTACCTTTGTGGTGTCCAAAGAAAAAGGATATCTTTTTGGGGCATTAGCTCATCTGGCTAGAGCGTTTGACTGGCAGTCAAGAGGTGGCGAGTTCGAGTCTCGCATGCTCCACGAACTTAGATCCGGACAAGAAACCGGGCTGAAAAATATAAAGCGTGTGTTGCTGAATGCAAAAGCATTTGCTCACACGCTTTTTTGTTTTTGTTGGCACAAAAAATCGCCCTGATGATTTCCATAAATCATCAGGGCGATCTTTTCATTTCATTGGGATGAAAAAAATACCCCGTCTC
Organism: Bacteroides sp. OF04-15BH; assembly: GCF_003477995.1. GTDB lineage: Bacteria > Bacteroidota > Bacteroidia > Bacteroidales > Bacteroidaceae > Paraprevotella. The sequence goes on from NZ_QUEM01000002.1 coordinate 56,886, forward strand.
TGTCTGTGGCAGAGGCGGGGTAAATAATTGAATGAAACGTGATAAATACTTGCTAAAAAGCAAGACCAAACAGACTCTGGGTCTGCTTGAATACCCAAAAAAACAATTTTAAGTATACCTACTATTTTACAGATCTATCTTTCAGAGAGATGGGATGAAAATTGTGTCCCTGAACAGTTTCTTTTCAATGTGAGTCAGTAATGTCAAACCGGTATGTCCCAGGCACTTCTGTTGGTTTTCAATAGAGTGCGCCTCACGGCGCACTCTATCTGCTATAATACAGTAAGGCTAGGGGTTTATACTGTTTTGCTTATACTGTTTTGCCATTACTGTAGTCTTTACTGAATTCCTGCTGGGATGACAACGTTGAATGTCAGTTTATACTGACCATTTGTTGCTGTACCTAATCCATTGATAGCGCCCCAACGTGGCTGATTGATGGTTACAATCAATTTTGCAGTGTAATTTCCGGTAAATACTTTGTCCTTACCGCTCTGAGTCAGTGTGATAACACCTGTGTTTGGATCAACTTTCAGGTAGTCATTAGACTGCTCGATAGAGTATACAGGAACGCAATTTGTCATTGCATAGATATTGTTGCTAAATGGGTCCACTTCAAATGCTGCGTTTGGCATAGATTGTGCATTGTAAATCTGCTTCTTACCATCTACCCATATAGCTCTGTTCAGATAGTCTTTCCAGCTCAAGCCTGTCAGCTGTTTGCTTTCATTCTTTGTGCTGAACTTAACTTCTGCAGGAGCATTGTTCACGAAAGTACCAGACAGCTGTTGTACGCCAAATGTGAAGTTCTGAGTCTTACTGTCTACAACTCGACCATTCTCATAAACAAATTTTGTCTGGGCCTGGATTGTTGCACCGCCACTGTAATTTGCCTGATTGATAGTCATGGTCTTGTTTTGTGGTGCAGTTAGGCTGTTGTAGTTGGCTGCAGTAACACCTGGTACGCTATTTGTTGGAGCGACAATCGTGACGTGAGCGTAATTGCTGTGGATGTTCGCAATGTCAGCAGCGAAATTCTTGTAGATAGAAGTTACATCTACATTCAAATTCATGGCATTTACCTTACCATTATTCATTGTGAATGTCGGAGTCAGAGTTACCTTGTTATTGTCCCATACAGCATCCTGTTTTGTAAGATTGAGCTTATCGTCAACATATTTGGTTGCCTTAATTGTCAGCTTGATTTCGTATTCGCTTGATGATTGGGTTGTTCCACTAGTATTGTCCTTAAGAGTGATTGTTACAACCTTGTCAGCAGCGACGTGCGTCAGTTGAGCAATAGTCAATGACAAGTTTCCTCCAGTCTTATTCAAACTTATGCCGCTAACAGTGCCGAGATCATCAGTTATTTGAGCTGTGCTTACAATGTTCGCCCAGTCGCTTGTACTGATGCCAAAGGCATCCGCAATCTTAGTTTTGTGGGTTGCGTCAAGCAGGTCGACAGTGATGTTTTGTGTAGCAATGGTCAACCAGTTTACATCAATATCCTCTTTATAGGTCTTAATGTCCTTAATGATCTCAAATGATGCGTTGTTGAACTGCGTGTTGTAAGATACACCTGCTGCTGTTACTGTTGCCTTGACACCAGCTTTGCTGTTAATGGCGCTACTTGATGCACTCTTGACTTTGACTTCACCGGTGTTTTCGTTGATCTGGAATGCATTGGCGCCATTTGTTGTGACATCTGTCAATGCATATTTTACAGTAAATTTATCAGCTCCAAAGATGGCTGCAAGGTCATTGATGGTAGTGTTGTCTAGCTTTGTGCCTTTCAGCGTAACAGTTCCTGGAGTGAAACTTGTTTTTGTGTCATTCCATGCAACAGTTTTTGCATTATTGAAATTTGGGGCAACTACTTCAATGGTCTTTACGGTAATGTCGCTGTGGCTGGCAACGAAGAAGTCAGAAGAGATATCAGTCATATTTTCTGTTTTTCCCTCTTCATTAATGGCAGCGATGTGTGCGCATAATGCGTATGCTTGTCCTGGAGAGAATACTGTACTGCGAGATACATTGAAAGTCACGATACCTTTAGCTTCTGCGTCGGCATCTGCAACATATTCTGCATTCAGATAGTTTTCCTGTGCGGCACGGGTCTGTCCAATCCACTTTCCTTCAAAAGTAATTTTGTAATTATCTTTAAAGGATGCGGCTGCAGAAGCAGGAGTAACACGGAATTGGACCTTAGAAGTTACGTTATCAGCAACTTTTGCTGGGTTTCCACCAATAGTTGGCTGAGCATACAGTGTATTGAATGCTACATGAGTAGGCTGTAAGTTGCCATCGAACTGAGGTACATACATGATACTCTGAACCATAATGCCCAGAAGCTTTTTAACGTCTTCTCTCAGTGCTTTGATTTCAGTTTGGATTTTCTCATCTATAGTTTCACTAGATACGATTTTCTCTTCCAGTGCATTAACTTCAGCTTGCAACTCGTTGAACTGATCCTGGCTAACCTTACCGTCGATTAAAGCCTTCAATCCTTCTTCTTTAGTATTGATCAGAGATTCCAATGCGTCAACTTCAGCTTGCAAGTCATTTGCAGTAACATAGTTGGCAATCTTTTCTTCCAGAGTTGTCAGCCTGCTGTCAAGATTTTCTGGAATCAATTCTTTAACGCCGTTGATTGCTGCCTGGATTTCAGCGGTAATTTCAGGTTTCAGATTCTTTATTGCTTCGTCTGTGTAGTTTTCAAGTTCAGCCTTTAAGCCTTCCAGATTAGTTACACGTTGTTGCAAATCGGTGATCTTTTCTCCGTAGTTGGCGTCGAGGATAGTCTTCAAGTCATTCTGAGCCTTGGCCAGGTCAGAAGTAACTTTGTCCAATTCAGACTGAATGGTTGCAATTTCCTCGCTATTATCCAGTCCTTCGATCTTTTTGTTCAATTCATCCTGCTTCTGCTGCAAAGTAGAAATCTGGCCTTCCAAAGAAGTCTTGGTCTCTTCCATAGCGGCAGACAACTCTGTATTTACATCATTGATCAGGCCCTTAACCTCTTCGCTCAATGTGGTAATCTGCTCGTTGCTGGCCTTTGAATCCAAAGCCTGCTGCAATTCAGCTGCTTTCTGCTCCAAAGCCTTGACAGAAGCTGCATCAGCCTTGCTTCCGGCAATCTCGGTAATCTCTGCCTTCAATCCCTCAATGGCAGTGTTCAATCCCTCAGTAATCTCGGTCTTTGATGCATCCAGCTGCTTCTTCAGAGCGTCGATCTGTTCCTGGTGATTTTTGATGTCGTCATCATAGTCAGAACAGCTTACCACTGCAGTGGATGAAGCCAATGTCAACGCACAGATGACTGACACTTTAATGAAATTCTTTTTCATAAATTAATTAATTTTGATTAGAACTGTTATTTAAAAATTTGTTGTTAATATGATCGGAATGTTGCATCGTTTTCAAAAACATTTAAGATTTTGCCATGTTCTATTCTTTGTAAGTATTTGTTTTTTAGTGCTTTAGTTTAAGTTTTTTGGAAATCTCTTTATAAGAAATGCGCATAGGATTATTCTTGCGCTTGTGTAATTTGTTGATTTTCAGTATAAAAAATATGTAATAGGATGCTAATGCAGAAGGGGTTTCTTGAGAAGGATGAAAGGAGGGGGCTTATAATAATAAGGAATAGGTTACAGATTATAATCGCAGAAAAGGGGCTTGGAATAAAAAAATGCATTTTTTTTTGTCGAATCAAACAGAATATGTATATTTGCATCGAATTATGCTCTTTCTTATAAAGAAAGAGAACATGAAAAATGAAAGCAAACTGTTTTATCTGTTAAGAATCTGTTTCATTTTTTTATTATATCTATTCTCTGCATCCTTGCTTGCCGTATGGGCGTACACTTCTTGGCGACAGGGAATCCTGCCGTCAGAAAGATGCAATCTGGTCAGTCAGATTTATAAGAAGTAAATAAGGAAAAAGTTCGGTAATGAACTTCAATCAGTTATTCTTTTGCAGATCTTTCTTTTGTTTGTGTCTTGGTTTTGTCGTTTTCCGGATTGCTTTAGAAAGAATATGTGAATGTCTTTCTTGCTGTTTTGTCGTGATATTCATAGAACTTTCTGAAAAAAACAAGATTCAGATAGGTTTCTGTTTTCTGTTGTTTCTTCTTCTGTTCTCCTGATAATACCTTCTTCAGGATTCTTTCATTGGCTTGGTCTGTGTTCTTGGTGCTCAGCGATTTGATGTAAATGGAGGTAGTACTTTCGTTGCAGTGTCCCAATGACTCGCTGATGACGTTCATGGAGATGTTTTGCTCGTGTGCGATGGAGGCCCAACTGTGCCGAGGTACGTACGATGTGAGGTGAACCCCTTTGCCTAACGACTGGCTGATCTTGTTTAGGTTCTGGTTATACAGCCGTAGTGCCCGATGATAGTCTGCATGATGGTTTTTGGGGTCTTTCAGAATCGGAAAGAGATACTCGCGTTTGCCATTGTAATACTTGTGGATGATGCGCTCCATGACCGGTTCTATTTTGATGGATAATTGCTGGTTGGTTTTGCTTCGGGTGTAGGTGATACGCCCGTCCTGAATGTTCTTTGCCGTGAGCTTGGCCATGTCGATAAACGGCATGCCGCATGAAAAGAAACAGAAGAGAAAGGCATCCTTGGCAAACTCCATGGAGGGAGTTGTTGGCGTAAATTTCATGATTTGCTGCACAATCTGAATGTTTACCGCTCTTTTTACGGTTTTGGCTATTCCCGTATAGACCGTTCCGAAAGGTTGGCGGGAGGGAATGCCGGATGCCGAAATGGCTCTGTTATATACCGCTCGCAGTATGCGCATATAAAAGGAGGTGCTGTTCTTGCAGATCTTTTTGGAAAGCAAGTAATTTTCAAACGCCTTCACCAGATGAGCATCAAAAGTTTCCAGCTCAAGAACGGTCGTGCTTCTTTTTTCTGCCAGAAACTGCACCAGAGTGTTTCGGGCAGCCTGATAGTTCTTGGCGGTCTTGATTTTCCCTTGCCTTTTCTTGTTTAAGATTTCCTTTTCCATGAAAACAATAAAATCCATAGGCTGTGCTAGTTTTTAATGTGATAATTTATAAGATTGTATTTGAAGTGATATCGGGCAACAGAGGATTGTCCGGAGCAAATTTACGATTAAGGTGGTGATTTGTTTTCAGATTTTGTTTTGTTGAATAAAGATATTCTTTTTTCAGATTTGGTGCTCAAAACGATTTTATATTTTGGTTCTGAAATCTTTCAACTTTTATCTTTTGTGAAGCGGAAAGAACATAATCTATTTTTTTTTGTATCTTTGTACGATATTGGAATATTATTCATTGATTATAGAATAGCAGATGAACGTCATAGATCTGATCAACAGTACTAAAAGTACAGCATTTTCTTTCGAAGTCTTGCCACCGCTTAAAGGTACAGGTATTGATGCACTTTTCCGTACCATTGAGCAATTGAAGGAATTCGATCCCAAATATGTGAATATTACCACCCATCGTAGTGAATACGTGTATAAGGATGCCGGTAACGGACTCATGCAGCGGGCGCGCCTGCGTCGCCGTCCCGGAACGATTGCCGTGGCTGCAGCCATTCAAAACAAATATAACCTGCATGTGGTTCCTCATATTCTTTGTAGCGGATTCTCCAAGGAAGATATTGAATATATGCTGCTCGACCTGCAGTTTCTGGGAATCAGTGACTTGCTGGTGCTTCGTGGCGACAAGGCCAAGGAAGACGCTTCTTTCAAACCGACTCCTGGAGGCTATTCCCATGCTACAGAGTTGATTGGTCAGATTAACCGTTTTAATGAGGGCTTTTTTGTAGATGATACCCCCATTAAGGTGCCGGGAGTGCCTTTCTCTTACGGTGTGGCCTGCTATCCAGAGAAGCATGAGGAAGCGCCGAATCTGGAGACAGATTTGCAGATGCTGAAACTGAAAGCCGATTTGGGTGCCCGATATGCCGTGACTCAGTTGTATTATGACAACGAGAAGTATTTCTCCTTTGTGGAGCGTGCACGCGCCATCGGCATCAATATTCCGATTATTCCGGGCATCAAGCCGCTGGCCAAACTGTCGCAGCTGACGATGGTTCCGAAGACCTTCCATTGCGATTTGCCGCTGGCGTTGTCTTCAGAAATCCAAAAGTGTAAGTCGGACGAGGAAGTGAAGCAGGTGGGTATTGAATGGGCTGTGCAGCAGTGTAAGGAACTGATGGCACACGGCGTGCCCAGCATTCATTTCTATACCGTATCGGCAGTGGACAGTATTCGTGAGATTGCCCGCCAAATTTATTAATTACTGACTGATGATGTTATTCAAGGAGGTTGTAGGACAAGACGAGATTAAAGACCGGCTGCGTCGTGAGGCCGATGAAGGGCGTGTGGCGCATGCCTTGCTTTTTTATGGACCGGAAGGATGTGGAAAACTGCCGGTCGCCTTGGCCTTTGCCCGTTATCTGTTGTGCAGCCAGCCTCATGACGGTGAACCTTGTAGTGCGTGTAACAGTTGCCGGATGACAGCCCGATGGGCGCATCCCGACCTCCATTTCGTTTTCCCGGTTGTTAAGTATAAGGATGCGGCGCATTCCGTGTCTGATGTCTATTTGCCGGAGTGGAGAAAACAGTTGGGCGAGAACGTCTATTTCGGTCTGGATGAATGGCTGGAGGATATGCAGGCTGGCAATCAGCAGGCGATGATTTATTCTGCCGAGAGCGATGCCATACAGAAAAAGCTGAGTTTGAAATCCAATCAGGGTGGAAAGAAAGTCATGATTATCTGGCTGCCGGAGAAAATGAATCTGGAATGTGCCAATAAACTGCTGAAACTTCTGGAGGAACCGCCGGCCGAAACACATTTCTTGTTGATAAGTGAACGTTTGGAGGCTGTGTTGCCTACGATTGTCAGTCGGGCGCAGTGTATCGGCATGAAAGGCTTGTCTGAGGACGAAATAGCCGGTGCACTGATACAGCGAAATGCCTGCGACAGTGATACGGCGCGACGTGTGGCTCATACTGCCAACGGCAACCTGATTGCCGCCCAACAGTTGCTGCGCAGCAATGCCGATCAGAATCTGTTCTTTGATCTGTTTGTCATTCTGATGCGTCTGAGCTATCAGCGCAAGATCAAGGACCTGAAGAAATGGAGTGAGCAGATTGCTGCGCTGGGACGGGAAAAACAGAAGAATTTTCTGGCCTATTCGCAGAAACTGATTCGGGAGAACTTTATCTACAACTTCCGGCAACCTGACTTGAATTATGAGACGATGGAGGAGGAAAACTTTTCCAGAAATTTTGCCCGTTTCATCAATGAGCGGAATGTGATTCATATAATGGACGAACTGAGTCTGGCGCAAAGAGATATCGAACAAAACGGAAATCCCAAGTTCGTTTTCTTTGATTTTGCCCTGAAGATGATTGTCCTTCTTATTCAATAAATTAATATATCTAATCCTTATGATATGATGGATCAAGACTTTAAAATGAACGGCTGCTGTCGCGGACTTTGTGCCAAAGGGTGCGGACGACAGGACAAACAGCTTAATACATACGATTATCTGGCGGATATCCCCGGTAATAGCGAAGCGACTGATCTTGTGGAAGTGCAGTTCAAGAACACGCGCAAAGGATATTATCGCAACACTAACCAGTTGCCGCTGGAAAAAGGAGATATTGTGGCCGTTGAGGCTTCTCCGGGACACGATATCGGAGTGGTGACTCTTACCGGAAGACTGGTTCCTCTTCAGATCAAGAAGGCGAATCTGAAATCGGAACAGGACATCAAGCGTATTTACCGTAAGGCCAAGCCCGTCGATATGGAGAAGTATGAAGAGGCCAAGGCCAAGGAGCACGATACGATGATCCGTTCCCGTCAGATTGCCAAGAAACTGGGACTGGAGATGAAAATCGGCGATGTGGAGTATCAGGGCGACGGAAATAAGGCTATCTTTTATTACATAGCCGACGGTCGTGTGGACTTTCGTCAGTTGATCAAGGTGCTGGCCGAAGCTTTCAAGGTACGTATTGAGATGAAACAGATTGGAGCGCGTCAGGAAGCCGGACGCATCGGCGGTATCGGTCCTTGTGGCCGCGAATTGTGTTGTGCCACCTGGATGAAGAATTTTGTTTCCGTGTCAACTAGTGCAGCCCGTTACCAGGATATTTCGCTGAATCCCCAGAAACTGGCCGGACAGTGTGCCAAGTTGAAATGTTGCATGAACTACGAAGTGGATGCTTATGTGGAAGCCGGAAAACGATTGCCGAGCCGCGAGATTTCATTGCTCACACAGGCTGGAGAATATTTCTTCTTCAAGGCAGATATTCTTTCGGGCATGATTACTTATTCTACCGACAAGAATTTGGCAGCCAATCTGGTAACCATTCATGCCAAACGCGCTTTTGCCGTGATTTCGATGAACCGCAAGGGAGAAAAGCCGGATACGCTTACCGAAGGAAACGACGGTCTGTCGCCAAGAACTGTGGATCTGGTAGAACAAGAGAGCCTGACTCGCTTTGATAAGAGAAAGAAGAAAAATCGCAACCGCAAGGACGGTGGAAAACGTAATGCCGCACCGGAGAATCAGAAGACTGGCAAACCGCAGGGTGAGAAGAATGCCGAGATGAACAAACCTCAGCAGGGAGCTCCGGAGAATGCCGGGAATGCAGAGAACAGAAATAACCGCGAACAAAGAAAGCGTAACCGTCCGGCACAGAAAGAAAACCGCGAGCCTGGAGAAAACAAGAAAGTAAGGAAGAACCGGGATAACCGGAACAGAAATCAGGCTCCAGAAGGAAAAAATACAGCCGGAGAGGCCGATAGCAAAAAGAACAATGAAAAAGACGCTTAACATATTGACTGGTTTTTGCGCACTGCTTGCTTCCCTTGTGGGAGCAGGCAGTTGCTGCAATGAGCCGTCTACCTTGGTATATGAATACCGCCCCGTATCTTTTGACGGATGGAATAAGACTGATACGTTGCTTTTCAGCCTGCCGGAAGTAACGCAGGCGGGCGTCTATCAGGGAAAGGTCGGTGTGCGTACCAATGCCTGTTACCCTTATCAGAAAATCTGGATTGGGGTCTGCCAGACGTTACATCAGCCTGATACCGTCTTTTTAGATACTGTTTGCTGTGAGATTGTGCCGTGTTCCGACTTGGATAAAAACGGTATCGGACTGTTTTTGTCAGAATGTCCTTTGCCGGAGCACACTTATCAGGCCGGGCAGACCGGTACCGTTAAAGTCTTTCATATCCTGCGCCGCGAGGAGGTGCCCGGAGTGGGCCAGGTGGGCCTTCAAATCCAGGCAGTTCCGGCTCCTTAGCGTTGAGCCAGATTTCGCGAAGCGTCGATGCGTAGAAATATGAACAGCAGAATGGTGAATCCCCACAGGGAGGAACCGCCATAGCTGAAGAATGGCAGTGGGATACCGATTACGGGCGTCAGTCCAAGCACCATTCCCACATTAATGAACAAGTGGAACAGAAAAACACTCAGCACACAATAACCATATACCCGTCCGAACCGGTAGGGCTGTCGCTCTGCCAGATGAATCAGCCTTAGAATCAATGTGAGAAACAGCAGCAATACCGCTGCCGAACCTACAAAACCTTCTTCTTCACCCACCGTACAGAATATAAAGTCTGTATCCTGTTCCGGTACATATTTCAGTTTGGTTTGTGTACCGTTCAGAAAGCCTTTTCCTTTCAGACCGCCCGAACCGATGGCGATTTTTGCCTGGTTCACATTGTATCCGGCTCCTGTGGGGTCGTCTTCCAGTCCCAGCAATACTTTAATACGAATCTGCTGATGTGCTTCAAGCACGTTGTTCAGTACGAAGTCCACTGAGTAGAAGAAAGCCAGGGAGCCCAATGCAAATACCGCAATATAGAAATATTTCTTCACACGGGCTGTGACGGATACATAGATCAGATAGAGTCCCAGTCCGATGCATAGCGGCAGTTGCACCCATACCACATCGAAGGGGATGACATAGAATGCAAAAGCCAGTGCCACGACATTGATGCCGGCTGTCCAGTAAATCAGGTGGGTCAGCATCTTGGACTTGCCGCAATAGATACGGATCATGCTTAAAGTGAAGACCATGATGAGCAGCATCACCGAAAATTCTCCGATACTTGTTGGAGTGAACCATAGCGGATCCGCGTCAAAGCGTACGCCAACCACAAAGTAGACCACCGCCGAGATGCCGGCAAACAGGATAGAGCCTGGCATTCCTTCCCGGTAAAGCATCAGGAAGAAAGCAAAATAAACCAGTGCCGAACCGGTTTCGCGCTGCGCGATGATGAGCAGCATGGGGACGAATATCAGGGCCAGTGTCATGGCGAAGTCACGCCAGCGGGCTATGTTATACCCATACGAAGACATGAACTTGGCCACGGCTAGCGCCGTGGCGAACTTGGCAAATTCGGCAGACTGCAAGCTGAACGGTCCGATTTTAATCCACGAATGCGAACCTTTGATGTCGCGCGCCAGAAAGGGCGTGATGAACAGCAGTACCAGCAACAGGGCATAGATCACATAAGAAAAGGTGTCGTAAATCCGGTCGTTGAGCAACAGAATGATGCTGCCCAGCACAAGAGAGGTGCCGATCCACACAATCTGCATGCCCGAACGTGAGTCGAATGAGAAGAAGTTTCCTCCCTGGCTGAAGTCATAGCTCGCTCCGCAGATACTGACCCATCCGAAGGCCATGAGAGCCACATACAGCAGAATGGTCACCCAGTCTACCGAAGCCCATATACTTTTATTATCTCGATTCGTTACCATAATTGATTCTTCTATTTTGAAACTCTTCTGCTTTTTTCTCGCTTTCAGGAGAGAGTTTTCCCATTATGTATTGTTCCATCATCAGGGCACCGAGCGGCACACCGTAGTCGGCTCCCCATCCACCATTTTCCACATACACGGCAATGGCGATTTTCGGGTTGTTCATCGGGGCAAATCCCATGAAGGCCGAGTGGTCATGTCCGCGGTTCTGTGCCGTACCCGTTTTACCGCAAACCTCGTAATACGGGCTGTTTGCCGCGCGACAGGTACCGCCAACTACTGCGCGTCGCATGCCGGCTACAATATAATTATAGTATTTGGAGTCGGTCATGGTGTAATGCTTGCGGCTGTAGAGCGTGTCCAAAGAACCGCCTTTAATGCTCTTCACTACATGAGGCACATAGTAATAGCCCCGGTTGGCAATGGTGGCTGCCAGATTGGCTATCTGCAACGGAGTGGCGTTGACCTCACCCTGTCCGATGGAGATACTGATAACGGTCAGTCCGTTCCACGATCCGCGATAAGCTTTGTCGTAGAACTGTGCATTCGGGATAAGACCACGCTTCTCGCCCGGCAGGTCCACACCCAGTTTATATCCGAATCCCATAGACACCATATAGTCTTTCCAACGGGTCATCGCTTCCTGCACATTCTTATATTTCGTGCGGTTTCCGAACATGTAGAACAGTCCCCAGCAGAAATAACCATTGCAGGACGTTCCGAGTGCCGGTACCAGATTGATGGGGGAGGCATGGCCGTGGCAGCCTACCTTCAGGCCACGGTAATGAAATCCGTGCGGGCAGGAGAACGCCGTTTGCGGCGTGATGATTCCTTCCTGCAGGAAAGTCAGTGCCTGAGTCGGCTTAAAGGTTGAACCGGGAGGGTATACACCCATAATGGCTCGGTTGAGCAAAGGTTTCATCAAATCCTTGCTGAGTGTCTGATGGTTCTTTCCGCGCATACGTCCCACCATCAGGTGCGGGTCGTAGGTCGGGGAAGACACCATGCACAGAATCTCGCCGGTGGAAGGCTCGATGGCAACGATACTGCCTAGCTTGCCTTGCATCAGGCGTTCGCCCAAGGCCTGAAGCTTCAGGTCGAGTCCCAGAGTAAGGTCTTTTCCCGGAACCGGATCCTTGTCGAATTTGCCATCCATGTATTTTCCTTGGATGCGGCCGTGCGCGTCGCGCAGCAGAATTTCGATACCTTTCTCACCGCGCAGCTGTTCTTCGTAGTAGCGCTCTACACCCAGTTTTCCGATGTAGTCACCGCTCTGATAGTAATCGTCCTTTTCGATGTCGGCCGCAGACACCTCGCCCACATCGCCCAAAACGTGTGCGGCATTGGAGTACTGATACTGGCGGATGGCTCTTTTCTGGATGTAGAATCCCGGAAAACGGAACAGCTTTTCGCGGAATACACTGAATTCCTCGGCCGAGAGCTGGCTCATGAACAGCTGTTGCGTGTAGCTGGAATAACCGGGGTTGCGTCTGCGGTCCTTGATTTCTTCCATGCGTTTCACGTAGAATTCCGGAGTGATGCCCAGACTTTGGCATAAGTCGGCCGTATCCACGCCGATTTGTTCGCGCATCACCACCATAATGTCATAGGCCGGCTGGTTGTAGACCAGCAGCTTGCCGTTACGGTCGGTGATGATTCCTCTCGACGGATATTTGATTCGTTTCAGAAAAGCATTGGAGTCGGCGTTCTTTTTATAGTCGTCGCTCATCAGTTGCAGTGTAAACAGTCGTATGAGGAAAACAATGACAATGAATACTGCGGCACCGCCAATGACATATTTGCGGTTCTCAAAATCGTATTTTCCCATAGATGCCTAGTTTTTCTGCTTTTTAGGGTTGCGTGCAAATTCCAAAGTCATCATCAGGAGCAGCGACAGGGCAATGCTTCCGCCCATACTGATGAGCAGAACCTCCCAATTGAAGAAAGAGAATGCTTCCAGCAGGAAGAAGGTGACGTGGTGCAGCAGAGTGAGCAGGAACAGCAGCTGGAAGAATTTCCATTTACCCATGGAGCGGATTGAGGGAACCAGATCCTCGGGAGCATCCTTGGATACCAGCAGTTTCAGTAAGGGGGGCAGGAAAAAGGCTGCCAGAGTCATGGAAGCCGAAACCACACCCGGGGTTCCTGAAAACACGTCAATCAGGATTCCGGCGATGAAGCCCCAAAGCAGCAGTACGCTGCGGGAAGTGTTTTTGGGGAACAGCAGCAGGAAATAAACGCTGATGAGGGGTGTGATGCACCCCAGGATATGAATCTGGTTAAACACCAGAACCTGTATGGCCCAGAGGGCAATCATCCATAATATCTTATAAAACCAAACTAATACCATGATATCATTTCCTTGATTTTTCTTTTAATTGTCCGTCGAGTGCGTTCAGCTCATCCTGATCCGGAGACATGATGACGCATACATCGCGCAGACGGGCGAAGTCGGTACCCAAGTGTACCTTGATGCGATAAGACAGTCCGTCTTTGGAGTTTCTCACCTGATTGACTTTTCCGATGAACAGTCCTTCCGGGAATACGGATGAGAAACCGCTGGTTTCGATGACGTCGCCGGTCTGGATTTTTGCATAGCGGGGCACATCATTCATCCAGGCATAGAGCGGGCTGCCGCCGTCCCAGTTCAGATAGCCGAAGTAGCCGCTTTTGCGCAGCCGGCAGCTGATGTTTGATTTGGAGTTGAGCACCGGCATGACAATGGAGTAGTGCGGGGCTGTGATATATACGATTCCCACGACACCGGTACCACAGACCACGCCCATTTCCGGGCGCACTCCGTCGGCTTCTCCCTTGTTGATGGTGAGGTAATTGTCTTGTAGCAGCACGGAGTTGTTCACCACGTTGGCGTCCAGCAACTGATAGGAGCGCAGCAGAGAGTCCGTGCGCTGTTGGGTGTAGGTGGGAGGCGTGCTGAGTTTCTTGAGTTCGTGTTCCAGTTGTGCTATGCGATGTTCGAGCACGACATTGCGTTCGGTCAGTGCCCGGTTGTTGTCGCCTAATGCCAGATAAGACAGAGTCTTGGAGTGGATTTCCATAATGTTTCCGGCCACGGTATTGGCCGAAGTAAACCACACACTGCCCTGATAGCCGTTAAAACGGAACAGGGCGCACAGACTGATGGCCTCGAGCAGGATAAAGACGAACCAGTAATTGTATTTCGATAAAAAATCAAGTAGTTTACGCACGTTTCTTGTTTGATTAAATAAAAACGGGAAATGAAAGGCGACGGGTACAACCTCGCCGGGTTTCATTTCCCGCAATTATGATTCTTATTCCGTTAGTGTTTACATAAGGAAAGAAAAGTTGTTGACGTTCTTCAGGGCAATACCGGTACCCTTAGCCACACTGTGCAACGGATCGTCGGCAATGTGGAATGGGATATTGATCTTGTCTGTCAAACGCTTGTCCAGTCCGCGCAGCAGGGCACCTCCACCACTCAGGTAGATTCCGTTGTGCACGATATCGGCATACAGTTCCGGCGGAGTATTTTCCAGAGCGTTCAGCACGGCTGTTTCGATGCGTGCGATGGATTTCTCCAGGCAGTGTGCAATTTCCTGATAGCACACCGGCACTTCCATTGGCAGTGCGGTGATACGGTTCGGACCGTATACTACGTAGTCTTCCGGAGCCTCTTCGCCCAGATCGGTCAGTGCGGCACCTACATGAATCTTGATTCGTTCGGCCATACGCTCACTCACCTTCACATTGTGCTGGCGGCTCATGTATTCCTGAATGTCGGCAGTCAGGTCGTCGCCAGCAATACGGATAGAGTTGTTGGTGACGATACCACCCAAAGAGATAACGGCAATTTCTGTAGAACCGCCGCCTATATCCACGATCATGTTACCCTGGGGAGCTTCCACGTCAATACCGATACCGATGGCAGCGGCCATAGGCTCGTAAATGAGGTACACCTCACGTCCGCCGGCATGCTCGGCAGAGTCGCGCACGGCGCGCAGTTCCACTTCGGTAGAGCCGGAAGGCACACCGATGACCATGCGCAATGACGGAGAGAAGAAGCGGCTGCCGGTATGTACCATCTTGATGAGGCCGCGCATCATCTGCTCGCAGGCGTAGAAGTCGGCAATCACACCTTCGCGCAGCGGGCGCACGGTGCGGATATTGTCGTGTGTCTTTTCATACATCATCTTGGCCTTTTCGCCCACGGCAATCATCTTGTCTGAGCGGCGGTCGAGTGCCACCACTGAAGGCTCATCTACCACAATCTTCCCGTCGCAGGTAATGATCGTATTGGCAGTACCCAAGTCCATTGCGATTTCTTGAGTAAATGAAAAAAATCCCATAATCAGTATTTCCTGTTTGTTATTATTTGATTATTTGTTGTCGGCGAACCATGCGTGGATCGCAGTGTCGTAGTGGCTGCTCACACCGAAAGCGCGGGTTGCGAACATCTGGCGCTGTGCCAGTGTGGTCTGTGCACCGTTTTCCTTCAGGATGTTCAGGAAGTCGTTGTATTCAGCCTTGCTCGGGATGATCACTACATCGTTGAAGTTCTTGGCTGCTGCACGGATCAGTGAGATACCGCCTATGTCGATCTTTTCGATGATGTCGGCTGCTGAAGCGCCGCTGGCTACGGTTGCCTCAAACGGATACAAGTCTACGATAACCAGGTCGATTTCCGGAATTTCATATTTTTTCATCTGTGCCTGGTCTTCTTCCAGTGCACGGCGGCCCAGAATACCTCCGAATACTTTCGGGTGCAGGGTCTTTACACGTCCGCCCAGGATTGACGGATAGGTGGTCAGGTCTTCAACGGCCTGGCACGGATAGCCCAGACTTTCGATAAAACTTTGGGTTCCTCCTGTTGAAAGGAACTGTACTCCGTCCTTATGCAGTTCGGCCAGAATCTGGTCCAGGCCGTCCTTATGAAATACTGAAACTAACGCTGTCTTGATTTTCTTTGTTTCTGCCATACTGTATTCTATTATCTATTACTGTGATTCTGAACTGCAAAGATACGAATTTTCTGATTCACTATACTTATAATATACGGAAAATCACAGGAAAAATATATTTAATTTCGGAAAGGGCTGTCCGCGGCCGTCGGTTTTGCCGTTTTCGGAGTGCGTCGGGCTATCTGTTCTTGCGGAACTGCAGGGGCGGAACGCCCTGATGACGGCGGAAAAAACGGGCAAAAAACGACGAATTGGGAAAGTGGAGTATTTCGGCTATTTCCATAATACTCATGTCGGTGGACCTCAGCAGCACTTTGGCTTCGCGCATCAGAAAGTCCGAGAGCCAGAAGTGGAACGTCTGTCCTGTTTTTTGCCGGATGGTGCGCATCAGGTGCTTGTCGGAGATGCAGAGTTTGCTGGCATAGAAGGCAGAATAGTGTTCTTCCTTGCAGTGCCGGTGGAGCAGATAAAAGAACCGGTCGGTAATTTCGTCCGGACGCGACACTCTGACCTTGGTCTCCCGGTGGATATAGAGCCGGTTTACCTCCATGATCAGCGCAAAGAGCAGTCCCTTGATAATCTCATTGTTGTTTTCGGGCGCGCGGTAGCGCTCTTCGATGAATTCGAAATAGCGCTGCAGCAGGTTTGCGGTGCGTGTGTCGGGGGTAATGAGCGGAGAATAAGCCACTTTGTGTGAGATTTCAGCCTTGAGCAGGAGCGGGAAGTCGGACATGAAATCAAAGTCGAAAAACAGGCACTGCGCCCGGAAATCGCTGCTGTGTGTCTGGGGACAGAGCAGCATGTTGGGCAGGAGAAACAGAAACGTGTTCTCGGTGAGTGTCTGTTGGTGACCGTCGATAAGCATGCGTGCTTCTCCCTGCATCACAAGCAGGAAATGCACCCGTCCGATGGGGGCGCGCCAGTTTTGCCCTTCCTGCACGAAGGGCAAAGAGTCCGGATGGAAGTCGGTGATTCCGAATCGTGTGGAGTTCGTGTTCATGATCATCACATTTTGCTGCAAATATACTCTTTTGTGGGGAACCGGAAACCATGTTAGTCACGATTAGGACATTTCTGGCAGAGAATAGGGCGAAATCCATTCGTAAAAAGTTCGGAACTTTGCACCTGAATTAAAAGGGTAAAAAGAATATGAACGAAAAAACAAGAAATTCCGAGCTTTATCTGTTGCTTATGGTTGGGGCCATCTCCGCATTCGGCCCGTTTGTGACCGACTTCTATCTTCCGGCGCTACCGTCACTAAATGAATATTTTCATACTACCGCCTCGTTGGTGCAGTTGAGTCTTACCTTCAGTATGGTGGGACTGGCTGTGGGGCAGCTTGTGATTGGTCCGCTGAGCGACAAGTATGGTCGCAAATCTCCGTTACTGTTGTCGCTGGTGACTTTTTCTGTTTCCACATTAGGTTGCCTGTATGCCCCCGATATCTATTGGTTTATCTTTTTCCGTCTGATTCAGGGGTTGGCCGGTGCCGGTGGCTTGGTGATTTCCAAATCTATTGCTACCGATCTTTATGAAGGCAAGGAGCTTACCCGATTTTTCTCCATGCTGAGCAGCGTGCAGGGACTGGCGCCTATCTGCGCTCCCGTGTTGGGTGGCTTTTTGTTGGAGGTGACCAACTGGAAGGGGATTTTCTGGATTCTCTTTGTCATCGGACTGGCATTGCTGGTAACTCTGCTCTTTTTCAAGGAGTCACTGCCGCTTGCTGCGCGTCGTGAGGGAAGTGTGTGGGTTGCCTTCCGGCGTTATGTGCCCGTGTTGGGGCATGGCCGCTTCATGTGCTACGTGCTGGTGCAGGCATTTGCCATGGGAGTGATGTTTACTTATATTGCCGCCTCTCCTTTTATTTTCCAGAGTCATTACGGTCTGTCGCCGGTGGCCTACAGCCTGTGTTTCGGTGCCAATGCCGTGGCGGTGATGCTGGGCAGCCTCACGGTTTCGTTTTTCCGCAGCGCTACGCAGGCCATGCGTGTGGGCGTGGTCGGCTTCGGGCTGATCAGCCTGTTGGTGGCCTCCGTACTGATTTCCGGTGCACCGGTGATGATTGTTGAGGGCTGCTTGTTCGTGTTTATGATATTCTTGGGATTGATTCTGCCCAGCAGTACGATGCTGGCACTCGATCTGGAGCGTGCGAATTCCGGTAATGCTTCGGCGGTGTTGGGTTTTCTGATGTTTCTGTTCGGAGGAGTGCTGTCGCCGTTGACCGGCTTGGGCGATATGCTTCAGACCACCAGTCTCATTATGGTGCTCTGTTGTGCGGCTGCTCTGGGATGCACCTTGCTCACTACAACCCGCTTTTCACGCGGTATCCTGAGAGGGCATGCAACAAAAGCCTGACGCAGGATCGTTCGTCTTTTCAAGATTGTTTCAGGAGAATGGAAAAGGCGTCTTGGGCGCACGAAAATTTTATTTCGATGATTTGATAAAATGATTCTGATGTTTTTTACAATTCATCAGGATCATTTTTTTATGTCTTTGGGAGGGATGGGCGGAGAAAAAGGGATGAAAGGGGAATAAAAAAGAAAAGGACCTCAAAAATGAGATCCTTTCTTCTGTGATTCGCTTGGGGTTCGAACCCAAGACCCCAACATTAAAAGTGTTGTGCTCTACCTGCTGAGCTAGCGAATCATCCTATTTGCTGTTTGCGTGTGCAAAGGTAGAACATATATTTGAAACTTCCAAATTATTCTGCACTTTTTTGCGAATTTTTTTCTTCTTCGGCTTTCAGGGTGAGATTTCTGTGACGTTTTTGCCACTGTTTCTCATTATAATCAATGTATTGTTTGTAATACGACAGTATCAATGTGGTGAGCGGCAGCGCGATGATCAGACCGATGATGCCCAGCAGACTGCCCCAGATAGACAGGGACAGCAGAATGATGGCCGGATTCAGCCCCATGAGCTTGCCCATAATTTTGGGCACCAGAATCATGTCCTGGATGGTTTGCACCACGATGAACACGATGCAGGCCAGAAGCAGAATCAGCCAGAAGTTCTCTCCCGTGTCGGCCGCTTTGATGAGCGCGAGCAGAATCGTGGGAATGAATCCGATGACTTGCAGGTAAGGCACCAGATTCAGCAGGCCGATGAACAGTCCCAGACCGATGGCCATCGGGAAGTCGATAATCAGGAACCCGATGCTGAACAGGATACCTACGAGAAAGGCCACCAGAGCCTGACCGCGGAAATAGGCATTCATGCCGTGCTCCACATCGTGTGCCAGGCGTCCGGCAAAGCGCCGGTTCTTTTTCGGCACCAGCTTGATCCAGCCGTTGGACAGCTTTTCATAGTCCAGCAGGATAAAGAACATATAGAGCAGGGTGATGAGTGAAGCGATGATTCCGAAGACAATGTCCACGGTTTTATACACCACGTCGAGCGCCTGATTAACTGCCGATTTGGCCGCTTCCATGATATTCTTTTCGTGGAGCAGCTGCAAGATGCTGTTCTGGTCCACATGAGTCTGGAAAAACAGTTTGACCTGTTCCGTGATGACGGAGTCGCCCCATCGGGCGGAAATGAATTCCAGAATGACATCCTTGAAACGGATGGTTTCGGAAATGATTGGCGGAATGACCAGCCAGAAAATGCCGGTCAGCACGGCCAGAACGACGATGCCCGAAAGGATGATGCTCACCACGCGGCTGCGCAGCCGGAGCTTATACTGGAAGAATTTGACCAGCGGATAGAGCATGTAGGCAAATACCCACGCTATGAAAAAGGGGAGCAGCACATCGCTCAGCAGATTGAGGATGTAGATGGCCAGTGCCGTACCGGCTATTCCCAATCCTCCGCGGACAAAACGGTCAAACGTGATTTCTTTTCTCATGGCTATTATAATATGTGTATTTTATTCTTGTGCAGGTGTGTCGTCGGGCTTTTTGTCCTGATCCTTTTTGATGGATTCCAGATAGCATACCCGGCAGAGCGGTTCGTATTCGTGCTGTTCGCCCAGCAAGACACGCTTGTTGTCGCTCACGGTGCGGTGCGAAATATAGGCCTGGTTGCCGCATTTCACACAAATGGCGTGCACCTTGGTCACATCGTCGGCAATGGCACACAGAGCCGGAATCGGTCCGAACGGCACGCCCAGAAAGTCCAGGTCCAGGCCGGCCACAATAACTCGGGTGCCTTGATTGGCCAGTTCGTTGCACACCTGTACCAGATTGTCGTCAAAGAACTGTGCCTCGTCAATGCCGACAACCTCGGTGTCGGAGCCGAGCAGCAGGATGCTGTATGACGATTCCACCGGTGTGGAGTGGATGGAATTTCCTTCGTGCGACACCACGTCGGCTTCGGAATAGCGCGTGTCGATGGCCGGTTTGAAGATTTCCACGCTCTGGCGGGCAAACTTGGCCCGTTTCAGACGTCGGATCAGTTCTTCCGTTTTGCCCGAAAACATGGAGCCGCAGATCACTTCAATTCGTCCTCTTCTTATTCTTTCTCCGTTCGTTTCCATTGTTTGCTGTGAATCTTGTTTTTTAGTGATGAACAAAAATGCAAAATTAATATTTCCTTTTTAGAAAAACGAGAAAGAAAGTAGAAATGATAAACTTCTGTTAAATCTTCGCGTTGAATATTCGAAAACTATATTAATTTATTTATTTTTGCCCGTATCAGAAAAAAAGAAATGGGTATACTTTATCTTGTGCCCACACCGGTGGGCAATTTGGAGGACATCACGTACCGTGCGCTTCGGATCCTGCGCGAGGCAGATCTGATTTTGGCGGAAGACACGCGTACTTCGGGAAATCTGCTGCGGCATTTTGAAATCCGCAATGCCATGATTTCCTATCATAAGTTCAACGAACACCAGACGGTCAGCGGCATCGTGGAGCGTCTGAAAAGAGGAGAGAACATTGCCGTGATTTCCGATGCCGGCACGCCGGGCATTTCCGATCCGGGATTTCTGGTGGCGCGCGCAGCGGTGCAGGCCGGCATTCAGGTGATTGCCTTGCCGGGACCTACGGCCTTTGTTCCGGCGCTGGTTTCATCGGGATTGCCTTGCGACCGTTTTGCGTTTGAAGGATTCCTGCCGCCGAAGAAAGGACGGCAGACGCGTCTGGAAGCCTTGCAGGAAGAAACGCGTACCATGATCTTTTATGAATCGCCGCACCGCGTGGTGAAGACACTGGCACAGTTCATAGAGTTTTATGGTGCGGAAAAACAAGTGGCCGTGTGCCGTGAGATCTCCAAAGTGCATGAAGAGTGCGTGCGGGGAACTTTGGAAGAGGTGCTCGGACATTTTCAGGAAGTGGAGCCGCGCGGAGAGTTTGTCATTATTCTGGCCGGAGCGGAAGTGGAAAAGAAAAAGAAGAACAAGAACCGAAACCGAAAGGACGAGGACGAAGACAACGAGAACGAAGCCTGATTTTGTAAAATTTTAAATGACAAGAATATGAAAAAACTTTTCTTTTTGGCAGCCTGCGTATCTTTGATGGCTGCTTCTTGTACCGGAAATAAGAGTAACGACGATAATTCTGCTGCCGCAGAGCGCGACTCTTTGCAACGCATTATCGATAATAAGGATCAGGAGTTGAATGAGATCATGGGTACATTCAACGAGATTCAGGACGGATTCCGCCGGATTAACGAGGCAGAAGGCCGTATCGCAGTGGCCGACGGCAACCTGGAGTCTGCTTCAAACAAGGAAGCTATCCGCGAGAATATGGAATTCATTCAGAGCACCATGGCGCAGAACCGCGACATGATTGCCAAACTGAAGGACAAACTGCGCACCAGCTCCATCAATGCCGACAAGCTGAAAGAAACAATCGACAAGCTGACTCAGGATATGGAGGCACAGAAACAGCGTATTCAGGAACTGGAAATCCAGCTGGCAGAAAAGGACATTGTGATTGCACAGCAGGATGAGGCCATCAACAGCCTGAACAACGATGTGGAGAATCTGGCTGCCGAGAATACCAGCAAGAGCCAGACAGTAGCTGCCCAGGACAAGCAGTTGAATACAGCGTGGTTCGTATTCGGTACCAAGTCTGAGTTGAAGGAACAGAAGATTCTGCAGAACGGCGATGTTCTGAAGAGCGGAAACTTCAACAAGGATTACTTCACCAAGATTGATATCCGTTATGACAAGGAGATCAAACTGTACTCTAAGAGTGCCAAGTTGCTGACCAATCATCCGGCCGGAACTTATAAACTGGAGAAGGATACCAAAGGGCAGTATGTGCTGCACATCACCAATCCTACTGAATTCTGGAGCGTGAGCAAGTATCTGGTTATCCAGGTGCGTTAATCCGACAGACACATACATCAGGAAGCATCCCTTTGGTACAGGGGATGCTTCTTTGTGTTCCTATTTGGTCCTGTCTTTGTATTTGTTTTACATTCCGGGGCGGCAAAGGGCGCCTTCCTGACGCTCCGCAGCCGGAAATCCCGGGAATTGATTACGAAAGGATTTTATCAGATGAAAGAATTTGTAATATCAGAAGCTCAGGCCGAAACCGCCATCCTGGTCGGTCTGATTACACAACAGCAGGATGAGCGCAAAACCAATGAGTATCTAGATGAGCTGGAGTTTCTGGCCGATACGGCCGGAGCCGTCACTGTGAAGCGCTTTACCCAGCGTGCTGCCGGCCCGAGTGCCGTGACTTATGTGGGTAAAGGTAAGCTGGAGGAGATACGCGCCTATATCGAAGCCGAGGAAGAGGCTGAGCGCGAAATCGGTATGGTGATTTTCGACGACGAGTTGTCGGCCAAGCAGATGCGCAATATCGAAGCGGTTCTGAAGGTGAAGATCCTGGACCGTACTTCGCTCATCCTGGATATTTTTGCCATGCGTGCCCAAACGGCCAATGCAAAGACTCAGGTAGAGCTGGCACAGTATCGCTATATGCTGCCCCGACTGCAACGCTTGTGGACGCACTTGGAGCGTCAGGGAGGTGGTTCCGGTTCCGGTGGTGGTAAAGGTTCTGTGGGATTGCGTGGTCCGGGTGAAACCCAGTTGGAAATGGACCGTCGTATTATCCTGAACCGCATGTCGCTCCTGAAACAGCGTCTGGCTGAGATCGACCGCCAGAAGACCACCCAGCGCAGCAACCGCGGACGAATGATCCGTGTGGCACTGGTCGGATATACGAATGTGGGTAAGAGCACGCTGATGAACCTGATGGCCAAGAGCGAGGTCTTTGCGGAAAACAAGCTTTTTGCGACTCTGGACACCACGGTGCGCAAGGTGATTATCGACAATCTGCCGTTCCTGCTTTCCGATACGGTAGGATTTATCCGGAAATTGCCGACCGATCTGGTAGACTCTTTCAAGAGTACACTGGACGAGGTGCGCGAGGCAGATTTGCTGCTGCATGTGGTAGATATCTCGCATCCTGACTTTGAAGAGCAGATCAAGGTGGTGGAGAAAACGCTGGCCGATTTGAATTGCAGTGACAAGCCTTCGATGATCGTATTCAATAAGGTGGATGCCTATACCTGGACCGAGAAGGATGAAGACGACCTGACTCCGGCTACCAAGGAAAACATTTCGCTCGACGATATGATGAAAACCTGGATGGCCCGCATGAACGACAACTGCATCTTTATTTCGGCCCGTCAGAAAACCAACATCGAGGAGTTCCGCAAGGTGCTCTACGACAAGGTGCGCGAGCTGCACGTGCAAAAGTATCCGTATAACGATTTCTTATTTCAGAAATATGATGAGGATGGAGAACTGTAACCACAGTTCTTCACCCTCTTTTTGTTTTTATAAAAACCAGTAGCTATGAAGACTTATCGCAAACTAACGAAGGAGGAGATTGATTGCCTGAAACGGCAGTTCTGCGAGGCAGATGACTGGCAGCATGTTGAGGTGGCCGAAGGCTTCTCGCCGGAACATGTACGCCAGACCCGTTTTTCAGGACAAGTGCGCCTTGGGGTGTTCCATGACGAATTTACTCTGAGCGGAGGCATTGTAAAGCATTCCGGATTGAGAAATGTCACCTTGCATCATGTCACCGTGGGCGACAATTGTCTGATAGAAAACGTAAAGAACTACATTGCGAATTATTGTATCGGTGACCATACCTTTATTGAAAACGTCGATACGATTCTGGTCGACGGTAAGACCCGCTTCGGTAACGGAGTCGAGGTGTCTGTGCTGAATGAAACCGGTGGCCGCGAGGTGCTCATCCATGATCATCTGTCGGCTCATCAGGCTTATTTCATGGCTTTGTACCGTCACCGCCCCTTGCTGATTGACAAGATGCGCCGCATCATTCAGGAATATGCCGATATCCATGCCTCGGAGATTGGAACCATTGGCAGTCATGTTACGATAGTGGATTCCGGATATATACGAAATGTTCGTATCGGTGATTTTGCCAAGATCAAGGGAGCCGGTCGCCTGAAGAACGGAAGCCTGAACAGTAATGAGGCGGCTCCTGTTCACATCGGGCAGGGGGTGATTTGCGATGACTTTATTATTTCCAGTGGCTCACGTGTGGAAGACGGTACGATGCTGACCCGTTGTTTTGTCGGGCAGGCCTGCCACATGGGGCACACGTATTCCGCATCCGATTCTCTGTTTTTCAGCAACTGTCAGGAGGAAAACGGGGAGGCCTGTGCCATTTTTGCCGGTCCGTTTACGGTGACACACCACAAGTCTACCTTGCTGATTGCCGGTATGTTTTCCTTTATGAACGCAGGTTCGGGTTCCAACCAAAGCAATCACATGTATAAACTGGGCCCGATTCATCAGGGAACTCTGGAGCGCGGTGCAAAGACCACTTCCGATTCTTATGTGCTTTGGCCGGCTCGTATCGGAGCTTTCTCACTGGTGATGGGGCGCCATGTGCACCATCCTGACACCACGAACCTGCCGTTCTCTTATCTGATTGAAGAGCAGAACACCACTTATCTAGTGCCGGGAGTCAATCTGCGCAGTGTGGGTACCATCCGCGATGCCCAGAAATGGCCGAAACGCGACAAGCGTACCGATCCGAACCGTCTGGACCAGATTAATTATAATCTGCTCAGCCCGTATACCATTCAGAAGATGATGAACGGACGCCGTATTCTGAAAGAACTGGCCCGGGTATCGGGCGAAACGTCCGAGATATACTCTTATCAGAGTGCCAAGATCAAGAATTCGGCCCTGAACAAGGGAATCATGTTCTATGAAACAGCCATTCAGAAGTTCCTTGGTAATTCGATTATCAAGCGCCTGGAACAGCTGGAATATACGGATGATGAGGCCTTGCGTGTCTGGCTGAAGCCCGACTGTCCGATTGGCGAAGGGGATTGGGTAGACATTTCCGGACTGATTGCTCCGAAAAGCGAAGTGGAGTGCCTGATGGACGATATCGAGCAGGAACGTGTCCGCACGGTGGACCAGATGCACGAACGCTTTGCCGAAATGCACCGGAATTATTATGCTTATGAATGGACCTGGGCCTACGGCAAGATTCTGGAATACTATCATCTGAATCCCGAAACGATATCCCGTCAGGATGTGATCGACATCGTGCAGCGCTGGCAGGCCGCCGTGGTGGGACTGGACCGTATGGTTTATGAAGATGCGCGCAAGGAGTTTTCACTCAGCGCCATGACCGGTTTCGGAGCCGACGGTAGTCGTACAGAGCAACAGATGGACTTCGAGGAAGTGCGCGGTGCCTTTAACAGCAACCCATTTGTGACGGCCGTATTGGAGCACATCCGGGTGAAAACCGAACTGGGAAACGAACTGATAGCCCGACTGAGTGCCAAGGCTTAAAGAAAAGAGCGCGGAATCCCGGATATTCCTGCCGGGAAATGTCCGCGGTATCGACTTTTTTTGTTACCTTTGCTACACGATTAAACATAACTGTAAACTAATAAAATAAAGATTATGGCAAATGCACCAGAGTTCAAGTATGCTCCTATGTTCCAGAGAGGAAAGGACAATACTGAATACTATCTGCTGACCAAAGACTATGTGTCTGTCAGCGAGTTCGAGGGAACCCCAATCCTGAAGATTGCTCCCGAGGGTTTGACCGCTATGGCCAACGCTGCTTTCCGTGATGTTTCTTTCATGCTGCGCCGTTCACACAACGAGCAGGTGGCTAAGATTCTGACTGATCCGGAAGCCAGTGAAAACGATAAATATGTGGCATTGACCTTCTTGCGCAACGCCGAAGTTGCCGCCAAGGGCGTTCTGCCGTTCTGCCAGGATACCGGTACCGCCATTATCCACGGTGAGAAGGGACAGCAGGTTTGGACCGGCTACTGCGATGAAGAGGCTTTGTCAAAAGGTGTATACAAGACCTATACTGAGGAAAACCTCCGCTATTCACAGAATGCACCGCTCAGCATGTATGAGGAAGTAAATACCAAGTGTAACCTGCCGGCTCAGATCGACATCGAGGCTACTGAAGGTATGGAATACGAATTCCTGTGTGTGACCAAGGGTGGTGGTTCTGCCAACAAGACTTATCTCTATCAGGAAACCAAGGCTATCCTGAATCCGGCTACTTTGGTTCCGTTCCTGGTTGAAAAGATGAAGACTCTGGGAACAGCTGCTTGTCCTCCTTATCACATCGCCTTTGTGATTGGTGGTACTTCTGCTGAGAAGAACCTGCTCA
Source organism: Bacteroides sp. OF04-15BH (assembly GCF_003477995.1). Taxonomy (GTDB): domain Bacteria; phylum Bacteroidota; class Bacteroidia; order Bacteroidales; family Bacteroidaceae; genus Paraprevotella. The sequence continues at coordinate 83,180 of NZ_QUEM01000002.1, forward strand.
CTGTGAAATTGGCTTCAACTCGTTTCTATGATACTCTGCCTACTACCGGCGACGAAACCGGTCGTGCTTTCCGCGACATCGAGCTGGAGAAACAGGTATTGGAAGAGGCTCATCGTATCGGTTTGGGTGCTCAGTTCGGTGGTAAGTACTATGCACACGACGTGCGTATCATCCGCTTGCCTCGTCACGGTGCTTCTTGTCCGGTAGGTTTGGGCGTATCTTGTTCTGCCGACCGCAACATCCGTTGCAAGATCAACAAGGACGGTATCTGGATCGAGAAACTGGATTCTAACCCAGGCGAACTGATTCCGGAAGAACTGCGTCAGGCTGGTGAGGGCAACGCTGTGAAGATTGACCTGAACCGTCCGATGAACGAGATTCTGGCTGAGTTGGACAAGTATCCGGTAGCTACCCGTTTGAGCTTGAACGGTACCATCATCGTAGGCCGTGATATTGCTCACGCCAAGCTGAAAGAGAAACTGGACCGCGGTGAAGACCTGCCACAGTACATCAAGGATCATCCTATCTACTACGCTGGTCCGGCCAAGACTCCGGCCGGTATGGCTTGCGGTTCTATGGGCCCGACTACTGCCGGACGTATGGATCCTTACGTAGATCTGTTCCAGAGCCACGGAGGCAGCATGATTATGCTGGCCAAGGGTAACCGTAGCCAGGCTGTAACCGATGCTTGCAAGAAGCATGGCGGTTTCTACCTCGGTTCTATCGGTGGACCGGCTGCCATCCTTGCTCAGAACAACATCAAGAGCATTGAGTGTGTAGAATATCCGGAACTGGGTATGGAAGCCATCTGGAAGATTGAAGTAGAAGACTTCCCGGCATTTATCCTGGTAGACAACAAGGGTAATGATTTCTTCAAGCAGATCAAGCCTCGTTGTCTGGGTAACTGCAAATAATATTCAGAGCCAAGGGAGGAGTGTTTTCTGATGCCTCTCTTGGCTCATATTCTTATTCTGAGACCGGTGAACACCATTTATGATGCGCCGGTCTCAGACTGTTTATTTAAAGGTCCAATAACATGAAAACAAAGTTTCTTTCCTTTTTGGCTGCCTGCCTGTTGGCCGGGACAGTTCTGGCCGACAACCTTTCCGGAAATATCCAGGGTGTTGAGAGCGGGGCAGTCATCGTATGCAGTTATGACCCTGCCAACGGACAGGCTTTGATGCGTGATACGGTCGTTTTGCAGAACGGAGCGTTCTCGATAACCGTACCCGACCGCTTGATGCAGATTCATGTAATTGCCAAGCCGAAAGATCCTGCGGCGGCAGCCATGATGATGAGCCCCCGCAATGCCTTTCTGTTTTTGCCCGGCGACCATCTGAAACTGAACGGTCCGGTTACGGCCCTGAAACCTTCGGGGACTAGGCTTTATAAGGAGTTGGATGCCTGTGGAGCTTGGAAAAAACTGCATGCGAAATCCGATTCTTTGTTGCGGATCATCAATACCTGTTATCAGGACAAAGAGAAAAACCAGGCAATCCTGTCCCGCCTGATGGGACAGTTGAAAGAGGTCTATGCCGAACAGAAAAAGGTCTGCAAGGAGATTGTGATGCAGCAGCCCGGTAGTCTGGCTGCGGCTTACCTGGTGACGTTGCAACCGTTGAATGACGCCGTGTCCCTGATACCGCTGCTTCAGCCTGAGGTCCAGAACGGAGCATTCCGGCCTGTTTTTGACCGGATGAAGAGCGATTATGAACAGGCCCGGAAGCGTGAAGAGGCCCAGAAGACACTGGTTTCCGGAAAGAAGGCACCTGATTTCCGCCTACGCGATTTGAAAGGGCAGGAACGTACTCTTGCCGATTTTCAGGGAAAATATGTGCTTCTGGATTTTTGGGGAACCTGGTGCGGATGGTGTATTAAGGGCATTCCGCAGATGAAGGAATATTATCAAAAGTATAAAGACCGGATGGAGATTGTGGGTATTTGCTGCAATGACACGGAGAATGCCTGGCGAAACGGAGTGACTAAGCACGGTCTGCCGTGGACCAATCTTTATAACGGTTATGAAAAAGAAGTCACCACCCGTTATGCCGTCAGCGGTTTTCCCACCAAGGTGCTGATAGACCCGAATGGCAATCTGGTGCAGATCTTTGTCGGAGAGTCTGAGGAACTCTACCAGAAACTCGATAAATTATTTACTAACCAATAAATTGTAATTACCCTTATGAGAAAAGTTAAGAGATTAGTTTTGCTGGCATGCAGTGTATTCTGTCTGTCGGGCGCTGTGTGGGCGCAGAACGCAAAGCCTTTTGTCATTCCGGAGTTGAAGGAATGGAAGGGTGGCGACGGACAGTTTGTGCCGACCGCATCGTCACGCATCGTTTGTGCTTCTGGTGAGGCTGAATTGTTGCGTGTAGCCCAGGCCTTTGCCGCCGACTATGAAGAAATGTTCGGCGTGCGTATGCCGGTCATGGTAGGCAAGGCTGCAGCCGGAGATTTCGTATTCCAGCTCAAGGCCGACAAGAAGATGCCGAAAGAAGGTTATGATATACGTATCACCGACCGCGTACAGGTTACGGCTCCTGAAACCTCGGGCGCTTTCTGGGCAACCCGTACCCTGTTGCAGATGACGGAACAGTCAGACAGCCGCAGTCTGGCCAAAGGAAACATGCGTGACTTCCCGAGCTATGGCGTGCGCGGATTCATGCTCGATGTCGGTCGTAAGTTCTTCACCATCGACTTCCTGCGCGATTATGTGAAGTTCATGGCCTATTATAAGATGAATACCTTCCAGATTCATTTGAACGACAACGGATTCAAGCAATTCTTCGGTCATGACTGGAACAAGACCTATGCCGCTTTCCGTCTGGAATGCGACACTTATCCGGGGCTGACAGCCGAGGACGGTTTCTATACCAAGCAGGAATTCATCGACTTGCAGAAACTGGCCGAGAACAACTATGTGGAGATTATTCCGGAAATCGATGCTCCGGCCCACTCTTTGGCCTTCTCACACTATAAGCCGGAAATCGGCAGCCAGACTTACGGTATGGACCATCTGGATCTGGGCAATCCGGAAACTTACAAGTTCATGGACGGTCTGTTCAAGGAATATCTTGAGGGAAACAATCCGGTGTTCCGCGGCAAGCGTGTGAATATCGGTACCGACGAGTATTCCAATAAGGACAAGCAGGTGGTAGAGCAGTTCCGTGCCTTTACCGACCACTACATCAAATACGTAGAGCAGTTCGGCAAACAGGCTTGTGTATGGGGCGCTCTGACTCATGCCAAGGGTGAAACTCCGGTGAAGGTGGATAATGTCGTGATGAACATCTGGCACAATCCGTTTGCGCAGCCGCGCGACATGAAGGCGTTGGGCTATAAGATGATCAGCATTCCCGACGGACTGACTTACATCGTGCCTCAGGCCGGTTATTACTACGATTACCTGAACTGCCAGTATCTGTATGAGAACTGGACTCCGGCAGTGATTGCCAACGAGGTGTTCGATGAAAACGATCCGGCTGTTCTGGGTGGTATGTTTGCCGTATGGAACGATCATGTAGGTAATGGAATTTCGATGCAGGATGTGCATCACCGTGCTTTCCCGGCCATGCAGACATTGGCTGTGAAGATGTGGACCGGCAAGGATACCAAGTTGCCATACGCCGATTTCAACCAGAAGCGCCTGGCACTGAGCGAGGCTCCGGGTGTGAATATTCTGGGTCGTATCGGCAAGGGTAAGGAAATGGTATATGAAGCTGCTGCGGTGACTCCGGGCATGAAGACGCCTTATCGTGAAGTGGGTTACGATTACACCGTAAGCTTTGATATCGAAGGAGCCGATGAGGCCAAGGGTACCGAGCTGTTCCGTTCACGCGATGCCGTGTTCTATCTGGCCGATCCAATCAGTGGTATGCTGGGATATGCCCGCGACGGTTATCTCTACACCTTCGGCTATCGGGTAAAACCGGGCAAGGTGAACATTGCCATCGAGGGTGACAATCAGGCCAGCCGTCTGTATATCGACGGCAAACTGGCAGAGGAACTGGGCAAGCGTACTCTGTATTATAACGAGGGCGGCAAGGACAAGATGTACCAGTCACGCACTCTGGTGTTCCCATTGGAGAAGGCCGGTCAGTTCTCTAGCCGTATCAGCAATCTGAAAGTATATAATTACAAGCAGCATTAATTTCCGAAAGGGAAGTCAAAAATGCGGGGCGACATCACACGGTGTCGCCCCGTTTTTTGTATCCTTGTGCGGGTTGTTCCAAATTATCACCCTGATGATAATAAATTATCTCCCCGTCGGTAAAAGATTACTGCGCCGTCAGTAATCCATTACTTACTGCTCAGTAAAATGAAAAGATACCGCATCTTCGGGTCAGAGTATGAAAAAATCCCTTTATTCCGTGCCGGGATTCAAGCATGCAGCACAAAATAAAGGGATGAATCGTTGCGGAGCCTTTACTCCAGAATATCTTTAATGTCGTCTTTTCCCAGTTTGGAGATCCGTTCGCGCATGGCGGTGTCTCCTTTCAGGTTTTGCAGTTTGTAGTAGTCCATAAAGCCCATGTTACCGTCGCGCAGAGCCTGAGCCAGTGCTTTAGGTACCTCGGCTTCGGCCTGAATCACCTCGGCACGTGCTTCTTCAGCCTTGGCTTTCATTTCCTGTTCAGCGGCAATCGCCATGGCACGGCGCTCTTCGGCCTTGGCCTGTGCGATGTTCTTGTCGGCGTTTGCCTGATCCATTTGCAGGGTGGCACCGATATTCTTACCCACATCAATGTCGGCAATGTCGATAGACAGAATCTCGAAAGCCGTACCGGCATCCAGACCTTTCTTCAGAACCAGTTTGGAGATGGAATCCGGATTCTCGAGCACCTGCTCGTGATTTTCGGCAGAACCGATGGAGGACACGATGCCTTCGCCTACACGGGCCAGAATCGTATCTTCGCCGGCACCGCCCACCAGTTGGTGAATGTTGGCCCGCACGGTGACGCGCGCTTTGGCAATCAGCTGAATACCGTTCTTGGCCACTGCTGCTACCGGAGGGGTGTCGATCACCTTCGGGTTTACGGAAGTCTGCACAGCCTCGAATACATCACGGCCCGCCAGGTCGATGGCGGTAGCCTTTTCAAAAGGCAGGTCGATGTTGGCTTTCGAAGCGGATACCAGCGCATGCACCACGCGCTGCACATGACCGCCGGTCATATAGTGTGCCTCCAGATTGTCGCGTGTCACGTTGGTCAGTCCGGCCTTGTGCGCTTCTATCAGACAAGGCACAATGACATTGGGCGGCACATTACGGATGCGCATCAGAAACAGCTGGATGAGCGAAATGTGAACGCCCGATACCTTGGCCGACAGCCAGAGGAAGAAAGGCACGAAGTGAAAGAATATACTCAGAACGATGATGACCGCTACCGCAATGATAACCGGTCCGAAAAATTGAATTTCCATGGTTATAGGTAATTAAATGAATAAAAAAGGGTTCTTTTCAGATAAGGTTTTCTGTGCGTTTCACCCATACCTGTCCGTCGATGACACGGGTGATGACGACCGGAGTCTTTTCATCCAGAAAACCGTCGGCCGACTGTACCTGTACGATTTTTCCGTCGAAATCGGCATTGCCGATCAGGGCCAGGCGAGTCAGTGCGATTCCCCGGTCGCCCACTTTGACCGAAAGCTGTTCTTCTGTAGCGGCGGTCGAGTCAATGGTGCGCTTCAGCGAGATACGGTCCAGAGCTTTGGAGCGGAGCATCCAGATGCCCGCCACCAGACAGACAATCAGCGAAGCGGCCAGTACGATGATGCCAGCCGACAGACCGTAGCTGTCGAACACCAGCACGTTGGCACCGATGAGGCACGCGGCCGAAACGATTCCTGCCAGACTGGTTCCGGGAATGATAAAAATCTCCAGAGCCATGAAGAACACGCAGAGTACGAATAAGGTACTGATGAGAATGATGTCCATAAGCCTATGATTTTACGGTTCCTTATATGTAATAGGCGGAGAAAAGCGTTTCCAGAAGTGGAAACGCCAGATAATAAGTTCGGGGCAGAAGACTAATATCCTTGCCGGTATTTGTCTTCATCCTTGTCCTCAAGCATGCTGAGATAAGAATTGTAGCGGCTTTGACTGATATAATGGTCCTCTACCGCCCGGAGCACGGCGCAACCCGGCTCGTGTGTGTGCGTACAGTTGTTGTACTTGCAGTCGGCCGATACGGCGAATATTTCCTTGAAATAATGCGCCACCTCTTCTTTCTCCATGTCGAAGGTGCCGAAGCCCTTGATGCCCGGAGTGTCGATGATGTATCCACCCTGCGGCAGTTCGAACATTTCGCTGAAGGTGGTGGTGTGCATACCCGTATCATGCGCGTAGGAAATCTCGGCTGTTTTGGCTCCGATACCCGGAAGCAGGGCGTTCAGCAGAGTAGATTTGCCCACACCCGAGTTGCCGGAGAACAGAGTGATTTTGCCGGCCAGTTCCTGTTGCAGGACTTCAATGCCCTCGCCGTTGAGTGCGGAGCAGCAGAAACAGCGGTAACCGATGGTTTCATACAGATTTACCAGCGCCTGCATATAGCTTGTTTCGTCCTCGCTGTAGCAGTCCGTTTTGTTGAAGATGAGGCACACCGGCACCCGATAAGCCTCTGCCGAAGCCAGAAAACGGTCGATAAAGGTGGTCGACGTTTCGGGATGGCTCACGGTGACAACCAGAAAAACCTGATCCAGATTGGCCGCCAGAATGTGGCTCTGCTTGGACAGGTTGGAAGCCTTGCGGATGATATAGTTCTTGCGGTCCTCAATCTCGCTGATAAAGGCCGTACCCTCGGCATTCGGTTGTATGGTCACACGGTCGCCCACGGCCACAGGATTGGTGCTTCGGATGCCTTTCAGGCGGAAGTTTCCCTTGATCTTGCAGTCAATAAGCCGGTTGTCGTCGGTTTTGACGACATACCAGCTTCCTGTATTCTTGATGACAAGTCCTTTCATTTAGACAGTCATGATTTCTTTTTCCTTGGCAGCCAGCAAGGCATCGATCTGCTTGATGGCCTTGTCGTGCTGTTTCTGCAAGTCGTTTTCAGCATCCTTTTCCATATCCTCGCTCAGTCCGTCCTTGATGGCCTTCTTCAGCTTGTCGATGGTGTCACGGCGTGCGTTGCGCACACTTACCTTGGCAGTCTCGGCCTCCTTGCTACACTGCTTGGCCAGAGTTCTACGGCGCTCTTCGGTCAATGGAGGAATACCCAGACGGATAATCTCACCGTTGTTTTCCGGCATGATGCCCAGATCAGAGTCGATGATTGCCTTCTCGATGATGCGGAACATGCTCTTGTCCCAAGGCTTGATGGCGATGGTGCGTGCGTCCGGAGTGTTTACGGCAGCTACATTATTGATAGGTACCATGCTTCCGTATGAGTCCACACGGATGCTGTCCAGAATTCGTACGTCGGCCTTTCCGGCGCGGATGTGAGCCAATGAGTCCTCCAGATACATTACGGCCTCATCCATTTTCTCTTGTGCCTCAGCGAGGCATGCTTTTACGTCAATCATATTGAATTGTTTTAGTCGTTATTGAATTAATATTTGATGATGGAGCAAAAATAGTTTTTTTTTTTCTCTTTCACAATATGATTTGGTGGATAAGAAAAAAAAAACAATACCTTTGTAACCATATCGTAATAATCGTCAACCTTAATACATAATATCATTCGTGGAAGATCCAACAGCTTATAAAAACAGCCTACAGCCTCTGCTGGCGGCCATGGACCCGATTTCTCTGCATGAGATGTCGTCCATTCGTCTGATGAATCGTACGGACAAGAAATTTGTGACGGATATCGGACATTTGTATCAGATGCTCGAATTGCTCCGGGATGACTACTTTGTGCAGGAGGTGGAGGGCGTGCGCATCTGTGCCTATCAGACCATCTATTGGGACACTCCCGACCATGCCTTTTACCGGATGCATCACAACGGCAAGACGCCGAGACGCAAAATCCGGGTGCGTACCTATCTGGATTCGGACATCACCTTTCTGGAGGTGAAAGAAAAGAACAATCACGGGCGCACGCATAAGGAGCGGATTATGGTGGCCGGCGAGGACCGTCTGCTGGAGAGCGGGGCAGAAAATTTCCTGCAAGAGCAGTTCCGTTGCGGTCTGTCGGCTTTCCAACCGGCCGTATGCAATCACTTTTATCGCATCACACTGGTCAACAAAGGAAAAACAGAGCGTCTGACCATTGATTTCGGGGTCTGTTTTGAAAATTATGAAACCGGATGCAAGGAGGGGACCGGCAATCTGGTTATCATAGAACTGAAGCGCGACGGCAATGTGCCTTCGCCCGTGTTGCAGGTGCTTCGCCGTTTGCGGGTGCGTCCCTTGGGCTTCAGCAAATACTGTATCGGTTCTTTATTGACCAATCCTTCGCTGAAGCAGAACCGCTTCAAGATGAAAATGACAGAAATCAGAAAGAGAGCAATATTGAAACTATAACCCATTAAAAACCAAACAATTTTATAGCTATGTCTTTTTTAGAACCAATTACCGTGATGGGAGTTCCCGTCCTGGACATGCGCGGCTTGCTGGAACTGGTGGTGCGCTTTGCATTGAACATTCTGGCTGTAGGCAGTATCGTACGTTTCTTCTATTATCCGAAGAGCCAGCGCAGAGATTATTATTTTACTTTCATTTTAATATCTGTCAGCATCTTTATGCTGGTTTACTACATGGAAGGGGCCAAACTGAAGGTCGGTGCGGCTCTGGGCTTGTTTGCCATCTTCGGCATTATCCGTTACCGTACGGAGGCAGTGCCCATCCGTGAGATGACTTATCTGTTCTTCCTGGTGGCTCTGTCGGTCATCAACGGTATGGCCGAGGAAATGAGCATCATCGAGCTGCTGATTCCGAACCTGATTTTCATACTGGTGGCCTGGCTCTTTGAGAGCAGCCGTCTGGTTCGTCACGTGCCCAGCAAGTATATCTGTTATGACAACATCAGTCTGATTACTCCCGAGCGGCGTGCCGATCTGATTGCCGATCTGAAACAGCGCACCGGACTGAATGTGATCCGTGTGGAGGTGGGCACCATCGATTTCCTGCGTGACAGCGCACTGCTCAAAATCTATTATGAGGATGCCGAGGAAAAGGGAAGCGAAATGGAGGACATGCTCCGTCTGCCCCGCAATAACTGATACCTTATTGACAAGAACGAAAAATAGCAAGCAATGATGAAAAAGAGAATCTTAGGACTGGCCGGTGCCTTGCTTTGCTGGGGCACGGCTTTGTGGGCTCAGAGTGATGACTTTGGGTTGTGGACGGAAATCAATGTGTCGAAGTCCTTACCGCATAACCTGGAACTGTCGTTTGAGGGCGAATACCGTATGGAGGACTGTCTACGCAAGACCGACCGTTTTGGCGGAACGCTCAGTCTGGGATACAAGCCCACCAAGTTTATGAAGCTCAAGGCCGGATATGCCTTGCTGTATGGCTATAATTCGGAGGAGCGCAAGGAAAAATATACCAACGATGTTGAGGACCCGTTCTTCTACGAAGGATATAATATTACCGAGGCTTACTGGTCCTTGCGCCATCGCTTCAAGGCCGATGTCACTTTCGACAAGAAATTCTTCAAGTGGCTGAAGATTTCTCTGCGTGAGCGCTATCAGTACACATTCCGTCCGGAGCAGGAAGTGCCGCGCATGAAGTACCGCTTCTACGAGGGTGAACTCAAACCCGGATATCCGGAGTCTGATCCGGATGTAAAGCACGAGAAGCGCACGCACATGCTGCGTTCCCGTCTGGAGTTTCAATACGACAAGAAGAAATGCGACTGGAAACCGTTCGTTTCTTTCGAAGTCTACAACGATCTGGCCAATCAGATGAAAACCGGAGAGTATAAGGTGATGTGTGGTACGGACTATAAAATCTCCAAACAGCACAAAGTGAATGTGTCTTATCTGTTCAATACCGAGATGGAGACACATCCTTATGAGAGCCGTCATGTGCTGATTCTGGGCTATTCATACGATTTCTAAACCAAAACACAAAATAGTAGGAATATGAAAAAACGTTGGTGGGGCATTCTGCCCGTAATAGCATTGCTGGCACCTCAGTGCGTTCAGGCTGACGAGACGGAATATATGGTGTTTCTGTCATCGGCCGGCGAGCAGGGGATTGCTGTTTCCGACTTGAAAAAGGTGGTTTTTCAGAGCGGAGAAATGATTGTGGAGAAGAAGGACAACACTTCGGAGCGTTTTGCGCTGAAAGATATGAACAAGATGTTTTTCCGGATGCAGTCTACCGGAATAGAGAAACCCGCTGAGGCCGGCGCCCGCCTGACCTGGAACGCACAGACTGCCGAAGTAGGATTGCCGGCAACTTCTTCCGGAGCCTGGGCTACGGTGTACTCGCTGAGCGGTACGGTGATCTGCAAGGAACGGATGGCCGCAGCCGGAGGAACTCTGTCGCTGAGTCATCTGCCAAAGGGTGTTTATGTGGTGCATTATGCCGGAATGACGCTTAAAATTGTGAAGTCATGAAGAAAAGATTGATGAATATAGGCAAGGGGCTGGCTGTACTGTGCCTCTTGTTGCTGGCTCTGCCGGTGGCAGCCCAGCGTTATATGTATGTGTGGCAGGGTGGAAACTTCACTCGGGTGGACCGTTCTACAGTGGGCGACATGCCTTTCTCCGGCGGCGGTTATTATTTGCAGATTGATGGTGTGAGCTATCCGGTATCGCGTCTGGACAGTATTACCTTTACACCTCCTGTGTTGGATACAACCGGCAAAGTGGTGGTGCGCTATGAAGGTAACCGGGCCGAAGTAAGCATTCCGGCAACGGTTTCCGGAGTTACTGCACAGGTGAATGGAGCGCATGTCACCTTGACTTCTACCAATACGACCGATGAACTGGAATATGTGTTGCAGGGAACATCGTCTGTCGGCTCATTGCTCTATTATGGTGATTATAAGTGCAAGTTCTATTTGAATAACCTGAATCTGGTTTCCAATAAAGGAGCGGCCATCGACATTCAGTGTGGCAAGCGCATTGAAATGATTCTGCACGAGGGAACCGTCAATTCTTTGCAGGACGCTCCGGGCGGTGTCCAGAAGGCAGCGCTCAATTGCGACGGTCATCTGGAGTTTGAGGACGGCGGAAGCCTGACTGTGGCCGGAAAGACCGGACATGCCATCCGCAGCAATGAGTATCTGTTGATTAAGAAATCTACCGGAACGGTTACGGTGACAGAAGCCGTGAAAGACGGTCTGCACTGCGGTCAGTATTTTCAGATGAATGGAGGTAACCTGGTGGTTGCCGGAAATAAGGAAGACGCGGTACAGGCAGAGCTGACGAATAATCCGCTGGACGAACTCAACGGTCAGTTGTTGGTTAAGGGTGGTACGCTTGATCTTATGGTGTCCGGAAACGATGTCAAGGGCTTGAAAGCCGACAAGAATATCACGATCAGCGGCGGAGATATCCGGATAAAGGTAACGGGAAACGGTTCCAAGGGTATCAGTACCGACGGTCATCTGTTTGTCAACGAGAATGATAATCCTACGAACATCGACATCGAGGCTACCGGTGGTCCGTACACCGATCCGACAACTCAGGAAGTAAAGAAATGTATGGGCATGAAGATAGACTTCAACATGACGGTAGAAGCCGGAAAAATCAAGGTAGTCAATACCGGAAAGGACAGCTCGGGCATCAAGGTTGCCGGCACGTACACCAATAAGGGGGGCCAGGTAGATGCTTCGATCGAAGCCGGAGTCATGAAATAACCGTTGGGTCAGCATACAGAGTTTTCAACAGCCTGTTGAAAACGGACAAGGGCTGTTATGCCGGATGTTTCCGAAGCATAACAGCCCTTGCTGTATCCGTATATCGGGATTAGTTGTGTACCAGTGTACCGATATTCTCGCCTTCCATCACCTTCTTCAGGTTGCCGTAGATGTCCATATTGAACACATAGATCGGCAGATTGTTTTCCTTGCACATGGTGGTGGCGGTCAGGTCCATCACTTTCAGGCCCTTGTTATAGATCTCATCGTAAGTAATCTCTGTGAACTTGGTAGCGGTAGGATCCTTTTCCGGGTCGGCTGTATAGACACCGTCCACACGGGTTCCCTTCAGCATGACATCCGCTTCAATCTCGATGCCGCGCAGAGAAGAACCGGTATCAGTAGTAAAGTACGGGTTTCCGGTTCCGGCGCTCATAATCACTACCTCACCGTTTTCCATACATTCAATCGCTTTCCATTTGCTGTAGAACTCACCGATCGGTTCCATACGGATGGCAGTCAGCACGCGGCTCTTTACGCCGATAGCACCCAAGGCGCTGCTCAGTCCCAAAGAATTGATCACGGTGGCACACATACCCATCTGGTCGCCCTTCACGCGGTCAAATCCCTTTCCGGCGCCGCTCAGTCCGCGGAAAATGTTACCGCCTCCAATCACGATACCAATCTGTACCCCCATTTCGTGCACTTCCTTGATCTGCTGGGCATATTCTGCCAGTCTTTTCTCGTCAATACCATATTTCTGTTCGCCCATCAAGCTCTCTCCGCTCAATTTCAGCAAGATTCTTTTAAATTTAGCCATGATACGATGTTTGTTAAGTTAATTCGAATTCCCTACAAAGATACCTTTTTCGTTTTCTTGTTCCAATAAAATCCGGAAGTTTTCTCACGTCTTCTGCCGGGGCACATCTCTTGAATGTACCTGTTTTGCGGTCTTGAAGGGTGGGGGCTATGCTTCTGCGCCCCGATTCGTAAGTGTACTTTCCGTAGGTTTTCTATAAGGTGAGCTCCTGTTCCTGCGGTCCGTTCAGGATATAGCGCACCTCCTTGAAAGCATATTTCCGCTGTTGTCCCTGTTCATCCTCCAGAATCAGATGTCCGTCCGGCTCCACATCGGCAATGCGTGCCCGGAAGCGTCCTCCTTCATCTTCATACAGATGCCAGCCTTCCTTGCGGTACAGAGCCTTGCGGTATTGGGCGTCTACCGTATCGGCTTCGCCCCGTTGCAACATGCGGTAGTATTTCTGGAAGCTTTCCATAAACAGCTCCAGCACGAAGCGACGTTCCGTTTCCTGACCGAGAATCTGACAGAGCGACACCGGGTTAGGCGCGTTTCCTGTGAAGGTTTCCTGATTGACGTTCATGCCGATGCCGATAATGCTCTGCTCCAGTTGCTTGCCCATCCAGTCGTTTTCGATGAGCATGCCGCAGATCTTCCGGTCGTTCCAATACACGTCATTGGGCCACTTGATCGAAATGCCTTCGGTGTAGTGGGCAAAGGCATCGTGCACGGCAAGAGCGGCCACCTGCGAGATGCGGAACATCTGTCCCGCCTCCAGAAAGCGCGGATGCACCTTCATACTGAAAAGCAGGTTCTTGCCTCGTTCCGATTCCCAGGAGTTACCGATCTGTCCCCGTCCCCGGCTTTGATATTCAGCGGTAACCAGAATCATGTCGCACGGTTGCAGAGGGCGGTATGATTTCAGAAAATTGTTGGTAGAGTCGATGCTTTCGAGTTCAATCATCTTGAATCCCGGTCCATCGTCCAGACAGAAATGTTTTTCCATATAGCTTCTTTTGTTTTTAGAATTCCAGTGGCGGGTAGAAAGCCTGTTCGATATGTTCCGTGTGATAGGGTGGTTGCAGTCCCACGACGCAGATCAGATCAAAGCGTACTTTCCCGTCAAATCTCTTTTTCCGGATATACGCCTCGGCAGCGGTGACCGTGCGTCTTATTTTCGGCATGTCCACCGCGTCCTGAGGGTTTCCGAACTCCGTATTTCTCCGGCTTTTCACCTCCACGAACACCATGATGTCATCTTTCAGGGCAATCAGGTCGATCTCGTTCTTCCGGAAGCGCCAGTTACGCTCCAGAATGCGGTAGCCTTTTTGGAGAAGCAGCTGTTCGGCGGCAGCCTCTCCCTCTTTTCCCAGTTCGTTGTGTAAAGCCATGTTTTCTACGGTTTAGGTTTCTCTTTTCACAAAGATACAAGGAATCCTTGAAAAATTCTGTCTGTAGGCATTTTTTGTGTCACCCTTTATCCTTTCTTTTTCGGTTCTTTGTTCAGCTTCCAGATTACTTTGAAAAGGACAAAGCGGTTCAGCACGCTTTCGTATTTCTCCTGTTGCATCTGAGCGTTGATGAAATATTGCGTGCCCGACAGCTGGTTCAACAGGTCGTAAGCCTCCAGTTCAAAGATCAGGTTTCCGTTCATGACAGCTTTGTTCGCCTTGATGTTCCAAAGCAGGTCGTCCGTATTGAACTGTTTGTCGGAGAAGCCTCTGCGGCTGTACATGGTGAGATAGCTCTGTAGATTGATGCTCCAGGGCAGATCCACGAAACCGCCCACTCCATAGCTGAAGTTCCATGCGTTCAGAGTCTGGAAGTTTTTCCCTTCGGAATGGTTCAGGTTCGCTCCGGCGGTCAGACTCAGATAACGGTTGAGCTTTCCGTATTTTCCGTAGTTGAATGTCAGATTCTCGCTGATATAGGTGGTGCGCACATTGCTTCGGACGCTATTAGCGCTGGCTTCGGTCTGCAGCATGTCCACGCTGTTTCGGTAGCTTCCGTAAGACTGCGAGGTCATTCTCCATTTCTTGTTCTTTTGGAACGGACGCATGTAGTATACGTTCAACCGGGTTTGCCAGTTTCCGTTGATCACCTCCGGTCGGTAAGTGCGTATACCGGTCTGGCTATTGTAGGTCATGGACTGGCAGAGCAGATTCTTCCACAGGTCATAGTAGAAATGGACGTTCAGGAAAGAGTTCAATTTCTTTTTGTTCACATAGTAGTTCAGCACTACGGAATGCGTCTTCTTGTCTTTCAGATTTGAATTACCCAAGCGGACAACCAGCGGATCAGAATGATCCTGATAGTCCATGCTATATTGTATCGGAGCGGCTTCCTGTGAGAACTTGTAATTGATGTTATATCCTCGCCAGGTTGTATTCCGGTCTCCGGCCTGAAAATCCAAGGATACTTCAGGAGTGAAGAAGGTTTTCCGACGGATCATGACCGTATCGGTCTGGTCTCTTTGGTAATGTGCCCTTTCATAAACCTGTTCTAACGGGAGGTTGACGCTAAAGTTATATTGAAATTTCCAGTCTGGTCGCTGATAGGAGGTGCTGAGTCCCAATTCTTCCCGGTGTACCCGTTGCCAGTTTTTCAGGTCATAGCTGTTTTGAAGATCCATTTGTTGCACCAACTGGTCTTTTGTGGAGGCCAGCTTGTCGAGGTCCCAGTCTTCGTAAAGTGAGCCGGCCAATTCGTACAGCGGGCGATGATCTGAGCTGTGGGTTTGCTTGTAATGGTACTGTGGAGTGATGAAATATCTGTAATTTCTATTTTTGCCAGAGATAATAATACATTCATAGGAACCGCCGAACTGATACAGATAGGAGTTCCAATTCTGATACCGGAACTGATCCTGTTCTGTGGGATTCTGAAACGGCTTTCCGGTGCTCATCTTATAGAGTTGATCGTTGTTGCTTCCGTCAAAACGGGCTTTGGCATCAAGGGTAATGATGTCCGGGGTATAAGCCATACGGCTTTCCGCCTTGAAATCTCCCCCTCCATAATAATATTCTCCACGGCTGCGATTCAGACTCTTCATGGCAGTGATCAGGGCATTATGATATCCGCCTGCTTCCGGGTTGTGGAAGATGCTGTCCAAGGACTCTCCCAGATAGCTTTCCCACGGTTCCTTATTGAAGTCCGCGCTTCTGCTGGTCTGATCACTCTTGTTCCGATTGTAGGACAGATAGGGATTGAAAGTGATGAAATATCCTTTTTTAGGATTGAATTCCATGTTAGCCTTGAGATCGGTATTCACATTCTGGCTTTGTGACACATTGTTTTGTCTTTTGTAGATATTGTCCGGTTGCAGAAAATAAGTGGACGAAGTTTTCGTGTCCGCAAAGAAATCCGTATACTTGGCGTTTGCGTTTGCATTGATTTTGTATTTGTCTTCCGGGTGGGTGAGCAAAAGGTCGGTTCCACCTTCGATGGTCTTTCCGATGTTGTGTTTGTAATTGGGTGACTGCCAGTTGCCGTCCATGGAATAATAGTCCCCGGCATATACATCGTTGACGGTGGCATAGGTGGCCCAACGTGTGCGCGGACTGAAACGCAGGGCAAAAGCCTTGCCCACATAGTGGTTATCAGTGCCGTAGCCTGCGGTGGCATTGGCAATCCATCCGATGCTGTATTCCTTCTTGAGGTTGACATCAACTACCAATGGCAATTGGGCGTAGCGTGTCTTGTCCATGCCGAGCGCCTTGTCCCGGTCAGACATCTTTTCATATACTTTTACCTTGTCCACCATGTAGACCGGAAGGTTGTTCAGTGCCACGCTCGGCTTGCCCTTGAAAAAATCCTCTCCATTGATCAGCAGACTGCTCACCCGTCTTCCGTTGACAAATATCTGTCCGTTGGGATGCAGTTCGAATCCAGGCAGCATGGCAATCAGGCGATCCAGCATGGAGCCTTGGGCCGTCTTGAAGGCGGCGGCGTTATAAACCAGAGTATCTCCTTTATAAACCATTCGGACCATTGTGGCATTGACAGCCACTTCTTTCATGTGTATCAGATTCTTTTTGTCCAGCTTGACGATACCCACGTCTGTGCTGAACGATCTGTTTTTTAAACTTTTTATACGGAAGTTCTGATAGGTATCCTTGTATCCTGCTTTAGAAAATCTAAAGATATAGGTTCCGTTCTTTACCGACTTGATGGGACTGGTAAAGGTCATGTTTTTGGGTTGTTTGGTTTGAAACTGAGTGATGAGTGTGCTGTCTTTAGACAGAATGCTGACGTGTACACTATCCAGAGGTTCGTATGTGAATGCGTCAATGACCTTTCCCCATATATAATGAGGAGATTGCGCCTGCAAACTTAGGGAAATGGCGCAGAGAAGAAGGAATAATAGTCTTTTCATGGGTTGTGGTATAAAAGGGTTATGAAATATGGATCATAGAGATGAAATTCATTTATATGAATGATTGGATTTAACTAGAGATTGCGTTTATATAAAAACCTCAGGCAATCCATGGATTTTGAAGATGGTGTTTCATGATACTTTGTTTTTTTATTAGAGTTATATATAATAGATCTATCTTTCAATGAATAAAAAGTATATCAGTTTGTTATTCTTCTGAATATAAATCTTTTATCGAGAATATAGTGCCTGAAAATGGACTTTGCGTCTATTTGGGAATGCAAAAATTACTATTGCTTTTGTTTTATTTGTACTATGCAAATATAATATAAATATATTGTATAAACAATGAATTTATAGAACTATTTTATAATTTATATTAGATTTTATTGATGTAAACTTTCTTATTATTTCTTTCTTTTTGTATTGTTAAAACTGTATTTTAGTGATTTCCAATTAATTTGTTGGATGGTTTTGTGTGTATCAGTGAAACTCAGATTTGTTTCTTTAAAGAAACATGGAGTAAATAAAAGGATGGAATAAAACAATAATATTCTTTTAAAACATTACAGATTATATATAATGAAAGAGGGTGTGTCAAAATTCATTTTTGGGGAAGATGAACTTATAATTTGAAATTTGAGCACCTTAAAAAGACTTAAGAAAGGACCGCATCATTACTCAATACAGAGTTTGATACGGTCCTTTTAATTATTATAGTTACAATTTGTAATTTCGGGGAGTAGTCATTTTAGTTTTTGACACACCCTCTTTCATTATATTTTAAGTTATTTCAGTCCTCAATTATGAGTCTATATTCTTAAAGTGGAGTTTTTTGCACTTCCTGATGGGATATGCCTGATTTAACAAGATGAAAAAAGAAAATCTTATTCTGCTGTTGCTTCTTCGGGATTATTTAAGACGTTCAGTTCGTCTTCGCTCAGTCCGGTTGCCTTCAGGATGGTGTCACGGTCCACTCCACTTTGAAGCAGATTGCGGGCGATACGTTGTGAGGTAAGTTTTTCTGTCGTTGAGGCCGCTCTGCCGCGGGCAGTGCCAAACAGTTTGTAAATCATCTTGGTGACGGTTTCTTTCAGCATCTGCATGCCCTCGTCGGTGCTGAAGTCTATATTGTTGAAAGTGGCCAGATCCTTGTGCATAATCAGGTAATACACACCGCCGATCAGAATGGCACATCCCACATTGAAGTTGATGTCGTTGGCTTTCAGCTGGTTCTCAAAATAATGAATCACTTCCTGTGAGTTGTTGTCGCGGTTCTGTGCAGTGCGGCGGGTGACATAAGTGTTTTCGTTCAATTCCCAGGCAATCAGCTTCTGCATCACCGGATTGGCTGCAAGCGAATCAATGAGTGTCTGAATTATATGATTCATATTTTCTACCGGTGAGAGATTTTTAGTGTCGAGTGTGACGTTATCGCTCAACCAGTAGTCATAGTTTCTGACAAACTTCTCAACAAAATCGTCGATGTCCTCATAACGGTTATAAAATACGGGGCTCTCAATTTTGGCTTTCTCACACAACTCGGTCAGCTTCAGTCTGCTGAATCCTTTCTCGCCAATCAACTGTTCTGCAGCAGTTATGATATCCTGCTCCAGAGTGGCGCGTGTCCGGCGATAGCGCTGTGACGCTTGTGGTGACTTGATTTTATCTTCTTCCATGATGTAAAAAATCTTTGTGGTTTTTATTTTGTTTCTTAATTACAAATATATGTCATTATTGATATAAAATCCAATTTTTTATCTTTGTTTTTTCACTTTTGGCGGGAAATAGATATTTTTGTGCCTTGTTAAAACAAAATAAGAGTATATAGATGGACGATTTGTTTTATATGAAAAAGGCTTTGGAAGAAGCACAAGTGGCTTTTGAGCAGGATGAGATACCCGTGGGGGCGGTGGTAGTCTGCCGTGACCGTATTATAGCACGGGCACACAATCTTACGGAAACACTGACCGATGTGACCGCTCATGCCGAAATGCAGGCCATTACGGCAGCTGCCAATGCCTTGGGTGGGAAATACCTGACGGAGTGTACGCTTTATGTTACCGTTGAGCCCTGTGTGATGTGTGCCGGAGCTATCGGTTGGGCACAACTGAAAAGGGTGGTCTACGGCGCTTCGGACGAGAAACGCGGCTATGCACGTCTGGCTCCCGGAGCCATGCATCCTAAAACTGAAGTGGTGCAGGGAGTAATGGCCGAAGAGGCTGGAGAGCTGATGCGTCGCTTTTTCCGGAACAAGCGCTAGCCGGATGAATCCGTTTGAGATGGGAATAAATTATCACCCTGATGATAATTTATTACTTTCCCGTTGATAATTTATTATTTCCCTGAAGATAATTGCGGATAAGCACCGGTGTTTGCTGTTGCCGATTCGTGGCCGTTTCTAAAAAACGAAAAGGACCAAGGCTTCTGCTTTGGTCCTTTTCGTTTTATCTGTCAGAATGTCAGTTTCTTTGGTCCGGTTTTTCCCGGATTTCTTCAAAATCGATGTACTCTCCTTCGTTGTCGTCAAAGAGTTTCTGTTTGCCTCCCGAGTGCTGTTGCTGCTGTTTCTGTTCCCGATTCTGGGTGTTACTGCTGTTGTTTTGTCCACCGAAAGGGTTGTCGTTCTGTTGCTGGCGTGGGTCCATTTTCCGGAAAATGCCGAAAAAACGGCTGATAATCTGGCGCACAGCTACCAGTACTGCAATGAACAGTGCAATGATAAACGTGAGTAGGCAACCTATTGTATGCATATTGTTTTCTTCTTTATTTTAGTTTCTTCGTAGGGAAGAGGTACAAGAAGCGTGCCAAAACGAATCAGTTCTGCTTGCGTGTCAGTATAGACAGGAACAGATACCACACGATAATGGCGGCAAAACTGCTGTATTTCAGGAAGGCAAACATCGGAATGCAGCCAATCAGAAATACGTATTTTATCTTGTTGTCCTTCCAACTCAGATTCTTGAACTTCAGGGCGAAGAGTGGAAGCTCGGCCACCAGCAGGAAGCAGAACAGAAGCATGAAAAGGAACAGAAATACGGCATTGAATTTCTCCGAAACCAGAAAACCCCGGTTGCCGATGATGAGCGAGCCCCAGAACAAAGCGTTGGCCGGAGTGGGCAGACCGATGAAAGAACTGGTCTGGCGTTCGTCCAGATTAAACTTGGCCAGTCGCAGTGCCGAGAAGGCAGCCATGAGGAAAGCCGAGTAGGGCAGGATGCTGCGCAGAGGCTCCAGAAAATCCGGATAGACTACCTGCGAGAACATATAGAATATCATGGCCGAAGGAGCCACGCCGAAAGTCACCACATCCGCCAGCGAATCCAGTTCCTTGCCGATGGGCGAGGACACATGCAGCAGGCGGGCGCTCATACCGTCGAAAAAGTCGAACACGGCACCGATGATAATCATGATGACTGCCCATTCCATATTGCCGTGAAAGGCAGCTCCAGTGGCTATGCAGCCCGACATCAGGTTGCAGCAGGTCAGCGTATTGGGTATCTGTTTGGTAATGATATTAGCCATAATGCAAATGTTGTTTGGTTATTTCAGGCGGGCCAGAATGGTTTCGTTACCGGTGGTTTTCTGTCCCATCTTGACACACACTTCGGTGCCCAGCGGCAGATAGACATCCACACGCGAACCGAATTTGATGAATCCCATGTGCTCGTCGATGTAGCATTCCTCGCCTTCCTTGGCATAAGTCACGATGCGTCGTGCCACGGCACCGGCAATCTGGCGGGCCAGAATTTCCGTACCTTCCGGAGTTTCGATCACCACGGTAGAGCGCTCGTTCTCGATGCTGGCTTTCGGCAGCCATGCCTTGTGGAAATTACCGTTGTGATGGCGCACCAGCTTCACGGTTCCGTCCACCGGAATCCAGTTGGCATGCACATTCACCACATTCATAAAGATAGACACCATGAGTCGGCGATCCTTGAAATATTCATTCTCGTCCACCTCCTCAATCACCACGATCTTACCGTCGGCAGGAGCCACTACAACGCGCTCCGTGTCGCCCTCGAATACACGGATCGGGCAACGGAAAAAGTTTACCACAATCAGATACAGAATGACGCTGATCACGGCAACTATATAAAAAGGTATCTTGTTTTCGATTCCGTAGAACAAAGCCCCGTTCAATACCAGCAGCGCCAGGCCGCCGAACAGCAGGGTGTGTGTGCCTTCACGGTGTAGTCTGATCTTCTTCAGTTTCTTTAGTCTTCTTCCCATGGATTTATAGAGTCTTAGTCTTTTGTCCGCAATAGACAAAAGTCACGTTTTAGAGTAAATTTATGATATTAATGGGCAAAGATAGATATATTTTAACGAAGAACAAAAAAAATCTTCTATCTATTTGTGTCCTTCCGCTTCTTTTGAAAGGATTCCTGTCCTGTATGATAAAAAAAACGGCCGGCTGTTTGGCATTCCCGCGAAACTGACGTAACTTTATCCGGATTTACGTAATCATTTTTTGATATAGCATTTTTACCTGATTCCTATGCACGATTTTGTTCATCTTCACGTACATACCCAGTATTCCATCCTCGACGGTCAGGCCAGCGTGTCGCGTCTGGTCGATAAGGCCATGAAGGACGGCATGCGCGGAATGGCCATCACCGACCACGGTAACATGATGGCCATCAAGGAATTCTTTAATTATACGAATAAAAAGAACGGTCCCGTAAAAGGCGAAATCAAGGCCCTGAAACAGAAAATCAAGGCCCTGAAAGCCGGGCGCAATGTGGCTTCGGAAGAATGGGAAGCCCTGCCCGACGAGGAGAAACAGGGGCAGACCGCTCCCGAATTCCCGTCGGTAGAAGCTCAGTTGGAGCAGGCGCAGCAGCAGTTGGCCGAAACGGAGAAGAAACTGTTCAAACCGATTTTCGGTTGCGAAATGTATGTGGCGCCCCGACGTCTGTTTCAGATGGAAAAGGACCAGGGCGACAACCGCCGTTATCACCTGATTGTGCTGGCCAAGAACCAGCAGGGCTATCACAACCTGATCAAACTGGTGTCGAAAGCCTGGACCGACGGTTTCTATGGAAAGCCCCGTACCGACCGGGTGGAGCTGGAGGCGCATAAGGAAGGACTGATCATCTGTTCGGCCTGTATTGCCGGTGAGGTACCTCACAAAATCCTGAAGGGCGATCTGGAAGGGGCCGAAGAGGCCGTGCGCTGGTATCAGAGCGTGTTCGGCGAAAACTACTATCTGGAGTTGCAGCGTCATCAGGTTACGGACCCGAATCAGCGGGCCAACCGTGAGACCTATCCCTTGCAGCAACGGGCCAATGAGGAACTGATCCGTCTGGCGCATAAATATGGGGTGAAGCTGGTGTGCACCAACGACTGCCACTTTGTGGATCAGGAAAATGCCGAAGCGCACGACCGCCTGATCTGTCTGAGTACGAACCGCGATCTGGACGACCCCAAGCGTATGCTCTATTCCAAGCAGGAATGGTTCAAGACGCGCGAGGAGATGAATGCGGTGTTCTCTGATGTGCCCGAGGCTCTGGAGAATACATGTGCCATCTGCGATCAGGTGGAGTTTTACAGCATTGACCACGGACCGATCATGCCGAGCTTCGAAATCCCCGAAGATTTCGGTACCGAAGAAGAATATCGCCGGAAATATACCGACGAACAGCTGTTCGAGGAGTTTACCCGAAATGAAAACGGCGAAGTGGTGATGAGTCACGATGCTGCCGTGGATAAGGTAGAGAAACTGGGTGGCTGCGACAAACTGTACCGACTCAAACTGGAGGCCGATTATCTGGGCAAGCTGGCTTATGACGGTGCCCGCAAGATGTATGGCGACCCGCTGCCCGACCATGTGGAGGAGCGCATCAAGTTTGAGCTGCACATCATGAAAACCATGGGTTTCCCAGGTTACTTCCTCATTGTGCAGGACTATATCAATGCGGCGCGTCATGAGCTGGGCGTATCAGTAGGCCCGGGCCGTGGTTCGGCGGCCGGTTCGGCAGTGGCCTACTGTCTCGGTATCACAAAGATCGACCCGATTAAATATGACTTGCTGTTCGAGCGTTTCCTGAACCCCGACCGTATCTCCCTGCCTGATATTGATGTGGACTTCGATGACGACGGACGCGGAAAGGTGTTGAGCTGGGTGACTCAGAAATACGGTGAGGAGAAGGTGGCGCACATCATTACTTACGGTACCATGGCCACGAAACTGGCCATCAAGGATGTGGCGCGCGTGCAGAAACTGCCGCTCGACACTTCGAACGCACTGTGCAAACTCATCCCCGATAAATTGCCCGACGATGAAAACGGCAAGAAGCGCAAGATGAACCTGCCGAATGCCATCTCCTGCATTCCCGAGTTGCAGGAAGCGGAGGCTTCGCCCAACCCCGTGTTGCGCGACACCATCCGCTATGCCAAGATGCTCGAAGGCAATGTGCGCAACACCGGCGTGCATGCCTGCGGTGTGATTATCTGCCGTGACGATGTGTCCGACTGGGTACCGATCAGCACGGCCGAAGATAAGGAAACCGGAGAGAAACTCCGTTGTACACAATATGAAGGTTCGGTGATTGAGGATACCGGACTGATCAAGATGGACTTTCTGGGACTGAAAACCCTGTCCATCATCAAGGAATGTCAGGCCAATGTGCGCGACAGTCTGGGCATTGATATAGATGTAGACGAGCTGGATATTGAAGACCCTGCCACCTATAAGCTTTATTGCGACGGTCGCACCATCGGTACCTTCCAGTTCGAATCTGCCGGTATGCAGAAATATCTGCGCGAGCTGCAGCCCTCAACTTTCGAGGATCTCATCGCCATGAATGCCCTCTACCGTCCGGGACCAATGGATTACATCCCCGACTTTATCGACCGTAAACAGGGACGCAAGCCGGTGGAGTACGATATTCCCTGCATGGAGACCTATCTGAAGGATACCTACGGAATTACCGTATATCAGGAGCAGGTGATGCTTCTGTCGCGCCAGCTGGCCGACTTTACGCGAGGCGAGAGTGATACGCTCCGTAAGGCGATGGGTAAGAAACTTATCGACAAGCTGAACCACATGTATCCTAAGTTTATCGAGGGCGGAAAGAAAAACGGTCACGATCCGAAGGTACTGGAAAAAATCTGGGGAGACTGGACCAAGTTTGCGTCTTATGCCTTCAATAAGAGTCACGCCACCTGTTACTCGTGGGTGGCTTATCAGACGGCTTACCTCAAGGCGAACTTCCCGGCACACTATATGGCGGCTGTGATGAGCCGAAGCTTGGCCAATATCTCCGACATCACCAAATTGATGAGCGAGTGCAAGGCCATCGGTATTGATACCCTGGGACCGGATGTAAACGAGAGTCGCCGCAAGTTCAGTGTCGACTCCAAAGGAAATATCCGTTTCGGTCTGGGTGCCGTGAAAGGACTGGGTGATTCGGCAGTGGAGGCTATTATTAAGGAACGCGAGGCGAACGGTCCGTTCAAGGGAATCTTTGACTTTATCCAGCGCGTGCCGACGGGAGCCTGCAAGCGTAACAATCTGGAGAGTCTGGTGCTCTCTGGAGCCTTTGACTGCTTTACGGAGCTGACCCGTGAGCAATATCTTGCTTTGAACAGTAAGGGAGAAACGTTTATTGACACGTTGGCGCGCTATGGTTCCAAATATCAGATGGACAAGAACACGGCTCAGAATTCTCTTTTCGGAGGATTGGATGTGGTGGAAGTGGCTACGCCCGAGATTCCGCAGGCCGAACCGTGGAGCGCTTTGGAACGTTTGAACCGCGAACGCGAACTGGTGGGCATCTATCTGTCTGCGCATCCGTTGGATGACTATTCGGTGATTCTGACCGATGTCTGCAACGTGCATGCAGCCGACTTGCAGCAGATGGAGCGTTTTGCCAACAGCGACCTGAAGCTGGGAGGTATGGTTACGGGAGTACGTAAGGGAGTCACCAAGACCGGAAAACCCTATGGTATCGTGCAGTTTGAGGATTACAGCGGTTCCATGGAGCTGCCGCTTTTCGGACAGGACTGGGCCGAATGGGCCTCATATATGGAAGTGGGCAACACGCTGATGATCTATGCCCGCTGTCAGCCGCGCCAGTGGAACCCCAATCAGTTGGAGCTGAAGGTGGGCAAGATAGATTTTCTGGCCGATATCCGCGACTCAGTCATTGAGAAAATCACCATTGCCATGAATGTGGATGCGCTCGACGATGATACGCTGCTCTCGCTGCAATGCATCATCCGCGAATGTCCGGGCAACTCGGATTTGTATTTCCTGATTGCCGATTCCGACGGGCAGACGCATCTGAATATGCATTCGCGCAGTACGAAGGTTTCTGTAAAAAAGAATTTAATTTCATTTATTGAGAGCAAACCCGCATTGTCCTATAAAATTAATTAGTATATTTGTAAATCAACAAACCAATAAATATAGAAAATTATGGCTTTAGCAATTACAGACGCAAATTTTGAAGAACTGGTAGCAACCGGCAAACCTATCGTTTTGGACTTCTGGGCTACCTGGTGTGGACCTTGCAAGAAAATCGGTCCGGATATCGAGGCATTGGCTGCAGAATACGAAGGCCAGGCTATCATCGGCAAGTGCGATGTAGAGGAAAATGACGATCTGGCTACCCGTTTCGGTATCCGTAACGTGCCTACCGTACTTTTCATCAAGAACGGTGAAGTGGTAGACAAGCAGGTCGGTGCTGCTCCGAAGGCTACCTTCGAAGAAAAACTCAAGGCTATTCTTTAATTTCGTTTCTTATGGGAGATTTTGAACAGGACTTGCTGCAGGACGCCGCTGACGATGCACGCACAGTCGAATTCATCAAGAATTATCTGCCACAGGACGTCAAAGGAAAGTTTACAGACGATGAGCTGTACTATTTTCTGGATGTGATTGTGGACTATTACGCCACAAGCGGAGTGCTGGATGCCGCACCGGACGAGGAGGGATTCATCGACATCGATCTGGATGAGGTTGTGAAGTACGTGGTGGAACAGGCTCACAAGGACAAAATCGGCGACTTCGATCCCGAAGATGTATTGTGGGTAGTGCAGGGAGAGGCTGAATTCAGTGATTCTCTCGACGAAGAGGAATAAATACACAGGTTGCGTGAGTCAACCTGATTTTACACACAAAAAGAGTCGTATCATTACTCTATGCTAGAGTTTGATACGACTCTTGTTCGTTATTTAGTGGCCTTTGTTTTTATTTTTTCGGTTGTTTGTTGAAATGATAGACTATGTGCAGCATGACATAGTTGGGGAGTGTCCGGTTCCAGGTTTCCGTTCTTCCTTGAGCGTTGATGGTATATTGCACGGCAGACAATTGATGGAACAGGTCAAAAGACTCTAACCCAACAATAAGCTTGCCTTTCAGGAAAGGCTGGCTGATAGAACCGTTCATGACAAAGTCGTCTGTATTGAGGTCCTGACTGCCGTAACCACGCCGGCAATACATATTCCAGTCTAAAGATAGTGTCGTTTTCAGAACAGGAATTGTATAACGTGTTGTCATTCCATATTGATAATCAAATGCGTTTAATGTTGTAAAGTCCTGCATTTTGCCTTCGGAGTGACGCCAACGGATATCGCCGACAGCTCTTACACTGAGATCCTTGTGCTGATATTGCAACCAGAGTCCATCATGCAGGACAAGCGTATTGACTGCGTTAGGCGCGCTTTCCGTCATACCAGTTTGCAGGACATGGTCAATGGCATGGTTGTAAGTCGCGTCAAGTGTTGTCTGCCAGGACCAGCGTTGCCGTTTGTCAAGAAAGCGTGTAAAGTCGAACTTGGCGGATGCCTGATAAGCTCCACTTACATTTCTGGGTTGGTAGGTGTACTGGGAGTTGCTCGGGTTGAATATGACCGATTGCGCGATCTGTCGATGGAAATAATTGAATGCACCCTGAATATGATATTGTTGTCCCTTCCGTTTGCTCTCCCAATCTGTAAAGTTGATTTGGACTTTCGACGTAGCAATGCCTTTTAAATCCGGATTACTCAGTTGCACAATCTGCGGAGTGGCATCGTCCCGATAGTCAAGTAAGTCGAATATGGAAGCAGTCTCCTGGTTATACATCAATTGGAACTGCAGTTGCTCACCGGCCTTTCTGGTTGGGTGTATCTTGAAATTGAACGAAGGCATAAGGTTGTAACTGGTACGTCTTTTGTCCTGCACCGTATAGTTGCGCGTATAAATCAGATGCTCAGAACGGATGATGCTGGTCAGGCGTAAATCCCAGCTGAGAAACTCCATCTTCATATATTCCCCGGGAATGTACTTGTTCCACTTCAGTGCGAGAGTAGGGGCATTATAATATATATGATAATCACTCTCATAAGAATTTCTTGGATCAGTTATCGCTTGTAAGGCATCCAGTTGTGAAGGCAGAAAAAGAGTATCCGGGTGATACAGGTTGTCACGCTTGTATCTTTTGGCATATTCCTGTCTGTCCTGTATTTCCAGATCAAGATACTGGTTCAATTTACTGTTCCAGCAAAGATGGATATTTCCAAGAGTCTCTCTATGGAAGAAATCATTGGCGTTATACTGTGTCTGGGTAGACGGATGAACAAACTGCCGGGTGATGAAGCCACGAGCCGTTTCGTTCTTGTCTTCAGAGTATTTGAAACCGTAGAATACAGCCAGTGGACGGAGGAAGATGTCTGCACGAGGAGAGATAAATCCACTCGCAGTCGCACGAAAAGAATGTCCGTTGTTATAACTGGTACTCCGTAAGCGGGTGTTGATACTGTCTAGAAAATCTTCCGAGATAGACTCACTGTTACCTTTGTATTTATTGTAGATGAACTCCAGTCCAAGGTCGGTATAGATTTTATTAGGGATTTTGAGTTTAAAACTGTTCTTAGCCAGGAGCCGACTTATGTGTGAGGTATTGGATGCTTTTAATGTAGAATAAGGAGTACTTCCATCCAGGAAAAGTTCACGCCGTTGTGTGGTTTCTCCTTCGTCCTTTGATGTCGTAAAATCCACCATGACAACGTCTTGCACCTTACCGTCTTTTGACAGGTAATCCACTTCGCCAGCCACACTCTTGGTGGTCAGTAAGGAGCGCGGCATGTTTTCCGGTTTCCAGCTGCCCGATTCTCCGATGTGACGTTTCTCATTGACATTATTCGCATTTCCCAAAAGCGAAAAACGTAATTTGTCAGTATATCCCAACAGGAATGCACGGCCCAGCCAACGCTCCTGGGTTCCTCCGGCAGCTTCTACATTACCTATATAGCCATTCCGGTAGTTGTCTTTAAGATTCACATCCATCACATATTTGTTGGGCTCTATCTCATATCCGACAGCCTGATTGCGGTCACTTTCCTTCTCATATACTTTTAGGTTTTTCACAGTATAGTAAGGAAGATTCTCGAGCAGGACTTTACTGTTTCCGCCAAAAAAGGAGCGCGAACCTAAAAGTAACTCATCAATCTTACGCCCGTTGACAAAGATCTCGCCGTCATCGTTCATGGTGACACCAGGCATTTGGCGTATCAGATCGTCCAGCATGGAGCCGTCAGGCATCTTGAAGGCCGTGGCATCGTAAACCAGGGTATCCCCTTTGTAATACATCTTGAGTTTTGTGGCAGTGACAGTCACTTCGCCCAATGTTTTCTTGGAGATTCGATGCAATTCGAGCGGATCCAGACCCCAAACATCATTGATTTCTGCTTTTACAGAAAATGTTTTCCAAGCATCTTCATATCCATCAAGAGTAGCGCGGAGCAGGTAGGTACAAGTTTTCTTGGGTAGCTTGATTATGAAGTTGGCACTACCCCAACGTTCTCCGTCTCTTTTACTTAGAGTGACAGGGATAGAGTCCTGTATTACGACACTGTCAGTGGTCAGCAAGGTTACATGTGTATCGACGAGTGGTACTTCTAAGAAGCCATCACGAACAGACCCCAAGATAAGTTGTTGGGCAGAAGTGCTTATAAAAGAAAAGATCAATAAAAATACAAGAGATAAACGTTGAATCATAGGCCAAAAGATAAAGTAAATGTATGCCATTTAGAGATGAATGAAGAATCAAGCTATTCGTTTAAGGGAAAGAGATTGTAATTTTTCATGGTTGTTTTTATGATATAAAAGTAAATGATAGCAGTTGCTTTTGGGGCAATGTTCTGTTTCTGATTGCTTATTCCTTATGAGAGCCTATTGGAATCCATAATAGATCCTTTTATCAGAAAAGTATATTGTCAATTGTCTAATTGCAAATATAACAAGATTTTTTAAGGTTATATATATATGGTTAATTTCTGTCAATATTAAGACGCTTGTTTTGTCAAATTGCTATTTGATGGATAAGTATATTTTTGTTAGCTGTGTTCGAAATAGGGATGAAAGAATAAAAAGACAACGGACAAGGTGCGTCGGAATGGTATCCCATCCAAATCACATCCTGCCCGCTGTCTTTTTGTGGATTCAGAGAAACAATTTGCGGCTTAGAAGCGGATCACGCGCGAACCGTCTTCGGCTTCTTCGATTTCTACCTTCACGGCATTGCCCGGAAGTACTT
The DNA here is from genome assembly GCF_003477995.1 of Bacteroides sp. OF04-15BH. Classification (GTDB taxonomy): domain Bacteria; phylum Bacteroidota; class Bacteroidia; order Bacteroidales; family Bacteroidaceae; genus Paraprevotella. The sequence continues at coordinate 112,637 of NZ_QUEM01000002.1, forward strand.
CTTCGATCAGCTCCGGCCATTCGATGAAGCACAGCGCACCGCTGTAGAAATAGTCTTCATACCCCATGTCGTACACCTCTTCGAGTTTCTTGATGCGGTAGAAGTCGAAATGATAAATCAGTTCGCCGGTTTCAGAGCGGTACTCATTGACAATGGCGAAAGTCGGTGAGTTGATCACATCCTCCACACCCAGGCATTCGCACACCGCCTTGATGAAAGTGGTTTTTCCGGCTCCCATCTTGCCGTAGAAGGCAAAAACGGTGTTGTCGCCCATTTCGCGGATAAAGGTGCGTGCCGCTTCGTGTATCTCTTCCAATGATTGAATCTTGATTTCCATAATGCTTGTTTATTTGATTGGTTTATCGTTTTTTTCCTTTTAATGTAATCAGCGGCACCAGCATTTCCTCCATGGAGATTCCTCCGTGCTGGAAGGTGTCGCGATAGTAAGACACATAATAATTATAGTTGTTGGGATAGGCAAAGAAATAATTGCCCGTGGCAAAAATGTACGTTGTGCTCAGGTTGGGTGAGGGGAGCTGCAATTTCTGCGGGTCCTTGACTTCGTACACATCACGTGCCTGATAACTCAGGTTCTTGCCCAGCTTATAGCGCAGGTTCGTGTTCGTATTGCGGTCGCCCACCACCTTGGTCGGGTTTCCCACACGGATGCTTCCGTGGTCGGTGGTGATGACCACCGTATAGTCGCTGGCAGCCAGCAGACGGAACAGTTCGCGCACCGGAGAATGCTTGAACCAGCTGGAAGTGATGCTGCGGTAGGCCGCCTCGTTCGAAGCCAGTTCGCGCACCATACGCGATTCCGTACGGGCATGCGAGAGCATGTCGATAAAGTTCAGCACTACTACATTCAGGTCCTGATGCTCCAGCTGACGGAACTGGGCATTCAGTTTCTCCAGTCCGGCCGACTCATTGATTTTATGATAGCTGAACGATTTCCGGATGCGGTAACGCTCCAGATGCGCGGCGATGAGTGCCTCTTCGTTCAGATTTTTTCCTTCCTCTTCGTCCTCATCCACCCACAGATCGGGATACATACGGGCAATTTGCAGAGGCATCAGTCCTGAGAACAGGGCATTGCGGGCATATTGTGTCGCCGTGGGCAGAATGCTGCAATAAAGCTGTTCGTCGATGAGGAAACTGTCCGAAATCTCCGAGCAGATGGTTTTCCACTGGTCGAAGCGCAGGTTGTCGAAAACGAGCAGAAACACCTTTTCATCCCGTTTCAGAGCGGGGAACACAGCTGTCTTGAACAGATCCGTGCTCAGTACCGGACGGTCATCGCCCGTGAGCCAGTCTTCATAATGCTTTTTGATGAAGCGGGCAAACATCTGGTTGGCTTCCTGTTTCTGCATGCACAGCATCTCATACATGCTGCTGTCCGCTTCGGAGAGCGCCAGTTCCCAATACACCAGATCCTTGTAGACCTCCTTCCAGTCCTCCAGGGTGAGCGAATCGTTGATGCGCATGCCGATGCGCCCGAATTCCTGCTGGTAGGAAGTCTGCGTCACCTCCGATACGATTTCCTTTTTATGGATATTCTTTTTCAGGGTCAGCAGAATCTGGGTAGGATTTACCGGCTTGATCAGATAGTCGGCAATCTTGGCTCCGATGGCCTGGTCCATGATGTTCTCCTCCTCGCTTTTCGTCACCATGACAACGGGCGTGGAAGGAGAGATCAGCTTGATGCGCGACAAGGTTTCCAGACCGCTGAGGCCCGGCATGTTCTCGTCGAGCAGGATGAGGTCGAAGGTCGTATCCTTGCAGCAGTCCAGAGCATCCTGGCCGTTGGACACCGTGGTGACCTGATAACCTTTCTTTTCCAGATAAATGATGTGGGCTTTCAGAAGTTCTATCTCATCGTCCACCCACAGCAGGGAACCGTTATTCATATCCATTCACTTTTTCTCGGTTAATAATCATAGCCATATTCGTCTTCGTTGTACTTGTCCTCGGTCTCGCCGTTTTCCGTTCCCGGGAAGTCCTCCTCGGTGCGGATACGGATTTCCGACGGTTCGTCCAGGCGCAAGTCCTCCTTGATCTGGAGCGGAGCGAAATGCTTTTCGTAGAAGGCGGCATAATCGTCGAAGCTGAAGGCCTTGCCCAGCAGTTTCAGATTCTCTTCGGAAATGAGGATGACGCGCACCTTCTTGAGAATCTCCGACATGGTCGGATTGGTATAGAGTTTTTGCGTATAGGCATGTGCCTCGTCGAAGCTGAGGAATCCGCGCACGATCATTTCGCCGATCTCGTTGTCTTCGGTCACCTCGATGTCGAAGTTACGCACTAGGAAGCTGCTGAAGTTATAGCGTGCCAGCTCATAGAGCAGGCGGTCCTCGTTGAGGCTGTTCTTCGGATAAGCCATAAGGAACACAAAGTTGCAGTAGCGTTCGGTAGAGAGCGTGTCCTGTCCGCCTGTGGAATCTGCGGCCAGCGCCATACCGCGGCGGCTCCAGATGCTTCCGGCATCGAACTTGCTGTTATTCAGTGCGCGTCCTTCTTCCACACCCTTGACGATGGCCGAAGCCATTTCGGTAAGTTCCTCTTTCGGGTATTTCTGGATCAGTGTGCGCAGGGAAACCAGGAACGAGTCGCGCTCGCCGGTGTAGAGTTCACTCATCGCCTTCAGGTAAAGGAACTTCGGATAGTGCGCCCCTTCGGGGAAGTCGGTCTGTTCCTTGCGGAAGTTTTCCAGCACGGCAGCATAGTTGTTAGCCTCATACAGACCGTAGGTCGCAGCATAAAGCGAGTCTTCCAATGCCCGTCCTTCGCGTGCGAAAAGCTCGTAGTTCGGGTTGGCCAGCGTCTGCGCAAAGCGGTTTTGCGGATATTCGGCAATGAGCTTCTGGCGATACACTTCCGCTTCTTCGGGGCGGTTCATGCGGCGGTAGAGCAGGAAGAGCTGATAATACAGCATATCCATTTCCACATAATCCGGATAATCATTCAGTGCCCGCAGCAAGGTGCGCTGTGCCAGCGGATAATTGTTCAGATCCACCATTTCGATGACACCCGCCTGATACAGACCGTCGCCGATGATGGCATCCGAAGCCGCTATCTGTTCCGGAGTGAACGGAATCTGTTTCAGATAGAATTCGCGCTTGTGCGGATCGTTGGCTGCCGAGTCGTTCAGTTCCTCCGGAGCCGTTTCCGTAGCAATACTGTCCGTAGTTACCGAATCATTCTGTGCCGTATCCTCGTCGTAGTTATACTCTTCAAATTCATTATTGTTGGAAGTAGATTTGTCGCTGCGTCGCCAGTTGTCTTCCAGTTTGCGGCGTCCCCAGGTTCTCTGGAACTGGCTCTTACCCTGCTGCACCAGCATCGGGTTGTAGAAATACCAGCTGCCACGATCAGCACCCATGCCGCCGATATCCGTCTGATTGCCGGTCGGACCGGTGGTCTGCTGCGTGTTGCCGGTGGCTCCTGTTGCCGGCTGGTTATTGGCTGCATTCTGTTGCGCCTGCTCTTTGGCCTCTTCCTTTTCTTTCTTAATCAGCGCTTCAATCACCCGGTCGATGGCCGCGTTGCGTTCCTTTTCCGGCATGCGTGCCAGCTCCTGCAGACTGTCCTGAAGCTCTACGGCCGCCACGTGCGGAGCCAGAGCCTCCAATATCTTGGCCCGTCGCTCACTTTCGGCAAAATCCTGATGCTCCTTGTCCAGAATACCGATCAGGTCGGCATAGCAGCGTTGCGCTTCGACATAATCTTCCATCTCCCAGTACAGCTGTGCCAGATGCAGCAATACATTGGCCTTGGCCACCCCGTTGCGGGTACTCTTCTGTGCGCCCTGCTCATAGGCGCTGATACAGTGCACGGTATCCTGTACCGAGAGATACACATTACCCAGCGCGTAATAAATCTGGTCCAGATAATCCTTGTTTTTCTGGCTTTTCGCCATGCGGCGCAGTTTTTTCACCATTTGCTGGTACTGTCCTTTCGGCGACACTTCGCTCTGCTTCACCCGTGCGCTCAGCTCCAGCTCATAAGGCGGGTTGCTGCGGATCACCTTGCGCAAGGCATTATAAGCCAGTTCCGGTTCGCCGTTCAGTTCATAAACCTGAGCCAGCAGGTAGTTCAGACGGGCCTTCTGTTTCTTGCTCTTTTCATTTTTGATGGCCGAAATCAGATAAGGCACCGTTTCCTTATACTGGTGCGTCTGGATCAGATAATCGGCATACGACGCATCGCGCTCCCGGGTGCCGTATTTGGCCAGTGAATCCCGCTGGATGCGTGTAAACAGATTTTCGGCATCATAAGGCCAGTCCAGTTGCACGTAGCAGCGCGCCAACCACGCATAGGCATCGGCCAGCACCTCGGGCTGTGTGGCATAGATCTGGGTGATATACTGAAAGGTAGAAGCCGCCTCGATGAACTGTCCCTGGCGGAACTGCGCCTTGCCCATAAGCATCCACGCATGTTTCAGGAAAGGGTTGAACTCCTTGCGCGCCAGGTAAGCCTTGTCGGCCGCTGTCTTCTTTTTGTTTACATTGGTGGCCGGCCGCGCCTTGATGGAGTGCTGCTTGATGGCTTTCTCGCATTTCTCGATGGCCGTTTTGAAGCTACCCTCGCCGGTGGTACTCGTTTTCTTGTTGCGCGAAATGAACATGGGGAGCAGCTCATTATAGTTGTCCACATGCGCTTTCTCCTGCTCCAGAACGCCCGACTTGTAGGCCTCGTTGCCGTTGTAGAACGTGTTGAACCGCGCCGTCATGGCATGGTAGAAGCGAGTTCCCGAAGTGTTTTTCTTCGTGGAGCAGGCTGCCAGTGCCAGAACCGCAGCGACAAAGACGATATGTAATGCTGTTTTTTTCAAGAGAATTGATATTGCTTTTTAATGAAAACCCAAAAATCAGGGATTTATTGCCTTTTTCCGGAGAATTAATGCCGATGCGGCCTTGCAGACCATATAAATCAGGATGGATACGAAGATGATCGACGCTCCCGACGGTATGTTATACTGGTAGGAGAGGAACAGTCCTCCCAGACAGCTCAGGCTGCCGATGAACATAGACAATAAAATGATGTTGCGGTAGCTGTGCGTGAAAATATTGGCCGTGGTAGGCGGAATGGTCAGCAGCGACATCACCAGCACGATGCCCACCATGCGCAGTGTGGCCACGATGGTCAGGGCGATGAGTGCCATGAGGGTGTATTCAAAGAGCGTGACCGGCAGATGACGCGAACGGGCGAACTCGCTGTCGAAAGAGATGGCTACGATGCTTCGCAGAAACAGGGCGAAGAAAACGGCCACGATGACGGTGAGCACTCCCAGCGCCCACAGGTCGGCCGTGGTGATCGTCAGGATATTGCCGAAGAGAAATGACGAGAGGTCGGGCATGAATCCCGGAGACAGGAAACTGCAAATGATGCCGACGCTCATACCCAAGGTCCAGAATATGGCGATGGCCGAATCTTCACGCATGTCGCGCTGCTTGCGGAACCACTGCACGCCGAATGCCGACAGTACGGCAAAGACAGCCGCAGCCAGCAGGGGCGGAAAACCGAAATAAACCCCCAGGCCCACACCGCCAAACGAAGCGTGCGTGATGCCGCCGCTGATAAACACCAGGCGGCGGGTAACGATGTACGTGCCGATCATGCCACACAGAATACTGGCCAGCAGACTGCCCAGCAGGGCATTCTGAAAAAATGTATATTGCAGTATTTCCATTATGACATGCGTCTTTCGCCCACGATGAGGAACACTTCGTCCTTGAGCACGTCCGGCAGCTCCACACCGCGCAACTGAAGGCTGCGTACCCATCCGGCCACTTCGTCGTCCTTCATTGTGTAGAGCACTTCGCGGAATTCCTCCACCTCCGTTTCTTCATACTGGTCGCCTTCGCGTCCGCGGAAGCGGTCCAGCTCCTCATCGTTGTAATATTCAATCTGTTTGCTGACAGCTGCCAGCAGACTTTCCTTCTCACACACCTCATGCTGTCCGCAGCACTCCTGATCCACCTGCTTCACTTCGGGCATCTTGTCCAGTTCTCCGCGCTCCACTTTGCGGCGCAGATAAAGATTGTGGAAGAAACCGGCTATCAAAGCGATAACGGTCAGGGCCGCCAGGGCAATCAAACAATAAACTATAAACATGCTTCTGTTATTTTAAAACCTGCCTGTTGCAGGGTGTTCCAATACTGGGGATAAGATTTGCTCACTACGTGTGGATTGTTGATCCGCACTTCCGGCAGGACCAGAGCTGCCGGGGCAAAGGCCATCGCCATGCGGTGGTCCTCGTACGTGTCAATGCCGCTCTGCTCGTCCTTCGGGCAACGTTCGCCGTTCCAGAACATCTCCGAGTCGTGTGCCTGCCTGATGACAAAGCCCAATTTGCCCATCTCGTGGATCAGTGCCGTAATACGGTCCGTTTCCTTGATCTTCAGACTCTGCAAGCCCTTGAAGTGGAACGGGATGCCCAGCAGGGAACAAGTCACTACGAACGTCTGTGCCAAATCCGGCTGATTGATGAAGTTGTGCTCCATGCGTGTTGCCGGCTCTCCTTGTTTGAAGAGACGCACGGCTGTGCTGCCGTCGGCCAACGTGCGGAATTCTGTGCCCACTCCCAAGGTGCGGAACAGTTCGGCCACATGCGAGTCGCCCTGCGCGCTGTCGGCAAACAGGCCCGGCAGCAGGATTTCTGCCTGTGGGTCGCGGCTCAGTGCCACCATCTGATACCAGTAGGAAGCGGCGCTCCAGTCGTTCTCAATGAGATAGTCCGTAGAGCGGTACGGCTGCGGTGCTACGGTGATTTCCTGCGCTCCCGTCCAGCGGGCGTCGGCACCGAAGTCACGCATCATTTTCAATGTCAGATCGATATACGGGCGGGAAATGATGTCGCCCTGCAAGTGAAGCTGTAAGCCACGCTGCATGGTGGGACCGATCATCAGCAGGGCCGAGATATACTGTGAACTCACGTTGCCCGGCAGTGCGATGCTGCCACCCTCAAACGGTGCTCCCTGAATGTCGAGCGGTGGAAAACCTTCCTGCTCCACATAGCTGATTTTTGCGCCCAAAGTGCGCAAGGCATCTACCAGAATGCCGATAGGGCGGTGCTTCATGCGCTCGGTACCCGTAATGATATGCTGTCCCGGGGTAACGGCCAGGTAGGCCGTGAGGAAGCGCATGGCTGTGCCTGCGGCACCGATATCAATGGTTTGCGGCATCTCTTTCAGAGCCCGTACCATGACGTCCGTATCGTCGCATACTGAGATATTCTGCGGTGTCTGGTTATTGTGTCCTAAAGCGCTGATGATGAGCGCCCGGTTACTGATGCTTTTGCTGGCCGGCAGGGTTATGGTGCCGGTAAGTGTTTGTGGTGCTGTTATCTGATATTGCATGATTGATACTTCGAATATAACGATCTGTTTACGCATACAAAAGTAGGAATTTATTTGCATAATTCAAACAGAATATATATTTTTGCACTCGCAAAACGGGATGTAGCTCAGTCCGGTTAGAGTACTCGTCTGGGGGGCGAGTGGTCGCTGGTTCGAATCCAGTCATCCCGACAGAACTAAAACAGGCAGTGTCTAAGCTTAGACACTGCCTGTTTTAGTTCTATTCTTTTTATTGTAGCTTACAGAGCGCCGATAGCCCGTTTATAGTCAGCCTCATAGATTTTATATTGTGTTTTGGCCTCGATCAGATTGCTCTCTGCCTGTTGTTTTTGTGATTCGGCATCCAGTAAATCTGTCAGTATGGCCATTGAAACTGAATAACGGTTTTCGGTTACACGAAGATTCTCTTTTGCTCGTTTCAGGGCCAGTTCCGCGGTTTGGACTAACCGGTAACCGTCGTTCAGGTTTTGCAGGGTCTGTTGCACTTCCAGTTCCAGCAGACGTTTGTTTTTCTGCATTTCCAGATTGGCATGTTCAGCCTCTAATTGTGCTTTTTTCACTTTCTTCAGTTTGGCGCCCCATTCAAAAAGCGGCACTTGAACCGAGAGCATCAGAGCTCCCAGACCGTCACGAAATTCTTCCGTGTAGGGCATTACCCCATTGGCCGTGGCGACACTTCCTTTCATCTTGATATTTCCGTAATAAGTGTAACCGGCAACCAGGCCCACGGTAGGAAGCATGTCTGCGCGTTTCATCTGTATTTGTTCGTGGGCGGCCTTTGCCTGTTGTTGTAGCAGATGCAGCTCCGGACGGTTACTGATGTCGGCATGCAGTTTTTCGGGAGCTGAAATGTGAATGGCGGTATCGGCTGGTTCTATCTGTATATCCGGGTTCAGACCGAGCAGGCGGCATAAGGACAGGCGGCACAGATTGGCTCCTCCCCGTGCTTTCTGCAGTTGATAACTGATTTCGCTCCGTTCCGATTCGATGCGCAGCAGGGCATCATCGGTGGCAAATCCTGCCTGAACCGAAGTTTCCACCTGGCGATATAAAGAATCCATCTGCGCATGATATGCTTCTAACATACGAACCTTGCTTTTAACGGCAATGAGTGTCCAATACGCGTTTTCCGCTTCAAGAATAACTTCAGCTTGTGTCAAACGAACCTGTTCCCGGGCAGCCTGTTCGCCAATCCGCGCCAACCGTTGTCCGGTTCGTATCTTGCCTCCGGCATACAGAGGCTGGGTCAGGCTGATGCCGGCCATATACATGCCGCGCATCTGCAGTTTCATGCCCATCATGTCCATATCCGGAAATATATAGGTACCGGTAGCCGAGCCATCCAGTTTCGGAAGATAAGCTGCAGCAGCGATCTTTTGGTCTAATTCTGCCTGCTGCAGTTTGTTGCCGGCCTGTTGCAGGGTTTCACTTTGCTGCAAAGCCTGTTTCCGGCAATCGTCCAGCGACAGAGAGAGGATTTCCTGTGCCTGCAAACAGGGACAGAAGGTCAGCACTGCCGTGAGTAGCAGTGCTGTTTTTTTTAGATATATGCTGTTCATAATCATTGTTCTTATTCAGTTTTTTGAATGCGGAAAAGTACCGTATAGAATATGGGAAGCAAAATAAGGGTTATGAGCGTGCCGACTGCCAGTCCTCCCATAATGGTGATGGACATGGAACTGTACATCGGGTCGGAAAGTAGGGGAATCATACCCACAATGGTGGTCAGTGATGCCATGAGTACCGGGCGTACGCGTGACACCGTAGCTTCTATCACGGCTTTATAGGGTGATAAATTCTCTTCTTTCTGCAAGCGTCCGATTTCGTCAACCAGCACAATGGCGTTTTTAACCATCATGCCGATAAGTCCCATCATACCGATAATAGCCATGAAGGTCATGGGCTGTCCTGTTGCCAGCAATGAAGGCACAATGCCGCAGAACACGAACGGGAAGCAGATCAGAATCAGGATCACCTTGCGCCAGCTGTTGAACAATAGCAATAGAATGGCCAGAATCAAAAAGATGGTGATGGGCACGAATTTCATCAGGTTGCCGATAGCTTCACCCTGTACTTCTCCTTCGCCTACCCAGCGCATGTGATAACCGTCGGGCAGATGAATGGCCTCTATGTCTTTCTGAATTTCCGATACGACCTTTGCCGGGGTAGCTTCGTCCATATCGGGGTTCGGGTCGCATTCTGCCTCGATTACCCGTTGTCCGTTGAGACGCAGTACGACATCTTCATCCCATTGCAACTTGATGCCGGGCGATACCTGGCTCAGCGGTATGGCCCGAAACATACCGTCCTGGATTTCTTCCAGATTTCCTCCACCGGCCAGAGCTGATGTCAGTTTGTCTTCCGGCAGGTGCATATTCATTGTGCTCCACACCGGGATATCGTTCAGATTCCGGATACGGCTTCCGTCCGCGTTGCGCATCTGCAGATTGATCAGTACGGGTCTGTCCTGTTCCTGAAGAACTCCGACCGTCATGCCGTCCGTGGCTGCCATCAGGGCATTGGCCACATCACCGCGTCCCACTCCGGCGCGCAACGCGTCTTCGGGTACATACTGTGCCACGAGTGCCTTTCCCGAAGGTTTCCAGTTGTTCTGTACCGAGTAGCGGTCTACGTAAGGGCAGCGTCGCATGATGTCCTCGGCCTGCCGGCTCAGCTGTCGTAATACTGCCGGATCCGGGCCGGAAAACTCCACCTCTACGGTATGCGAGGTGGCGATGGAGAAATTGTATTTACGCAGACGGATATAGGCGTCGGGATATTGCTCCCGAAGCATGCGGCGCACTTCGGGAATCTGTTTGAGTACCGTGTCATAGTCCTTGCAGTCTACAATCAGTTCTCCATAGCAGTCGCCGCCGTTGGTCATCGGACGTACCAGGCAGTAATGCGCCGGTGCGCTTCCCTGACTCACTGATACCCGTTCCACATCGGACCGTTCAGACAGTTTGGCACTCATTTCCAGCAGGCGGTCGCGCACTTCGTCGGCATTGGTATCTGCCGGGAAAAAGCATTCAACCACATATTGCTTGTAATCAAAGTCAGAGAAGAAGAGATTCTTGACACGGGTCATTCCGAAGAAGCATAGCAGCAGAACGGCGAAAGCCACGATGATAGTACTCCGTTTATGTCCGATCAGGAAGGAAATGCTTCGGCGGATAAAGGCGTGCATCGGAGAGTTCATGACCGATGTCTGTTCCGTTATGGCTTTCTTTTCACGTACAGGCAGCCATGCCCGGGCACAAACGGGCACCTGAACCAGAGCCAGCGCCCAGCTGGCCAACAGGCTTACGCAGAGCACCAGAAACAGGTCGCCGGAGTATTCTCCGGCCGAATCGGGCGACAGGTAGACACACAGGAAGGTTGAGGCGGCAATGATGGTGGCGCCCAGCAGAGGCCAGGCCGTGTTCTTTCCAATGCGATAGAAGTAGGTTTTCGGACTCATGCCTCTTTTCTTGTCAATCAGAATGCCGTCCATAATTACTACAGCATTGTCAACCAGCATACCCATGGCCACAATGAAGGCTCCTAAGGATATGCGTTGCAAGGTGGTGCCACACATCAGCAGGATGGGGAAAGATACGGCTACCGTAAGTATCAGCCCGAAGCCGATAATCAGTCCGCTGCGGAATCCCATTGTGAAAATCAGTACCAGCACGACAATCAGCACCGATTCCAGAAGATTCCACATAAAGGATGAAATCGCGTCGTCCACTTTGTCGGGTTGGAAAAAGATCTTTTCGGTCTGCATTCCGGCCGGTACGTTTTTCATGGCTTCTGCCAGTCGGGCGTCTACTGCCTTGCCGACATCGGGTACAATGGCCGATGATTCCAGAGCGATGCAAATGGCCAGGGTCGGTTTGCCTTCTACGAAGAAACCGTTGCGTTGCGGTTCCGAGAAACCGCGTTCTACCCGGGCAATATCTCCCAGTCGCACAGTCTTTCCGCCGGAAGTCTGCACCAACAGATTGCGTATATCTTCTTCGTTCTTCACGGCATCATCCACGTATAAGGCAATGCGTTCCGTTCCTTGATTGTATTTTCCCGCATTTACTGTCGAGCCTACCGACTGGAGTACGGCCATGATTTGAGTCGGAAGCAAGCCGTTACGGGATATCTGTTCTTTGGACAGTGTGATGTTAATTACCTCGTCGCGGTTTCCGGCTATATTGATTCGTTTCACCCCTTTTACCTGTTGCAGTTCCCGGCGCAGATATTTGGCGTACCGATACATTTCCGGATAGCTGTATCCGTCGGCTGTAAACGCATAGAAGATACCGTATACGTCCATCATATCATCGATGACTATAGGATCGGAGCATCCTTGTGGCAGCCGGATGGAAGCATCGCTGACCTTGCGTCTTAGCAGGTCGAAGTGCTGTTCCAGGTCCTTGTTCAGCACTGTCATCTGAAATTCTACGGTAAACAGGGCCATGCTGTTCTGACATTCTGTTTTTACCTTGTTTACATTTGGCAGGGCACGGAGCTCATCTTCCATCATCAACGCTACCTTCTGTTCTATTTCGTGCGCACTGGCTCCAGGATACGACACCACGACCATAGCCTGTTTGGCCGATACTGCCGGATCTTCCAATTTGGGCATCTGTAGAAATGACAGTATTCCGGCAATGAGAATGGCCGTCATGAACGACCAGAACAACATGGGTCGTTTCATGAAATATTCGGTTACCTTCATGTTCATTATAGCAGTCCTCCAACATTTGTTTCGCTCGGTTTTTCCAATACTTTTACTTTTTCACCCGGTTGCAGTGTGTGTACACCGGCACGCACAATCTGTTCGTTGCCTTTCAGTCCTTCGGTTACGATAACCCGGTCGCCCCGTATTTCGTCAGCGACGGTTATTGGTCGTTGCTCTACGGTTGAGTCTGGTCGCAACACCCAAACACAAATTTGCTTTCCATTACGGAATATGGCGCTTAACGGTAGGGTCAGTCTGTTTTCCTGATCGGAGGACGCTGCAATGCGAAGACGTACTTCAATATTCATCCCCGCGGTAATGGTCTGCTCGGGTTTACGGTCGAAAGCCAGACGCAACCGGTACAGTTGGTTGCCGTCGGCCTGAGGCAAAAGGCTTAGTAATCTCATCGGCCATTCGTGACTCTGCTCTGTTCCGTCCAGATGGCAGGAATATTCTGTCACTTGATCACGCATGAGATAAGTTTCTGCGGGAATATCCGTGACCACTTCCATTTGCGAAGTATTCATCAGCGACAGTACGGCCGTTCCCGCATCGACCATTTCGGCCGGTGAGAAATTTACCGACTGTACATATCCGTCCGTCGGCGCATATAAGCGGGTATAGGCTATCTGGTTCCGCTTGCTTTGCAACTGTACTTTTAATTGCCGTAGCCCGGCTTCGGCCTTTTCATAATCATTGGCAGAAAGACTATGCTGCTCGAATAAGATTCTGCTTCTGTTCACTTCGTCCTTGACCTGGTCATATTGGATTTGCAATGCCTCAACTCCCAGACGATAATCCTTATCGTCCAGTTGGGCAACCAATTGTCCCTGGCGTACGAAGTCGCCTTCCTGAACATAGATCTTACTGATTTGTCCGGCCACTTTAAAGCCCAGGTTTATGGTTTGGGCTTCGTATACCCGTCCGGAATATGTCTTTACGGTGGTCTTTTCTGCGTGTGTCGGTTGGGTAAGCAGCACGCTGCGTCGTTGTGTTTCGGGTTGTTCCGTTTTTTTACAGGCGGTTAGTAGTGTGAATGCAATTAGTGCCGCGCACGGAATAAAGTCTTTTCTTATCTTCATAACTGAAACTTTAATTTTTTACATCTGCAAATTTGCTGAATCTCTTCAGATAAAGCATTTCCCAATAGGTGTATAAACTGTCCAAAAGGATGGATTGTTTTTAGAATATTCAGAAAAAAGGCCTATTTTTGTTCTAAAGGATAAATTCAGAAAAGTATGAACCATTCCAAGAAAACAACATCTGCATTTCAGCATCTGAATCTGATAAATCTTTCTGTTTTGAAAGAGGCGGTGCATTTGAACAATGAACTGATACTTATAGATAACTTTAATTTTGCGAGTACATCTGACGATGAATCTCTGTTTTTTACCCAATATCCGGTAAAGCTGTCGTTTACGGTAGTTATCATTGTTTTCTCCGGTTCTATGCATTATCGTATAAATCTGGAGGAGCTTTGGGCTTATTCCAATGATCTGATAACGGTACAGAAGGGGGCTATCGGCGAATTCCTGCATTCCAGTCCGGATTTGCAAGTGGCCGTGATCGCTTTCAGTAATGAGCTTTTCCATATGAACGATCATCTGGAGGTGGCCATGAAGATGCAGCAGATGCTTTATGAAAATCCAGTAAAACATCTCTCGGGTGAAAGCCTGAAAGAAATACGTATGGTTTATGAGTTGATGAAAAAGAAGATCATTGAAAACGATAATCCGTTTCGAAAAGAAATTCTTCAAGGATATGTCCGGGCTTTGATGTATACCATTCTGCATAAGTTATTAGAGACATTGCAACAGGTTCCGGCGTATATCCAAAATAATCGGCAGCATGAAATATACATGCAGTTTATTCGTGAAGTGCAGCGGAATTATCAGAAGGAACGCAGTGTAGCTTATTATGCCGATCGTCTTTGCATCACACCGAAATATCTTTCACAGACCGTGCAGAAAGCGAGTGGGCGGTTGGCCGGGGAATGGATTTCCGAGTATGTCATTCTTGAGGCTAAGGCCCTCATCAAAAGTCATTGTTATACGATACAGCAAATCAGTGAAATGTTACATTTTCCGAATCCGTCTTTTTTCGGGAGATATTTCAAGAAAAAAGTCGGATGTACACCTAAAGCCTATCAGAAGAACATCAGATAGTGTTTTTCATGTTTTCTTTTTCATGCAGAACGCAGAGGCGTGGTTGTGTAATAAAAATCATCCCGATCATTTTCCAAAAACATCGAAATGTTTTGAAAATTTGGTCGGGATGATTTTTTTATGTGGTTCCGTTGTTTTTGGGGAACGCTTTGGACAGGCTGTTTTTTCTTACTCCTTCAGCTCATAGAATTTCACCCAGTCCACCTCCATGCGTACGGGGTATTCTGCCGGATTGGCCTTGCCCACCCAGCTGCCTTCAATCTGCATGTCGATGAGCAGATAGTAAGGAGTGCCGAAAGGATATTGCCCCTTTTTGTCCGTTTCAATGCGCGGATAGGTGAGCGTATGGCGGCCGTTGATGGAGAACACGATGCTGTCCGGCAGAATCTCCACAGCATATATGTTATAACCATCCGGATCAATCCGGCCGATGCCTCCCGGACGCGGATTCTTTTTCTCCTTCAGTACGAAGGTATAATAGGAATGTACGGTCTGATAGGCGATGCTGTCGTGATTCAACCGCTCCATGATGTCAATTTCTCCGCCGTCGGGCCATTTGCCGTTTTCCGGCAACATCCAGATGGCCGGCCATGCTCCTCGTGCCCCTTGCAGGCGGGCTTTGATTTCCACCTTGCCGTAAGTGAGTGTCTTTTTGCCTTTGGTAAAGATGCCTCCGGTGATATAGCGTGCCGTGTCTTCGGGGGCAATGCCCTCGTTTACCCTGCCGTAAAGGCGGGCGGTGCCTTGTTTCACTTCATACAGACTGGGGTGTGCCGACATGTGACGGTTCCAGTCGGAGCCTCCTCTCGGAATCTTGCTCCAATATTTTTCGTTGATGCTCCGTCCGCGGAAATTCTCTTTCCATACGAGTTTGTAGTCGGGTTGTTGCGCGTTTAGCGGACTGTATGCAAGGAAGCAGAGGGCTAAAGTTGTGATGGTTTTAAGCAGTTTCATGGTCAGTAAGTTTAAGTTTTCAGAAATGCGAAATGCAACCTGAAGAAGGACAACAGGTTGCATTTTCCGATGAGCGGTAGACGGGATTCGAACCCGCGACTTTTGGCTTGGGAAGCCAACGCTCTACCACTGAGTTACTACCGCATTGCTTTGCAAATGTAGCGAATTCTTTTATAAAAAGATCCTTTTTCTCCGAAAAAATGGGGCGTGGAGAAAGAAAATATTCCTAGTGTTTTTGGCTTTTCTGCAGTTCGGAGAACACGCTTTGGGCATATTGCCGTCCTACAGGGAGGGTGGTTTCCTGACAGAGAGTCACCTCACGCCGGGTGAAGCGCACCACCTTGTCGGTGGCAATCAGATACGAACGGTGAATGCGCAGAAAGCCCGATTCCGGCAGCAGACTCTGAATGCTTTTCAGATTCATGCGGGTGAGCACATAATGCTTCTCGGTGCGGAATATCTTGGAATAGTTTTCCATGGCTTCCACATAAAGGATTTCGGTCAGCGGAATGGAGATGTTGTTGTACTCCTGTTTCACCACCAGACAACCGGAGGGCTGTTCTTCTCTTTGGAAAAAGGACAGGCGGCGGAGGGCTTTCTGTACGGCCTTTTCAAAACGTTCGTAGGCAAAGGGCTTGTGCAGGAAGTCCACGGCATCGAGTTCAAAGCCGTCGAGCGCATATTCCATATAGGCGGTGGTGAAGATGAGGCAGCAGCCTTTGGGCAGCCGTCGCGCAATGTCCAGACCGTTGATTTCGTCCATCTCAATGTCCAGAAACACCAGTTGCGGATGAAGGTCCTCAATGGCTTGTAGGCCCAGATGCGGATCGCTGAAACAGTGCAGGCGGATGCCGCCCGAACGCTGGCAGAACTGTTGGATGACCGAAAGGGCCATGGGCTCGTCATCGATAGCGATGCAGATAATTTCGTTCATGACAGTTGGATGATTAGATGAGTTTTGAACATTCCGTTTTCTTCGTGCGTGGAGAGCAGAAAACGCTCCGGGTAGAGCAGGGACAGGCGCCGGCGGCAGTTTTCAATGCCGATGCCTTTCTTCTGCGGGTCTTTTTTCTTCATCACGGCATTCTCGGTGCGGAAGTCCAGCACGCCACTGCGGATATTCAGCCGGATGCGGATGGTGCAGTCCTTGCTGGGCGAAGAGCCGTATTTGCAGGCATTCTCCACAAACGTGATCAGAATCATGGGAGGAATCTGAGTGGTTTCGTCGTCGAGAGAATAGTCCCAGTCTATGCGCGTGTGATGATTGTAGCGCATGCTCTGCAAGTCAAGATAATGGTTGATGTATTCGATTTCCTGAGTGGCATCAATCAGATCGTTCGTGGTGTGCGAATACATATATTGCAACAGACTGGTGAATTTCACGAAAACCTGTTCCGTCTGGTCGGATTTGCTGACGATGAGGCCGTAGAGGGTATTCAGGGAGTTGAACAGAAAATGCGGGTTGATCTGTGCTTTATATAATGACAGTTCGGCCCGGTTCTTTTCGGCTTCCAGATCTTTTCGGAAAATGATCTGGTCAAAAAGTTCAAAGGTAAGCTCTATGGTCAGGCTGAACCCGCTCACCACCAGAAAGAGCAGCCACACCGTTTGCCACCGAAGATGCTTCAGTCGCATCATTTCGCGAGGGGTAAATTCCTGTCCCATATTGTCCGGAAAAGGGAAATGGGAAATCAGAAGCGTACAGCTGATAATGATCACCAGCCAGAGGGTGAGGCGGCCGTATTGCCCTTGCATGAACATGCGCGGCACCTTGATCCGGCGGTAAATAAAGTAGAGCAGATAGAGAAACACTATCAGCGAAATGGCAAACCAGGTGTATTTGATGAGCCAGCGGTCCACAGGAATGAGTGTGATGACCAGGGGGAGGAAAATCACACAAAAGATAAGGTCGATATAACGGGTGATGCTTTTTCGGTCCATGCTTCTGTTCGTTAGGTTTGTTTACAAGGGCAAAGGTAGACTTTTTCCATGACACCTTCAAGCGGGGTGTTTGTCGTTTATCAACACAAAACGGTCGTGTATGAACAGATGCTGGAGCTGTGTTCCGTTTTTTCTTTTTTTTGCAGCGTAGAATCAATCTCAAATACGAAAAACGATATAATTGATACGCGATGAAGAAAGAATTTGCATTGTTCCTCACTGCGGGATTGCTGTTGGCATCCTGTAACCAGGAGAAGAAGGCGGCAGGCAAGGAAGGAACTTATCCGGTAATGGTAACACAAAAGAGCGACAGAACACTCAAAACGGGTTATGCGGCGACGATCAAAGGGCGCCAGACGGTGGAGGTGCGACCGCAGGTAGGCGGTATGATCACCCGGATTCTGATTAATGAAGGCGACGCCGTGAAGAAAGGGGAGTTGCTGTTTGTCATTGATCAGACGGCTTATAAGGCTGCTCACGAGATTGCGGTGGCTAATGTGCAGACGGCGGAGGCGAACTTGTCGACCGCTAAGCTCGTTTTGGAGAGTAACAAGGAACTGCATCAGCATAATGTGGTTTCGGAGTTTGATATTACTACCGCGCAGAACGAGCTGAAAGCGGCACAGGCGCAGTTGGCTTTGGCCAAGGCCGAAGAGGTGAGCGCACGCAACAATCTGTCGTTTACCGAGGTGCGTTCGCCGGTGAACGGAGTGGCCAGCATGATTCCTTATCGTGTGGGATCGCTGGTAAGCAGCACGATT
The DNA here is from genome assembly GCF_003477995.1 of Bacteroides sp. OF04-15BH. Lineage (GTDB taxonomy): Bacteria > Bacteroidota > Bacteroidia > Bacteroidales > Bacteroidaceae > Paraprevotella. The sequence goes on from NZ_QUEM01000002.1 coordinate 130,530, forward strand.
GACGAGCCGCTGGTCACTGTTTCGGATGACAGCGAGGTGTATGTTTATTTCTCTATGGCCGAACGCCAGGTGCAGAACCTTATCCAGAAATACGGCTCGCTGCAGGGAGCCATCCGCCAGATGCCGGAAGTGGAGCTGCAGATGAGCAACGGAAACATTTATGCGCACAAGGGCCGCATTGACGCGGTGAGCGGAACGATAGGCAATACGACCGGAGCAGTGAGTCTGCGTGCCGTATTCCCGAACCCCGACCGCCTGTTGCGCGAGGGCGGTAGCGGTACGGTGGTGATTCCTTCGTTCGTGGAAGATTGCATTGTGATACCACAGGCGGCTACGTTTGAACTGCAGGACCGCATTTTGGTTTACAAGGTGGTGAACGGAGTGGCCACTTCGCAGGAAATTACCGTGCGCGACCAGAACAACGGAAGTGAGTATATTGTAGAATCGGGATTGAATGTGGGCGACAGCATTATCTCCGAAGGCGCCGGATTGGTGCGTGAGGGTACTGTAGTGCGTGCCCGTCAGGGAGAGAAGACAGAAACGAAGGACGAAAACAAGAAATAGATATGAAGATCAGAACATTTATAGAGCGACCGATTTTTGCCTGTGTGATCTCCGTGGCTATTGTCATTGTGGGTATCATCAGTCTGTCGCAGCTTCCGGTGGAACAGTTTCCGGAAATCGCTCCGCCTACGGTGAGTGTTTCGGCCAGCTATACCGGTGCCAATGCCGAAACAGTGCAGAAGAGTGTCATCGTACCGCTGGAGGAGGCCATCAACGGTGTGGAGAACATGATGTATATGGTGTCTACGGCTACCAATACCGGATCGGCCAACATTCAGATTTACTTCCGGCAGGGAACCGACGGTGATATGGCCATGGTGAACGTGCAAAACCGTATCGCTTCGGCACAGGGACTGTTGCCGGCCGAAGTGACCAAGTCGGGTGTGACGGTGAGCAAGCGTCAGACCAGTAAGATCAAGACGCTGGCCATTTATTCTCCCGACGGACGGTTTGATGACAAGTTCCTGGCCAATTATTCCAAAATCAATATCGAACCGCGATTGTTGCGTATTGCCGGTGTGGGAGAAATCGATACCAAAGGTTCGGACTATTCGTTGCGTATCTGGATGGACCCAGGCAAGATGGCGCAATATAACCTGATGCCGTCGGATGTGGCTGCCGTGCTGGACGAGCAGAATCTGGAGTCGCCTACAGGTACGCTGGGTGCGGAATCGGGAAATACGTTCCGCTATGTATTGAAATATCGCGGACGTTATGAAAATCCGGTAGACTATGAGAACCTGGTCATCCGTGCTCTGGGAGACGGTACGGTACTGCGCCTCAAGGATGTGGCTACGGTGGAACTGGGTTCCAAGAGCTATGACTACATCGGTTCGGTGAACGGACAGCCGGGTGTGACCTGTATGATTTCGCAGACTTCCGGTTCCAATGCCAATGAAATTATTGAGGAAGTGGACCGGGTGGTGGCCGAAATTTCAAAAGACCTGCCCGAAGGTATTGAAATCGTAGACCTGATGAGTACCAAGGACTTCCTGGACGCTTCCATTCAAAATGTGGTCAAGACATTGATTGAGGCCATTATTCTGGTGGTGCTCATCGTGTATATCTTCTTGCAGAGCATGCGCTCTACGTTGATTCCTACCTTGTCTATCATTGTATCCCTGGTCGGAACTTTTGCCTTTTTGCAGATTGCCGGCTTCAGCTTGAACCTGATTACGCTGTTTGCCCTTGTGTTGGTTATCGGAACTGTAGTGGATGATGCCATCGTGGTGGTCGAGGCGGTGCAGGCCAAATTCGATGAAGGATACCAGTCGCCCTACGAGGCGACAATTGATGCCATGGACGGTATTGCCAGCGCTTTGCTGACAACAACCATCGTCTTTATGGCGGTGTTTATTCCGGTTAGCTTCATGGGCGGTACGACGGGAACCTTCTATACGCAGTTCGGACTGACGATGGCTGTGGCGGTAGGTATCTCGCTTTTGAATGCCATGACCCTGAGCCCGGCGCTGTGCGCGCTGATTATGACCCCTCACGGAGAGGGTGGCGAACAGGGAAAGAAGATGAGTTTCTCTTCCCGTTTTCACTTTGCCTTCGAGGCGGCGTTCCATCGGTTGGTGAAGCGTTATACGCGCGGTGTGTTCTTCTTCTTTCGTCGCAAATGGCTGGTGGGCGTTTTGCTGGTGGCAGCTGTAGGCGGACTGTATTATCTGATGCAGACTACAAAGACCGGTCTGGTACCTAAGGAAGACCAGGGTAGTTTGAATATTGATGTGCAGACACCTCCGGGAACCAATCTGGACGAAACCCGCAAGGTGATGGATGAAATAGACCGTCGCATCAAAGATATTCCGCAAATTGAGATCTATTCCAAGACCACCGGTGCCGGAATGTTGAGTGGACAGGGTTCAACCAGCGGTATGTTTGTCATCAAACTCAAGCCGTGGGAAGAGAGAACCGGTAAGGGAGACGACATCAGTTCGGTGACCGAAGAAATCTACCGTCGCACAGAAGATATTACCTCGGTCAAGATCATGGTCTTCTCGCGTGGTATGATTCCGGGATATGGAGCGAGTGACGGTTTCGAACTCTACGTGCAGGATCAGAAGGGTGGTACGGTTGAGGATCTGCAAAAGCTGACCAACGAACTGATTGCCCGACTGAACGAACGCCCGGAGATTTCACGTGCGCAGACTTCCTTCGATACCAAATATCCGCAGTTCCTGGTTGAAGTGGATGCGGCCCGATGCAAGAAGAACGGTGTGTCACCTAATGATGTATTGAGTGTGCTTTCGGGATATGTGGGCGGAAACTATGCGTCAAACATGAACCGTTTTTCGAAACTCTATCGTGTGATGATTCAGGCTTCTCCGGAGTTCCGACTCGATACGGAATCACTGAACAATATGTTCGTGCGTAATGATAAAGACGAGATGACACCGATCAGTCAGTATCTCACTCTGACACGTGTGTATGGAGCCCAGTCACTTTCCCGTTTCAATCTGTTCCCGGCCATACAGGTAAATGGAACACCGGCCGCAGGATACAGTTCCGGTCAGGCCATCGAAGCCATCCGGGAAGTGGCAGCCGAAGTATTGCCGGTGGGCTACGGATTCGAGTTCGGCGGTATGTCGCGTGAGGAAGCCTCAACGGGAACTTCTACCGTGGTTATCTTCGTGATCTGCATCGTATTCATCTATCTGATTCTGTGTGCGCTTTATGAGAGTTTGCTCATACCGGTGGTCGTGATGCTTTCCGTGCCGTTTGGTCTGGCCGGTAGCTTCCTTTTTGCCCGCATGTTTGGACTGGAGAACAATATCTACCTGCAGATCGGTTTGCTGATGCTGATCGGATTGCTGGCCAAAACCGCGATTTTGCTGACGGAGTATGCTTCGGAGCGCCGCAAGCACGGCATGACGATTGTAGCTTCGGCCATATCTGCCGCCAAAGCCCGTCTGCGTCCGATCTTGATGACTTCGCTGACCATGATCTTCGGTATGCTGCCTATGATGTTTGCAACCGGAGTAGGAGCCAACGGAAACATCTCCATCGGAGTGGGAACCGTGGGGGGGATGCTGGTCGGTACAGTGGCACTGCTGTTTATTGTGCCGGTGCTGTTTGTCATTTTCCAGTATATCGAAGAAAGAGTGATGCCGAAACGAGTAAAGAAATGACCTATGAAGAAAAAGAATATTTTATCAATAGTATGCGCCGCGGGTGCGATGACTCTGGTGAGCAGTTGCGGACTGTATACGCCATATAGCCGGCCGGATATCAGTTTTGCCGATTCGCTTTACCGTCCGTTGCCTTGTGACTCTTTATATGCCGATTCGGTGTCTGTGGCCGCCCAATCGTGGAAAAGTTTTTTCACCGACCCTCAGTTGCAGCAATGGATTGAAACCGGACTGAAAAACAATGCGGATCTGAATGTGGCGCATCTGCGTACGAAACAGGCCGAGGCGGCATTGCAGGCTTCACGACAGGCGTTTCTTCCTTCATTGGATTTGAGTGTAGAGGGTAGTGTAAGTAAGAAAGGAAGTGCTGCAGCCGCCAAAGGCTATTCCATAGGTCCTTCGGCAGCGTGGGAAGTGGACCTGTTTGGCAGACTGACTAATGAGAAGCGGGGAGCGCAGGCGGCCTTATTGCAAAGTGATGCTTACCGGCAGGCGGTACAGATTCAGGTCATCTCCGGAATTGCCAATGCGTATTACACGCTGCTGATGTTGGATGAACAGCTGCGTATCAGCCAGTACACGCTGATTACCATGAAGGAGAATGTACGTACGCTGGCGGCCCTGAAGACTGCCGGAAAAACGAATGAAGCGGCTGTTCTTCAGGCAAAGGCCAATCAGTTGAGCGTGGAAGGAAATATGAAGACTCTGAAAAGGCAGATTGCCGAACAGGAGCATGCTCTTTGCGGATTGCTGGGAATTACGCCCCAGACCATAGAGCGGGGAAAACTGGATGAACAGAATTTTCCGGAGAAATTGTCGTTGGGTATTCCGTTGAAAACCTTGGCCAACCGGCCCGATGTGCGCGAAGCGGAATATAGTCTGATGCAGGCTTATTATGCCACCAATGCGGTGCGGGCAGATTTCTATCCCCAACTGACGTTGAGCGGCAGTCTGGGCTGGACCAACGGTTCGGGGCTTGCTATTACCAATCCCGGAAGCTGGTTGCTGAATGCGTTGGGTTCTTTGGTACAGCCTTTGTTCCAGAAAGGGCAGAACCGGGCGAATCTGAAAATAGCGCAGGCACAACAGGAAGAAGCGCTGCTGCTCTTTCGGCAAAGTCTGCTGGATGCCGGTATCGAAGTGAACGATGCGTTGATGCAATGGCAGACGGCTCGCGAACGGATTGATGTGGATCGCGAGCAGATTTCACTGTTGAGGGCTGCCGTGTGGAACACCCGTCTGCTGATGAAACACGGGCAAGTGAACTATCTGGAGGTGCTGATTGCACAACAGAATCTGTTGCAGGCCGAGCTGACGGGGGCAGAAGATAAATATGATGAAATTCAGGGAGTGATTACTTTATATCATGCCTTGGGTGGTGGATTGAGCTAATTTTCTTATTCATAAATTAGTACTTTTATTGGTTTTTAATGAAATATGCCGGGTCTGTGACAGATCTGGCATATTATTTTTGTGGGTTAGCATCCCATTACTTCACGATAGAAATCGAGCATCTGGAAGATGTCTTCTTTTTCGGCCGTCTGGTTGATCCGGATATCTCCGACTTCTCCCAGCAGGGTGAAATTGATATGGCCCGAAGTATTCTTTTTGTCGTGGGTCATCAGCTCATATATCTGATCATATTCCTTGCACGTAAAAGGGAATGTACCGTAGTACTCCTTGATATAATAAATGGCCTGACGCATCTTCTCTTTCGGGAAACCGGCCTTGAGTGTGCTCAGATACAGTTCGCAAACCAGTCCCCAGGCCACGGCATAACCGTGCAGCACGGTGCGTTCTTCTTTCATGGCCAGACTCTCCAGAGCATGGCCGGCGGTGTGTCCCAGATTCAGGGCCTTGCGGATGCCCTGTTCAAACGGATCCTCTTCCACAACACGCTCCTTGATGGCTACGCTGGTGGCCACCATGTCTTGCAGTTTCTTGTAATCCACGTTGTCCAAGTCAAACCGAAGCAGTTCGTTCCAGTTCTCTTCGTTGCTGATCAGGCCATGTTTGAGCATTTCGGCATAGCCGGAGCAGAGATTCGCGCGGTCGAGGGTTTTCAGAAACTCGGTGTCCAGAATGACAGTTGATGCCGGATTGAACACGCCGACTTCATTTTTCAGACCGTTGAAGTTGATGCCGGTCTTTCCCCCCACCGAAGCATCGACCATAGCGAGCAGTGTTGTCGGGATATTGATGTAGGCAATGCCCCGCTTGAATGTCGAAGCGGCAAAACCGCCCAGGTCGGTAACCATACCGCCACCGAGGTTGATCAGCAGAGAATGGCGCGTTCCGCCCAACCGGCCCAGCTCGCTCCATACATGAGCCAGACTTTCCAGATCCTTATGATCGTCTGTTGGACGGATGGTGATATGTTGAGCCTCCTGAAGGCAGGTGAAGTTGCTGATGACGGGCCAGCATTGTGTTTGTGTGGTTTCGTCTGTCAGGATGAACAGACGGTCGTGTGGACACCGGGCAATGGCCTCCTCGAGGCTTTGCTCCAGGTTCCTGGAAATGATAACATCTTGCTTTTTCATAACGAATGATTCAAACTTGTTTCGGATAGCAAAGATAAACAATATTGCTAGGGAAGCGGAACATTTTATTTTAGTTCGTTCGTTTTTTTTTGTTAAATGACACATTCTGTTTTAAACTTTGTGCGTTTTGCCATGTCATAACGGGCAAAGAATAGAATTAAAAATAGCGACAAAATTATGAAGAAACTGGGTATGTTTCTCCTTCTGGCATGGATTGCTTTTCAGGTGTCCGCACAAAAGATTGCTGTGAGCGGAACCATTATGGATGGAGAACTGAACGAACCGATGGCTTCGGCTTCGGTGGCATTATTGAAAGCCGACAGCACGTTGGCTACGGGTGTGAATACAGACATGAATGGTAAATTTAGGCTGTCGGCCAAAAGCGGTTCGTACATCTTGCGTGTATCCTTTATGGGATACCGGACTGTCTACAAGAATTTGACACTGACAACACAAACACCTAAAGTTGCTTTGGGCCAGATCACTTTGAGAGTGAATTCGGTTTTGCTGAAAGGAGCAGAGGTAACCGCCCGCCTGTCGAAGGTGGAAATGAAGGAAGACACCTTTGTCTATAACAGCTCGGCATACCGAGTGCCCGAGGGTTCTGCCCTGGAAGAGCTGGTGAAGAAACTGCCCGGTGCGGAAGTCGAGGAGGACGGTACCATCAAGATTAACGGAAAAGAAGTGAAGAAGATCATGGTGGACGGAAAAGAGTTCTTCGACAATGACACCAAGATGGCCATGAAGAACCTGCCTACCAACATCATTGATAAGATCAAAGCTTACGACAAGCAGAGCGATTACTCCAAGATGACCGGTATTGACGACGGTGAGGAGGAAACGGTGCTCGACCTTTCCATCAAGAAGGGAATGAATCAGGGATGGATGACCAATACGGATTTGGGATATGGTACAGAGAACCGTTATACCGGTAAGGTGATGGTCAACCGTTTCACGGACCGCCTGCAGATGTCTTTGATTGGTTCTATCAACAACACCAATGATCAGGGATTCCCGGGTGGCGGATTCCGCGGTTTTGGTGGAGGTAACAGTGGTCAGGTCACCAGTAAGATGGTGGGTTTGAACTTTGCCTGGGAAAATGGAAAGAAAGACCGCGAAGCCGGTGCCTTTGAGATCAACGGTAATGTGCGCTATTCTTTTAGAAATACGGACAACTGGTCAACGGTAAACTCTGAAAGATTCCTGTCTTCTGGCAGTTCCAGTTCTTTTGGAAACAGCGAGGACCGCTCTTTAAGCGGAGCAACCAATATCAACGCCAATCTCCGTTTGCAGTGGAGTCCGGATACCATGACCCGAATCATGTTCCGTCCGAACTTCTCTTATTCCAAGAATTACAGCAACAGCAACAGCCTGTCTTTGACCTTCAATCAGGATCCTTATGCGTATGTTACCAACCCGCTGAAGGATGATTTGAGCAAGCTCTTTGCTGATTCTGCGGTGGTGAACCAGAACAAGAATGAAGGAAGTTCCAATTCGGACAGCAGATCGTTCGACGGAATGTTGATGATCAACCGTCGTTTGAACAGCACCGGCAGAAATATCACCTTGAGATTGAACGGTGGTTATTCCGATTCTGAGAGCACATCTTTCAGCAAGTCCAGAACCAATTACTATTTGCAGGATGCCCGCGAAGATTATAATCATCAATATAATCTGAATCCTTCCAAGTCCTATAACTACAGTGCTGACCTGAGTTACAGCGAGCCGATCTTTACAGGAGCCAACTTGCAGTTCAGCTATAAGTTCCAGTACCGTTATTCGGATTCAGACCGCACCATGTATTCTCTGGACTCTCTGCTGGCAAAGGCTGCCGATGGCGATGAGCAGTTTGAGCAGTTCCTGAAGTATCAGGCCGACGGATTCCCGTTGACATTTGTTCCCGGCGAAGATTTTCTGGAGCTGTGCAAAAACTATCGCAACAGTCAGTATGCTACTTACACAGAGTACAATCAGGAGGCTAATGCGATGTTCCGCTATCGTCTGGGTGAATTTAAGTTGAATGCCGGAGTTTCCTTCCAGCCTCAGAAGACTTATATGGATTACCAGAAGGGTGATATGGATACCAGTGTCGTACGACAGGTTTTCAACTGGGCACCCCGTGTGGACTTGAGATATAAGATTTCCAAGACCAGTATGGTGCGCTTCCGTTATTCTGGTCGTGCCGGACAGCCTTCCATGACCAATTTGCTGGATGTGGTGGACGATTCCAATCCGCTGTCTATCTCACGTGGTAATCCGGGCTTGAAGCCATCATGGACAAATACCTTCTTTATGTTCTACAACAACTACATTCCGGATTTGCAGCGCGGATGGGTGTTCCACATGAATGCACAGATGGTAAACAACAGCATCAGCACAGCGATGTTGTATGATGAGGCTACCGGTAAGACGCTGTCCATGCCGATGAATATCAACGGTAACTGGAATACCAGCGGTATGGTGATGTTCAACACCGCTTTGGGTGAGAAGAAATACTTCAACATCAGCACCTTTACCAATGTACGTTATAACAATGAGGTGGGTTACGTCAGTTCAAATGCCGACTTTAAGGACGTGTATGCCACAATCACTGCCGATGAAATCCTGAAGCAGACGCAAAAGAGCATTACCCGCTCATGGAATCTGGGTGAACGCCTGAATCTGAATTTCAGAAATGACCTGTTGGATCTGGGAGTAAACGGAAACATCAACTACCAGCATGCCCGCAATGATATTCAGGAGAACGCCAATTTGGATACCTACACCTTCTCTTATGGAGCAAGCGCCATTATCAACATGCCTTGGAACATGAGTCTGTCTACAGACCTGACCGAAGAGAGTCGTCGTGGTTACAACGATGCTTCCATGAATACCAACGAACTGATCTGGAACGCTCAGCTGTCACAGAGCTTCCTGAAAGGAAATGCCGCAACCGTGAGTGTGCAGTGGTATGATATCCTGCGCCAGAGAAGCAACATCAGCCGTACGCTGTCGGCTTTGGAGCGCCGGGATTCCTGGACCAACGCCATCAACAGCTATGTGATGGTTCACTTCATTTACCGTCTGAACCTGATGGGAGGTAAGGAAGGACGTGCCGGAATGCCTATGGGCCCCGGTGGAGGTCCTGGCGGACACAGAGGTCCGGCACCATTAGGTTTCGGTGGTCCTAGATAGTTTTGATAACCGATGATAATCCCCAAAAAATCCTGTTCAGAATCGGGCCGGATTTTTTGGGGATTATTTTTCTTTAGTGGGGCTTTTTTTGTAAGTTTGCCTTTTCCTAGGTAAAACACAAGTTTATGGAGCTGGCAACATTTCTATATGTAACTTTTACGGTCATCTATTTACTGATTGTATGCAGCACCGTTTTGGTGATTGTACTGGACAATCGGCAACCGGTCAAAACGATTGCATGGATTCTGGTTGTGTCTTCTTTGCCTGTTCTGGGCCTGATCATTTATTTCTTTTTCGGGCGCAACCATAAGAAGAATGTACTGATCAGCAGGACCTGTGCCATACAGCTGGCCCGCCGCTCAGCCTATCGTTATTTCCGGATGCAGGTGCCCGATATTCCCGAGGAGCACCGTCAGCTCATCAATCTGTTCCGCCGGCAGAGCATGGCTTTCCCTTATCCCGAGAATCAGCTGAATCTGTATGTGCGCGGGCAGGACCTGTTGTCGGCTCTGATTGAAGATATCCGCAGGGCACGGCATCACATTCATCTGGAGTTCTATATCTGGGAAGACGACCGTGTGGGAAACCTTGTTTTGGATGAACTGGCCCGAAAGGTGGCCGAGGGTGTCAAGGTACGTGTGGTCTATGATGATGTGGGCTGTTGGAAGGTGCGTAATGCATTTTTTGAGCGCATGAAGTCCAAGGGCATTGAGGTGGCGGTCTTCATGCCGGTGCGTTTCCCGAAATTTACCAGTAAGGTGAACTTTCGGAATCATCGCAAAATCGTTGTGATTGACGGCGGGATAGGTTATGTGGGCGGTATGAATCTGGCAGACCGCTACTTTTATAATCAGGGAAACAGACTGGCCTGGCGGGACAGTCATTTGCGGATAGAAGGCAGTGCCGTGTGCGGACTGCAACGTGCGTTTCTGGCCGACTGGTATGTTGCTCAGGAAGAACTGATCACCGATGCCTGCTATTACCCCTCTGAATTTCAGTTTACAGGTTATGTGGGCGATGCGATGATGAGATCGGGCAAGTCTGCTTTGGTGCAGATTGTTACTTCCATGCCCATGAATACCTGGCAGGACATCATGCAGGGAATGGTGCTGGCTCTGCTCCGGGCCAAGAAATACTGTTTCATCCAGAGTCCTTACTTTATGCCCACCGACCGTTTGCTTTATGCCATGCAGACCGCATCCCTGTCGGGCGTGGATGTGCGTCTGATGATTCCCGAACGGGCAGATACGAAGTTGCTCACCTGGGCTTCACGTTCTTATCTGATGGATGTGATGAAGGCCGGAGTGCGTGTGTATCTGTATCAGGATACCTTCCTGCATGCTAAAACCTGGGTGAGTGATGACTCGTTGAGTTCGTGCGGTTCTACAAATATGGATTTCCGCAGTCTGGAGCATAATTTTGAGGTAAACGCCTTTATTTTCGACCGCAAGATGGCGTTGGTGATGAAGCGGATCTTTTTGGAGGACCAAATCAAATGCCGCCTGTTGAACCTGCATTCCTGGGAAGAGCGGTCCAAGTGGCGGCATCTGGGTGAGTCGTTTATTCGTTTGTTGTCTCCTTTGCTTTAAAGAAAGAGAAGTTTACACTGCCATAAGTGCGGTGTTCCACAAAGCAAGGATGGTCGCTGAAATTCTTGTCTTTTCCGTGTTCCAGCACAAACAGTCCGTCGGGTGCAAGCAGCTTTTTCTCAAAGACAAGATCCGGCAGCTTGTCCAGTTCCTTCAGGGCATAGGGAGGATCGGCAAAGATGAAGTCGAACGATTCCTTGCAGAGATTCAGATATCGGAACACATCCAGGCAGCAAGGCTGGCAGTTTTCCGCTTTCAGGTCTTTCAGAACCTTCAGGATAAATTTATAGTGCATCGGGTCCTTTTCGATTGAAGTCACGTGCTGGCATCCTCTTGACAGCAGTTCATAAGTGATGCTTCCGGTGCCGGAAAACAGGTCCAGTGCCCGGTTTGTTTCTTCAAAATCCAAGTATCCGTTCAGCACATTAAACAGATTCTCTTTGGCAAAATCAGTCGTGGGGCGTGCCTTAAAGTTTCTCGGCACGTCAAAATGGCGTCCTTTGTATATTCCTGTTATGATTCTCATTGCTAGAAACCGTTTAGTAGTAATGATAAGATGTCAAATGGTATGTTCTTGATTGAGGCCAGGGGAGCTTGTCCGAACCAGGCCTTCATGTCTGCTACCTGAATGTTCCGCAGATAGTGTGCCAGTTCCTCCACCGTTTGTTGCGGTCCGTTTTCCGGCTGTATCACCACGCAGGTATCAGTCTGGGCGTTCATGCCCAGCATTTTCCACACATTCAGAATGTAGTACAGGGCATCCTGTGCGGCCGATACGGCATATTCGTTGGCAAATTCAAGCTTCTTGTCCCGATAGCGGAACAGGAACAGACTTTTGCCGTTGAGATAAACATGCAGTGCAGCCGGCTGCTCCAATGCCGTGCGTGCTACCGAACGCTCCAGAATCATGGAGTTACGCGCGTAGAAATGTATGGTGGGGAAATGCCTCAGCAGAATCTGTTCCAGGGCTTGCGGGATGGCAAACAAGTCGGCCACTTCCAGGTGAGGCAGGATATTGTAATGGATATTGTGTTCCGGCGGCAGCGGGCATACGAGTTCGAAGAGAGCCTGTCGCCGTTCTTTATGGAACAGTTCCAAAGGCACCCGGCTCACCGGACCGTGGAACAGAGCCGATACGATGGTGTATTTCCGTTCCTGCAGCGGGGCATATTCCTCGAGTGCCTGCGATAGGGCAGAAGGCAGGGAATCCTTTTCTGTGACCGCAAAATCTTTTCTCAGAAAGTTCTTGTCCGATTGGGGGTTACAGATAAAAAAAGAAAATCCATCCGTGTGAAAACGGATGGATAGGCTATATGGATTGTTTGATTTATTCCCAGTTTCCTGCATTGTTGTTTGCTGTGTAGAGGTCACCAATCTTCAAACCCGGATAGCGCTCTGTCTTGTCGGCAAAGTCTTTCAGGTTGGCTACTTCACGAGCGCTCAGGCCCTGCAGATAATCATCATAAGTAGCGCGGCATTCCATTACGTTCTGTACTGTACCTGACTTGTTGGTAACAACGCTCTTTTCCAATTCGAATTTCTTACCGTTGCTGTAAGGAATGTATTGGATAGAATCTGCTACGAAGCCTTTTCCGAAGAGAGTGTCGGCCAGTGCGGTCCAGACTGTGTCACGACGGAAGTTCTGCAAACCGTTGGCTGCGATGGCAGCAGCGTCTCCGCTGTTTACGATAGCGGCAGCTTTTGCTTCAGTCAGACCCTTTTCCATCTGCTCGTCGGTAAGTTCGCCCACCTTGTTGATGAAAGGCACTCTACCGTCCTTGATAAAGGCAATCAGTTCAGGGAAACTGTCACAGAATTCGCCTTTTTGCAAACGGTACTGCTCTTCAACATCTCTGATCTGGATAAGACGTTCTTTTACAGCAGCTTCACGCATTTCTTTTTCTTTGTTGAAGTTTATAGGCTCCATAATACTGCTGTAGCAGAGGTAAAGCAGTGCAAGGGCACAGAGACCTAAAACAAGATTAATTACTTTTTTCATGATTATTTATACTTTTATTTATTACATTCGCATCGCAAAAATAGAATAAATAAATTTAATATTCGACTTTTCTCTCATTTTTTTATGTTGAAATATGATAAATAGGGATTTGGAATGCTACATTAAAGATAAAATATCATTCTCGTTGACATCTGAGCAGAGCGAAGTGTTGCATTTGCTGGTGGATTTTCTTCTGGGTGCGGAGTCAAACAGCCTGTTTCTGCTCAAGGGATATGCCGGTACCGGAAAGACCACACTGATTGGAACCGTCATCCGGGCATTGCAGGATTTTAAGCAGAAGGTGGTGCTTCTGGCACCTACCGGCAGGGCGGCAAAGGTCTTTTCCAAGGCATCGGGCTGTGCGGCCTATACCATTCACCGCCGCATCTACCGGCAGAAGGCGTTCGACGGCACGATGGACGGCTTTTCGCTGAACGTCAATCTTTATCAGAATGCCGTGTTTTTTGTGGATGAGGCTTCCATGATTTCCAATGCCGAGAGCGGGGAAGGAGCCTCGTTCGGAACAGGGCATCTGCTCGACGACCTGATGCGTTTTGTCTATTCGGGCAAGGGATGCCGGCTGGTGCTGATTGGAGATGATGCCCAGCTGCCGCCGGTGGGTGTGCTGGACAGTCCGGCCCTATCTGTGCCGCGTCTGGAAGGATATGGACTGACGGTTGTTCCCGCCCGGCTGACCGGAGTGCACCGCCAGATGTCCGAGTCCGGCATTTTGTGGAATGCCAGTGCCTTGCGCCGCTTTCTTTTTTCGGAGGGAGAGTCGGCCTTGCCCCAGTTGCGGGTGAGCGGATTTCCGGACATCGTGTCCATCTCCGGCGAAACGCTGATTGAAGAACTGGAGCAGGCCTACTATCAGTGCGGCATCGAGGAAACCATTGTGGTGACCCGTTCCAACAAGCGCGCAAATATTTACAATCAGGGCATCCGCGGGCGTATCCTGGGCCGTGAGGAATTATTGACAAGTGGCGACCGTCTGCTGGTGGCCAAGAACAACTATTTCTGGGTGGATGAAGACACCCGGAAAACTTCCGGACTGGACTTTATTGCCAATGGCGATGTGGCCACGGTGCGCAAGGTGCGGCATCAGCGGAATATTTATGGATTTGATTTTGCTGATGTGCTTCTGGAGTTTCCGGATTACGGACAGATTGAACTTGAAGCCACCGTTATTCTGAACACACTGACCAGTGAGGCTGCGGCTCTGACACGTACTGAATCCGACCATCTTTTTCATTCCGTCTGGGAAGACTATCCCGAGGTGACAAACAAAAAGGAACGCCTGAAGAAAATCAAGTCCGACCAGCTTTTCAATGCCCTTCAGGTGAAGTTTGCCTATGCCATGACCTGCCACAAGGCACAGGGCGGACAGTGGGAGCGTGTGTTTATCGACCAGGGCTATGTGGGTGAGGACCAGTCGGTCGAGGAATATACCCGCTGGCTCTATACGGCCCTGACGCGAGCCCGCGAACGCGTGTATCTGGTCAACTGGCCCAAGAACCAGCTTCAGTAGGGCAAAAAATGTGTCTACAATATGGCATCACTCACTCGTTTTTTTCTATAAAATCATTATCTTTGCATTTCCGTTTCCGGATTCTATTTCGGGGCTCATGATAATGATTTTCAAAACAATAGGTGTTTGATGGCTTACTTTCGCTACACGATAAACGACGATTTCTCCATTGCGGACAATTCAGAACGAAATATTACGGACAATTGGAACAAACTCCGCAGAATGACCTCAGCCACAGAAATGTATTGCGTGCATATCCTGTCCGGTTCTTGTCATTTGGACATCAACGGACATGAGGTGGAACTCGGTCCGAAGGACTTTCTGGTACTGATGCAGGGATGCTTTATCCGGACGATTGACCATTCCGAGGATTTAAGATATTATTGCATTGTGGTAGGCGGAAATATGGTGCAACGCCTGTTTGATGAGGTCGGTTTTAATCTGGGTCCGCATGACCGTATCAACAAATATTACAAGACCCTGTGTTCTGAGGAGCATCATATCGCGCAGCAGGGGTTCTATCGTTCCTTGAAACAGCGAGCCTTGTCGGCCAACGCTTTTGACCAAAGCATGGTGCAGCGCATCCTGGAGATGATGCTGCTCCGAGATATGGAACTCTATTGGGTGAACAATCCCAAGGCCCTGCTGGTGCCGACGCGTAAGGAACAGGTGTTCTACGATTTTATGAAACTGGTGGAGAAGCATTTTCTGGACGAGCGCAAGCTGGTGTTCTATGCCGAGGAGCTGGACCTGACCCCGAAATATCTTTCGGCCGTAATCAAAGAGGTGAGCGGTTGCCACTTTACCTATTGGATTGACGAACCTTTGATTACCGAAGCCAAAAAGATGCTTTATTTCACCAATAAGAGTATCAAGGAAGTGAGTCAGGAACAGGGTTTTGTGGACCAGAGCAAGTTCGGGCGTTTCTTCAAGAATGTAACCGGCATGTCGCCGCGTCTGTTCCGCATGATTGAAGAAGAGTGACCGGTGTTGAATTTCATCCCAATGAATGGTTGCATTCATTTCGATGTTTTTGAAAAGTCATCCTGATGATTTTTCAAAGTCTGTACGAAGTGCTGAAATAACAAGAGGGGCCCTGCCGCATGCGGCAGGGCCCCTCTCTTTTTCTCCCTGAGGATTATATCTTGATTTTTAGCAAACCAGTTCGATCAGTTTGTCTACGGCTGCGCTCAATCCGTCGGCATTCTTACCGCCGGCAGTTGCAAAGTGAGGCTGACCGCCACCGCCACCCTGAATCAGTTTGGCAGCTTCGCGGATAGCCTTGCCTACATGAACACCCTGCTCCTTAACCAAAGAGTCGGATGCAGCAGCAGTAAGCATTGGCTTGTTGTCGAATACACTACCGATAACTACCAAGGCATTCTCCTGCTCGGCACGCAACTGGAAGGCGATATCCTTGATGGCATCAGCCGGCAGAGGAAGGATTCCCTTGAAGATGTGCATGCCGTTGGCCAGAGTAGAGTTCTGAATCAGCTGCTGTTTTGCCTGAGCAGCCTTTTCGCGTACCATGTCGTCCATCTGCTTCTTCAGGGCGCTGTTTTCTTCGATAGCCTTGATGACAGCAGCCTTCACATCCGGTGCGTTGTTGAACATACCCTTCAGCTCGGCCAGAGTATCCTCGATGGTGTAAAGCATATTCTCAACCTTTTCTCCGGTGATGGCCTCGATACGTCTGATACCGGCGGCAACAGAGCTTTCGCTCATGATTTTCACCATACCGATCTTTCCGGTAGCACTTACGTGGCAACCGCCGCAGAACTCTACGCTGTCGGCAAACTGAACCACGCGCACCTTGTCGCCGTATTTCTCACCGAACAGGGCGATAGCACCCAGTTCCTTAGCCTCTTCAATCGGCATATCGCGGTGATCCTGCAACGGAATGTTGGCACGGATCTTGGCATTAACCTTTCTTTCCACCTCGCGCAACTCCTCGTCGGTCACTTTCTGGAAGTGAGAGAAGTCAAAACGCAGGTATTCCGGAGTAACCAGAGAACCCTTCTGCTCTACATGAGTGCCCAGCACCTCGCGCAGTGCCTGGTCGAGCAGGTGAGTAGCTGTGTGGTTGGCAGCGCTCGCATTGCGCAGGTCAACATCTACACATGCCATGAACGGAGCTTCCGGATGCTGAGGCAACTGCTTGCACAAGTGGATCGGCAAGTTGTTCTCGCGCTTGGTATCGATGATTTCAATAGTCTCGAATTCTGAACAGAGCACACCGCGGTCACCAACCTGTCCACCCATCTCGGCATAGAACGGAGTCTTGTCGAGCACAATCTGGAACAGAGTCTGCTTCTTCTGGGTTACCTGACGGTATTTCAGAATCTGACATTCATATTCGGTGTAGTCCCAACCTACGAATTCTGTTTCGCCTTCCTTCAGCACTACCCAGTCGCCGGTTTCTACGGAAGCCGCGTTGCGGGCACGCTCTTTCTGCTTCTGCATTTCTGCGTTGAAGGCCTCTTCGTCTACTGTCATGCCATTCTCGCGGCAGATCAGTTCGGTCAGGTCGAGCGGGAATCCGTAAGTGTCGAACAGAGTAAATGCCTGCACACCGTTGATGGTATTGCTGCCGGCAGCCTTGGTCTCTTCCATCACGCGGTCCAGCAAACGGATACCGGTTTCCAGAGTGCGGAGGAAGGAATCCTCTTCCTCTTTCATCACCTTGGAGATCAGAACCTTCTGAGCTTCCAGTTCCGGATAAGTGCCTCCCATTTCCTGAATCAGCACCGGAAGCAGTTTATACATGAAGGCTTCCTTCTGTCCGAGGAAAGTGTAGCCGTAGCGTACGGCGCGGCGCAGGATACGACGGATTACATAACCGGCCTTGGCATTGCTTGGCAACTGACCGTCGGCGATAGAGAAGGCGATGGTACGCAAGTGGTCGGCCACAACGCGCATGGCAACATCCTTTTTCGGGTCCTCGCCATACTGGCATCCTGACAACTCTCCGATTACTTTGATGATAGGCTGGAACACGTCGGTGTCGTAGTTGGAACGCTTGCCCTGCATTACGGCACACAGACGCTCAAAGCCCATACCGGTGTCGATAACCTTGGCAGGCAGCGGCTCGAGTGACTGGTCAGCCTTGCGGTTGTACTGCATGAACACCAGGTTCCAGATTTCAATCACCAGCGGATTGTCTTTGTTTACGAGTTCTCTTCCCGGAACTTTGGCTTTTTCCTCTTCCGGACGCAAGTCGATGTGGATCTCAGAGCAAGGACCACAAGGACCAGTAGCTCCCATTTCCCAGAAATTGTCGTGCTTGTTTCCGTTCAGGATATGATCTTCCGGCAGGAACTGTGCCCAGATGGCTGCCGCTTCATTGTCTCTTTCCAGGCCTTCTTCCTGCGCTCCCTCAAATACGGTGGCATAAAGATTGGTCTTGTCGATTTTCAGCACATCAACCAGATACTCCCAAGCCCACTCAATCGCTTCTTTCTTGAAGTAGTCGCCGAAGCTCCAGTTACCCAGCATCTCGAACATGGTGTGGTGATAAGTGTCGTGACCCACTTCCTCCAGGTCGTTGTGCTTTCCGCTCACGCGAAGACACTTCTGAGAGTCGGTGCATCGCTTGCTTACTGCCGGGCGGTTACCCAAAATGATATCTTTAAACTGGTTCATACCAGCATTGGTAAACATCAGTGTCGGGTCATCCTTAATGACCATTGGTGCTGATGGGACAATGAGGTGTCCTTTTGACTCGAAGAATTTCTTGAACGAGTCGCGAATTTCATTTGCAGTCATCTTATTTTTGTCTTAAAGTGTTTAATATTCTTATACATTCTGTTGCAAAGATAGCTTGTTTTGCTTACTTTTGCAAGGAAAAGAATTGAAAACGATTTATAGGAACGAGGATAAATATGGCATTGAATCCCAATAAAAAACTTAAGCTTTATTATTCGATTAGCGAGGTGGCGGAAATGTTTGACGTTACGGAAACTTTGCTGCGTTATTGGGAGAAGGAATTTCCGACAATCGCCCCCAAAAAAGCCGGCAGAAATGTGCGGCAGTACACGCAGGAGGATATCGAAGCGGTGCGCCTGGTGCATAATCTGGTCAAGGTGCGCGGACTGAAGATTGCCGCTGCGCGCGAGATTATCAAAAAGAATAAGGAAGGTGCCCAGAATGTGACGGAAGTGATAGACCGCCTGCAACAGTTGCGCGAGGAACTGGTGGCGCTCCGCAAGGGGCTGGACACACTGGTTTAGAAGGGTGCGTTCCGTTGGCATTGAAGAAAAAGCGGATCGGGCGCAAGGATGCTCTCGCCGGATAAAAAGAAAAGAGTCATTTCAAAACATGAATTACCGTGGTTTTGAAATGACTCTTTTTTATGGTTTTACTTTCCTTCTGGCGTTCCGTTTTTGCCGGAGCGCCGAAAGGGGATGTCTTTGCAAATCAGCTGATTCGGCTCACTTCCTCAATCGGTTCAAATTCCTTGAGGGTCTTGCAGATCATATTCAGGTCTTCCACGTCGTGCACGCCGAATTCCAGTTCGCCGTCGAAGATACCGTCTTTGCAGGTCATGTCGATGTGCGTGATGTTCAGGTGCAGCTGTTCCGAAAGCAACTGGGTTACTTTGGTCAGAATACCCACACGGTCTATGCCCCTGATGTGGATGGTAACCGGGAAGAACATGGTCTTGTGGGTGTCCCATCGCGTGGCCAGAATATGATTTCCGTCGCTGGTCTTCAGTTTGGCGGCAACCGGGCACTGTCTTTTGTGGATGACAATGTTGTTGTTCTCGTCCAGATAACCCAGAACGTCGTCGCCGGGAATCGGGTGGCAGCACTCGGCAATGATGAAGCGCTTGATGTTCTCCTCGTTGAGAATCACCGGTTTCTTCTTGTCGATCTTCTGCTCAATCTGTCCGTTCTCCTTCTTGTCATCTTTGTGCGATGTGTTGCTTTCGTGACTGCTGGTGAAGTTCAGGAACGGAATGTACTTGGTCCAGCTTCGGGTTCCGCTGATCTTGGTGCGCAGCACATTGAGGTCATCTTCGCCCAGAATCACTTTTCCGGTGCCGATGGCAATGTACAATTCTTCGCGTAATTTGATATTATGCAAATCGCAGAGCTTGTCCACGTTCATGCTGTTGGCCTCCAGATCGTGTTCTCCCAGAAATTTGACAAGGATATCCTCGCCCTGTTTCTGGTTTTCGCGGTCTTCGCGGCGCAGAATTGCCTGAATCTTTCCTTTGGCCTTGGCAGTAGTGGCAAAATTAATCCACTCTTTCTGCACATGCTGCGATTTTGAAGTCAGAATCTCCACCTGGTCACCGCTCTTCAGCTTGTAGCTGAGGGGCACCAGTTTATGATTCACCTTGGCGCCGATACAATGGCTGCCCAGGAAAGTGTGGATGCTGAAGGCAAAGTCCAAAGCCGTACAGTCGGCCGGCATGGTTTTGAATTCTCCCTTCGGAGTGACGACGAAGATTTCCGATGCGTACAGGTTCAGCTTGATGGCATCCAGGAAATCAAG
Organism: Bacteroides sp. OF04-15BH; assembly: GCF_003477995.1. GTDB lineage: Bacteria > Bacteroidota > Bacteroidia > Bacteroidales > Bacteroidaceae > Paraprevotella. The sequence goes on from NZ_QUEM01000002.1 coordinate 150,557, forward strand.
GGCATTAGGCTGCGGGTCATCCAGAATTTCCTTAATGGTCTTCAGCCATTTTTCCAGCTCGTTTTCGCTGTCGGCGGTTGTCTTGGTTCCTTCCTTGTATTTCCAGTGTGCGGCAAATCCCTGCTCGGCCATTTCGTCCATACGGGTAGAGCGGATCTGCACTTCAATCCATTGTCCGGCATTGCTCATCAGGGTGACGTGAAGAGCTTGATAGCCATTGGCTTTCGGATGGTTCAGCCAGTCTCTCAGACGCTCCGGATGCGGGCGGTAGATTTTGCTGGCATAAACATAAATCTGGAAGCATTCGTTGACTTCATCCTCCAGGGATTTGGGTTCAAAGATAATGCGTACGGCCAGAATGTCGTATATCTCCTCAAAAGAGATATGCTTGTTCTGCATCTTGCACCAAATGGAATATGGGGTCTTGATGCGGGCCTTGATTTCATATTTGATGCCCATGCGGTCCAGTTCCTTACGGATCGGAAGGGTAAATTCCTCGAACACACTGTCCCGGTGTGCTTGTGTCTGTGCCAGTTTTTCCTTAATGGCAGCATATTCTTCCGGGTGTTCGTATTTGAAGCTGAGGTCTTCCAACTCCTCTTTGATCTTGTTCAGTCCGAGGCGATTGGCCAATGGAGCATAGATATACAGAGTCTCTCCTGCAATTTTATATTGCTTGTTGGGCAACTGCGAGCCTAAGGTACGCATGTTATGCAGGCGGTCTGAAATCTTGATCAGAATCACACGGATATCATCGCTCATCGTAAGCAGGAGCTTTTTGAAGGATTCGGCTTGTGCCGAAGCCTGGTTTCCGAAGATACCTCCTGAGATTTTGGTCAGTCCGTCGACAATAAGTGCGATCTTGGGACCGAAGATGTTTGAGATATCTTCAACCGTGTAGTCTGTGTCCTCTACAACATCGTGCAGCAGAGCGGCGCAGATGGAAGTAGACCCCAGTCCGATTTCCTCGCAGGCAATCTGGGCCACGGCAATCGGGTGCATGATATACGGTTCTCCCGACAGTCGTCTCACTCCCTTGTGGGCCTGCTTGGCAAAATTAAAGGCTTTGGTGATGATCTCTACTTTCTTTCTGTGACGAGATGCCAGATAGGTATCCACCAAATGCTGGAATGCATCTTGGACGAGTTTCTCGTCTTCTATTTCTTTGTATTTGCTTTCCTCCATCTTGACCTCCTTTGTTCTCAAGTTATTTTACTCGAATTTTCTTTCCGGCACGTATGTTGTTGCCCTTAATTCCATTCAGCTTGCGCAACTTGCTGACAGTTGTATGGTTACGCGCGGCAATTTCTGACAAAGTATCTCCCTTGCGGATGGTTGCATACTTGGCACGGCTTCTGGAAGACTTTTTGCTGCTTCTTGAATAAGATGTTTTCGGTTTGGTAGAAGCAACCTTCTTGACTTCCGTTTCCTTGCGGTTGGTAAACAGCTCGTCAGAATTGTAACGGTAGATTGAGTCACCGGCGCTGATAAAGGCGCTGACGCTGTGCGTAGGGAGGCGCAGAATCTGTTCTTCATGGTCATTGCCGGGAATAAGCCCCGTACGGTATTGAGGGTTAAGTGCCTTAACTTCGTCCATGGATACGTTGCACATCGCTACAATCTGCTCGAAATGCAGCGGTTTGCCGATTTGCAAGGTATCAGAGCTTGCCGGTAATTTGGTCTTTACCGGGCAGATGTTGTGTTCACAATAGTAATTCATTACATAGTTGGCTGCAATGAATGCGGGGACATATCCGCGGGTTTCCTGAGGCAGATAAGGATATATCTCCCAATAGTCCTTGGAGTCGCCGGCACGTTTGATGGCTTTGTTTACATTGCCGGGACCACAGTTGTAGGCTGCGATGGCGAGCGGCCAGTCATTATATATGTTATACAAATCGCGCAGATAACGGGCTGCGGCGTATGACGACTTGATCGGGTCGCGCCGTTCGTCAATAAGACTGTTCACTTCCAGTCCGTATTTCTTTCCGGTGGTAATCATGAACTGCCACAAACCCACCGCTCCGGCTTTGGATACAGCCTGCGGATTCAGGGCCGATTCGATAACCGGCAGATATTTCAACTCCAGAGGCAGCTGATAGCTCTCCAATGCCTCTTCGAAGATTGGTGTATAAAAGTTTGAAGCCCCCAGCATATAGGATACTGAGCGCCGCAATTTGGTACAGTAGTGGTCAATGAATTTTCTTACAACCTCATTGTAAGGCATTTCAATGACATTCGGCAAACGTGATAGTCTGTTGATATAGGTCTCTTTGCTATACTCCGGATTCTCGTTGCTTGACTCGCAGTTTTCGTCGGGTGAAAGGTAATTCTTGACATTCCATTCGTGAAGCAGGCTGTCAATGTCGGAGGTCATACCTTCCGGCAGATCAATTACCTCGTCCTGATCGGTCTCGTCATCATGCACGGTAATATTGTCCTGTGCATACATAGAGACTGCTGCAAGGCATAATGAGAGGCATAAAGTTCCTATTCTTTTCTTCATATTCTTATTTAAAAATTTAAACGGCATTGTAGTCCCACACTTGTCTGGTTCTTCAACAGATGTCCGTTGTTCATGATCGTAGGCTCAATCTTGAGTCCTAAGTCTTTAGAGATATCAAACGAAGACAGTTCCGCATCTACATAAGCATCGACCACAGAAAGCAGGTACACGCCCACCATGCAGAAAATACTCAGGTCGCGATATTTCCGGTAAAAGTTCTTCTTATTCTTGAAGATTTCCTTAAAACGTTCTTCCTTACCGGTGATATCGTAGTTGATCGGCAACATGTCCAGATAGCTGTCCGTATTCGGATCATTGTCCATAATGTCCAGATAAGCCTGTGAGTAGTCCTTATACATCTGTCCGTTCCAGGTCAGAGCATAGACACATCCCAGAAATCCACCGTACACAATCGGTATTTTCCAGTATTTGCGGTTATATACCTGTCCGGCGCCGGGGATAATCAGCGAAAGCCACAGGGCCCGTGTCGGGTTGGGTACGAACTTGACCATGGGTTTCTGTACGGCTATCGAGTCGTTTTTTTTGACGAGAAGACTCGTATCGGTCACTGCTTCCAGTTTTTCCAGGTTTTTCAGATTGGCCTGTTCTATTGAGTCGGCTACTAAAGAGTCCGCCACAATGGTTTCACCCTTCACGGAATCCGTTCTGATGGAATCCAGTGGGGCAATCGGATTGATGCGGGTCGAATCAGCCTCCTGCGCTGCAAGCGAAGAAATCCCATTGGGCCCATAGAAAAGGCACAACAGGATAATGACCAGTTTATATGCTATGTTTTTAGTTTTCAACTTTTCAAGCGATCAAACAATTCAATAATGCGTTCAAGTTCCTCTTCGCTGGAGAACGGGATGCTGATTTTGCCTTTTCCCTTGTCCGAGCAAGTGAGTTGCACTTTTGTCTGGAAGAATTGGCTCAGGCTGTCCTTCAGCAAATGGAATTCCTCTGGCAGTGCGGCTTTGGCGGCAGGCTGTGCTTTGGGTGCTGTTTCCATGCCATATTGCAGGTTGCGCACCATTTCCTCCACTTTTCTCACCGACAGATGTTCTGTTTCAATCTGTTTGAAGATTTTTATCTGATCGGCGGTATTTTCCAGGGCAAGCAGTGCTCTGGCATGTCCCATGTCGATCGTTTTGTTTTGAAGAGCCATCTGGATAGGAGCGGGCAGCTTGAGGAGACGCAGGTAGTTGGTGATAGTGCTTCGGTTTTTTCCGATGCGTTCACTCAGGCGCTCCTGTGTCAGTCCGTAAGTGTCCAGCAGATGCTGGTAGGCCAGGGCCACTTCCACGGCGTTCAGGTCTTCGCGCTGTATGTTTTCGATCAGCGCCATTTCCATCATATTTTCGTCGTCGGCTGTACGGATGTAAGCCGGAATGGTTCTTCTTCCTGCCAGAGCCGATGCTTTGCAGCGGCGTTCTCCGGCGATGATTTCGTAAGTGTCTTCACCGGTTTGTCGCACGGTGATCGGCTGTATAACCCCAATTTCGGCAATGGATTCGGCCAGTTCTCTCAGGCTGTCCTCATTGAACTCCTTTCTGGGTTGGTTGGGATTGGCTTTTATCTTATCCAGCTCTATTTCGTTGATGGACGACGAACCGTCGGTCTGTACCTCACGAGTTGAGATCAGGGCATCGAGTCCGCGTCCCAGTGCCGGATATTTTTTATGTACTGCCATGTGTCTTTTTCAGTTTTAGTTTTTTTCGATGATTTCTTTGGCGAGCGACAAGTGGTTTTTGGCTCCGGTAGATTCTGCGTCATACAGAATGGCCGGCACTCCGTGGCTTGGTGCCTCGCTAAGTTTCACATTGCGCTGGATTACGGTTTTGAACACCAGTTCCTGAAAATGGCGCTTCACTTCATCGTAGATTTGGTTTGCCAGTCGCAGACGGCTATCGTACATGGTGAGCAGGAATCCTTCGATTTCCAATGCCGGATTCAGTTTCGACTTGATGATTTTGATGGTATTCAGCAGCTTGCTGATACCCTCCAGGGCAAAGTATTCACACTGTACGGGAATAATGACGGAGTCGGCAGCCGTGAGCGCATTTACCGTGATGAGTCCCAGTGACGGTGAACAGTCTATCAATATATAGTCGTATTCCGATTTCAGGGGCTGCAACAAGTGCATCAGCACTTTCTCCCTGTTGTTCAGGTTGAGCATTTCGATTTCGGCTCCCACCAGGTCGATGTGTGACGGAATAATATCCAGTCCGTCGATGTCGGTGGTGTAGATAGCCTCGCGAACATCCGCCTGTTCTATGATGCATTCATAGATGGAACAGTCAATCTCCGAAACGTCTACACCCAGACCAGATGAGGCATTTGCTTGCGGATCGGCATCAACCAAAAGAACCTTCTTTTCCAAAGTAGCCAAAGAAGCTGCTAAATTCATAGAGGTAGTGGTTTTGCCCACACCACCTTTCTGATTTGCTAAAGCGATAATCTTTCCCATTTCTATGTATCTTTGATGCTACAAAGTAACGGATAATCTTATTCTTCTCCTAATAATCGTGAGTGAGTTTCTGAAAATTGTTGATAACTCACGCTTATTGTTGATAACTTAAGCTACATGAATAAATGCAAATATATGCATTATTTCTTTGATAAAGAGCCTTTTTAAACCTTTTTTCGTATTTTTGTAGCATATAATTTTATTACAATAATAATGAGACCTTTAATTTTTATCTCGAACGATGACGGCGTGCATGCCAAAGGATTGAACGAACTGGTGGCTTGGGTCAGGGATATGGCCGATGTGGTGGTTATGGCTCCCGACGGTCCGCGCTCGGGTTCGGCTGCGGCGATTACTTCCATCGTCCCGGTAACCTACAAAAAGGTGTCCGAAGAGCCGGGTGTAAGCATCTATTCCTGTTCCGGAACTCCGGTGGATTGTGTGAAACTGGCATTTGAAACCGTGCTCCCGCGCCGCCCCGATCTGGTGCTGAGCGGCATCAATCACGGAGACAATGCGTCGGTTAATGTGCATTATTCCGGTACGATGGGAGTGGTGTTTGAAGGCTGCCTGAAGGGAATTCCTTCCATCGGCTTTTCTTTGGCTGACGCTTGTGCGGATGCTGATTTCACGGCTTTACAACCTTATATAAGAACATTGGTGAGCCAGATTCTGGCCGAAGGACTGCCTCAGGGTGTCTGTCTGAATGTCAATTTCCCTGCCGGAAAGAATTTGCGCGGTTTGCGCGTCTGCCGCATGGGGTGGGGCTGCTGGAACTGTGAGTGGAAGTCGGCCGCGCATCCTGCCGGTAAACCAGCTTATTGGCTGACAGGCCAATATGAGAATCTGGAGCCCGATGCTACGGATACCGATGTCTGGGCTTTGTCGCAGGGGTATGCATCCGTGGTTCCTATACGTCTGGATGTCACGGCCTATGACTGTCTGGAGAATATGAAAACAAAATTGGAGGAGATTTCATGAAATACTATCTGATTGCCGGCGAAGCCAGTGGAGATCTGCATGCCGGGAAGCTGATGGAAGCGTTGAAACAGCACGATGCTGCGGCAGCGTTCCGTTATTTCGGAGGCGACGAGATGCAGCGTCAGGGCGGAACGCTGGTGCGTCACTACAAAGACACGGCTTATATGGGCTTTATCCCCGTGTTGCTTCATTTGCGTCAGATATTCCGCAATATGGATTTGTGCAAGCAGGATATTGTGCAGTGGCAGCCCGATGTGGTGATTCTGGTTGATTATCCCGGTTTTAATCTGTCCATAGCGGAGTTTTTGCGCAAAAACACCCAAATCCCCGTTTATTATTATATCGCTCCCAAGATATGGGCCTGGAAGGAACACCGCATCAAGAATATCCGTCGCGATGTGGACGAGCTCTTTTCCATTCTGCCTTTTGAGATTGAATTCTTTGAGCAGAAGCATCATTATCCCATTCATTATGTGGGAAATCCCTCACTCGACGAGGTGCACGAGTTTCTGGCGCAGCATCCGTCCGATCCCGAAGGGTTCCGTCGGGAACATGGATTGGACAACCGTCCGATCATTGCTCTTCTGGCGGGCAGCCGCAAGCAGGAAATCAAGGATAACCTGCCCATGATGGCACAGATAGCCCGGGAGCATGCTGCCGATTACCAGATTGTGCTGGCCGGTGCTCCCAATATAGAACTGTCTTACTATCATCAGTTTATCGACAAGGAGCAGGTGCATATCCTTTCCGGTTGCACTTACCGCATTTTGCAGCATTCGGCGGCCGCATTGGTCACTTCCGGAACGGCCACTCTGGAGACCGCCTTGTTCCGTGTGCCTCAGGTCGTTTGCTATTATACTGCTTGCGGAAAGGCCGTTTCCGTGTTGCGCAAGCTATTCCTGAAGGTGCCGTTCGTGTCGCTGGTGAATCTGATTACCGCCGAGGAAGTGGTGCCCGAACTGGTTGCCGACCAGATGAATCCCGAGCGTCTTCGCCGTGAGTTACAGGCCATTCTGCCAGGAGGTGCCGGACGCGAGGCCCAGCTTCAGGGATACCAGCGTATGCTTTCCCGTTTGGGAGAGCCCGGAGCTCCCGACCGTGCCGCAGAGCAGATGGTGCAGCTCCTGCAAAAGAAATGATCTTACAGAACGAAAAAAAGGAAAGGAAGCCTTGCAGAACCCCATGAAGGAGTATGCGAGGCTTCCTTTCCTTTTTTATTCCGATTCCCCATGTAGCGGGAATCTTTGGTTCGGGAGCAGAGCTCCTTACTTTAATACCTTTCTTAGAATAAGGTGATGGTGTAGAGGTAGATCACCGCAGCCGGAATGGCCAGCAGAGAACTGTCAAAGCGGTCCAGCATACCTCCATGTCCCGGCAGGATATTGCCGCTGTCCTTGATGCCCAGCTGTCTTTTCAGCAGACTCTCCACCAGATCACCCCAAGTGCCGAAGAATACCACCACGAGTGACAGACCCAACCATTCCCAGCGGTTCAGTGTGGTGTCCATGGCCAACAGCTGCGAACAGCCAACAGCCACGACCAGTCCTCCGAAGAAACCCTCCCAGGACTTTTTGGGAGAGATGCTGGGGAACAGTTTGTTTTTGCCCAGCAGAGAGCCGAAGCAGTAGGCACCGGTGTCGCTCATCCACAAGAAAATGAAAACCGACAGCGGAATGAATCCGTTGTAAGTGATGCTTTCTGTGGCCAGCATGTCCGGGCGGGTGGTGAAGGCCAGCACACTCAACAAGGCAAAAGGCAGCGCCACATACATCTGTCCCAGCATGGTGAACGCCCAGTTATTGATCGGCGATTTCCGTTTGAGATAAAGCTCGCTGATGAGCAGATAAATGATGGAAAGCAGATAGGGGATGAATACAGCCGGTGGAGTGATGTTACTGCAATAGCCGAAGAAGGCCAGAAACAGATAAGCTGCGGCGGCAGTACTGATGAAAGCATTTACGGTTACGTTTTCCTGCTTATTCACAATATGCGTATATTCCCATACAGAAAGAGCCGTGATGATGCAAAAGAGCAGGCAGAATGTGAGCGGTCCGTAGAGGAAGCCGCCGATAATAACGGCCACGAAGATGATGCCCGTCAGTGTGCGCAATATTAGATTTTTTATTTTATCCGTCATGATGGTTTAAATTTTATGCTCCACGTCACCCGCAGGCGGCGTGGAGCTGTAACCTTTTATTGGTTGTCTTTGTTTTCTGTTGATTCTGCCTCTGTACCGTTATCTGTTTTCGGTGTTTCGGAAACAGCAGGCTCCGCAGTGTCGGCGGGCAGGGCTTTAGGTTCCTCTGCCGTTTCCGTTGCAGGGCTGTCGCTTTCCGAAGCCTTTGCTGCCTCCTGCTGCTCCTGTTCGGCATTCAGGGTGAGCAGCTCTTCGGTGCGGCTGGTCCACGGGCGTTTTCCGAAGATCTTTTCCACATCCTCGGCAAAGATCACCTCTTTCTCTACCAGCAGCTGAGCCAGCTGTGCATGTCCTTCCTTGTGTTCCAGCAACAGGTTCTTGGCGCGCTCATATTGCTCGGCAATCATGTTCTTCACCTCTTCGTCGATCAGCTGGGCCGTCTTGTCGGAATACGGTTTGCTGAAGCTGTACTCGTCATTGCTGTAATAACACAAGTTCGGCAGGCGGTCGCTCATACCCATATAAGCAATCATGCCGTAAGCCTGTTTGGTGACACGCTCCAGGTCGTTCAGGGCTCCAGAAGAAATGTGGCCCACGAAAACTTCCTCGGCGGCACGTCCGCCCAGAGTGGCACACATCTCGTCCAGCATCTGTTCCTTGGTAGTAATCTGTCTTTCTTCCGGCAGATACCAGGCAGCGCCCAGTGCGCGTCCGCGCGGCACGATGGTCACCTTGATCAGCGGATTGGCATATTGCAGGAACCAGGAGATGGTGGCGTGTCCTGCCTCATGCAGGGCGATGGTGCGCTTCTCGTCGTTGGTCATCACCTTGGTCTTCTTTTCCAGACCGCCGATGATACGGTCCACGGCGCTCAGGAAGTCGTCCTTGCTGACAGATTTCTTGTTATGGCGTGCAGCGATCAGCGCTGCTTCGTTACATACGTTGGCGATGTCGGCACCCGAGAATCCCGGAGTCTGGCGGGCCAGCAGGTCGATATCCACGGTGTCGTCAATCTTGACCGGTTTGAGGTGTACCTGGAATACTTCCTTACGTTCGTTCAGATCCGGCAGGTCCACGTGAATCTGACGGTCGAATCGTCCGGCACGCAGCAGGGCCTTGTCCAGAATATCCACACGGTTGGTGGCCGCCAGGATGATCACACCGCTGTTGGTTCCGAAACCGTCCATTTCGGTGAGCAACTGGTTCAGGGTGTTTTCGCGTTCGTCGTTACCGCCCATGGCCGGATTCTTTCCGCGGGCTCTACCCACGGCGTCGATCTCGTCGATGAAGATGATACACGGCGATTTTTCCTTGGCCTGTCGGAACAGGTCGCGCACACGACTGGCACCTACACCCACGAACATTTCCACGAAGTCGGAACCCGACATGGAGAAGAACGGTACGTCTGCCTCGCCGGCCACAGCCTTGGCCAAAAGGGTCTTACCCGTTCCCGGAGGGCCTACGAGCAGGGCACCCTTAGGAATCTTACCACCCAACTCGGTAAACTTGCCCGGATTCTTCAGGAATTCCACGATTTCCTGCACCTCCTGCTTGGCGCTGGCCTGTCCGGCCACATCCTTGAAGGTGACGCGTGTGCCTTCGCCTTTCTCTACCAGTTTGGCTTTGCTCTTTCCTACGTTGAACACGTTGCCGGCGCCACTGCCTGCTCCTCCGCCCAAACGGCGCATCAGCAGGAACCACACGCCGAAGATCAGAACAAACGGCAGCAGATTGAAGAGCAGGCTTCCTACCCAGCCGCTGGAGTGTTCGTAGGCCAGCTTTCCGGTGAAGTGTCCGCTTTGCTGCTGCTGGTCGATAAATTCCTCCAGTTTGTCATCCGAAGGGTAGGTGATGTCCAGATAAGGATTCTTGCCGGTTTGCTTGACACCGGTCTTGAAAATATCGCGGATGAATTCCGGTTTCACATACATGCGCAGCACTCCTTCGTCCTTGTTGGCGATGATTTTTGAGGCATAGCCGCGGGTAACGTATTCCTTGAATTCGGTGTACGTGGCATTTTTCGAGGCGCTGCTGTCATTACCCATAATGAACAGGTAAGCCAGAATGAGTATGATAATGCCGTAGATCCAACCGATGTTGAACCGGGGCATGTTTCTTTTCTTGTTGTCTTCTTTCATAAACGTGAATGTGTTTTTTTTATTGAATGTCTTCTATTTTTGTGATGTCGGCATCGGTCCACAGATTTTCCAGATCATAGAACTCGTGTGCGTCGGGAGTAAAGATATGCACGATAACGTCGGTATAGTCCATCGCCACCCACTGGGCATTGCGCAGTCCGTCCACGGCCGACGGTTTGGCACCGGCCTGCTCGCGGGCAAATTTTGCCACAGATTCGGTGATGGCGGTTACATGCGACGGAGAGTTACCCTGACAGATGATAAAATAATTGCAGATTGTTTCTTCTATGTTCTCCAGATTGACTACAGCGATGTCATATCCTTTCTTCTCTTGTATTCCTTCAATGATTTTGTCTACTAAAATGTTTTGTGATCTATACATGTTATTTACCTATTTATAAAATAGAACGCGACAAAGATACTAGATAAACTCACATTAGGCTATATATTCACGCCAAAATATCTCCACTTTTGGATTTTTTTGCAAAAAAAAATCATGAATATCGCTTCTCTGAAAAAAAAGTTGGAAAAAAGTTGCCCAAAAATTTGCAGTTACAAAAAATAGTAGTACCTTTGCATCCAGAAACAGATAATGGGCTATGGTGTAATGGTAACACAACAGATTCTGGTCCTGTTTTTCTTGGTTCGAATCCAGGTAGCCCAACTTTTTTCTACTATTATTTATTATTTTCTTGGGCTATGGTGTAATGGTAACACAACAGATTCTGGTCCTGTTTTTCTTGGTTCGAATCCAGGTAGCCCAACAGAAGAAGATCGCTCCGGCGATCTTTTTTTGTTTTTGTTCCTTTCTGCGCTTCCGCTGTCGGGTGGGAGCCTGCCCCATATTCTTTTTGCTTTCCGGCTCTTTAATAATTCATTTCGATGAATGCATCATTTCATTTTGATGATTTGAAAAAATCATCAGGATGGTTTTTTCGCGTCATTTCGGCGCGGCAGATACAAAAATAGGCTGCACCCTGACGGCGCAGCCTATTCCTGAAATATCAAGCTATATTCTTATTTGCTCTTTTCCTCGTCGATGGCTTTGATCTTCTCTTTCAGAATAGCGAGTTCTTCTTTCAGTTTCTCCACTTTCTTGTTCAGCTCGTTCACCAGACTGTTGCCCTTTTTAGAATTGAAGGAAAGGAAGCCCAGATTGTTCTCATAGGTCTTGATTTCATTCTTCATATTCTCATAGGCACGCATCAGTCGGTCGCGTTCACGGTTCAGCGTGTTGCCGCCCTTCTCGGCAGAAGACTTCAGGTTGCTTCTGAAGTTATTGATTCTGCGCTTGGCGTTGCTCTTGTTGATGGCTTCAAACAGTTTGTCGGCCAGCTCGCGGTATTCGGCATAGATCTTGTCCTTTTCCTTGAAAGGCACATGACCGGTTTCGTTCCACTCTTTGGCCAGTTTGCGTACTGTGTCGGCGCAAGAGTCGATTTCCTCTACCGCAATGTTCTTGAGCTGTTCGATAATGCTCTTCTTCTTTTCCAGATTTTCATTTTCCTGGCTCTGTACAGACGAAGTAGCCTTGCCCTTCTGCTCGAAGAAATAGTCGCAGGCACCGATGAAGCGTTTCCACAAAGACTCAGAGTACTTCTTAGGTACCGGTCCGATGGTTTTCCACTCCTTCTGCAGCTTGGTCAGAATATCGCCGGTAGCCTTCCAGTCGGTGCTGTCCTTTAAGGATTCAGCCTTTTCGCACAACTGCTTCTTCAGTTCCAGATTCTTGTTCTGGCTTTCTTTCAGATATTTGAAGAATGCGGCTTTCTGTTCGAAGAAACGGTCGCAGGCAGCTCTGAAGCGCTCGAAGATTTTTACATTCATCTTCTGCGGAGCGAAGCCGATTTCCTTCCATTCGGCCTGTATCTTGATGATGTCCTGAGTAGCCTGTTCCCAGTCGGCAAAGGTCTTCAGGTTCGACAGGTCGATTTCTTCAATCTTGACACACAGTTCGGTCTTCTTGGCCAGGTTCTCTTCTTCTTTCTGCTTCAGATCCTCAAAATGCTGTTGATGTCTTTTGTTGATAATGGTTGAAGCGTTCTTGAAGCGGTTCCAGATTTCCTCGCGCAGTTCCTTGGCAACCGGACCGGTTTCCTTATATTCCTGATGCAGGGCCTGCAACTGTTGGAAGGCAGAAATCACATCGTCTTCCTCGGCCAGCTTCTCGGCAGTCTCGCACAAGCGTGTCTTGATTTCGAGATTCTTCTTGAAATCATATTCTCTGAATTCGTGATTCAGTTTGAGCAGGTCGTAGAACTGCTCGGTATATAACTGATAGTTTTTCCAAAGTTCGTTCACCTTGTCGGCCGGCACATTGGTGATGGTTTTCCATTCGTTTTGCAGTTCCTTGAACTCGTTATAGTGCTGGTTGGCCTCTTCCGGCGAAGAAATCATGGCTTTGATCTTGTCCAGGATATCGAATTTCTTCTGCAGATTTTCTGATTTGATGCGTTCCTGCTCGGCCATGATCTCGGCACGCTTTTCCTTGATGATGCGCATCCACTCCTTGAAAGTCTGCTCGTCGGCATCCACTTCCGGAACAAATTCGTCGGGGTTTCCTCCGGCTTCTACAAAAGCGGCCTTCTTTTCGTTGAGCTCTGCCTTATGAATGCGGTAGAAGTTCTGTTTGAGGCTGTCCAGTTCCTGTTTGCCGGGGATGTCACTGCTTTGCGCCAGTTTCTTTATGTATTCCAATATTTCTCCTTTAGATTGCAGCACGACGTTTTTCACTGTTTCTGTTCCTGCTTCGTCTTTGGCAGAAATACATGCGTTGTCTAATCCTTCCAGGGAAGTTGTTTCTTGAGAGTCCATCATTTTACTTGCTTTTAGTATCTGATTCGGTTTTCAGTCTCTATATTTTTTACAAATTAAAACAAAAAAGAAATTAAGTCCTAAGATTTTTCTGTTTTTTTCTCTTTAAATCCATGTTTTTCTTCTGAAGAACCACATAAACAAGGCTGTCACGATGACCGTGATGCCGATGGCCAACGGAAATCCCCAAGGCGACTGCTCCATGCCGTTTACCAGGTTCATTCCAAACAAGCTGGCTACCAGGGTCGGGAACATCAGGATGATGGAAATAGAGGTAAGCATCTTCATGACGCTGCTCATGTTGTTGTTAATCAGGTTGGCATAGGTATCCATCGTGGAATCCAGGATGTTGGCATAGATGGAAGTGGTTTCGCGCGCCTGACTCATCTCGATATTGACGTCTTCAATCAGGTCGGCGTCCAGCTCGTCGATGGGGAGTTTGAATTTCAGTTTCGACAACAGGGTTTCGTTACCTCTGATGGAGGTAATGAAATAGGTCAGGCTGTCCTGAAGACGCGAAAGGTTGATCAGGTCGGCATTGTCCACATTGCGGTCCAGATTCTGTTTGGCTTTTTCAATAAGCGTGTTGATCTGCTTCAGCCGTTTCAGATACCACACTGCCGAAGACAGGAAAAGACGGAACACCAGGTCTACGGAGTCGGTAAAGCCGACACCGCGCTTTTGCTGGTAGCTCACGAAGTCGATCATCATGTTTGTTTCAAAATTACAAACCGTGATACACACTTCCTTGTTCATGATAATACCCAGGGGGATGGTGGTATATGGGGTTCGGGAGCGTACTTCCTTGACATAAGGGATTCGTAAAATAATAAGAATCCAGCCCTCATCAAATTCGTAACGGGCGCGCTCGTCGGTATCGGCGATGTCCATCAGGAAATAATCCGGAATCTTCAGGTCCTTTTCCAGAAAGTCAAGATCATCCTGCGTCGGGCAGGTTACTTGAACCCAACAGTTAGGCTCCCAGTTTTCCATCGTTCTCAGGCCGTTGGCCGTATTCCAGTATGTTCGCATGCATCTTCCTCCAATAAAAAGTTTCTTATCGGAGTCCAGAAGTGCACTCCGATAGGTCTAAATGTTTAAAAAAGTCGCGTAATAATCGTCCATAAGTTATGACCCAGAATTTTCCGTTTGCAAAAATACAAAAAGATTCCTTATATCCTAAAGAAACAGGCTCAATTTATCAAGACAATTCTTGGGTCACAGCATTGGTCAAGGCAATGAAATCGGTCACGGAAAGCTGTTCCGGACGCTTGTTGAAGATTTCATTCTGTAAAAAGACGCTGTGGTCTTTTACGGCCTCGCCTTTTTGCTGCCTGCGCTGGTCGGCCTCGGCAAACAGAGGCTTGATGGAGTTGCGCAAGGTCTTTCGGCGCTGGTTGAAGCAGGTCTTTACGATTTTCTTGAACAAGGCTTCGTCGCAGCCCAATGATTCGGTGGCATTTCGTGTCATCCGGATGACGGCACTCTTCACCTTGGGAGGGGGATTGAAGACATGTTCATGCACGGTAAACAGATAGTCCACATGATACCAGGCCTGGATCAGTACGCTCAGAATGCCGTAAGTCTTGCTTCCGGGACCGGCGGCAATGCGTTCGGCCACCTCTTTCTGAATCATACCGGTGCAGCAGGGTATCAGCTCCTTGTAGTCGAGCATCTTGAAGAAAATCTGACTCGAGATATTGTAGGGATAATTTCCTGTAAGTACAAATGAAGAGCCTCCGAACACTTCCCGAAGGTCCATTTTCAGAAAATCCTGCTCCAGTATATTGCCCTGAAGAGCCGGAAAGGCCTCTTTCAGATAGGCAACGGATTCATAATCAATTTCCACCACCTTGACCGGACGGTCCTTCTGAATAAGAAACTGAGTCATGACACCCATACCCGGACCCACCTCGAGAACGGGAATATTGGGGCATGCGTCTACTGTATCGGCAATGTCCTGGGCTATTTTCAAATCCTTTAAAAAGTGTTGGCCCAAAAATTTTTTAGGTTTTACAGACTTCATTGTTGCTTTTTTATACTACTTTTGTGTATGCAAAGATAGTATAATCCCCTGCAAAAAGAACAAGCGCAAAGCCTTTATTTTTGCAGTGGCTTATGAATATCTCGGGGATATTAAGTAATATTAATAAGAAAACTACATTGAAAGACAATAAGATCATAAACTATGCATTTCAAGTGGTAGGCCCACTGGTTCTGTCGGGACTGATTTTATGGTGGATGTACCGCGGTTTTGACTGGGATGAGTTTTTTGAGGCCTTGACTTATCACACAGACTGGACATGGATGCTCCTGTCCATGCCTTTCGGAGTGACGGCACAGGTGTTCCGTGCCTTGCGCTGGAAACAGGCGCTGGAGCCGGTGCAGGAGCATCCCCGCACCACGGTTTGTATCAATTCTGTCTATCTCTCTTATGCCGCCAGCCTGGTTATCCCCCGCATCGGCGAGGTGTTGCGCTGCGGCGTGTTGAGCCGCTACGACGGTACTTCCTTTTCCAAATCTCTGGGCACAGTGGTGACGGAGCGTATCGTGGATTCCGTGTTTGTGGTGCTGCTCGCCGGTTTTACCATTCTGTTTCAAATGCCTGTCTTTGTCACCTTCTTCCGGCAGACGGGGGTGAGTGTGGTCGGTGTGCTGCAAGGCTTTTCGCTCACGGGATATATTGTGACCATCGTGTGCGTGCTGGCTTTTATTCTGTTGCTGGCATGGCTCGTTAAGCGGCTGTCGGTGTTTAAGAAAACACGGAATGTGTTTGTCGATCTGCGCGACGGACTGATTTCCTTGCGCAAAATCAAAAGCGTGCCTTTATTCCTATTTTATACGATAGGCATCTGGCTTTCTTATTATCTGCATTTCTATTTCACGTTCTTTTGCTTTGAGTCTACCTCATCTTTGGGAATGTCGGCCGCTCTGGTGGCCTTTGTCGTAGGATGCTTTGCCGTGCTGGTGCCTACACCAAACGGAGCCGGACCGTGGCATTTCGCTGTAAAGACCGTGTTGCTGCTCTATGGCGTTCAGGCACAAGACGGAGTGATGTTTGTACTCACCGTGCATACCTTGCAGACACTGCTGGTGCTGGTGCTGGGACTTTATGCCATTGTGCGCCTGCAGTTCATCCGCAGGATACCGAGACAGGCCGTGTCCCATCCATAAATGATTTTTGTTAAACCCTAATAACGAATAAAACTATGTGCGAAATCAAGAATCTAAATCCACAAATTGTTTGGAAGAATTTCTATGCTTTGACTCAGGTTCCACGTCCATCCGGACATCTCGCAAAGGTGCAGGCCTTTTTGTTGGACTGGGCTGCAGAGCATCATATAGAGGCATTTAAGGACGGTGGTGAGAATATCGTTTTCAAGAAACCGGCCACTCCGGGTATGGAGAACAGAAAGAAAGTGGTGTTGCAGGCCCACATGGATATGGTGCCGCAGAAACTGGAAACCACGGTTCACGATTTTGAAAACGATCCGATTCAGACTTACGTAGACGGAGAATGGGTACGTGCCAAGGGTACTACTCTGGGAGCCGACGACGGTATCGGCGTGGCTGCGATTATGGCTGCCTTCGAGGACGAGGATTTGAAGCATGGCCCGATGGAAGCCTTGATTACTGCCGACGAAGAAACTTGCATGTATGGTGTGAACCATCTGGCAAATGATGTGCTGAGCGGCGACATCCTGCTGAACATTGATAACGAGACTATGGGCGAATTTGTGGTAGGAAGTGCCGGTGGCGTGAATATCACTGCCCAGCTGCAATACAATGCCGCAGAAACAGATACAGAGGATATTGCCGTGAAGGTATCGCTCAAGGGACTGCGCGGCGGTCACTCCGGACTGGAAATCAACCAGGGACGCGGAAATGCCAATAAGCTGATGGCGCGCTTCGTAAAGCAGGCCATTGCCGATGACGACGCACGTCTGGCTTCATGGATTGGTGGCAACATGCGCAATGCCATTCCACGCGAGTGTGAAGTGGTGCTGACCATTCCGGCTGAGAATCTGGACGACCTGACAGATCTGGTAGCCTACTGCGAGCGTCTGTTCCAGGCAGAATATCAGGGCGTAGAGGAAGATATCACGATGACTGTGGAGAAAGTGGAACTTCCGGCACATGAGGTTCCAGAGGAAATCCAGGACAATCTGATTTCTGCAATTCTGGCATGTCACGACGGAGTGCTGAGAAACATCCCGTCTATTCCACATATTGTAGAGACTTCTTCAAATCTGGCTATTATCAAGATCGGTGAAGGCAAGGCCGAAATCCTGATTCTGGCCCGCAGTTCAAACGAAGGTATGATGGAATACATCACCACAATGATGGAAAGCTGCTTCGGTATGGCCGGTATGAAGGTGACAACAGACGGACATTACGGAGCATGGCAACCAAACTTCGATGCCCAGATCACCAGTGTGATGAAAGAGGTATATCAGAAAGTATTTGAGGAGACTCCGGTTGTGCAGGTCGTACATGCCGGTCTGGAGTGCAGTATCATCGGACAGGTTTATCCGAATATGGAACTGATCAGCTTCGGTCCGACACTCCGTTCACCGCATACTCCAAACGAGCGTTGTAACATTCCTTCAGTAGAGAAGTTCTGGATTTTCCTGAAACACTTGCTGGAGCAGATTCCCGTAAAAGAGTAAAAAAGGAAATGATTTTCCGCAAAAGCGGATAAAAAGATAGCAGCCCCAAGGTACTGACAGTGCTTTGGGGCTGTTTGTTTACCGAAAGAAAGCAGGAATGGAATTACGCCGGCAAGGGCAAAACAGAGGCTTCTGAAATGTTCCCGGTTGTTACGATGATGTTACAAATGCGGCATGACCAGTAGAACTCCCGGCAAAAAATAATACTAAAAAACGGATTTAACACCTTTGTAACACAATTGAAATGTCAAACTGAAAATCTATTTTTATTTTCGCGCTTGCTGAAAGTTGAAATTAATAATCAATTATATTTTATGGAAACAGTTTATTTAGGATTAATTCTATTCCTTTTTGTGCTGGCTATTTTCGACCTGGTAGTCGGAGTCAGTAATGATGCGGTGAACTTTCTGAACTCCGCAATCGGTTCAAAAGTGGCCCGCTTCCGTACCGTTCTTATTGTGGCAGCGGCCGGAGTATTGATTGGTGCTGTAGTCAGCAATGGTATGATGGACATCGCCCGTCACGGTATTTTCCAGCCTCAGATGTTCTCTTTCAATGATTTGCTGTGTATTTTCCTGGCAGTCATGGTGACCGATGTCGTGTTGTTGGATATCTTTAACTCTTTGGGAATGCCGACATCAACTACCGTATCCATGGTGTTTGAGCTCCTCGGAGGTACCTTTATTCTGGCTTTGTTGAAGATTGCTTTCGACGAAACCGGTACCCTTGGATTTGCCGAACTGATGAACACCGAAAAGGCACTTTCCGTGATTTTGGGTATTTTCCTGTCCGTAGCTATCGCCTTTGTGGTCGGAGTCATTGTGCAGTGGATATCCCGATTGATTTTTACTTTCAACTATCGCAAGAATCTGAACTATACCGTCGGTATTTTTGGCGGTATAGCTGTAACGGCAATTCTTTATTTTACTTTGGTTAAAGGTCTGAAGGGATCTGCTTTCGCAGGTGCTCCCTGGTTGGAATACATCAATCAGAATATCTCTACTGCCCTTATTGCCAGCCTGGTTATATTTACCATTCTGATGCAGATCCTGCACTTCCTGAAGGTTAATGTCTTCAAGATTATCATCCTGATGGGTACTTTTGCCCTGGCTATGGCTTTTGCCGGCAATGACTTGGTGAACTTTATCGGAGTTCCTTTGGCTGCCTATTCCGCTTTTCAGGATTTTGTGGCCAACGGAGCCGGAAACGCCGACACATTTATGATGTCTTCTCTGAACGAGAGTGCCAAAACTCCGTTTGTATTCCTTCTGATTGCCGGTATCATCATGGTCTTTGCTCTGGCTTTCTCAAAGAAAGCACACAACGTGATCAAAACTTCGGTTGACCTGTCTCGTCAGGATGAGGGTGAGGAAATGTTCGGTTCGTCACGTGTGGCCCGTAGCATTGTCCGCGGTTCGACCTCTATTGGTGAGTTCCTTTCCAACTACACTCCGAAAGGATTGAGCAGCTGGTGCGACAAGCGTTTTAACAAGAACGAAGTCATTTTGGAGAATGGAGCCGCTTTTGACCTGGTACGTGCTTCGGTTAATCTTGTGGTAGCCGGTCTGCTGATTATCATGGGTACTTCCTTGAAATTACCTTTGTCAACCACTTACGTGACCTTCATTGTGGCCATGGGTTCTTCTTTGGCCGACAGAGCCTGGAGCCGTGAGAGTGCCGTATTCCGTATCACCGGAGTGCTCAATGTGATTGGTGGTTGGTTCCTGACAGCAGCCGTAGCCTTTATTTCCTGCGCTTTCGTAACCATCCTGATGTATTATGGTGGTATGATTGTGATGTTTGCCTTTGTTATCCTGTCCATATATATATTGCTGAAGAACAACATCGGTGCCGGAAAGAAGGACGAACGCGGTGCACGCGATGTGGTGTTCCAAGAAATGATGGCAACCCGCGACAAGGCCGAGTGCTGGGGTTATCTCAAGAAACATGTATCCATCACTCAGAAAGAAGTGCTTGATTTTGTGGCTACCTCTTATGAACGTGTGATTGACGGATTCACCGGCGAAAACCTGAAAACCTTGAGAAAGGTATCCCGAAAACTGGATCAGGAGAAGCGCATAATCAAGAAGCTGCGTCAGAGAGAACTGGTTGGTATGAGAAGAATCGACACACAATTGTCTTTGGAAAAGAACACCTGGTTCCATTTGAGTACCAACAGCGACCAGCAGATGATTTACTGTTTGAAGCGTATGAACGACCCGTGTCAGGAGCATGTTGACAATAACTTCAATCCGTTGAACGAGGAGTGCATTGCCGAATTGCAACAGGTAAAACAGCAGGTTCTGGAATTTATTGCCCGCGGTGGTGCTATCATCGAGGAGCAGAACCTGGAGATTGTTGAGGCTTTCCTGCTCGAAACGGAGAATTACAAAGACAAGCTTTCCGTAATCCGCAAAAAGCAGTTTGACCGCTTGCAGACAGAAAACAGCCAGTACCTCAAGGTTGCCTTGGTTTATTTGAATATCCTGCAGGAGAGTCAGGAGTTGATCAGCTGTCTGCGTCACGATCTTCGTGCTTATAAGAAGTTTATTCAGTAGTTGGATAAAGGAACATTCTGAGAGGGCAATTAGCCTTATGATGTTCCGTTGTTGAAATGATTATCATAAGAAATAAAGGTGGTCCAAAGCGAATCTGCTTGAAGGACCACCTTTATTTCTTGTATGTAAGAGTGGTTTGATAGGCAAATGGAGAAATGTGGTGTGTACGTTTTTTGTTTGCATGACCCATGTTTATATGTTTCTTAGGGCTGGTAATGCAGATGTATTCGAAACTTGCTTCTTGGTTTCTTACGGTGCTGTAAATCATGAAACGGTTTTTCATCATTTTAGATTCATTCTCTTAGACAGAACCGAAAAAGGTGAAAGTATGGCTCTTATCAGATAGATCAAAAACAGTTACATTGGGTTTTGTTTTTTAAAGTAGGCTCCTTCTTTTTCCTGTTCATAAAAAAATATTAAAATCCGCATTTAGCAGAAAAAATAAGATACCTTTGTTTCTTTCAGGAGTATTTTTGTAATTATAAAAATTCTTGCCCATGAAAACATACAAAAATATCAGACTGCGCTTTTGTTCAGGAGCGCTTTTGCTGTCATTCCTTTTGTGTCAGCCCGTAGAGGCACGCCGCTACGACAGGCTGTGGAAGCAGGCTTTCCGTTATCAGGAGCAGGGCTATTCGGCTTCTGCCGGTAAGGTTGTGGACAAGATTCAGGTCAAAGCCTTGCGGGAGAATAACCGGAATCAGGAGATGGCAGCCTTTCTGGCCGCAACGTCTTTCCGGCAACAGATTTCTCCGGACAGCTTTTATATTGATTTTCAAGAGTTGGAACGGCGTGTGCTTCAGGCAGAAACGCCGGCCGAACGGGCTGTGTATGCGTCTTTTGCGGCGGAAGTCTGTCAGAATAACCAGTACCGTGGACAATGGCGTGCCTGGGCCGAGGGCGACAGTCTTCCGATAGAATACTGGAGCCGTGAGGATTATCGCAAACGGGCGCTTTATTACCATACGCTCTCCCTGACCGATGTTTCGGTATTGGGTGAGGTCCGTTTGAAAGATTATATGCCTTTGGTGCTTCCGGGAGAAACCGACCGTCAGTTCGGGCATGACCTGCTCCATCTGATCGGGTGCCGTGCTCTGGCAGGCATGAAAAGCCTGAATGCGGACCCGGCACTGTTACAGGAGTCGGTCGGAAAGATATTGTCTGTTTACCGGGAACATAAAAACCGGGATGCGGAATTATATTTCTTGCTGGACTCTATTCAAATGACGCCCCCGAAGAATTGGGGAGCCGTATCTTCCGAGCAGCGCGATTCTTTGCTCTTCGCCAGTGCGGAATATCGGGCTTATGCCGATATCATGCAGCGTTTTGCCGACCGCCCTTCTGTGGCTGAAGCCTATCTGCGCGCTTCGCAGATGGGATTCAGTACTCCGGAGCAAGTACGCCTGTTGCAGACTGCCTTAGATCGTTATCCGCGCTATAAACGCATTTCTGCATTAAAGAACGAGTTGAAAAGCCTGAGTCAGCCTTATCTGAGTTGGGTCGTTGATGAGACCGGTTATCCCGGTGATACCATCTCCTGGACTTTGGCACACCGCAATATCCGCGATGTGGAGTGCCGGATTTATCGGATTACCCAAAGTTTGCAGGACACTTTGACCCGTCAGCCTTTTGAAAAGGTCGGAAAGATGCTGCAAAAGCAAGGAGAATTGCTGGAAACACGCAAGCTGGTTTTGAAAGAAGAGCCTTCACCTTATGAATATGTGCGTGATACGCTTTCCTGGACCGTACCCGAAATCGGTTATTATGCCTTATATTTTACGGTCCGCTCTCCCGAGGGCACACAAGAGGAGTGCCGTTTCTTCCAGTCTTCCACTTTGCGTGCTTTCTCTTTGGCGGAGCCGGACGGCCGGATGCTTGATGTGCTGGTTACCGATGCGCGCAGCGGTGCCCCTCGTCCGATGGCACGGGTAGAAGTCATGTCTCCTTCGTTGGAGGAAGACCGGCAGCTCCGTATCACCTCCTATACCGATGCGTACGGACGGGCCTCTTTGGACATATCCGATTTTAAACAATATAAGATCTATGCCTGCTGGCAAGGTGATTCCATCTGGCTGGACCCGAGGGGGAAAGAACGCTTTGCCACCCCGAAAACCACGGAAACCTGGGGAGAAATCTATACCGACCGCTCTTTGTACCGTCCGGGACAGACTGTTCATTTGGCCGGTGTTGCGGGCAAGCGTCAGAGTACGACCTATCAGGTGATGCCTGATACCCGTTTGCCGTTGTCCGTTTACGATGTTTCCGGCAAGGAAGTCTACCGTGACAGTGTGCAGACCGATGCCTGGGGCTCCTGGCGTATGGATTATCAGTTGCCCCAGCAGGGAGCAAACGGCAGTTACCGGGTCCGGGTGGGCGAAGTTTCCGAAAACTTCTCCGTGGAAGAATATGCACGTCCTCATTTTGAAATCGTGCTGGATCAGACCGATATGGCTCCAAAGGCCTGGGGAGATACTCTGCAAGTTTCGGGTGTCGTGCGCAATTATAACGGAGCACCGGCCGCCTATGCCCGTGTGGCCGCTCAGTTCCGGATAAGCAATATTTTTGCAAGTTCCTGGGAAAACAGAAGTCCGGTAAACGATACGCTTCAGACCGATGCAACCGGCCGTTTCTGTTTCTCTTTCCCCGTGGGCGCTTCCCTGAATCCCGACAAACCGGATTATTCCTATCCGGCCAGCGTGAGCTGTACGGCGCTGCATCCGTCGGGCGAACAGGCGGAACAAAGAGCTTTTCTTCAGGTGGTGACGCTCCGCAATAAGCTTTCTCTGGAAGTACCCGAGGTTTTGAACCGAGACTCTGTCGAACAGGTTTGTTTCCATTTGAATAATACCCGGAACGAGTTGCTGCAAGGTACTGTCTTCTATCAACTTGTTCCGGCAGATGGTGCTTCTTCCGGTGCTCCGGTTCAGGCCACCGGCAAGTATATAGCCAATAAAGATTTTGCCTTGGAGGGATTGCAGGGACTTCCGTCCGGACGATATATTCTGAAAGCCACTTCGGTTGTTGAAAACGATACGCTGAAAGCTTCCCGTCCGGTCATCGTGTATTCTCCGAAAGATACCCGTGTTCCGGCGGATACCGTATTCTGGTTCCGCACATTGCAGCCCGATTTTACGGAAAGCAAGCCTTTTGTTTGCGAGGTCGGTTCATCGGAACGTGAGGTAACCTTATATTATACCTTGTGTCATAACGGAAAGATTCAGGAACGCAAAGTGCTGGAGTTCAGCGATTCACTCTTTACCTTGCAGCTTCCTTACCAGTCTGACTATGCCGATGGAGCCAGTCTGCATCTGGCATTTGTCAAGGACAATAAGGTCTACACCCGTGATATCCGCATCAATCATCGCATCGAAACGCCCCGCCTGCATTATAAATGGCATACGTTCCGCGACAAGCTATCTCCGGGTGCCCGTGAGAAATGGACCTTGCAGCTGACCGATTCCAAGGGCAACCCCGTGGAGGCCCGTTGCTTCTTTACGCTCTATGATGCCTCGCTCGATGCTATCCGCAGACACTCCTGGAGACTTTCCCCACCGTCGGTACCTTATCTGGCCATGCCTTCGTGGAACAGCCGTTACCTGTCAGTAACCAGTTTTGGCATCTCCTTCCCGTGGAAGCATGAGCTGCAGCCGGCTGAGATCTGGTCGGAACTGAATCTCCAGTTGTTGGGAGGAATGCCGTCCGGAGGAAAGACCAAGGGAGCACCTTTGCTGTATCAGTCCGCTGCCGGCGTTTCGGTCAACCGGATGCACAGTCCGAAGATGCTGGACGAGGTTGTCGTGGCTGAAGTTGAGGAATCTATGGATATGGCCGCTGCGCCTTCTCTGGAAACAAATCCGGTGATTCGGAAGAATTTGCAGGAAACAGCCTATTTCAATGCCGAATTGAATACGGACAAGGAGGGAAAGGTCAGTTTGTCGTTTACGGTTCCCGAGGCTCTGACCCGCTGGCGACTGCTGGGAGTGGGATATACCAAGGATATGGCCTACTGCCGCATTGATACCACCGTTGTGACACAACAGCAACTCATGGCGCAGCTGTTCCGTCCGGCTTATCTGAATGTCGGAGATCAGGCCCGCTTACAGACCACGTTGACCAATCTGTCTGATGAGGCAGACCGGGGAACGCTGACACTGGAAATCCGTGATGCAGAAACCGATTCGATGGTCTTCCGTGAGGAACAGCCGTTCCGCATAGCCGGAGGAGAGTCGGCACAATATACCTTTGATTTTGTGCCCGAGCAGGGCAACCGCACTCTGGTGTGCCGCATTCTGGCCGACGGACAGCATCATTCCGATGGCGAGCAGCAGTATCTTCAGGTTCTTCCGGCCACCGTTCCGGTCACTTATGCCCGTCCGTTTGTGGTAGAGGGAAGCGGAGTACATCAGATCGGTCTGCCGGTGCAGGATGCTTACCGCCGGCAGGGACTGTCACCTTCTTCCTGGTTCCTGGAGTATAACACCAATCCGCTGTTTGCAGCCGTTCAGGTGCTTCCTTTGTTGCAGAACACCGAAAGCCGTGGTGCCGAGGAGTTGGTTGCCGGTTATTATGCCACAGTCTGCTCGGCCCATTTGCTGAAGACCCGTCCTCAGATCGGTGACTGGCTGAAGCATTGGAACGATCCGGAATATCTCCGCTACGAAGACGAGTGGTGGAAGTGGGTGCGCCGTCTGAATCCGCGTTTGTGGGAAGAAACTCCGTGGAGCCGCTCTTATGAAGAAAGCGGCAACCGTCTGGCGGCCGTTTATGCAGCCCAGAATGATCCCGCCAAGATAGCCGAACAGCGAAGCCGTCTGCTCGACGGACTTCTGGCCTGCCAGCAGACCGACGGTTCGTTTGCCTGGATGCCCGGATTGCGAGGCCGTTCTTCGGTAACCCTGCGGGTGCTGTCCCTGCTGGAGACCCTTCGTCCTTACAGTGCCGCTCTGGCCGATGAGGAGTTGAACCGCAAGGAACAGCTGTTGCGCGACCGTGCCTTCCGCTATCTCCAGAAAACATTCGAGGAGCGTTCTGTGGGCGTGGAGCCGCTGTCTATGGCAGGAAGCGCCGATGAGACCGATTTTCTCTGGCTGGCTGCCTGTCATCTGGGAGCCGATGAAGCCCGGAAACTTCCGGCTGTGAAGTCGGCGGTAGAGGCTTTGGCGCGTCATAGCAGCACGCTGCCTTATGCCCGCAAGATTTCTGCGGCCCGTGCACTTCATGCCTACGGTTATCGCGATGAGGCACTGGCCTGCCTGAATTCCGTGGCCGAGCATCTGGTGACCGATTCTTTGGGAGCCCGTTACTTTGATACGACTCTGGCCGGAGAAACAGCCGGCGAGCAGCGTCTTCTGCTCCATCTGGCTGCTCTGCAACAGTTCCGCACCCTGCAACCAGAGCAGAAAGAGCCGGCACAGGGTATGCTGCGCTGGGTACTGCTGCAAAAACGCATTCAGGGATGGGACAACAACTATCTGTCCGCCTGTGCCGTACAGGCCTTGTTGGCCGATGCCGCTGAGGCTGTTCCTGCCTCGGCCGGCGATTCGCTGTGGCTGCATACCGGCACAGTCCGTCAGGGTGTGGCTGCGGCTCCGGCTGCACTGCCCGTGGTGCGTTATGTGTTGCCGCTGGACGGAAAGAACGGCTGTCCGGATGCGCTGACCGTGAAGAAGCAGGACGACCGGCTGACGTGGGGTACTGCCTATACGCAATATGACCTGTCGCCCGACCAGATTATGCGGAAGCAGAAAGAGTGGGGCGCCCTGTCGGTAGAGATCAGTCGCATGCCCGACAGCCTCACGGTGGGTCAGGACCTGAATGCCGTGTATATGATCCGGGCCGACCGCGACTATGACTATATGCTGCTGCACCTCAAGTCGGCAGCCTGCTGCCGTCCGGCATGGCTCACCTCGGGTTACCGTTCCGTGCAGGGTGTGGGGTACTATCTTTCTTTGGAAGAGGACGGCATGCTGCTCTATTTCGACCATCTGCCGAAAGGAAACTATGTGCTGGAAGTGCCCTACAAGGTGCAGTTCAGCGGCAACTATCTGCATGGAGGAGCCGAGTTCCAGAGTTATTACGCTCCGGAGTTCCGAACCTATCTGCCGGGCAAAAAGATAAAAGTAAATGAAGCGAAATAATATTTTACATTACAGTCTGTTGGGGCTGCTCTGCTGGTGCGGTGCCTTGCTGCCGCACCGGGCGTCCTCAGCCGGAACCGTGTGGGCGGGAACCTACAATCTGGCCCGTTGGAACATTCCGGCGGGCGATTACAGCGGTATCACTCCGGTGGGGCAGGGGCTTTATGCCGTGGTCAACGACAAGCGGAACGGATTCTGCCTGTGGGAAATCCGTCAGGATTCGCTGACCGGGCGCGTGATGCAGGTGAAAGAAGTGCGGCAGGTGGCCTTGCAGGACCGCAAGACGGAGCCGCGCCTTGACCTGGAAGCCGTGAGCTGGTGGCCGGAGCGTAACTGCCTGCTGTTGATGTCGGAGCAGAAACAGACGGTTCTGGCCTACGATCTGACGGGAGCTCCCGTAGACTTCCGGTGGCCGATGCCAGTTGAGGCTGCCCCCGAAAAGATACATGCCAACTATGGATTTGAATCCCTGGCCCGTGATGAGGCTCATTCCTGCTTCTGGACCTGTACGGAAAACGTCCTGCGGGCCGAAGGGCTGCCGGTCGGTCCGTTGCGGCGCGAGGCGGCATCCGTGCCCGTGTTCTGCCTGAACGACGACGGTACGGCACGTCTGGCGGCTCGTTATCCCACCGATGTACCCCGTGCCCGGACGTCCGGTCGCGCCTATTGTTACGGAGTGTCCGAACTGCTTGTCCTGCCCGGTTATGGTCTGCTGGTGCTGGAACGCGAGTTTTTTGCCAGCAGGAACTATCTGCGCAGTTGGGTGAACCACACGGTCTATCGGGTAGACCCCGAAGCCTTGTGGACGGCCGGAGGAAAAACGGTAGCCAAGACTCCCGTTGCTACCTTCCGCACCCGTCTCAATCCTCTGTCTTATCGGCTGGCCAATTTCGAAGGGATGGCTGCCGGCATCCGTCTGGCCGACGGGCGGCAGACCGTGTTGCTGCTTTGCGATGCACAGAGCGGTGCCGGAAACCGGCTGTTTCATCTGAAAGACTATCTGCGGGTGCTGGTGCTTCCCGCAAAAACACAAACGAAAAATTAACGCTTAATCCTCGTCTATTATGAGAAAAGTCAGAATCATACGTCTGTTGTCCTTTTTCCTGCTGGCTCTGTTTGCGCTGAGTGCCTGCCGCGAAGAAAAGAAAAAGGCCGAACTGCCCGCTTCGAAGGGAGTGCCCTATGAACTATTGCTGGTGGTGGACCGTGCGGCGTGGGAGAGCCCGTTGGGCGATTCCCTGCAAGCAGTCTTAAAGGGAAGTGTGCCCGGACTGCCGCAACACGAACCGCTGTTCAAGATGCTCCGTGTATTTCCCGAAAACTATGTGCAGATGTATACCACCATGCGCAACACCATGTTTGTAGAGATTGATTCCACGCTCCAAAAGCCCCGTCTGGCGGTGGCCTACAACGTAAAGGCCCGACCGCAGGTCTATGTAGAGCTCAAGGCACCCAATCTGAACGGTCTGGAACACATTCTGATGAAACGCCGTCAGGAGATTGTGGATTATTTTGTGGAGTCCGAACTCAATCTCGAAGCGGAGCGGCTGAAGCAACGCTATCATCGCGACACCGAGCAGGCTGCCCGGAAAACCTTCGGCTATCGCATTTGTGTGCCCGACGAGATGCGCTCCATGAAGCAGCGTGAACAGTTCCTTTGGGCTTCAACGGATCTGAACGAAAAGGATTTGAATCTGGTGATGTATACCTTCCCCTATGAACCGACAGCCGATTTCTCGGAGGTGAACTATTGGATTGCCAAGCGCGATTCAGCCCTGAAAAAGAATATCCCCGGCAGCCGTCCGGACCAGTGGATGACGACCACCTGGGAGGAGGACAGACCCATTGTGAGCATGCGGGAGCGCGTCATCGGCAACCGTCAGGCTTGGGAGGTGCGCGGCCTTTGGGAGTTGCGCCACGGTGGAATCGGCGGTCCGTTTGTCTCTTTGGCACGGATCGACACCCCCGAGAACAAGGTCATCGTGTGCGAGGGATTTGTCTATTCTCCGCGCACGGACAAGCGCAATCTGATGCGCCGCATGGAAGCGGCCCTGCGCACGCTGGAGAAGATTAAGAAGTGAGAAAAAGGTAAGTATTTCTTGTAATCTGCTTCAAAATCTTTATCTTTGCCATAAATAAGCTAATAAAGATGATATTGAGAAGAATATATATGTGGGGAGCGGCGTGTCTGGTGGCAGGCACACTTTGGGCACAGCCGGACCTGAAAGTGGACCGCGATGTGGCCAATATGGGAGAGATAATGTTCCAGATGCCGGGAAAAGCCGAATTCCAGATAGAGAATACCGGAACTTCCGACTTGCTGATTACGGACATCAACCCTTCCTGCGGCTGTACGACGGTGGATTGGACGAAAACCCCCATTGCCCCCGGAGAGAAAGGTAAGATTGAGGTGGTCTACGATGCGCAGATGCTCGGTGTGTTCCAGAAAGACATGGAGGTCTACACCAATGCTTCCGAGGAACCTTTCTATCTGCACATTCAGGGCCGTGTGGTTTCCAAACTGGCTAATTATGAAGGACTTTTCCCTATTGATTTGGGAAATGTGCGCCTGAATACCAATAACATTGAGTTTGACAATGTGAACAAGGGCGACCGTCCGATGGTAGAAATCGCGGTGGTCAATACGTCGCGCACCAGCTATGTGCCGCAGCTCATGCACCTGCCTCCTTATCTCGAAGCACGTTATTTGCCCGAGAAACTGTCCGGAGGACGAATCGGAAAGATACAGCTCACCCTGGACAGCGAGCATCTGCAGCAGTTGGGACTGAACCAGACGAATATTTATCTGGCCCGCAAGGTGGGCGATCAGATTGGCGAGGAGAATGAAATCGTGGTTTCGGCAGTGTTGCTGCCCGACTTCTCCAAACTGACTAAGGCCGATCTGGAGCGCGCTCCCAAGATGGTGCTTTCGGCCGACTCGCTGGATTTGGGCGAAATGGGCCGGCGCAAGAAAAAGACCGGTGTGATTACCATCGAGAATCAGGGTAAGTCCACCCTCGAAATCCGTACCATCCAGGTGTTCAACCGCGCTGTCAATGTGAGTCTGGGCGACCGGAAGATTGAGGCCGGCGGCAAGACCAAACTGAAGATTACTATTCAGGACAAATATCTGGTCAAGGCAAAGAACAAGCCGAGAGTGTTGCTTATTACCAACGATCCGGCCCGTCCGAAGGTGACCATTCCGGTGAAAATCCGTACGGAAATCAAGCAGGAAGAAAAGAAATGATACCGATAAAAACGAGTGCGGCCCGTCAGTTTTCAGCTGACGGGCCGCACTCGTTTTTATGCTGCATTCCTCCCCGTGGAAACCGGGTTGGGATGCCTGTTGAAATTCATCGTGATGATTTTCAAAAAACATCACGATCATGGGTTCAATTCATTGGGATGAAAAAAAAGGAACGTTCCGGACGGACGTTTTCAGTCCTGTGGCGCCGAGGCCGACTCGATGTAGCTCTTGCATTCTTCCATCAGCCATTTGGGAGTGGAAGTGGCTCCGCAGATTCCCACCGAAGCACAGTCCCGGAACCAGTCCATGTCGATTTCCTGTGCCGCATCAATGAGATGAGTGTTGGGATTTACGGCACAGCACTCATTGTAGAGAACACGGCCGTTGGAGCTTTTCTTGCCGCAGACAAAGAGGATGACATCATGGCGCGCCGCAAATTTACGTATGTTCGGCATGCGGTTGGCCACCTGACGGCAGATGGTGTCGTAGTATTTGAAGGTGGCCTGCGGGGCGATGTGCGCTTCGATATATTCCACAATCTTGCGGAAGCCGTCCAGCGGCTTGGTGGTTTGCGAGTAGAGGGAAATGTCGCGGGTAAAGTCCAGCTTGGTCACCTCTTCAGGACTTTCCAGCACGATGGCTGTGCCTTCGGTCTGCCCCACCAGACCCAATACCTCGGCGTGACCGTTCTTGCCGAATATCACGATCTGGCGCTGCGGGTTGTTGCTTTGGTATTCCTTTTTGATGCGTTCCTGCAAGTGGAGCACCACGGGGCAGGTGGCATCAATGATGTCAATCTGGTTTTCGCGCGCTTTGAGGTAAGTGCCCGGCGGCTCTCCATGAGCCCGCAACAAGACTTTTGCTCCTTGAAGCTGTTCATACTGCTCGTGGTCAATGGTAATGAGACCCAGCTTCTTCAGCCGGTCGCACTCCTTGCCGTTGTGCACGATGTCGCCCAGACAATACAGCGTCTGGCCTTTTTGCAGTTCCTCTTCCGCCTTGCGGATGGCGCGGGTCACCCCGAAGCAGAATCCGGATTCCTGATCGATTTCGATGATCATAGGGCAGCGATTACACGGTTATACTGTTTCAGAAGCCATTCTTTCTGCTGCTCGGGAGTCAGATGACTGTTGTCCAGCTCCAGCGCATCATCGGCTTTGCGCAGCGGGCTCACGGCGCGCGTCATGTCAATGCGGTCGCGCTCCTGCACATTGTGCAATATCTCCTCGAAGTTCACCTTTTCTCCTTTGGCGGTGAGCTCGTCATAGCGTCGCTGTGCCCGGATTTCGGCCGATGCCGTGACAAAAATCTTGAGTTCGGCGTTCGGGAACACACAGGTACCGATGTCGCGTCCATCCATGATGATGCCCTTTTCCTGACCCATCAGCTGCTGCTGGTGTACCAGTTCGGCGCGCACAAAGTCGAGTGCGGCAATGCGGCTTACGCGTGAGGAAACTTCCAGTCCGCGGATTTCTTTCTCCACATTCTCGCCGTTCAGGTAAGTCTCCGGGCGCTGTTCCTGGTTCAGGACAAAAGTGATGCGGATTTCCGGCAGTTCGGCGCGCAGCTGCTCTTCGTTTACCTGTCCGTCGGCCAGAAACAGGTTGCGGCGCAGGGCAAAAAGCGTGACGGCGCGGTACATGGCTCCGCTGTCAATGTAAATATATCCGATGGCCTTGGCCAGATCCTTGGCCATAGTGCTCTTGCCGCAGGATGAAAAACCGTCTACGGCGATGACTATTTTTTTTGTAGAATGATTCATTGCTTGTTTCTATTTATAGTTGATAAGACACATTGAATACCAGGGTTGGTGTGGATACATGGTATTGGGCATAGGCCACGCCCAGTTTGAAGCGCTGGAGCATCAGTCCGCCTCCGAACGACAGACCGGCGCCGTGCGACTTGCCGGCTTCCTTCATCTCCGCAGCGCGGCGGAAGTTATAGCCGGCCGACAGATAAAAGGAGTTGGACGGTGTGATGTCGACACCCAGACTGAAGTGATTGAGCAGCATGGTGCCGAACTTTTCCTTTCCTTCCGGATTGTAATAATATTTATAGTTCCAGCGGGTCAGGTCGTTCATCGTTACGGTGACACGCACCGGGGCATGGTTCATTCCCTTGGTGAATCCCACAGACAAGTCAAACGGAATCCGTTCGAACTGGTCGTTATAGGCTTTCACCTGGCCGCCCACATTGCTGGCCACTGCCGAGAGCGAGAAATCGGCATCTTCATTATAATAGTTCAGTCCCAGATCGACGGCCAGACCGATAGACTGGTAGCCCGCCAGACCGGAGTAGATGAATTTTCCGGTGACACCGCCCGCCCAATAGTCATTGAACAGGTAAGAATAGACTCCGCCGAGAGCCATGTCGAGCGATGAGAGTGTGCCCCCTTCGATACCTTCTTCATTGGTTTCGGTAATTTTGCCATAGTTGCTGAACTGCGCCAGCACCCCCCAGGTGTTCCGTTCGCCTGCAGTGCGGATATAGGCGGCGCTTCCGCTTTTGGAACCCTGCATATAAGTCATGAAGTTCAGATTGATGGTATTGTCGGAAACGGCCGACGAGAGAGCCGGATTGAGAAAAACCAGCGAAGCATCGTCTTCGATGAGCGAAACGGCCGGTCCGCCCAGTGCCGTGGCATGAGCCGATGCCGGCTGCTTCAGAAAATTAAAAACGCTGGAAGCCTCCTGTGCCTGGGCAAACAGGGGCAGAAGTATTCCGAAAAGTAGACAGCCAGTTTTTTTCATTATCATTCTAATTTTGTGGTCAAAGATACATCTTTTTTAAAATATAACGTAGAAAAAAGGAGTTTAGGGTGTCAGATACCCGAAAAAATAAAAAAGAATGCGCTTGCCGAAAAAAAAAAGAGGATTTCAGTATCTTAAAATAAAAAAATGTGCTACATTTGCCACGTTAAGACGAATAAGTAAAAATAAAATATATTATGGAAATAAAAAAATCGCAGAAAGCAGATCTTGAAGGTAAGAAAAGCACCAGCATGTTGATTGGCTATGTGATTGTTCTTGCTGCTATCTTCGTTGCGTTCGAATGGACACAGCGCGAAAAGAAAGTTGTAGAGGTGGAACCCGTATTCTCCGCAGCCATTGAGGAAGACATGATTCCAATCTCAAAACAACCTGAAGTTATGGCTCCTCCTCCAGCAGCTGCTCCTAAGATTGCCGAAATCCTGAACATCGTGGACAACGAGACCGAACTGGTAGAGGAAGAGGTAGAAAGTTCTGAGGAAATGAATCAGGCTATCGCCCCTGTAACCGGTACCGGTGGTGTGGCTTCAACAGGTCCTACTGGTCCTGTCGGTCCTGTAGTAGAGGCTGTAGAAGATGAAACCATTTATAACATGGCTGAGCAGAATCCGGAATTCCCGGGTGGTGATGCCGCTTGTATGAAATGGTTGCAGGAAAACATCAAGTATCCGCCAATCTGTGTAGAACAGAATATTCAGGGACGTGTTATCGCAACCTTCGTGGTAAATAAGGACGGTTCTATCGTGGATATCACAATCGTAAGAAGCCCGGATCCATATTTGTCAAAAGAAGCTGAGCGCGTGTTGAAGATGATGCCACGCTGGAAGCCTGGTCGTCAGGGTGGAAAACCAGTACGTGTGAAATTCTCTTTGCCGGTAACATTCCGCTTACAGTAATATAGGAAAAATCAAAGGCTGCCTTGTGCAGCCTTTTTTTAATCATTAATGTTTCGCTTATGTATACTTCAAAAGAAATAATCGCTTTTGTCAGAGAGCAGGTTGAAAAGATGAATATCAAGGCCACACCGGCCGGACTCTACGATCCTATCCGTTATGTCCTGTCTATGGGAGGCAAGCGCCTCCGTCCGGTGCTCATGCTCATGGCCTATAACCTTTATCGTGAGGATCTCGAACGCATCGTGCCGTTGGCTTTGGGTCTGGAGACTTATCATAACTATACCCTGCTGCATGATGACCTGATGGACCATGCCGATATGCGCCGTGGTCATCTTACCGTGCATAAGAAATGGAATGAGAATACGGCTATCCTCAGTGGAGATTCCATGTTGGTGTTGGCTTATTCCATGATGCAGCAGGCACCGGCTGAACATCTGGCCGCCGTGCTCGACCTGTTTACCCGCACCGCTCTTGAAATCGGAGAGGGACAACAGTATGACATTGACTTTGAGGAACGTAACGATGTTACCGAGGACGAATACATCGAAATGATCCGTCTGAAAACTTCCGTCCTGTTGGCTTGCGCCTTGAAAATCGGTGCCCTGACCGGTGGGGCAGAGGCAAAGGATTCCGACTTGCTGTATCAGTTCGGTGAGAAAGTCGGTCTGGCTTTCCAGTTGCAGGATGATTATCTGGATGTTTACGGTGATCCTGAAAAATTCGGTAAGAAAATCGGAGGAGATATCCTTTGCAACAAGAAGACCTATATGCTGATCAAGGCTTTCGAACTTGCCGACGAAGAGCAGCGCCGCATCCTGAAAAGCTGGATTGACTGCAAATCTTATGTAGAAGAGGAGAAAATCTCTTCGGTACGCGCCATCTATGATGCGGTGGGTGTACCGGGATGCTGCAACGAAAAGATCAATGCCTACTTTGAAGAAGCCCTGCAACTGCTCGAAAAGGTAGCTCTGCCCGAAGAGAAAAAAGAGGGTCTGAAACAGTTTGTACTTACTTTGCTGGACCGCGACGTATAATTATGTATATTATCGACACACACGCTCATCTTTATGGTGAGGAGTTTTCAGAAGATATAGACCAGGTGCTCGAACGGGCCCGTCAAAATGGAGTGGGTAAGATTTTCCTGCCGAATATTGATGAGCCCAGCATCGCGGCCATGAATCGTCTGGTGGAGAAAAATCCCGGTTTCCTGTATCCGATGATGGGGCTGCATCCTACGGATTTGGGGCAGGACTACCGGGAAGTGCTTCAGCGCATGGAGAAACTGGTGGCGGCACCGGGACATCCTTATATTGGTATCGGTGAGGTGGGACTGGACTATTACTGGGACGACAGTATGAAAAAGGAACAGCTGGCAGCTTTCGACTTTCAGGTACAGCTTGCTCTGAAGTACGACTTGCCGCTGATGATTCACAGCCGTTCCGCACATGCCGATCTGGTGCGCGTGCTGGATGTCTATCGCGGAGAACCGCTGCGGGGCGTTTTCCATAGCTTTGTTGGTACCGTCGAAGAAGCCGAAGAGCTGCTTGCGTTCAAGGATTTTGCCTTGGGCATAAACGGCATCGTGACTTTCAAGAAATCCGATTTGCCGGCAACCTTGCAGACGGTGGTTCCTTTGCATCGTCTGGTGCTCGAAACCGATTCGCCTTATCTGGCTCCGGTGCCTTATCGGGGCAAGCGCAATGAAAGTGGTTATCTGCCTCAGGTCGTTCAGAAATTGAGCCAGATTTACGGGGTGGATGAGAACGAAATTATACGGCACACTGCTGCCACGGCACTGAAAATATTTGACCGGGTGGAAGCTTAAAAAAGGAAAAAAAGAAATATTTCATAAGTTAACGCAAATTTTTCTTTGTGGAATAGTGGATAAGAACAAAAAAAGAATATTTTTGCACCTGATTTCGCTTGCATATCGCATTTTTTTTGTAATTTGCACCCGTTTTGAGAATGTAGCATTTTTTTTGAACATTTTCAGTTAAAGGAGAGATGCTCGAGTGGCTGAAGAGGCACGCCTGGAAAGCGTGTGTACGTCAAAAGCGTATCGGGGGTTCGAATCCCCCTCTCTCCGCGATAAATATAAAACAATTAATAATCTTAAAAAATTAGACACACAATGAAAAAGTTATTTGCAATTATTGCGATGATGGGAGTCTTTGCATTTGGTGCGACTCAGTCGATGATGGCTCAGGCCGACTCAGCTGCCGTAGATTCAGCTGCCGTTGACACAACTGTTGTTGATACAGCTGCTGCTGTTTCAGAAGAAATCGCTCAGGAGCCTATCGTAGAAGAAGGTGGTCTCCACAAAGAGTTGAAGACTAAGTTTATCGAAGGTGACGCTGGCTTTATGTCATTGGTAGCCATTGCATTGGTATTGGGTTTGGCTTTCTGTATCGAGCGTATCATCTACTTGAGCTTGGCAGAAATCAACGTGAAGAAACTGTTGGCTTCTTTGGAAGAGAAGTTGTCAGCTGGTGATGTAGAAGGTGCTAAGGAAGTATGCCGCAACACTCGTGGTCCTGTTGCTTCTATCTGCTATCAGGGTCTGATGCGTATCGACGAGGGTATCGAAAACGTTGAGCGTTCAGTTGTTGCTTACGGAAGCGTACAGTCAAGCTACTTGGAGCAGGGTTGCTCATGGATCACACTGTTCATCGCCATGGCTCCGTCTTTGGGATTCTTGGGAACTGTGATCGGTATGGTTATGGCGTTCGACCAGATCCAGCAGGCTGGTGATATCTCTCCGACAGTTGTTGCCGGTGGTATGAAGGTGGCCTTGATTACTACTATCTTCGGTATCGTGGTTGCTTTGATCCTGCAGATTTTCTACAACTATATCCTGTCTAAGATCGAGACTATCACCTCTCACATGGAAGAGGCTACAATCTCTCTGTTGGATATGTGTATGAAGTATAACTTGAAAAAATAATAAATCATGATAAAGACAGAAAAATTGTCTAGAACCGTCCTGAATGTCTGCATTGCAATCATCCTGGTTGTATTCGCATTCTTCTTCTTGTACGGTTATGACAACCCAATGGGCGATTACAATGAGCCCAAATGTACCGAGGCTGTTATTTACCTCATGTACGTGCTGATCGGTGTAACTGCCGTGCTGGCTGTATGGAGCGCAATTAAGAGCATTAAAGACGGTATGGGAGCTTCAGGTGAGAACCTGAGTGGTGTTCCCGGTGGCAAGATTAGTTTTATATCTGTAGTTCTGTTGGTTGGTTCTTTGGCCGTTGGCTTGCTGACCAATCTGAATGAGCCTGACTTTACAGCTGCTGACGGTAACGTAACCAGCGGTGCCATGGTTTCAGTGGTGGATATGTTCATCATCTCTATCTATATCCTGATGGCTGTAGCTGCAATCGCTGTTGTGGTTAATATGTCAGGTATCGTTAAGAAGAGCGCACAAAAGAAATAACAACATCGTTTTCAATTTATAAAACTAAAAATTAAATGGCAAAGAAAAAAAGATCAGTACCTGGTTTGAACGCGAGTTCTACTGCGGACATTTCTTTCATTTTGCTGATTTTCTTCCTGGTGACCACTTCTATGGATACTGACATGGGTTTGGTTCGCCGCCTTCCGCCTCCACCAGAGGACGAACAGAACGAAGCTGAAATCGATGTAAAGGAAAGAAACGTACTGAACGTAAAAATCAACTCTGCCGGTAATTTGATGGTAAACGGTGACTTTATCGCTTTGGATCAGCTTTGCGAACGTGCAAAGGAATTTGTTCAGAATCCGAACAACTCACCGTCATTGCCAGAGAAACATGCCAAAAACATCCCATTGCTGGGTATGTGCGCGGTAACCGACAAACATGTGATTTCTGTACAGACCGACCGTGGTACAAGCTATAATGTGTACTTCCAGGTTCAGAATGAATTGGTACGTGCTTACAACGAACTGCGTGATGAGTTGGCAAAAGCTAAATTCGGCAGACTGTATGCAAACTGTACCGATGAGCAGCAGGAGGCTATCCGCGGTTATTATCCGCAGAAGATCTCTGAGGCAGAACCTAAAAATTATGGAGGAGAAAAGTAATGAGCAGATTTAATAAAAAGGGTAGTAGAGAGATGCCCGAAATGAATACATCTTCACTTCCTGACTTGATCTTTACCATTCTGTTCTTCTTTATGATTGTAACCACAATGCGTGAGGTTACGCTGAAGGTGAAATTCACCGTTCCGGCCGGTACCGAACTGGAGAAACTGGAGAAGAAATCAGCAGTATCTTTCATTTATGTGGGTCCTCCAACAGATCAGTTGCGTGCCACAATGGGTTCAGGAACCCGTATTCAGTTGAACGACCGCTTTGCAGAGCCAGCTGAAATCATGGATTTCGTTGCACAGGAGCGCGCAAGCATGTCAGATCAGGCCGCACAGCAGATCTCATTGAAGGTAGACCAGAAGACCAAGATGGGTATCATTACTGATATCAAGCAGGTATTGCGTAAGTCATGGGCTTTGAAGATCAACTATTCAGCTAGTAAACGTAATTAAGCAATTTGTTGATTATTCAAATAATTATTAAAAAAAGGCATTTCCTTAATCGGAGATGCCTTTTTTTTGTGATTGTATTACTAAAATTGCTACTTTTGTAGTAATCTATAAAATGTAACAATATGAAAGCTTTAAACTTAGACAGCTTGGATGAGCAGATTCTTCAGATGATTGCCTCAAACGCACGTATTCCGTTTTTGGAGGTGGCCCGTGCTTGTCGGGTTTCTGGTGCAGCCATTCACCAGAGAATTCAGAAACTCGTAAAACTGGGTGTCTTGAAAGGATCTCAATACATTCTGGATCCCGAGAAAATCGGTTATGACACTTGTGCTTATATGGGGCTATTCCTGAAAGACCCATCGGACTTTGATCGTGTGGTAGCTGCTTTGGAACAGATTCCTGAGGTGGTAGAATGCCATTATACTACAGGAGACTATGATATGTTCATCAAAATCTATGCACGCAACAATAACCACATGCTGAGCATTATTCATGACAAGTTGCAGCCGTTGGGCCTGCAACGTACGGAAACCATCATTTCCTTCCACGAAGCCTTTTCCCGTCAGATGCCTATTGTAGACATTGCGACAAAGGATTCTGAGCGCAGAAGTGGAGAAGATGATGAGACCGAGGATCTGGAGCTTGAATAATCTTCCGCATCTTTTATTGGAGTCAGCAGATTCAAAGCTAAGTATATTGTCAGACCTCAGCAGAAACGTTCTGCTGAGGTCTTTTTCTTTTCTGGTATCTACCCATGGTCAGATCCTCTTTGCGTGCTTCTGATGCCTTTAAAATGCGTTTGCTGCAGTTCTTATTCCATATCTTGATATTGCCAGATGCTGTGTGGGCTGTTTTTTCCGAAGATATTCTGTTCTTTCCTTGCCTTTACTTTTAAAAGATCATTTTGGGGCGGCATGCTTTTGGAGCATGAGGTATAAAAACAAAATGTTCGGTAGTATCTCACGATAGTACCGAACGATGTAGGAAAGTATAATCAAATTCTAGAATTAATCAACCCTTATGCGTCAGGTTGTATTAGTTCCATTCTATAAACCATATAATACAGTTTTGGATTATTTGGTTGATGCAAATATATGTTTAATATGAGTTCATATTATTGTATAATTGTACGAAACAACAAAAATGAGACCCTATTTGTACCTTTCAACAAGAATTTTGTAAATGTTTTTAAATGATTGTCAGGACTTTGGAATATTTATTCACTTTTTCCACTTTGTTTTCTCCATGCAGAGGGAGACTGTCCTGTGACTGATTTGAAGGTTCTGCTGAAGTGAGGCAGGTCTGTGAAGCCTACCGAATCTGCAATTTCATGCAGGGAACGGTTACTTTCCTCTAGCAGAACCTGAGCTTCCTTTATTCGTAGTTGATTGATCCAGGTATTAAAATTCTCCCCGAAGTTCTCATTAATATGATTCGACAGATAGGTGCGGTTGGTGCCCAGCTGCTTGGCCAGAGTGGTGATGGTGATGTTTCTTTCAACAAAGCCCTTGTTTTCGATCCATCCTTGCAGTGCGCTTTCCATATTCTTTTGCGTACTGGCCTTGTCCCGTCCCTTCATATTGTATTGATATTCCCTTTCAAAGTCGGCTATGTTCAGGATGATGAGCAAGCGATAAAAGAGGATGGTAAAGGTTATAAACGTAATAATGTAAAATACGATAAGCACGGAGAACAATGTCCGGCTGGGGAAAAACAGCATTGACATCACGAATGTAGCCATCAGGTTGAGCAGGAGCCAAAGAAACTTGATGGTACTGCCATACTTTCCGTACTGATATTTTTTGTTTCTCCAGGTTTCGAACAAATGCTTATAGGTGAAGAAATAGAAAAAGAACTGTATGATATAGATGCAGTTCAGCAGGTAATACCAGCCATTCTGTATGCTGCCCTTATAGACATAGTAATAACCGTATAGAATCAGGATGCACGCGGCAATCCAGATACTTTGCGTGAAGACGAATTTCTGGGTATTGAAATTTTTGGTCAACAGCAAGATCATGGCCAGAATCAGGATCGCACTTTCTATGTGCGCCATGACCTGAACGTAAAAAGTGATGTCGCGCAGCTGATAGTTTTGTGCCACCAGCACAATGCCGCTGCTGCCCAAAAGAACAGAGGCCAGCTGGACCAGATTTTTGCTGCGCTTCACATTCAGGACCTTCCGTTCGTGAGGGATATAAGCAACGGCCAGAAATATTGCAGACATAACCAATGCGGTGAAAGCAACGATTTCCAGGCAAAGCACAATTTGAATCATAAACAAACAGATTTTTAAAGTGTTTTGGGTTCCAGTTTGATTGGTTTAGTCGAGAAAGCCGTTTTTGGTTGCAAGTTCAGTTGCTCAAACCAAAAACGGCTTTTTGTGGCATCAGCGGCGCAGATAGTCCGTGAAGCGATATCGGAACTCATGCTTCTCGTCCGTATCGTGTGCTTCCTCGTTTTCTACGGTCCACACCGTTTTATCTATTTCCGGGAAGAAGGCATCCGCCTGCTCCGGTGTATTCTCGATATGAGTCAGACAAAGGCGGTCTGCCTGTCCGAGTGCTTCCTGATACAGGCTTGATCCGCCGATGATAAACAGTTCCTCTTCCGGTTTACAGGCCTTCAGAGCCTCTTCCAGAGAGTGGAATACCTCGGCTCCCGGCGCTGTGAATGTGCTCTGTCGTGAAAGCACGATATTCCGTCGGTTGGGCAGGGCGCCTTTCGGCAGAGACTCGAAAGTCTTCCGGCCCATAATGATGGTATGTCCTGTTGTGAGTGCCTTGAATCTTTTCTGGTCATTCGGCAGCCAATATATCAGTTTGTTTTCAAAGCCGATGGCATTGTTCTGAGCCACGGCAGCAATGATGGTCATCATAAGCAGTTTGTGATTAGCATGGGGTTAAACAGATACTTTTCCGGCGATGTGCGGCCACGGGTCATATCCTTCGAGTTTGAAGTCATCATACTGGAAGTCGAAGATGTTCTTCACGTCCGGATTCAGAATCATGCGTGGCAGCGGGCGCGGCGTACGAGTCAGCTGGAGCTGTACCTGTTCCAGGTGATTCTTGTAGATATGCGTATCGCCCAAGGTATGAACGAAGTCGCCCGCCTTGAGTCCGGTTACCTGTGCCATCATTTGCAGCAGCAAGGCATAAGAGGCAATGTTGAACGGAACTCCCAGGAATGTGTCGGCGCTGCGCTGATACAATTGCAGGCTCAGGCGTCCGTTGGCCACATAAAACTGGAAGAAGGCATGACACGGTGGCAGATTCATATTATCCAGATCGCCCACATTCCAGGCGCTGACGATGATGCGCCGTGAGTCCGGATTGTTTTTTATGGTGTCTACAGCCTCCTGAATCTGATCGATGAAGCCCCCTTTATAATCCGGCCATGAGCGCCACTGATAACCGTAGATGTGACCCAGATCGCCGTTCTCGTCGGCCCATTCGTTCCAGATACGCACGCCGTTGTCCTGAAGATACTTCACGTTTGTATCTCCTTTCAGGAACCACAACAGTTCGTAAATGATAGATTTCAGATGCAGCTTCTTGGTGGTGAGCAGCGGAAAACCCTCTTCCAGATTAAAACGCATCTGATGCCCGAACACACTGATGGTACCCGTACCGGTGCGGTCACTCTTTTCTGTGCCCTCGGTCAGTATGCGGTTGAGCAAGTCAAGATATTGTTTCATGTATGTATTGTAATTATGTTCTTATCGTTTCTGTTGCAAAGGTACATTTATTTGTTTGTTTCTACAAGAGCTCCCTGTATCACCTTTTGCCTCATGTCCGTTGGCTGTCTATCTTTTTCGTCCGAGCCATTGTCCGCCGGCAATGCACAGCAGCACGATACCCACGATGCCGACGATATGAGCCATGCCGAAGAACCATTCCACCAGCAGCAGAGCCACTCCGACAGATGCCAGACGGATGGTTTGCTGTTTCTTCAGATTTTCGATTTCTTCCGGGGTGAGAGGCGGTTCTCCGGGGCGGGCAACCGGAACAACCGGGCGCGTCATTTTCAGAATCAGATAAATCAGACCGATGATGATCAGCAGCGGAATGCCGATAAAAAGAATGATCAGAATGATACCTAATATCAGACTGATTCCGAGCATGTGCTGGAAAAGATAAATCAGCGGATGTCCGGACTGGAAGAAACCATCCTCACCGCTGTCTGCATCCTGATCCTGAGAAAATAGAGTATTCCAGAGATTGACGGCTGTCTGCATGCTGTCCGTCTGACTGAGAGCACTGGTGTCGGGCTGCACATAATCGCTGTTTGTGGTCACTCCGCTCGTGTCGGAATATACCACGATACCTTCCTCTGGGTCATTTGGGTCGGCTGTCGTCTGCGCGGCAAGGCCCATCGGTAGCAGACAAGTGACCAGCAAGAACAACACACGCAGAGATACAGGCAGTTTCGAGAAGATTTCCGTTTTCATATCGTCTTGGTTTTATTTAGTTGCAAAAATACTATCTTTTAGGGCATTTATGCTATCTTTGTATCAATAAATATCAGCATAAAAACAAACTATATGGACTTACCGAAAGCATTTACTGAGTATATGGCGCACCTGATAGGCGAAGAAGCCTGCCGCCGATTGGAGCAGGGACTGGCCGACGAGCCGCAGGTCAGCATTCGTCTGAACCGTCGCAAACTGGCAGGATGCGGACACGAATGTCCGGTGCCGCAGTCGGCCGATGTGGCTGTACCCTGGTGCCGCACCGGTTATTATCTGAAAGACCGTCCGGCCTTTACGTTCGACCCTCTGCTTCATGCCGGTGCCTACTATGTGCAGGAAGCCGGTTCCATGTTTCTGGAGCAGGCCTTTGCCGCCCTGTCGGCCGATGCCGGTTTTCAGGAGCCGCTGATGGCGCTCGATCTGTGTGCTGCACCCGGTGGCAAGTCCACCCATTTGCGCAGTTTGCTGCCCGAGGGAAGTTTTCTGGTCAGCAATGAGCCGATGCGTCCCCGTGCTCAGGTACTTTCTGAAAATATGATGAAGTGGGGCGATCCTGCCTGTATGGTGACCAACGGTTATCCGGCCGATTTCTCGGCTTTGGAGCATCTGTTCGATGTGGTGGTGACTGATGTGCCCTGCTCCGGAGAAGGTATGTTCCGTAAGGACGAAGGCGCCATTGCCGACTGGAGTCCGGAGAATGTGGAACTCTGCTGGAAGCGCCAGCGCTCCATCATTGCCGACATCTGGCCGGCTCTGAAGCCCGGCGGTTATCTGATTTACAGCACCTGCACTTTCAACGCACTCGAAGACGAAGACAATGTAGCCTGGATAGCCCGTGAACTGGGAGCCGATCTGATACCGGTGCCTTGTGCCGAAGAGTGGGGCATTCAAGGCGATCTTACCGGCAGCAACCTGCCCGTGTATCATTTCCTGCCCGGCTGGACACGTGGCGAAGGGTTCTTCCTGGCCGTTTTGCGCAAGCACGGACAGTGTGAGGAAGCCGAGGACGGATGGCGTGCCTGCCTGCCCCGTAAGGCCGCAAAAAAGGGAAAGCCCGATAAGAAAGATAAGAATAAGGGAAGAAATGAGATTTCGGCCAGTGAGCTGATTACACTTTCCGGCTGGCTTTCGGGCAGCGACTGGGAGTGGCTGGCGGAAGACACGCAAATCTCGGCCGTTCCGAAAGAATGGGCCGATGCCTGCCGAGCCGTAAAAGAATGCCTGACGGTGATGCACTGTGGTGTACCGGTGGCCGAACTGAAGGGGCGCGACTGGGTGCCGCGTCACGGACTGGCTCTGAACCGGGCCTGTTGCCGGGACAGTTTTCCACAGGTAGAGTTGAGTTATGAACAGGCTGTGGCCTATCTGCGCAAGGAAGCTCTGGTTCTTCCGGCAGATACTCCGAAAGGATTTGTGATGCTCACCTACCGGAATTTCCCGCTCGGCTTTGCCAAGCAGATTGGAAACCGCGCCAACAATCTCTATCCCGATGCCTGGCGCATCCGCAGCGGATACGTCACTCCCTGCTCGGTGTTGTTCCCATAACTATAGCAGATACAAAAGAAAAATCTCCATTCCGGCTCAGCCGGAATGGAGATTTTTTCTTTTATGCTTCCTGAGTGGATTACTTGATCACGTTCAGTTCCTTGCCCACCTTGATGAATGCAGCGATGGCACGGTCCAGATGCTCGCGCTCGTGACCGGCTGACAGCTGAACACGGATACGGGCCTGATCCTTCGGAACTACCGGATAGTAGAAACCGGTTACATAGATACCCTCTTCCTGCATCTTGGCAGCGAAGTCCTGAGACAGTTTCGCATCGTAAAGCATTACGGCGCAGATG
Source organism: Bacteroides sp. OF04-15BH (assembly GCF_003477995.1). Classification (GTDB taxonomy): domain Bacteria; phylum Bacteroidota; class Bacteroidia; order Bacteroidales; family Bacteroidaceae; genus Paraprevotella. The sequence continues at coordinate 194,717 of NZ_QUEM01000002.1, forward strand.
GCGCTCTGAGTCGGCTTGATGTCGAAACCGGCAGCGATCATCTTGTCGCGGAAATAGTTTACGTTCTCCATCAACTTGTCGTGCAGAGCGTTGCTCTCCTTCAGAATCTTGAACATCTCGATGCTGGCACCTACGATGGCAGGAGCTACAGAGTTAGAGAACAAGTAAGGACGAGAGCGCTGACGCAACATGTCGATAATTTCCTTCTTACCGGTTGTGAAACCACCCATGGCACCACCGAAGGCTTTACCCAATGTACCGGTGAAGATGTCTACACGACCGTAAACGTCGAACTGCTCGGCAACACCGTGACCGGTAGGACCAACCACACCGGCAGAGTGAGACTCGTCAACCATTACCAATGCATCGTATTTCTCGGCCAGATCACAGATCTTGTCCATAGGAGCCACGTTACCGTCCATAGAGAACACACCGTCGGTAGCAATGATACGGAAACGCTGAGCCTGAGCTTCCTGCAGGCAACGCTCCAGATCGGCCATGTCGGCGTTGGCATAACGATAGCGCTTAGCCTTGCACAGACGTACACCGTCGATGATAGAAGCGTGGTTCAGAGAGTCAGAGATGATGGTATCCTGATCGGTCAACAGAGGCTCGAACAAACCGCCGTTGGCGTCGAAACAAGCTGCATAAAGGATTGTATCTTCAGTCTTGAAGTAGTCAGAAATAGCTGCTTCGAGCTGTTTGTGCAAATCCTGTGTACCGCAAATGAAACGTACAGAAGACATTCCATAACCATGGCTGTCCATAGCTGCCTTGGCAGCCTCGATCAGGCGGGTATTGTCTGAAAGGCCCAGGTAGTTGTTGGCACAGAAGTTCAAAACACCTTCTCCAGCGTTGACCTTGATGTCAGCGCGCTGTGGAGTTGTGATAATACGCTCTTTCTTGTAGAGGCCTGCAGCCTCGATATTGGCTAATTCTTGAGCCAAAAAGTCTTTAAATTTACCGTACATATATGTTAATATTAGGATCTCTATGCAAAGGTCTCATTTTTTTTTGAAATATCGAATAAAATCTCCCGAATATTATCAGAAAAAATCAAGAATAATATACTATCTTTGTGCATCTGATTTTTTTAGTTATCAAGAAACAATAAAGCATGAAAAATGTATTGATTATCGGTTCAACCGGCCAGATCGGTTCTGAGTTGACCATGAAATTGAGAGGACTGTATAATGGTAACATCGTTGCCGGTTACATTCCGGGTGCAGAACCAACAGGAGAACTGAAAGAGTCTGGTCCGAGCGCCATCGTAGATATCACCAACGAGCAGCAGATTGCCGAGACCGTTTCCAAGTACAAGATCGACACCATCTACAACCTGGCTGCCTTGTTGTCTGCCGTTGCAGAAGCTAAGCCACAGTTGGCCTGGAAGATTGGTATGGGCGGTTTGTTCAATGTATTGGAGGTAGCACGCGAAATGAAGTGTGCCGTGTTTACTCCAAGTTCTATCGGTGTGTTTGGTAACAACACTCCAAAGGACAACACTCCGCAGGATACAATCCGTAACCCGCGCACCATGTATGGTGTGACTAAGGTTTCCGGTGAGTTGTTGAGCGACTACTACAACATCCGTTTCGGTGTGGATACCCGTTCCGTTCGTTTCCCGGGACTGATTTCTTACGTAACTCCTCCGGGAGGTGGTACTACCGACTATGCTGTTGACATTTATTACTCAGCCGTTAAGGGCGAGACTTTCAAATGTCCGATCGCTGCCGGTACTTATATGGATATGATGTACATGCCGGATGCTTTGCGTGCAGCTGTTGAAATCATGGAGGCTGATCCTTCTAAGTTCGTTCACCGCAACTCATTCAACATCGCATCTATGAGCTTCGAGCCGGAGACTATCTACAAGAAGATTCAGGAGTATATCCCAGACTTCAAGATGGAGTACGAGGTAGATCCTTTGCGTCAGACTATTGCAGAATCTTGGCCAAACTCCTTGGACGACACTTGCGCTCGCGAAGAGTGGGGTTGGAAGCCTGAGTATGACTTGGATGCCATGACTAAGGATATGATTGAGAAACTGAAGGTTCGTTTCGGCAAATAATCTGCATCAGGCATTTATTAAGATACAGAAAAGTAAGGGTATCGGGATTTCCGATACCCTTTTTTCGTGCTCTGCCCTGCGGGGAGCCGGCTTACGATTTGTCAGAATGTAAGTTCTTGCATTCCGGCAGTCGTTCAGACTGCTGATTTTGGGAAGGGACGGCCACCGGCCGTTGTTTTTTCAAGGCTCAGAGGCTTTGGGGCTGTAAGGTATTGATGCACTGCTTCTTGTAAAAAAGTATCCTTGTTTGCGGGATTCTTCCGGACAGGACTTTTGAGGCCGTTTTGGGGATTATTGTGATGAAATGAAGGAGTCATGCTGATGCCAGGATAAAATCATGCCGGTGTTTTTGTTTCCCGATAGAGGCGGGAAGAGGCATCCGCACCTCTGGATGCTGCATAAAAATACGTTCCAGACCGTATATGTCGGGGGACAGTCTGCATAAAGATACCAAAAAAGCATCCCGAAGCACAGCCTTGCATCAGGCCTTCTGCTTCGGGATGCTTACATTTTGTTCGTTTTATCGCCGGAATCCGTGCTTAGCGTCTGCCGTACATCCGGTCGTAATAGTTCTGATAGTCGCTGCTGGTCACTTCTTCCACCCACTTCTGGTTGTCCAGATACCAGCGGATGGTTTTCACGATACCGGTTTCGAAATCAGTCTCCGGATACCATCCCAGGTCGGTTTTGATCTTTTCCGGATCAATGCCGTAGCGCAGGTCGTGGCCCAGACGGTCCTTTACGAAGGTGATCAGGTCGTCGTTAATCCAGTCAACAGCGATTTCACCGTTTTCGTTCTTCACCTGCTTCTTCAGCAGAGAGCGCATTTCCGGTTCCTTCTCCATGATTTCGCGGATGGTCTGGATGGTGAGCTTCACAATCTGGATATTCTGACGCTCGTTATGTCCGCCCACATTGTAGATGCTGCCGTCGGCACCCTGGTTGATGACCATGTCGATGGCCTTGCAGTGATCCTCCACATACAACCAGTCGCGGATGTTGGTACCCTGACCGTAGACCGGAAGTTTCTTTCCTTCGAGAATGTTCTTGATGATCAGCGGAATCAGTTTTTCCGGGAACTGATACGGTCCGTAGTTGTTGGAGCAGCGGGTGATGCTCACCGGCATCTTGTAAGTGTCCTTATAGGCACACACAATGTGGTCGGCACTGGCCTTTGACGCGCTGTACGGGCTGTGCGGGCAGAGCGGAGTCTCTTCGGTGAAGAAGCCCTCTTCGCCCAGGCTTCCGTACACCTCGTCGGTAGATACCTGATGGAAGCGTACGCCCTTGCGCCAGGTTGGGTAGCCGTTTTCGTCCTTTCCGGTCACCCAGGCACGGCGGGCAGCGTCAAGCAGGTTCTGGGTACCCAGAATGTTGGTCTGCAGGAACAGCTGCGGGTTTTCGATGCTGCGGTCCACATGGCTCTCGGCAGCGAAGTTCACAATCACATCGAAACGGTATTTTGCAAACAGGTCGTCTGCCAGATGAGCGTCGCAGATGTCGCCTTTTACAAAGATACAGCGTTCGTTGTCAATATCCTGGGCGATGGTGCCCAGATAGCCGGCATAGGTCAACAGATCCAGAACCACGACCGTGATGTCGTTGTATTTGTTCAGGATATATTTCACGTAGTTTGCGCCGATAAAGCCGGCTCCTCCTGTTACTAGATAAGTTTTCACGAGTGTATATGTTTTTAGGTTTCTTATTCGTTTTCGCGGGCACCCAGCTCAATGACTTCCAGATTGCTGAAGTTGCCCTGTGATAAAGTGACCCGGATGAGGGTGCGCACCTTGTGCCAGCCCATGATTCCGGCGGCTCCGGGATTGATGTAAAGCAGATTCATCTGCCGGTCGAACATCACTTTCAGGATGTGTGAATGGCCGGCAATGAACAGCTGGGGGCGCTTTTCGGCCAGAATTTTCCGGATTCCCGGTGCATATTTCCCGGGATAGCCCCCGATGTGCGTCATCATCACACGGGTATTTTCGCACTCCCATTCCAGAATCTGGGGATAAGTCTTGCGGGTGTCGCCGCCGTCGCAGTTGCCGCATACGGCCTTTACGGGGCGGAATTCCTCCAGGCGGCGGATCAGCTCAAACGAGCCGATATCTCCGGCATGCCAGATTTCGTCGCACTCGGCAAAGTATTCCAGATAGCGGTCGTCCCAATAGCCGTGTGTGTCCGAAAGGATTCCTATCCGTTTCATAAGCCCAGCTTTTTCACGATGAAGGACTTCAGGAAGTCTGCCGTTCCCTCAATGCCCAGCACCGACGAGTTGATGCAGATGTGATAGGTGGCAGCCTCGCCCCAGGTGAGAGCGCTGTAATAGTTGTAGTATGACGCGCGCTTGTCGTCGCCTTCGAGAGCCCGTTTTTCGGCTTCCTGGGCATCTACCTGCAGATTCTGCATCAGGCGGGCCACACGGTCTTCCATATCGGCCGAGATGAAGATGTTTACGCAGCGCGGATGGTCGCGCAGCACATAGTCGGCACAGCGGCCCACAAACACACACGATTCCTTTTCGGCCGCTTTCTTGATGGCATCGCTCTGGAACTTGAAGAGCGATTCCGAGCTGAGCTGGTTGCCGTAAGGGTCGCCGCTGCTGGTAAAGGGAATGATGGAGTTGAACAGACTCTTTACAAAGCCGCGGTGCTCGTCGTCGCGCTCAAAGAAGTATTTGCTGAAGCCGCTTTCCTGTGCGGCCAGATCGAGCACCTCCTTGTCGTAGAACTTGATGCCGAATTCCTTGGCCAGAATAGTGCCAATGGCATGGCCGCCGCTACCCAGCTGGCGTCCGATGTTGAGTACAAAATTTTTATTGTTGTCCATTGTTTGCCAAATGTCTTTGTTTCATTTTCTTGTTTTGTATCACCAGCATGGCGGCTGTGACGATGCAAGCCACCAGGTCGGATGCCGGCATGGCCATCCAGATTCCGTCCAGTTGCCAGAAACGGGGGAAGATGATAAGAGCCGGAACCAGAAACAGTAATTGACGTGTTAAAGATAAGAAAATACTTTTACCTGCGTGTCCGATACTCTGAAAAAAGTTTGTCGTGGCAATCTGAAAACCGATAATCGGATAGAAAATGACGATAATCCGCATACCGTGGGCGGCCATGTCAATAAGTTTCTCGTCGCTGGTGAAGGCGCGGGCACAGAGCTCGGGAGTAAATTCACCGATGAGGAATCCCAGGGTGGTTACCACTGTGGCGCTGTAAATCGTGTAGCGAAGCACCCGGAACACACGGTCAATGTGCCCCGCTCCATAGTTGTATCCGGCAATGGGCTGCATGCCCTGGTTGATACCGATCACAATCATGATGAAGAGGAACAGTACGCGGTTCACGATACCGTAGGCTCCGATGGCCAGGTCGCCTCCGTATTCGGCCAGACCGCGGTTAATCAGAATCACAACGAGACAGGCACAGGTGTTCATCAGGAACGGAGAAAGACCGATGGCGATGGTGTCCAAAACGATCTTTTTCTTCAGCCGGTAGATGCCCCGCCGGAAGTGAAGCGCCTCTTTCTTGTTGCTGAACACCACAAACTGCCATACCAGCGCAATAATCTGGGCCAGAATGGTGGCATAGGCCGCTCCCTTGATGCCCATGTGGAACTGGTAGATGAACAGCGGGTCGAGTATGGTGTTGATGACCACGGTGAGGATGGTGGCATACATGGACATCTGCGGATGACCGGCCGAGCGGAGCAGGGCATTCAGTCCCAGATAGCTGTGTGTCACCACATTACCCAGCAAAATGATTTCCATATAGTCGCGGGCATAGGGGATGGTGGTCTCGCTGGCCCCGAAGAAATAGAGAATGGGGTCCAGGAATATCAGGGCAATGATTCCGAACAGAATACCCAGAATCAGGTTGAGAACCACCACATTGCCCAAAATGTTCTGGGCTGTCTGGTAATCCTTCTGTCCTAACTTTACGGACATGAGGGTGGCAGCTCCCACACCGACCATGGAACCGAAGGCTGCCGACAGGTTCATCAGCGGAAAGGTAATGGCCAGACCCGAAATGGCCATGGCGCCGACACCTTGTCCGATAAAGATGCTGTCTACCATATTATATAAGGAGGAGGCGGTCATGGCGATGACTGCCGGAATGGCGTATGCCATCAAAAGTTTGCCCACGGGGCGTGTGCCCAGTTCGGTGGGTGAAGATGCTTTTCCTGACATAATGAATCTTTTGTTTATGAATCGATAAATGATGCTGCAAAGGTACAAAAAAAACTACTTCGGCTTTCTTTTGCTCTCAAAAAAAGCATCTTGCGCCCCTGCCGTCGCGAGCGTTCCGGTTGTACGGAAATATTAAAAACAGTCGCCGTATCCGATAATATGTGAATTTGCTCCTGCCAATTCATTTTTTTCCGTATTTTTGCTTTTCTGAAATAGAGAGACATTATGAAGAAGAAAGTATTGGTAGGCATGTCGGGCGGAATAGACAGCTCGTCCGTGTGCCTGATGTTGAAGGATAAAGGATATGAAGTAATCGGAATAACCATGCGGGTGTGGGATTTGCCCCAGCATTTTTCGGAACCCGGACAGGAACAGCCCAACCACGTGATGCAGGCCCGCGAACTGGCCGAGCGTTTGGGCATAGAGCACTATGTGGCCGATGAGAGAGCCTCTTTCAAAGACGTGGTGGTGCGTAACTTTATCGACGAATATCTCAACGGACGGACTCCGAATCCGTGTGTCATGTGTAACCCCACCTTTAAGTTCCGCATGCTGATGGAATGGGCCGACCGTTTGGGTTGTGACTATATAGCCACCGGCCATTATGTGCAGAAGGTGGAGCAGGACGGTTCTGTTTACCTCAAGTGCGGTGCCGACACCAAGAAGGACCAGTCTTATTTCCTCTGGCGCCTGTCGCAGGAGGTGCTCCGTCGCTGTATCTTCCCTTTGGGAGATACCACCAAGGACAAGGTGCGTGCCTATCTCACCGAAAAGGGCTTTGAAGCCAAGGCCCGCGGCGGGGAATCCATGGAGGTGTGCTTCATTCCGGGCGACTATCGGGAGTTTCTGAAAGAGCAGCTTCCGGATCTGGAGCAGAAAGTAGGGCCGGGTGACTTTGTGGACGAACAGGGTCATAAGCTGGGCCGCCATCAGGGCTTTCCCTTTTACACGGTGGGACAGCGTAAAGGACTGGGAATTGCTCTGGGAAAACCGGCCTTTGTGTTGAAAATCAATCCGCAGAAGAATACGGTGATGCTGGGCGATGCCGACCGCCTGATGACAGAATATATGCTGGTGGAGCAGCCCAACTGGGTGAATGCCGATGCGCTGCCTGCCGAGGGACTGGCGGTGCGCATCCGTTACCGCAGCAAGCCGATTCCCTGCACCCTGAAGAAGGTGAACCGACTGTGGGAGGAAAAAGATGCCAAGGGCGATTTGTATCTGGTGCATTTCCACGAACCGGCTTCGGCCGTCACCCCGGGACAGTCGGCGGTGTTCTACGTAGATGATCTGGTCGTGGGCGGTGGATATATTGTTTCGCAGAAAGGAATACATTCTTATATAGAGGAGTTTGCATGAAAGATGCCTTGTCGTTGCTGGAACTGAACCGGATGGTGCGGCGCACAATCGACCTGGAATTCCAGCAGTCTTATTGGATTCAGGCCGAGCTGAGCGAGGTGCGCGAGGCCTATCAGGGCCATTGCTATCTGGAGTTTGTCCAGAAGGATGAGTTCTCCGGACAGCTGGTGGCCAAGGCGCGAGGCGCCATCTGGGTTTCGGCCTATCGGGTGCTCAAACCTTATTTTGAACGCGAAACCGGGCAATGTCTGGCCGCGGGAATCAAGGTGCTGGTGTGCGTGCGGGTGGTTTTTCACGAACTCTACGGTTATACGCTTACGGTAGAGGATATCGACCCGGCCTATACTTTGGGCGATCTGGCCCGTCGGCGTCGGGAGATATTGGACCAGTTGCGCCGCGAGGGGGTGATAGACGACAACAAGAATCTGGTGATGCCGCTGCTTGCCACTCGGGTGGCGGTCATCTCTTCCAGAACGGCTGCGGGATTTGAGGACTTCTGCGATCAGTTGCTTCATAACGATTACGGATTCCGTTTTACGGTGCGTCTGTTTCCGGCCGTGATGCAGGGAGAGCGTGTCGAAGAGACCGTCTTGGCCGCCCTCGATCAGATTCTGGAGCAGCGCGACCGGTGGGATGTGGTGGTCATCATCCGCGGAGGAGGAGCCACGAGCGACCTCTCCGGTTTTGATACTTATCTGCTGGCGGCAAGCTGTGCCCAGTTTCCGCTGCCTATTATTACGGGTATCGGTCACGAGCGCGACGACACGGTGCTCGATGCCGTGGCACACACGCGGGTCAAGACGCCTACGGCGGCGGCTGCCTGTCTGTTGAACCACATGTTGCAGACGGCCTCCCGGCTGGAGCAGTTGCAGGAAGATCTTCTTCGGTCTGTCCGCGAACGTCTCACGGAGGAGCAGTTGCGCCTGACGACTCTGATTACCCGTTTGCCCGTGGTTTTCAATTCGGTGAAAAGCCGGGCCGAACAGCAGATTCTCAGTGCCGAGCATGCTCTTCAGGCCGCAGTCCGTATGCGGGTACAGCGCGAGTTGCTCAGGCTGGATACGCAGGAGGAACGCCTGGCACAGGGATTCCGCAACCGGCTGGAGCACGAAAAACGTCAGTTGGATTTCTATGCCCGTCAGGTGCAGGCACTCGATCCGGAGCGTTTGTTGAAGCTGGGCTATAGCCTGACCTACCGGAACGGGCAGATTGTGACCTGTGCCGACGAACTGCAGCCGGGCGATGTGATTGAAACCCATCTGGCCGAGGGACGCGTGCACTCAAAAGTTTTATAAGGAGAATCAAAAAATACCCGATGACTTATGCCGAGAAAAAATAATGCCAAAAACTATGAAGAAGCCATAGCCGCCCTGCAGGAAATCCTGAAACAGGTGGAAAACAATGAACTGGGAATTGACCAGCTGGCCGAAAAATTGAAAGAAGCAAAGACTCTGATTGCGTATTGTAAGGAAAAACTGTACCATACCGATGAGGAGATACGAAAAATATTAGATAGCGAGGAAAAATAATTTCAATTTGGAATTTATTTCCTTTCTTTGTTTAAAATATGAAATTTTTCTATAACTTTGCACACAGCAGCCCGACACAGACATCTGCATGAGTGGTGCCGGACAGAACAATAGAGAAAGAAAAACAATAATTTATAGGTTAACGAGCGAAGATACAAAAGCATAACCTTTGCGTTTTCGCATTATTGATTGAATATGAAAGAGATCGATTGGGCAAATCTGTCTTTCGGTTATATGCCGACAGATTACAATGTCCGCTGCTACTATCGCGACGGAAAATGGGGAGAAATTGAAGTGTGTTCAGAGCAGACCATCAATATTCACATGGCTGCTACCTGCCTGCACTACGGACAGGAAGCTTTTGAGGGACTGAAAGCTTACCGCTGCCCTGACGGCAAAGTGCGTGTATTCCGCATGGATGAAAATGCGGCACGCCTGCAAAGCACTTGTCGCGGAATATTGATGCCGGAGGTATCTACCGAACTTTTTGAAGAGATGGTGACCAAGGTGGTGCGTCTGAACGAGCGCTTCATCCCGCCATACGAGAGCGGTGCCTCACTGTATATCCGTCCGTTGCTGATCGGTACCGGAGCACAGGTGGGTGTTCATCCTGCCGACGAGTATATGTTCGTGATTTTCGTAACTCCGGTTGGCCCTTATTTCAAAGGCGGTTTTGCAACCAATCCTTATGTGATTATCCGCGAGTTCGACCGTGCCGCTCCGCTGGGAACAGGTATCTATAAGGTGGGAGGTAACTATGCCGCCAGCTTGCGTGCCAACAAGATGGCTCACGATCTGGGTTATTCTTGCGAGTTCTATCTCGATGCCAAGGAAAAGAAATACATCGACGAGTGCGGTGCCGCCAACTTCTTCGGTATTAAGAACAATACATACATCACTCCGAAATCATCATCCATTCTGCCTTCAATTACCAACAAGAGTCTGATGCAGCTGGCAGAGGATATGGGTATGAAAGTAGAGCGCAGACAGATTCCGGAAGAGGAACTGGCTACCTTCGAAGAGGCCGGTGCCTGCGGTACTGCTGCGGTAATCAGTCCAATTGAACGGATTGATGATCTGGAAAACAAGAAGAGCTATGTCATCAGTAAGGATGGCAAGCCGGGACCAATCAGCACCAAGCTGTATCACCACTTGCGCGGTATCCAATACGGAACCGAACCAGACGTACACGGATGGACCAAGGTGGTTATCGAATAACCTGACGTTTGCGAGACATTCAAAAAACATTTTACAGAATAGAAGCCGGCTTCTGAAAGGAATTTTCGGAAAGCCGGCTTTATTTTTGCGGTGTAATTTCTACTAATATTCAGCCATTTAAATTTATTTTACTAGGAAAAAAGTCTTCTTTTTAAAATATATTCGTATTTTTGGCGCCGATAATGGACCATAAAGTCCGCGAATAATCTTAATTTAGTAATAGAAAACATTAAATCCCTGATTATGAAACATTCTATTTCGTTGTTTACGATGGTCGTTGCGCTGTTCCTGCTTTCAGGATGTGTAACGAAGAAAAAGTATGCTTCTTTGCAGACAGAGAAGAGCAAACTGGAGACCCAGTATCAGAACGCACAATTGCAGTTGGCAGAAAATAAAGCAAATATCAAGAGCCTGGAAGAAAGACTGGCTGAGGCTCAGAAGGCCAATGCCGAGTTGAAGGCATCTTATGCAGCATTGCAGAACTCTTTGGACAAGAGTATCCAGCAGAATTCACAGGGTAACGTGAATATCTCAAAACTGGTTGACGAAATCAATGCTTCCAACAAGTTTATCAAACAGCTGGTTGAGGCTAAGGACAAGTCAGATTCTTTGAATATGGTATTGACCAACAACCTGACCCGTTCTTTGAGTCGTGACGAGTTGCAGGATGTAGACATCAAGGTGCTGAAAGGTGTTGTTTACATTTCTTTGTCAGACAACATGTTGTATAAGTCTGGTAGCTATGAGATCAGCGACCGCGCCGGAGAGACTCTGAGCAAGATTGCGAAGATCATAACCGACTACAAGGACTACGATGTATTGGTAGAGGGTAACACCGATACAGATCCGATTTCACGTCCGAATATCCGAAACAACTGGGATTTGAGTGCCCTGCGCGCCTCTTCTGTAGTACAGGCTTTGCAGAACCTGTATGGTGTAGATCCTTCTCGTCTGACTGCTGCCGGACGCGGAGAGTACAACCCGATTGCCGACAACACATCTGCTGCCGGAAAACAGAGAAACCGCCGCACTCAGATTATCATTACTCCTAAGCTGGATCAGTTCATGGATCTGATCGAGAAGGCTCCGGAGACTGAAGGAGAGCAGATGCAGTAAATGAAGTCATTCTGACAGAAAAATCATAGTAGAATACCGCATACGTTGAAAAACGCGTGCGGTATCTATTTATTTTAGGGAGGTATCCAAAATTTGAATAAGAAACAGAGAAAATCAGTAACGATCAAAGAAAAGCATGGGAAAAGGTAAATTGGCTAAGTTTGCCGATATGGCAGAATATCCGCACGTATTTGAGTATCCGTATTCAGTAGTTGACAATGTGCCGTTCGAAGGAAAAGGAAAATGGCATGAATTCTTCGGAAACCAGAATCCGATTGTCCTGGAGCTGGGATGCGGTCGCGGGGAATATACCGTGGGACTGGCACGCTTGTATCCGGAAAAGAACTTCATCGGAGTAGATATCAAAGGGGCCCGAATGTGGACCGGAGCTACGGAATCTATGCGTGAGGGCCTGAAGAACGTTGCTTTTCTGCGTACGAATATCGAGATTATCGACCGTTTCTTCGAACCGGACGAGGTGCAGGAAATCTGGCTTACCTTCAGCGATCCGCAGATGAAAAAGGTTACCAAGCGACTGACCTCTACTTTTTTCATGAACCGCTACCGCAAATTTCTGGTGGACGGCGGTCTGATTCACCTGAAAACAGACTCTAATTTCCTGTTTACCTACACCAACTATATGGTGGAGAAAAATGCTCTTCCGGTGGAATTCTCCACTACAGACCTGTATCACAGCGTGCTGGCCGAGCATCCCGATACGGAGGAGGCCCGTATTCTGAGCATACAGACCTATTACGAGCAGCAGTGGATTGATCGCGGACTGAACATCAAATACCTGCGTTTCCGCCTGCCGCATGCCGGCGAGCTGCAGGAGCCTGAGGTGGAAATCGAGCTGGATGATTACAGAAGCTATAATCGCAGCAAGCGAAGCGGTCTGGCTACCTCCAAGTAAGAATCTATACATTTAAAATATAAAACAGAATATGAATATCTATCCTAAACTGATTATGGATGCGCTCGCCACAGTGCGCTATCCGGGTACCGGCAAGAATATTGTCGAGGCAGAGATGGTAGAGGATGATTTGCGCATCAGCGGTTTGCACGTTAGTTTCTCTCTTATTTTCGATAAACCGACAAATCCGTTTATCAAGTCCATCGTGAAAGCGGCCGAGGCTGCCATTCACGCTTATGTGGCTAAGGAAGTAGAGGTGGAAATCAACATAAAGACCATTCAGGCCCCGCGTCCCGAAGTGGGCAAACTGTTGCCGGGTGTGAAGAATATCATTGCCGTATCTTCTGGAAAAGGTGGTGTGGGCAAGTCTACCGTAGCTGCCAATCTGGCTGTTGCGTTGGCCAAGATGGGCTTTAAGGTCGGTTTGCTCGATGCCGATATTTTCGGTCCGAGTGTGCCGAAGATGTTCCAGATGGAGGATGCCCGCCCGTATGCCGAGAATATTAATGGCCGCGACATGATCATTCCGGTGGAGAAGTATGGCATCAAGGTGCTTTCCATCGGTTTCTTTGTAGACCCCGACCAGGCTACCTTGTGGCGTGGCGGTATGGCCAGCAATGCCCTGAAGCAGCTCATCGGCGATGCCGAATGGGGTGATTTGGACTATTTTGTGCTCGATACTCCTCCGGGAACCAGCGACATTCACCTCACTCTGGTGCAGACGCTGCCGATTACCGGTGCCGTGATTGTCAGCACACCGCAGCAGGTGGCTTTGGCCGATGCACGCAAGGGTATCAATATGTATATGAACGATAAGGTGAATGTGCCTATCCTCGGACTGGTGGAAAATATGGCTTGGTTCACGCCGGCCGAACTTCCGGAGAACAAGTATTACATCTTTGGTAAGGAAGGTGTGAAGCATCTGGCCGAGGAAATGAACGTGCCGTTGCTGGGACAGATTCCGGTGGTGCAGAGCATCTGCGAGAACGGCGACAAGGGAACTCCCGAAGCTTTGGATGGAGAAACTCCGGTGGGCAAGTCGTTCATGAAACTGGCAGCTGCCGTAGTGCGCCAGACAGACAAGAGAAATCAGGAACAGGCTCCGACACACATTGTGGAAGTAAGCAAGTAAAGCGAGCTGTGCTCCTATAGATACAGCCTCCCCGCGTGCAGCTCTGTGCTGTGCGGGGAGGTTTTTCAGGTTAATAAGTTTTCAGGTAAAGATTGGATGAATATGGATAGTCTGAAAGTTACAGGCAATCTGGAGTGGGACGGATTGCACCGTCCACAGATATTTTATGCGATGGCCGCCATTTTTTCGGGTTTGTTTCTGTCAGTTATTGACGGAAGCATCTGTAATGTGGCGCTTCCCAGCATTTCCAAGGAACTGCAGGTCAGTTCTTCCGATTCCATTTGGGTGGTGAATGGATTCCAGCTCGTGGTGATGATGTTTCTGTTGCCTTTTTCCTCGTTGGGTGAACTGAAAGGATTCAAACAGGTATATCTGACCGGGCTGGTGGTATTCCTGGTCGGCTCTCTTTGCTGCACCTTTTCAGTAACCCTGACACAGCTTGTGCTTTCGCGCATGTTGCAGGGAGTGGGTGCTGCCATGGTGATGAGTGTGAACGGCTCACTGGTGCGCCTGATCTATCCCAAAAAACATTTGCCCAAGGGCTTTGGACTGAATGCCATGGTGGTTGCTTTGGCCGCTGTGGCCGGTCCGACATTGGCCGCCGGTATTCTTGCCGTGGCTTCGTGGCCCTGGCTGTTTGCCATCAACATTCCGGTGGGAGTGGTCACTTTCTACTTTGCCTGGAAATATCTGCCCGATAATCCTACACGCATCGAAGGGCGCCGTTTTGATTATCGTTCGGCTTGTATGAATGCCCTTACTTTCGGTCTTTTTATCGGCACATTGGAAGCTTATGCTCATGGTGCGAGCCTGACCTGGGTGTTTGGCGGACTCGTTTTGTTGCTTGCTGTGGGCACACTCTTTGTGCGCCAGCAGTTGTCGCAACCTTATCCCATGCTGCCTTTTGACCTGTTGCGCATACCGGTTTTCGGTTTGTCCGTTCTGACAAGTATTTGTTCTTTCACTTCGCAGATGCTGGCCATGGTATCCATTCCCTTTCTGTTGCACCACACTTTTGGGTTTGATGCCGTGCGTACCGGTTTGTTTATGACAGCCTGGCCGCTGGTCATCGTATTTGCTTCACCTGTTGCCGGCTTTCTGGTCGGCAAGATTCACGCCGGACTGTTAGGAGGTATCGGTCTGCTGATTATGAGTTGCGGATGTTTTCTGTTGTCTACAATGCCGGCGTCTGCGCCACAGATGCTGCTGATTGCCGGACTGATGCTGTGTGGCTTGGGATTCGGACTGTTCCAGTCGCCCAACAATCACCTGATGCTCAGTTCCGCTCCAGCCTATCGCAGTGGAGGTGCGAGCGGCATGCAGGCTACGGCCCGTCTCGTCGGTCAGACCACGGGAGCCACTCTGGTGGCTTTGATGTTCCACCTCACTCCCGATTCAGCTCCTCATAATGCGCTGTTGCTGGCCGGAGTGCTTACCTTTGTCGGCGCCTTTGTTTCCTCTTCACGTGTGAAGGCAAAACGCGTGGAGCGCTAGGCATTTTTCATTTTTAACACGCTGCGCGGGGAGAGTCCTCCCTGTTGCCGAAAAAAAACATTATATTTGCGATAATATCAAAAGCCTATTTTTTATGATAACCACAGTATTGGATTCCAGTTCCGACCCGATGGGGGCGGCATTGCAGGAGTATATGAAAAAGGGGAAAGCCTCCAAGTTACGCGTGCTTTCTTCTTTGTTTGACGAAGATGAATTGCCGGTGCCTCTGTTGTTCCGCGAAGAGAAAGACATGTCGGATATCGAGCGAAAGGCTCTGGAACTGGCCCGGGGGCGTGTGCTCGATGTGGGAGCCGGTGCGGGTTGTCATAGTCTGGTCTTGCAGAACAGAGGGCTGGAAGTTACTGCCATAGACATTTCTCCGCTGTCGGTACAGGTACAGCAGGAGAGAGGGGTGTGGGATGCCCGTGTGGTCAACCTGTTCGACCCGACCTTTGCCGAGCAGTATGACACCATCCTGTTTCTGATGAACGGATCGGGCATTGTGGGCAAGCTGGAGAACATGCCTGCATTTTTCAACAAGATGAAGCTTTTACTTGCCGAGGGAGGACGCGTCTATATGGATTCGTCCGACTTGAGATATATTTTTGAGAACGAGGACGGAAGTCTGGACATTGACTTGAATGCCGCTTATTATGGAGAAGTGGACTATCAGATGAAATACAGAAATGTTTCCGGTCCGAAGTTCGACTGGCTCTATGTAGATTTTGAAACATTATCTTATTATGCTTCGGAATACGGTTTTACGGCGACCAAGATTCTCGAAGGCGGTCATTACGACTATCTTGCTTGTATAGAACGACAGAAATAAGGAGGGATTGATGAAACTGGGAACTTCCATAAAGGTGGCCTTTGGCTATGTGATCCTTATTCTGCTGCTTATGGTGTCGATTTTTTATATCTACGACAAATTGATGCTGTTGGAGCGGTCTGAGCAGGCCGAAAAAGCCATCACCGAGCGCCGTCGTGCCGTGAATACCGTGGTGAGCCGGCTGTATGAAGCCGAAATCGTGGCTCAGTATGTCAGCATCGGGCAGATTCCGAATTCACAGGCCTATCAGGAAGCCATGAAGAGCGCTTGCGAGGCAATAGACTCTCTGCGGACTGTATTTACCGACGAAGGGCAGCGCCTGCGTCTCGACACACTGAAGGATTTGTTGGGACAAAAGGAAAAGAACATGCGGTCGTTGCTCCATCTGGTGAGCGACACCAAGGAGAATCAGGCCTACAAAAGCCAGATCAAGAAAATGATTGCTCAGCAGGATACGGTGGTGAACCAGCCGAAGATCCAGAAAAAGGTGATCACTAACAATCAGTCTTATGTTGTCAAGCAGAAAAAGAAGAAACGATTCTTCCAGCGTCTGGCCGAGGCTTTCTCTCCGGCCAAGGAAGATTCCACCGAGGTGAACAAAGTGGTTCAGGAGGTTTATATCGACACGGTGCAGCAGGAAGCCTATAATGCGGCCGACACGCTGGTGAATATCTTGCAGCGGGCAGAAGACAGCGTGTCGCTGCAGAAGTCACGCCGCACTGACCTGATCCGTAACCGGCTGAAAGAACAGCAGGCATCCGGTGCCTTGCTCAGCCTGAAGGTTACCCAAATGCTGGAAACCATCGAGCAGGAAGAACAGCAACTGCTGAACCGAAGGATGCAACGTGAGGCCGAGATCCGTCAGAAAGCGGCTTTGACTCTGGCCATTATTTCCATATCGGCGGTGTTGCTGGCTTTGGTGTTCTCCTTTATCGTGTGGAGAGACATCACACAGAGCAATCATTACCGCAAGGAGTTGGAAAAGGCCAAGAAGCGGGCTGAAGACCTGTTGCAGGTGCGTGAACGACTGATGCTCACCATCACCCATGATATCAAGGCTCCTGTCGGCTCCATTCTGGGATATATAGATTTGCTTTCGCGCCTGCTCAAGGAGAAGCGTTCGCAGTTCTATCTGGAGAATATGCGCAGTTCGGCGCAGCATCTGCTCCGGCTGGTCACTTCGCTGCTTGATTTTCATCGCCTGGATGCCAATAAGATGGACATTCAGAGTGTGGCATTCAATCCCAAGCAGCTTTTCGAGACTTTGTTTACCAGCTTCGTGCCGTTGGCCCATAAGAAAGGGCTGGAGATTACCGCCGAACTGGACGAGGCCTTGAACGGAAGCTTTGCGGGAGATCCTTTCCGCATTCGTCAGATTACCGACAACTTGTTGAGTAATGCGCTGAAATTTACGGAAAAGGGTGGAATCACACTTCAGGTAAAACTGGAAGAACCCCTGATGCATATCGCCGTGAAAGATACCGGCTGCGGCATGTCGCTTGAGGAACAGAAGAAAGTGTTCCAAGCATTTACCCGCCTTACCAGTGCGCAAGGACAGGAAGGTTTCGGTCTGGGACTGTCCATTACTCAGAAACTGGTGGAACTTTTGGGCGGAAGCATCCGCATAGGCAGCCATGTAGGGCATGGAACCACGTTTCATGTTTATCTGCCTTTGAAGCACGAGCCGCTGCATCAGAAAGCGGATGAGGAGATGCCGCAGATGCGGGGCAAACTGCGTGTGGTGATGATTGACGATGACCGCATACAGATGCAGTTGAACCGGGCGATGTTCGAGTCTACTCTGGGCGACCAGAAACTGGAACTGACTTGTTGCCTGAGCCCTGAAGAACTGTTCGAGGCCCTGAAGAAACAGGAATACGACCTTTTGTTTACCGACATACAGATGCCGGGAATGAACGGTTTTGAGCTGCTGAAATCGGTCCGTGCCCTTTCGGGCACTTGCGGACGGAGTATTCCGGTGGTGGCCATTACCGCTCGCAGCGACATGAGCGAGCAGGATTTTGTAGCCCACGGATTTGCGGCCAGCCTGTATAAGCCGTTCAATGCCGGTGAACTGGTCAAGACCGTAGAACGTGTTCTGGGAATGAGTACCGGTGTGCAGGTCGATGAAACGCCCGAACCGGCTCCCGCTACGGAACCGCAGCTCGATTTCAAGAATCTGCTGGCTTTTGCCGACGGAGACCGTGAGGCTTCGCGGCAGATTCTGGAGACCTTCGTGGCCGAAAGCACACAGAATGTGGAGCAGATGAGGCTGGCTTTGGAGCAGGAAGACATCAGGCGTGTGGGAGAGATAACTCACAAGATGCTCCCTTCGTACACCATGCTCGGCGCGCAGGAAGTGTGTCAGGTGTTGAAAGTGTTGGAAACCAAACGCACCATGAACACCATGAACGAGGAAGAAAAGGAAATGATCAGAAATCTGATGCTTCAGATTCAGGATATAATAAAACAAGGAGAGCGCGAGGCCTCCTTAGTGTCATAAAATATGGGAACAATGAAGTCCATTTTAATTGTAGAAGACGATTTGACTTTTTCTACCATGTTGAAAACCTGGTTAGGAAAAAGAGGCTTTGCCGTGGATACGGCGAGCAATAACGCACGTGCCCGGAAAATCCTGCATCAGCAGGAATACGACCTGGTGCTTTCCGACCTCCGTCTGCCCGACGAGGACGGTCTTTATCTGTTGTCCTGGCTGCGCGGCATGGGCAACAACACCCCGTTTATCATCATGACCAGTTATGCCGAGGTGCAAAATGTGGTGGATGCCATGAAGCAGGGAGCCAGCGATTATATTGCCAAACCGGTTCAGCCCGACATACTCCTTAAAAAGATTGACGATGCCCTGAGCGCTCCTCTGCCCGACGACAGCAAACTCGATGTCGTGGCGGGCGAAGCGGATCATGACTCCTATACGAACAATTTTCTGGAAGGCGAAAGCGAAGCGGCGCGCATGCTCTATAATTATGTGCGTCTGGTGGCGCCGACCCCGATGTCGGTACTCATCAACGGAGCTAGCGGTACGGGTAAGGAGTATGTGGCCCACCGCATCCATCAGCTCAGCAAGCGGGCCGACAAGCCTTTTGTGGCCATTGACTGCGGTGCCATGCTCAAGGAGCTTGCCGCCTCCGAATTCTTCGGCCATGTGAAAGGCTCGTTTACCGGAGCCGTGACCGACAAGACCGGTGCTTTTGTGGAGGCCAATGGGGGAACCTTGTTTTTGGATGAAGTCGGAAACTTGAGCTATGATGTGCAGGTGCAGTTGCTGCGCGCCATTCAGGAACACCGCATCCGTCCGGTGGGCTCTACTCAGGAAATCGAGGTGGATGTGCGTCTGGTCTGTGCCACAAACGAGAATCTGGAGCAGGCTATTGCCAATGGACAGTTTCGTGAGGACTTGTATCATCGCATCAATGAGTTTACGTTGAAGATGCCGGCATTGAAGGACCGTCAGGAAGACATTCTGCTTTTTGCCAATTTCTTCCTCGATCAGGCCAACCGCGAGCTCGACAAGGATTTGATTGGTTTTGATATGAATGCCGAGCGGGCGTTGCAAACCTATTCCTGGCCCGGTAACTTGCGTCAGATGAAAAATGTGATTAAACGTGCCACTTTGTTGGCCAAGGGAGATTTCATCACGCGCGAAGATTTGGGCGAGCAACTTACCGAGGTGCGTCCTGCTGCCCCGCAGAATACTTTTGCCCTGCATGATGCCGTATCAGAGAAGGAACGTATCCTCCAGGCACTTCAGGCCACGAACAATAACAAGAGCAAGGCGGCCCAACTGTTGGGCATCGACCGGAAAACGCTCTATAACAAACTCAAACTTTATCAGCTGTCCTGATTGTGGACAAATTCTACAGTCGGGTTGCATAAATTCCACAATTCCACACTTCGCCACAGGAGTGTGGATTTTTTTTATTCTTGAGAATCAATGTATTACTACTTTTTGGTACGATTGGCACGCCACTTGCATGATATTAAGCAGAACAAGCAAACAAGAAAATATAAACTAAAAACGATAAGATTATGAGAAAGTTATTTGTAGCAGTAGCAGCAGTGATGGTAGTAAGTGCAACAGCATTTTCAAGCAATAATAAGATGACAAATAGAGTGGTTGATGAACCGGATACTGTTGTTGTAGATTCTAGCAAAGCACAAACATTAGTAGACGACACCGTAACTTCAGACACCGTAGTTACCGCCGATGAAACTACATTTGCTCTGGCAATGGC
>NZ_QUEM01000020.1 GCF_003477995.1 Bacteroides sp. OF04-15BH
ACTAATTTTCAGGCGGTTTTTTAATTCCGCCAACAGGTTCTCCTTTATGATTTTCCTGATGCAAAGAAAGCTATTTTTTTTCATTTGCCAGTGGTATGTTTTTCTATAGAAATGTTCTATTTGTCCGAAAAAAGAAAAAAGGAACACTTCTGTGGAAGAATTCTTGTTCGCATTCATTGCCAAAGCCCTTTTCTTTGCATCGGTTTTTAACAAATATCCAAATAACGAGAATGATATGAAAAAAAAAGATTGTTTGACGATGCTGGTATTTGCACTGTGTCTGTGCAGTTGCAACAAGGCTACTGAGGTGCCCCAAAAGGCGGAGCCGGTCAAGGTGAAGGTTTTGAAAGTGGGAGCAGCCTCTCAACAGGAAACATGGCGGTTTTCGGGAACCGTGACTGAAGAAAACGGAGGAGCCCTGAGCTTTCCGTTTATGGCCCAGATAGAACAGATTTATGTGGGCATGGGCAGCAAGGTAAAAAAAGGACAGCTGATAGCCCGGGCCAATTCCACGGCCATGAAAAGTGCTCATGAAGCGGCCGTGGCCTCACTCCGTCAGGCCGAGGATGCCTGGAAGCGTATGAAAGAACTTTATGATAAAGGGAGTCTGGCAGAAATCAAGTGGGTGGAAATCCAAAGCAAGCTTGCACAGGCCAGAAGCATGGAAGCCATGGCCCGCAAGAATCTGAACGACTGCAAGCTGTATGCTCCTTATTCGGGAGTGATAGCCGAAAAGGTGGCCGAGGTGGGGCAGAATGTGGCTCCGGGTGCTCCGGTGGTCCGTCTGGTTACCGGCAACAGTCTGGCCATAAAGATTTCAGTGCCTGAGACGGATATTAGCAAGGTATATGAAGGGCAGACTGCCCAAATCATCATTCCGGCACTGGGGCAGGCCCGTCTGACCGGTAACGTCTGTGAGAAAGGTATCCTGGCCAATCCGATGTCGCGCTCTTACGAAGTCAAGATAAAACTTTCGGGAGCGCAGGGCAATGTGCTTCCCGGCATGGTGGCCGAGGTTTATCTCCCGACAGAGGGAGCTGCACAAAACTATGTGATTCCGGCACGTGTCCTGCAGATTGATGAACAGAACCGCACCTTTGTATGGCTCAACCAGAAGGGCAAGGCCACAAAACGGGAGATCCGTTGCGGAGAATTCACGTCAAGCGGGGTGACCGTGCTGAGCGGACTGAAGGACGGTGACGAAATTATCACCGAAGGGCAGCAGAAAGTCTGCGAGAATACTCCTTTGAGTTTTTAATGTAAAAAGGATTTGGATTATGAAAAAGAAACGGAATGTAGTGGAGTGGGCCATGCATTATCGCCAGATTATCATTCTGGTGACCTGCTGTCTCATTGCCTTTGGAATCTATAGTCTGCCGCAGATGCAGAAGAATGAATTTCCGAGCTTTACGATCCGTCAGGGTATGGTCATTGCCGTGGCACCCGGAAATACGGTGGAAGAGATGACCGAGCAGGTGACCAAGCCGTTGGAGGATTATATCTTTTCGTATAAGGAAGTCAAGAAAGAGAAGACTTTTTCTACCACCCGCGACGGGATGGTCTTTATTCAGGTGGAGCTGAATGATGAGCTGAACGACAAGGATGCTTTCTGGAGCAAGTTCAAGCATGGCATTGCCGGTTTCAAGGCGCAGCTGCCTTCGAACGTGCTGGCAGTGCAGGTGATGGATGATTTTGGAGACACCTCGGCACTGCTCGTTACGATGGAGAGCCGCGACAAGACCTATCGGGAACTTTCCGACTATATGGACGACCTGCAGGAGCGTTTGCGTAAAATCAACAGTGTGGGCCGTATGACGGTCAGCGGCGAGCGCAACGAACAGATTTCCATTTATCTGGATCCGGCCCGTCTGGCGCAGTACGGACTGAATGAACAGACCATAGGCGCTTCTCTCTTTGCCAAAGGATTTGTTACGACCGGTGGGCGCCTTCAGACACCGGAGTATATCTTGCCGGTGCATGTGGCCCGCACCTATAATACGATTTACGACATCGAACAGCAGATTGTGTATGCTGATCCCACCGGACATACGGTGCGTCTGAAGGATGTGGCCCGTGTGGTCCGCGAGTATCCTCATGTCGACAGTTATATTAAGAACAACGGTACCAAATGTATTCTGCTCAGCGTGGAAATGAAGCAGGGCAAGAATATTGTGCAGATGGGTGAGGAAGTGAATCGGGTGATTCAGGATTTCGAGAAGGAACTGCCGTCGGATGTCAAGATCAGCCGTATCACCGATCAGGCACAGGTGGTGGGCGACAGTGTGAACTCCTTCCTGCGTGAGCTGGTGATTGCCATTGTTGCCGTGGTGATTGTGGTCATGCTGCTCTTGCCGTTGCGGGTAGCTCTGGTGGCTGCATCCACTATTCCCATCACCATCTTTATCTCTTTGGGACTGTTTTATGCCCTGGGCATAGAACTGAATACGGTGACTCTGGCCGCTCTGATTGTGACTTTAGGTATGATTGTGGACAACTCCATAGTCATCATTGACAGTTATCTGGAGCAGATCGGTGAGGGCGTGTCCCGATGGCATGCTTCTGTGGTCAGTGCCACACACTTCTTCCAGTCAATCCTTTCGGCTACGCTGGCCATCAGTATAACCTTCTTCCCCTTCCTGATGGTCATGAAGGGCATGTTCCATGATTTTCTGGTCAGTTTCCCGTGGGCCATCACGCTCATTCTGACCGTTTCATTACTGGTGGCTACATTGCTTGTGCCTTTCATGCAATTCTGGTTCATCCGCAAGCCGGTGGCTCGTAAGGAAAAGGGCTTTTCCATTATGGATTGGCTTCAGAAAGGATATAACAAGGTGCTGGATGGCTGTTTTGCCCATCCTTACGTGACTCTTTCCGTGGGTGTCCTTTCTGTTGTGGCCGGAGCTTTCCTGTTGGGCAAGGTGCCGCAGAAACTGATGCCGGCGGCAGACCGGAACCAGTTTGCCGTAGAGATTTATCTGCCGGTCGGTACGGCTGTGGAGCAGACACAGGCTGTGGCCGACAGCATGGAGCATATTCTGCGCCGTGATGAGCGCGTCATGTCAGTGACTTCGTTTATCGGTTGCTCATCGCCCCGTTTCCATACCGCCTATGCCCCGCAGCTGGGCGGCACGAATTATGCCCAGCTGATTGTCAATACGGCCGGAAACCAGGAAACGGTTGCTTTGCTCGATCACTATGCCCCTCTGTATACAAATGCCTTCCCTGAGGCACGGGTACGTTTCAAGCAGATCAGTTTCAGCCAGTCGGTCTATCCGTTGGAGCTGCGCTTCAGCGGAAGCAATCTGGATTCCTTGCGGTGGACGGCCGATCAGTGCCTTGCTCTTTTGCGCAGCATGCCCGAGGTACAGTTGGCACAAACCAATTTCAGTGAACCGCAGGCAACTGTTGGAGTGACCTTGAAAGAAGATGAGGCTTCGCGGATGGGCATCAATAATCTGATGCTGGAAACCACTCTTGCCATGCGCTATGGCGACGGAATGCCGGTGACTCAGGTCTGGGACGGCGACCGCAAGACGGCCGTGACGCTCAAAAGCGAGCATGCCGATAGCTGTACGGTGGCAGACCTGAATGACGAACTGATTCCGGTCATCGGAGGTCCGGCCGTTCCTCTGCGCCAGATTGCCATCCTGACCCCCCAAATGCAGAACGGACAGATTGTGCGTCGTAACGGTGTTTATACCATCACCGTGATGTCGGATGTGCAGCGCGGAGTTAATGTGGCCGAGTTCACCAAGAAGGTGATGAGTAAGGTCGATGAACTGCATTTGCCGCAGGGTGTGGAACTGAACTACGGCGGTGATCTGGAACAGGATCAGGAGAATATGCCGTTGATCATGTCGGCCCTGGCCATTGCTGCCTTTATGATCTTCTTTATTCTGTTAGCCCATTTCAAGAAGATCAGCATCGCGTTCCTGATCTTTTGCAGCATGGTGCTCTGTCTGTTTGGTACGGCAGCCGGTGTGCTGATTCAAGGTGTGGAATTTGGTATGACCAGCACCTTGGGTATCATCAGTCTGATGGGTATCATTGTGCGTAACGGTATCATCATGATAGACTATGCCGAGGAGCTCCGTGCCACTGAAGGAATGCATGTACGTGATGCCATCTATCATTCGGCCCGTCGCCGTATGCGACCGATCTTCCTGACATCGGCTGCCGCCTCTATGGGTGTGATTCCGATGATCTTGGGCAAGAGCGGTTTGTGGATGCCTATGGGCACGGTGATCTGTTACGGTACACTGATTACCATGCTTTTATTGCTTACCGTGCTCCCCGTCAGCTATATGCTGATGTTCCGCGGAAGTACGAAGAAACGCGCGCTGAACGAAGCGTTGGAAAAGATTTGATGATGTAAAAACAAATGAATTTATGAAACCGAACTATAAATTGTTGCTGCTATCCGGAGTATTGTGTTGTGCGAATATCCGTATGGCTTCGGCACAAAAAGCCTATACTCTGGATGAATGCGTGCAAAAGGCACTGACAAACAATGTGCGGGTCAAGAATGCGCAGAATGAACTTGCCATGGCGCAGGAAGACAGCAAGGAAGCCTTTACGAAATATTTTCCGAGTGTAAGTGCGGCGGCCGGAGGATTTATTTCCGATAAGGGACTGGCCAAGATGGAACTGGCTCCGGGCATGAGCATGACCATGCTCAAGAATGGAGTAACGGGCAGTGTCACAGCGGCCTTGCCTTTGTTTACCGGTGGCCAGATTGTAAATGGAAACAAGCTGGCTCATACCGGCGAAGAAGTGAAACGGTTGCAGATGAATCTTTCGGAAAAGGAAGTGGAGCTCACCGTGCAGCGCTACTTTTGGCAATGTGTGGTGCTGGAAGAGAAACTGAAAACCATATCCGAGGTGGAGCAACAGCTGGGAAGTATCCTGAAGGACGTGCAGGCATCGGTCGAAGCCGGCATGACCACACGCAATGATCTGCTTCAGGTGGAGTTGAAACAGAACGAAACCCTGAGCGGGAAACTGCAAGTGCAGAATTCTCTGGCTCTGAGCAAGGATATGCTGGCGCAGTATATGGGATACGCGGACGACAGCATACGGATCGTTTCACCGGTATTGTATACTGCCTTGACGCCTCCCGACAGTCTGCGTTGTGACCATCAGGCCGCTTTGTTGCAGACCGATGAGTTCGCGCTTTTGCAGCAGAACATCAAAGCCAGCGAGCTGCAATATAAAATGACACTGGGCAAGAATATGCCTTCTGTGGCTATCGGGGGCGGATATGCGTACCATAATTTTCTGGAGAAGGATCATCCTTTTTGGGTGGGCTTTGCTACGGTAAATGTTCCGATTACCGGATGGTGGGGCGGATCGCACGCGCTGCGGAAGCAGAAGTTGCAGTTGGAAAATGCCCGTAACAACCTGACCGACCAGAGTGAGATGCTGGTCATCCGTATGCAGCATGTGTGGAATGAACTGAATGATGCCTATCAGCAGACACAGATAGCCCGTCTGTCCATCGGAAAATCAGAAGAAAACCTGCGTATGAATCAGGATTTCTATGATGCCGGAACGTCAACGATGACGGATCTGCTTCAGGCGCAGACAATCTATCAGCAGAGCCGTGACCAGTATGTGGAGGCTTGTATGCAATATGAGTTGAAGAAGAGAGAGTATATTCAGATTACCCGCTGATAGAAGTCGGAACCGTATGCCTGAAACCGTGATGGAAAATAGGCATGCAGTTCCGACTGTTTTTTGTTTTTACGATATCGGAATGCATATAAATGATTAACTTTGCATGAAAAGAAAAACATGCCGGTATGAAAACAGGGAGGACAGCTTTGTAGTCCTTGATTGAAAGTATGTAAGAGTATTGCAGATTAATGAATAAATAGAAATAGGAGAAGGTTTATGTTTTATAATATTTGTTTCAGTCCTACGGGTGGTACTCAGAAGGTGGCCGACATTTTGGCCAATGAATGTGCCGGAGATAAGAAGGTGATCGATCTGACAGACAGAACACGGAATTTTGGGGGAATCTCACTTTCCGGAGATGATGTGGCCCTGATTGCGGTACCCTCTTATAGCGGCCGTGTTCCCGCCATTGCCGTGAAGCGTATTGCCGCCATTAACGGGAATGGAGCCAAAGCGGTTCTGGTTTGCGTTTATGGAAACCGGGCCTATGAAGATACGTTGACCGAGCTGCGCGATACGGCCACCAAAGCCGGATTCCGCGTGATTGCCTCAGTGGCAGCAGTTGCCGAGCATTCCATCTTGCGGAATTTTGCGCAGGGCAGACCTGATGAGGCAGACCGGAAACAACTGATTGAGTTTGCGGAACAGATTCGTGGCAAACTGCTTTCGGGAAATGCCACCGAGCCCAATATTCCCGGGAACCGTCCTTATCGTAAAATCAGCGCTACGGGAATGATACCGAAAGCTACCCGTGCCTGTACGAATTGTGGACTTTGCGCCAGAAAATGTCCGGTTGGTGCCATTGACGGGAATGATTTTCATCATATCGACCGTGAGGCTTGTATTTCGTGCATGCGATGTGTTGCCATCTGTCCTCAGAAAGCACGCAAGGTAAGCCCGTTGATGTTGTTCCTGGGCAAAATGATGTTGAATAAAGCCTGCTCCAAACGCAAGGAAAATGAGCTGTATCTTTATTAATGGGCAGACAGAATCGGGGATTTAAAATAAGGAGAGGGAAGACAGCAATTGTTTTCCCTCTCCTTTTTGTCATAAAGAAATATCTTTATGGGTTATTTAATATAGGTATGGTAGTGCTGCAGAAAATTCCGGAATCTCTTGGAGTGTAAGAACATCTTTTCAAACAACAGGATACCCAGTAGGGCGCAGCCGATACCCAACAGGACATCAATGACATAATGATGACCGGAATAAATGGCTGTTCCCCAGATGCCAACCATGATCACGGCAAAGCAGCTGCACAGCCACACCGGGCAGTGTCCTTTAAGGGCATAGTATAAAGTAACGACCATATAGGCGGAATGCAATGAGGGCAGAGCCGCAAAGACATTGGAGTTGCGCCCGTAAATGGATTCAAAAATGGGTAATCCGACCAGCTGATCGAACCGTCCCAGACCGCCCACATGCCCCGGAGTATTCATGATAGGCTCGAATCCATACTCCATGACATACCAGGGTGGGGCGGCCGGATGAATGTAATATCCGGCGAATCCCAGAAGATTGACCAACAGGAATACCAGGGAGAAATGAAGATAGAGCTTGCGGTGTTGCTTGAAATACAGTCCGATGCCGAAAGCGATAGGCACCGGTACCCAGCAAAGGTAGAAGAATCCGGCCAGCAGATCGGCTATGGCATGATGGTGTGTGGAGAAATATTCGCAAAGAGTGATGCGGGTACCTTCCGACCACACGCCGAAACATTCTTTCTCGGTTTCATAAAGACCGCGTATGTCTATGGGGTTGACTTCATAATTGGGGCAGATGCGCATCCAGTCGTATGAAATGGCAAAGACGATGAAGGGCAGCAAGGCAACAGCCAGTTTCCGGCTCTCTCTGCTCCAGAGGAACAGAGCCAGAAACATGGCGGTGATCAGAAAATGGTCTCCGCGCAGGCCGACAAACAGACCGGTTGCGGTCAGATACAGAAGAATCAGGATACCGGCCCATATACATTCTGACTTGTTGGGGAGTTGAGGATATTTCATTGTTTCTGGTTTAATTCGTGTTTGCAATGCTGGATGCGTACCATAGCCGTCCAGTTAGCCAGCACGGCAATGAGTCCCATGGGAATAATCAGCAGATAGATGGAAGGGAAGGAACAACCTTGGCAGATGCCGCACAGGATACAGCCCAAAGCGGTGAGGACTACCCGTTCGGGGCGTTGCATCAGACCGGTCTTACAGCTGATGCCTAAGCCTTCGGCACGTGCACGCACGTAGCTGACCATGATGGAGCCGACCAGAGCAAGCGCTGTAAGCACGGCACTCCAGAAATATTGATGCAAAAGCAAGAAAAACAAAATGCCAAAGAGAGTCACCAGCTCGCTGTAACGGTCCAGTACAGAGTCGTAAAGGGCACCGAAGGTGGAGCACATATTCCCTTGACGGGCCAGACGGCCGTCCATCATGTCGAACAGACCGGCAAAAAGAAGGATGGCTCCTCCCCAGCCGACATACGTGAGTCCGCTGTCTGTCTCCTGAAAGCCGCCTGCAATAAACAGCACAGCCGCCAGGGTGTTAAACAGGAATCCCAGTGTGGTGACCGTATTGGGGGTGATTCCGATGCGGATCAGGGTCCGGATGAGCGGATTGGTGATTCTGTAAATCAGTTGTTGTAGATAATCTCTGTAGTTCATGAGTCTTGAATAGGTTTTGTTTGATGAATCTGATAGACAAAGAACTGCTGCATGGGATAGTTCCAGAAAAGCGCACAAACTACGGATACGGCGATTCTGGAAATCAGGAATATCTGTTCCGGACTGTTCGTGAGAAAAGTGCCGCCTCCGGCCTGGAGCCAGAAGTTGCCCAGCAGAGTGGTGCCGCCGGTGTTCCATAAAAGACTGACAATCCATACGAACAGATAACGCAATGCTATGTGCAGTTTATGCCCCTGACGAACCCGGAATACCCATTTGTAATTGATGATGCAATTGCATATTCCGCCCGCAAGGCAACCTGTGCCGGTGGAATATACATAAGGCAATGAGGTGCCATGAAGCATCAGGGCGGTAACCAGATAGTCCGTGCCGGTGGCTATAAGTGCGGAACATTGCGCTCTGAAAAAACAGCAGATCCTGTTGTATATTTTCTTATTTAGAAACAAAAAGTGATCCATTGCAAAAGAAGCATACATAAAACTCCATATATTCCGGCCAGAATATCGTCGAGCATGACGCCCCAGCCTCCGGACACGTCCTCCAGAAGTCTGATACCTAACGGCTTGAAGATGTCAAACAGACGGAAAAACAGAATACCTGTGAGGCCCAGATACAGATTCCCGACAGGAACCACATAAAGGACAATCCAGGTGCCGACCATCTCGTCAATCACTACCCGTGAAGGGTCTTCGCCCCAAACAGACTGTAATTTGTTGGCTGCCCAGACTCCGGCCAGCGTGGACAGAATGATCAGGCAGGGGAGCAGATCGTATAATCTGTTTTCCGGAAGCAGTCGGCATAACAGCAACCAGATGATTCCGGCAAGCAATGAGCCGGCTGTGCCCGGTGCAAACGGACAATATCCGGCTCCGGCTCCGGTGCCGATCAGTTTGGCACAGAACATGGAAAACTTTTCGGTTCGTTTAGAGGACATAATCAGATAGGGTTGATGATACGGCTACGAAGGGCAGCAGGTCTGCCCTTCGTAGCTGTTGTTAATATATGGGCTTAATCCAGATAACTCGGTTCTTTTTCTCCAACCATTTCGCGGATGGTTTGTTTCAGCATGCGCCACTGCTGGAACAAATCGTGTACGGGCTGGTGTTCATTATCGTGCATCGGGCTCTTGCAGAAGAAGGAGAGCCAGGTCTGAATACCTTTCATGCCGGCGCGGGCTGCCAGGTCGCTGAACAATACCAGGTCGAGGGCAATTGGAGCGGCCAGAATGGAATCACGGCAAAGGAAGTTGACCTTGATCTCCATCGGATATCCCATCCAGCCGAAGATATCAATATTGTCCCAGGCTTCCTTGTTGTCGCGGCGTGGCGGATAATAGTTGATGCGAACCTTGTGATAGAGATTGCCATAGAGTTGCGGATACTTCTCCGGTTCGAAAATCTGCTCGATGACCGACAGTTTGCTGACTTCCTTGGTCTTGAAGTTTTCCGGCTGGTCCAGAACTTCTCCGTCGCGATTACCCAGAATATTGGTTGAGAACCATCCGGATACTCCCAGCATTCGGGTCTTGAACATAGGTGCCAGAACGGTTTTCATCAGTGTCTGTCCGCTCTTGAAGTCTTTTCCGGCAATCGGAACATTCATTTTCTCTGAGAACTCCCATATAGCCGGAATATCCACGCAAAGGTTCGGAGCACCCATAATGAACGGACAACCTTCGGCAATGGCGGCATAAGCATAGCACATGCTTGGCGGGATTACAGCTGTGTTGTTCTCCTTCATCGCCTTTTCCAAAGCCTGGAGTGACTGGTGTTCGGCAGATGGAGCGATGAATATTTCGGTGCTGGCAGCCCAGAGAACGACAATACGGTCACACTGGTTCTGCTCCTTGAAATTGCGGATGTCGGCGCGCAGCTGTTCCACCATATCCCAGCGGGTCTGGGTGTCTTTGATAAATGTTCCGTTGAGTCTTTTGGCGTAATTATGGTCAAAAGCTGCCTTCATCGGAGTGATGTTTTCCAACTCCGTGCGGATAGATTCAAGATCTTTGG
Source organism: Bacteroides sp. OF04-15BH (assembly GCF_003477995.1). Lineage (GTDB taxonomy): Bacteria > Bacteroidota > Bacteroidia > Bacteroidales > Bacteroidaceae > Paraprevotella. Next base: position 10,360 of record NZ_QUEM01000020.1, read on the forward strand.
CTTTCAGCACCTCGGCATATACGGCTGCCTGATAAGCGTTTTCCGGGAAGATGTCCCAGCCCCCGAACACAATATCCTTCAAGTCTGCAATCGGAACAATATCCTTTATCGGCATTTCTTTTCCGTTTTACATCTTGATTGTTGCCATCTGGGTGATTGATCCTACCGGTTGTGAAAGTCCTTTGCGGACAGACAATACACCTGAAATCAATGTTGTGGAAACGGCTCCACCAACTCCAACGATTAAAATACCAAGCTTTCCTTGTGCTGGTTCAATGTTCTTTTTCATTTTTCTACTTTTTATAAAGTTCTAGAGTTTAAAATGTCATGTGTAAACTGATTCTCACTCCGTGTTTGCTGATGTGTGGCAGATTCCTGTAGGTCAGCCGGTGAACATAGTCTATTCGGAGTATCTTGAAAATGTTTTCTATACCGGCATTGATCTCCACATAAGGGAGGTTGCTCTGCATCAGCGTGCTGCCGTATGGCAGGGCAAACAGGTCGTCATTACCTTTGGGTCTGTTCTTTTCGCTCAGATAGCCGAACATTCCTTTACAGCCGATGACTTCGCGCCATTTGAGATGCTTGAGCAACGGAATCCGGTTGAAGAGGAAACCGTTCAGATAGTAAGTGACATCCCACGAGGCATACTGGTCGTTGATGAATTCCATGGCGTTCATCAGGCTGTATGACTCCGGCTGTATGGTATACGACAGGTTGGCGTTGGGAATGATCAGAAGCGGGAACGGCACCTTATTCCATACTTTTCCGGCCTTGAGAATCACATCCGTATAACCGAAGGCCGAGAACCAGAAACGTTTCTGGAATCCGAATTCGGTATGGTGATACCGATAGTCTCCGCCCAATATATCCTTTGCAGCCAAAGTATGGGAGAGGGTGAAGACCGGAGCATCCAGAGAAACCGGATAACGGTTCCATTGGGTCTGAAAGAATTTCTCGTTCGGAGCATAACGGAGCTTGAGTTCCAGTTCTGTATTCTGAATGCTTTCAACAAGACTTCCGTCACTCTGTTTCACAAACGGTACCAGAGATGAGGCTTCGTCACGACGCAGTCGTGTAGCTATCTGAAAGGAGAATCCGGAATGAAACTCATTCGTGTAGGTCAGTTCACCTTTCTGCAAATAACCGATCCGGTCGTCTCTCTTTCGTTTCAGGGCCAGAAAGACATTGTCCTGGCTGGTATACAGATAATGCTGTCCATACTGGTCAATATCCGATTTGTAGGACAGGCGCAGCGAATGGATCGGGAATTCATTGGCATATTCCTTTTTCTTGTTGAAAGAGTATTCCAGTTCGCCAAGTCCTTTCACGCGGTGGTCCTTGAATCCGTATGCTACATATCCGCGTGCAAACAGATGCGGGTTGACACGGGCTGTTGTCATACCGCCGGCTCTGAGTCGTACTCCTTCAAGAGCATTGCCGCTGATGGTGGTGTTCATGATTCCGTAGTAGAACACCGGTTTCTCTTCCGGAATAGGGATATAACCGGTAAAGAGTACTTTCAGTACCTTTTCGGTCCAATAAAAGGCCGGCACGCTTCGGAGCTGCTGCATCATCTTGTCTACGGAAGTTGCCTTGCGGGTAGAGTCTTTGGGAGTCATTTCCGCCCAGTATTCCTGAGTATGTGTCTCAGAATGATCTTCCTCAATGACTTTCTGCGGATGCTTGAATACGGTCAGATCATCAGGCGTCGGCTGGTAAGTGTAGTTGCTGTATTGAACACTGCGGCAGGCGTACATGCCGTCGTCTTTTCCGGTGAGCTTGAAGTTTGTCATGATCTTCTCGTCCGTCATTTCCCGGATATTGCCCTGGGTACGTCGGAAGTTCTGCTCCAGAGACATGTGATCCACAAAATTCAGATTAATCTTTTTCGGAAAATTCATTTTTACCTGGTGCACAAAATACTCTCCGTTCAGAGAGACGAACAGATGACCGGTAAATCCGAAGGATTCTGAATTGAAGGGAACGAAGGTAAGATCAACACAAGGCTCGTTGTTGATGACCAGTGTGTCCATCAGATAATATTTGTAGAAGGACGGTCCCATTTTGGAAAGAGGACTGACAAACTTGTTGGTAAACAAGGTGATGTTATTCTGAAAGATGTCAACGTCTGTCATGGTGACACTGATAACCTGCTCCATACCTTGCTGGGAGAACATTTCGTCGATACCGGCCTGTCGGCGTGCCTGAACGACCTGTTTCTGCTCCTTTGATTCGCGACGGAAATAATCCTGAGCCAGCAGTTCCCGATCGGATACAGCCAGTACCGGTTTTCCGTCGGATTCCAATGTGTCTACATAATTATTCAGGAACGTGAATTTACGGTAGAGCCACTTTTTCTGTTTGGCACTGTCAAATTCGTTGATATAGAATGTTGTCTTCTCATATCGGTTGCGTTTCCAGAATTCCAGTTGGTCGGGATCGTTGTCGTCTCTGTGACGGATCATTTCTCGTACGAAACGAACGGCGGGATTGTCTCTCTTGTATTTTTCTTTTCCCGAATGAACGACAACTTCATTCAGAGAGAAAACAGTGGGTTGCAGGAGTATTTGTATATCCGCAGTGTCCTTGGAAGTCAATAGGCATACAAAATCTTTATATCCCATTGCTGAGATCCGGAGCGTGAGTTTTTCTACGGGGCTGGTAAACGAGAATCGTCCCTGCAGGTTACTGATACAACCGTCTTTTAGTTCTTCAAAGTATAATGAGATGTAAGGCAGAGTTTCTTTTGTGAGTGAGTCTTGTACTGTTCCTTTAAAGGTATATTGCGCAAAGCTTGACAGGGAACAGCAGAACATTCCGATAATCAGTAAAAGTTTAATAGACCTCATATTTTATTGCTACATTTCATTTTGAGACGCAAAGGTATAGCAGAAGTGAAAAAGGAAAAAGGTCTATTTTTCTTCGAAAATATTCAATAATCCTGTTGCTTATATAAGATTTTATAACGAATGATAATTATCAATGTAAAGAAGCCAGGAATAGCTTCGGAGACTGGTTGCGGAAGTGTGAAAAAGAAAAACAGACCGCATTTCTGAAAAGTCTTCACGCAAGATTCAGAAATGCGGTCTGTTTGGTTATCTTTCTAAAAAATAATGATTTGTTCTTTTCCGGAATATCTAGATGAATATCATCAGAATAATCTGTGCCAGAATAACGCGGATAAACATGGCCAACGGGTAGACGGTGGCATAGCTTACCGAAGCCTGGTTGCTTCCCTGATAGGTATCGTTCACATAGCTCAGTGCCATCGGGTTGGCCATACTGCCGCAGAGCATACCGCAAGTGGTACGGAAATCCATTTTGCTGAAGCGCAAGGCAATCCAGCCCACCAGAATTACCGGTATGAGAGTAATGGCAAAGCCGATACCGATCCATGCCGCTCCTTCGGGGCGCATGACGGTTTCAAAGAAATGGGCTCCGGCATCAATACCCAGACAGGCCAGATAGAGCGATAGACCGATGGCGCGCAGCATCAGGTTGGCACTGCGGGTGGTGTAGATGCGCATGTGCAGACGCGGTCCGAAACAACCTACGAGAATACCTACTACAATAGGACCACCGGCCAGTCCCAGTTTTACCGGAGTGTCAATGCCCGGGATACTAATCGGTATGGCACCCAGAATCAGTCCCATCACAATGCCGATGAAAATTGCTGCCAGATTAGGCTCTTTCAGAGAAGTGACGGTATTTCCCAGAATCTTTTCCACTTGCTTGATGGCTGCCGCATCGCCCACTACGGTGAGTCGGTCGCCCAACTGAAGCACCAGATCGGGAGTAGCCAACAACTTCACACCGCTACGCAGCACGCGGCTCACATTGATGTCGTAGGCATTGCGCAGACGGAGAGAACCCAGACGGCGACCGTTGATTTCCGGACGGGTCACCACAATGTAGCTGGATACCAGTTCACGGTCGATGCTGTTCCAGTCGATATCCTCTTTATTCCAATCGCGGTTTTCCTGCTCTCCGAAGAGCATGGTCAGAATAGGCATGTCCTTCTCGATGGTGACTACCAGAATGCGGTCGTTTTCCATCAGAATGGTTTCGCGCGACGGAATGCTTACTTTTCCGTTGCGCCACAGGCGTGAAATCACAAATTTGGTATGACTGTCGTTGGCCAGTGTCTCAATTTTTTTACCGTAGATGCCTGGGTTGTGTACCTGAAAGGCGGCAATGTAAGTGTGGTTTGGATCATCTTCCTGCTTGATATCCATGTCCTGCGGGCGCGCTATCAGTTTCTTGATGACAATGATAGCCAGAATGACACCCACAACACCGAGCGGATAAGTCACCGCACAGCTCAGCGCGGCACTGCTGGCTTCCTGTCCCAACTGTTTTAAGGTCTGTTGGGCGGCACCCAGTGCCGGCGTGTTGGTGGTGGCACCGCAAAGCACACCGATCATGTCCTTGAGCGGAATCTGTGATGCATAGCTGATGATGATGGCCATAGCTGTGCCTAACAGGATGACTATCAGGCCCAGCAGGTTCAGCTGAATACCTTCCTTTCGGAAAGCGCTGAAGAATCCCGGACCCACCTGAAGGCCCAGTGAGTAGACAAAGAGCACCAGACCGAAACTCTCGGCGTAGTTCAACATGTCCGGATTGAGGGAGATGCCCAGATGTCCGGCTACGATACCCATAAAAAAGACAAAGGTAACTCCCAATGAGATACCTCCTATGCGGATCTTGCCCAGCGAAATGCCGATGGCGGTGGTCAGCGATAAAATGATGATGGCCTGAAGGGCCGAATGTTCAAAGAATATACTGTTTATCCATTCCATGCTGCAAAGTTATATCTTTTCTTTGTCAGCAGAAATTCGGAATGCACTTTTTTTATATTTATTCAAAAAAATGCATATTCTCCTTGTGCGTGTCTTTCTTTTTCCTTCCCGGAGGACAAAAATAGAGCGGAGTCCGATACTGATTTTGTGGACCTTCAGTCGGTGCTCCGCTCTTTCAGAAAGTATCTGTTCTTTGATGATGGTTCGTTTATTGCTGCAAGTCTTTCATTAGTCGGTCCAAGGCGTCCCCTGCGTTTCCGGATTCTTCCAACAGACTGATGAATTTACTGCCGATGATGGTTCCGGCGGCATTGGCGCGTGCCGTTTCCAGTGTCTGGCGGTTGCTGATGCCGAATCCGATGAGGCGCGGATTCTTCAGATTCATGTGATTCACCCGATTGAAGTATTCCTGCAAAGGGTCTCCAAAAGATTTCTGTGCGCCGGTAATGGCTGCAGAGGATACCATATAGATAAAGCCGTCTGTATGCTGGTCTATGAGTCGGATGCGTTCTTCTTCCGTGGCGGGAGTGATGAGCATGATCATTTTCAGGTCATAGCGGTCGGCTACTGGCTTGTATTCTTCTAGATAATTACGGAAAGGCAGGTCGGGGATAATCATGCCGTCAATGCCGCATTCCGAGCATGCCTGACAGAAAGCCTCGAAGCCAAAACGCATGATGGGGTTCAGATATCCCATGATGACCAGAGGAATCTGTACGGACTGACGGATATTACGCAGCTGCTCAAAGAGCAGACGCAGCGACATGCCGTTGTTTAATGCCTGACGGGTGGCTTTTTGGATAACAGGCCCGTCGGCCAGCGGATCACTGAACGGGATGCCGATCTCTATCAGATCCACTCCTTTGTTTTCTAATGTACGGATGATTTCTGCGGTACTGTCCAATTGAGGATGTCCGGCACAGAAGTAAAGAGAAAAGATATTCTGTTTTTTCTCTTGGAATAATTTGTTGATGCGGTTCATTTTGTGTCTGATGTATTTATGAGTTCAATTGTGTCAGAAAATTTTTCAGTAGGGTAGCGTCTTTCAGTCCCGGGGATATTTCAAAGCGTGAATTCAGATCAATACCGACGCAGAGCGGGTGGTGGAATTCTTGTAGGCGATGAGTATCATTTGGACCGATGCCGCCACTCAGTAAGAAGGGAAGCGTACCGGAATAGTGTTGCAGGATTTGCCACTCGAACTGTTTGCCGCTGCCTCCGGGAAGAGGGGTTTTCGTATCGAAGAGCAGAAAGTGGCACAGATTTTCGTATTTCTGGACTGGTGCCAGATCTTCGGGCGTTGAAATGCTGAATGCCTTGATGAGCTGCACGGACGCGAGTCCGCTTTGATTCAGATTCTGGCGCAGATGGTGACAAAATTCCGGGGATTCCTGTCCGTGGAGCTGCACATAAGAAAGACCATAGGTGCGTACCGTGGACAGGATATATTCTGGGCTTGCGTTGACAAACACGCCGGTGCGGGCACAGGCCGGCAGATAGTCCGGCTTTTGGGATACGTAACGAGCGGACGGCTCCCAAAAGATAAATCCCATCATGTCAATGCCCAATGCTTCTACTTGCCGGATATTGTCACTTTGGCGCATGCCACATACTTTAATACAGGAGAATGGCTTTTTCATACGTGCATCTGTTCAAGAAAATGTTTCAGGCTGTCGCCCGGATTTTCGGTGCGCATGAACAGTTCTCCGATCAAGAATCCCTGAAAACCCTTTTGGCGCAGTTCGCGTGCGGTGGCCGCATCCGCAATACCGCTCTCCGAGATGCGGACGGTTTCGCAGGGCAGTTGTTCTGCCAAGAGAAACGAATGTTCGGTATCGGTGTGGAAGGTACCCAGATTGCGGTTGTTGATACCCACCACATCCACGGCATCGTTCAGATATTCCAGTTCCCGTTCGTGGTGAAGCTCGAGCAATACCTCCAGTTGCAGTTCCTTTGCCTTGCGGGCCAGAGCGATACAAGTGTTACGTTCCAGTGCAGAAGCGATGAGCAGGATGGCATCTGCTCCCCAAAGACGGGCTTCATAGAGTTGGTATTCGTCGCAGATAAAGTCCTTCCGCAAGATGGGGAGGCTTACTTTGGAGCGTGCCGTGAGCAGGTCCTCGCTGCTGCCGCCAAAATATTTTGTGTCAGTCAATACGGATAAGGCGGTGGCTCCCCCTTGTTCGTATGCCGGAGCGATGATTGCCGGGTCTGCATTGGGGGAGATCCATCCTTTTGAGGGAGATTTTCGCTTGAATTCGCTGATAATGCCACTGTTGGAGCTGCGTAAAGCCTGACTTAGAGAATGAGTAGGGCGGAGCTGGCGTTGGCAATAGCACTCCTTTAACAGATTTGCCAGTACCGACAACGGTACTTCCCGTTTGCTAGCTTCTACTTCATGGCGTTTGTGAGCCATGATTTCTTCCAATATATCTTTCATCGTGTTTGTGGTGTTTGTTTGAGAATCGTTTCCTGTTGTCTTCAGCTGTTCTGTTCGATGTAGCGTAGCAGAGTCTGATAAGCTTTCCCGCTCTCCAGAGCTTCGCGTGCCCGAGCCAGGCAGTCGCCCATCTCCAGATCCGGTTCCATAACCTTGATGGCAAAGGCGGCGTTTACCAGAACAACAGTTTTACGGCTTTCATTGCTTTCGTTTTTGAGGATGCTCACGAAAATGTCGCGTGCCTCTTCCACCGACTCGCCGCCGTATATTTCTTCCGGGCGGATGACGGGCAATCCTAAATCCTTTGGCGTAAATATCTGTTCCATGCCCGGAGTTTTGATCTTGAAGGTGCCTGTGAGTGAGATTTCATCGTAACCGTCCATACTGTTTACGATACCGTAATTGATGTCCAATTGTTGGTTTACGGTGCTGTACAGGCGCATCTGATTCAGGGTGGCCACGCCGAGCAGTTGGTTCTTGGGATTGGACGGGTTGACCAGCGGTCCCAGCAGATTGAAACAAGTGGGGATTTGCATCGCCTTTCTTACCGGAGCCACAAACTTCATTCCTTGGGCAAAGAGCGGCGCATGCAGGTAGGTAAATCCGCAGGTGGCCAGATTGCGGCGCAGCTGATTTTCGTTGTCGGTGAACCGTACACCCAATGCCTCGAGCACATTGCTGGCTCCGGATGTGGAGGTAGAAGCGTAATTGCCGTGTTTGGCAACCGGATATCCGGCAGCAGCCACTACAAATCCCGAACAGGTGGAAATGTTGAAGGTATTCTTGTTATCGCCACCGGTACCGACGATGTCTATGGTGTTGAAGTCCGAGAAATCAAGTGTTTTGCCGCTTTCTTTCAGTCCGTCGCGCAGTCCCAGCAGTTCGTTTACCTGAATGCCTCGCATCAGGAGTGAAGTCAGAAAGGCAGTGATCTGTACGTCGGTATATTTTTCTTGGGTGATGTCGAGCATGATTTGCCGGGTTTCTTCCCGACTTAGAGTTTCATTCTCGACCAGTCGTGTCAGAATCTGTTTCATTTGTGTCGTGATGTGTTAGCCAGTTTTTAATGATGTCTTTACCTTGTGGGGTCAGTACCGATTCCGGATGGAACTGTATGCCGTGGACATCGTATTGTTTGTGTTTCAGTGCCATGATCTGTCCTTCATCGCTCCAGGCGGTTACTTCCAGTTCTTCGGGGAAATCTTCGCGCGACACTACCCAGGAATGGTAACGTCCGATAGGGAAGGTTTCCGGAAGACCTTGGAACAGATAGTCGTTGTGCTTTTGGTGGCACGGACTCTGTATGCCGTGGAACACCTGGCTCAGATTGGTGAGCCGGGCACCGAACACCTCGCCGATGGCCTGATGCCCCAGACAGACACCGAGGATAGGTTTCTTTCCGGCATAAGTGCGGATGGTGTCGAGCAGCAGGCCTGCCTCTTCGGGAATGCCCGGTCCGGGACTGAGAATAATCTTGTCGAAGGCCTGCAAATCCTCCATGCGGAACTGATCATTGCGCCATACGGTTACTTCCGCTCCCAGCTCCTTGACCATGTGACTCAGGTTGAAGGTAAACGAGTCGTAATTGTCGATGATAACTACTTTCATATCCGGTTCTTTTATGGAATCTTAATTAGGAAATCTTTCCGGCCTGTTCGATGGCCTTGCGCAGCGCACCGAGCTTGTTGTTGATTTCCTGGAGTTCATATTCTTCATTGCTTTGGGCCACGATGCCTCCACCGGCCTGGAACCATAACTCCTGGTTGCGGCTGACAAACGTACGGATGGTAATGGCCTGGTTCAGGTCGCCGTTCAGTCCGATAAATCCGATGCAGCCGCCATAGGCGCCCCGGTTGTGCGGTTCGTATTGCGAGATCAGTTCCATAGCCTTTACTTTCGGTGCTCCCGACAGCGTGCCTGCCGGAAATGTGTCGATGAAGGTCTTGATGGCATTGCTCTGCGGCAACAGCTGTCCGCTGACGCGGCTCACCAGATGAATGACGTGGCTGTAATACTGCATGTCTTTGTAGAATTCCACCTGCACATGGTCGCAGTTACGGCTCAGATCATTGCGCGCCAAATCTACCAGCATGACATGCTCTGCATTCTCTTTCGGATCGTGGCGCAGATATTCGGCATTCTTCTGATCCGTTTCCTTGTTGCCGGTGCGTTTGGTGGTGCCGGCAATAGGGTCAATATAGGCCTTTCCGTTTTCAATCTTGCAGTGCGTTTCCGGTGATGAACCGAAAATGCGGAATCCTCCGAAGTCAAAATAAAACAGATAAGGGCTGGGATTGATGTGGCGCAGGGCGCGGTACAGGTTGAAGTCATCTCCTTCAAACCGTTGGATGAAGCGCCGGCTCAATACAATCTGAAACACATCGCCGCGCATGCAGTGGGCAATACCCTTGCGGATGTTGCTCTTGTGCTCCTCATCCGTCAGGGTGCTGGTGATGTCGCCAACGGGACGGAAGGAGTAGGCGGTGAATTTCCGGTTCAGAATCATTTTCTCCAGTTCTTCAAGACCATCCTCTTCACCTTCAGAAACAAGTTCCAGTAAGGTCAGAGAGTTGTTGAAGTGATCGAACACGATGACCTGCTTGTAGAGTATATAGATCAGGTCCGGCGCGTCGTTCTTTTCGGAAACACTGTCTTTGATGGGGATATGTTCGAAATAACGTATGGCGTTGAAAGAGGTGAAGCCATAGAGTCCGCAATATTGGCTGTATTCGCCTTCTACGGCAAACCGGTTCAGAAAACCGTTGAGCACATCTTCGGTTCTGCAAGTGTCGTCAATGTTTTGTTCTGTGTTTGTGCCGTCGGGAAATGAAGCCTTTGCCCGCCCATGGCCAATCTCGATGCTGGCCATGGGGTTCAAGGCGATAAATGAACGGCTGTTGTCGTTGCCGTGATAATCAGAACTTTCCATCAGGGCGCTTTGAGGATATAAGTCGCGCACCTTGAGGTAAGTGCTTACGGGCGTCAGCAGGTCGCCCAGAATTTGTCGTGATTTTACGTGATATTTGTGTGGTTGCATGTGTCGTGTGTCTTAGTCGTTCGGACAGAATTCGTCTTTGTGTGCCAGATAAGTTTCCAAATCCTTGTCACCGCGTCCGCTTACGGTGAGCACCACAACATCGTCTTTCTTGAAGTTCATTTTCGGAAGCATGGCTAGCGCGTGAGAAGACTCCAGAGCCGGGATGATACCTTCCAGGCGGGTCAGTTCAAAAGCGGCACGCAGCGCCTCGTCGTCGTTGATCGCCATTACCTGTGCTCTTCTTTCTTTTGCCAGATGAGCGTGCAGAGGGCCGATTCCCGGATAGTCCAGACCGGCAGAGATGGAATAAGGTTCCTTGATCTGTCCGTTCTCGTCCTGAAGAACCAGAGTGCGGAAACCGTGAATGATACCTTCTGTTCCGGCAGTGATAGAAGCGGCAGTCTTTCCGGTGGCAATACCATATCCACCGGCCTCGCCCAATACCAGTTTTACGCGTTCGTCATCGATATAGTGATATACGGTTCCTGCGGCATTTGAGCCTCCACCGATGCAGGCCATCAGATAGTCCGGATAGTCGCGTCCTTCTTTCTCCATGAGCTGTTCCTTGATTTCCTTGCTGATGACGCTTTGCAGGCGGGCTACCAAATCCGGGTAAGGATGAGGTCCTACGGCAGAACCCAACAGATAGAAGGTGTCCTCCGGATTGGTACACCAGTCGCGCAGCGCCTCGTTTACGGCATCTGTCAGTGTCTGGCTTCCTGAAGTTACGGAGAATACTTCGGCTCCCAGCATACGCATTTTCTCTACATTGACATGCTGGCGTTCAATGTCGATGGCACCCATATACACGCGGCAAGGCATGTTCATCAGGGCGCAGGCAGTAGCGGTTGCCACACCATGCTGTCCGGCACCGGTTTCAGCGATGATTCTCTTCTTGCCCATCTTGCGGGCCAACAGAATCTGGCCGATGGCATTGTTGATTTTATGTGCTCCAGTGTGGTTCAGGTCCTCACGCTTCAGATAGATCTTGCAGCCGTATTTCTCGCTCAGGCGCTTGGCCAGATACAAAGGAGAAGGGCGGCCTACATAGTCGCGCAGCAGTTCGTGGAATTCTTTCTGGAACTCTTCGCTTTCCAGGATGGTCAGATACTGCTCTCTCAGCGATTCAATTGCCTTGTGAAGGATTTCGGGAATAAAACTTCCGCCGAATTCACCATAATAACCGTTTTGATCAATGTTGTAAGATTTCATATTTATATTGTTTTTGGTTGTTGTTTACGGGTATGAAAAAAAGGCTTGTCGCAAGTACGACAAGCCTTTTCAGTATCTTTTTATTTCAAGTATGAACACCAAGATATACAAGACTAGCTCCTCACGACCTTTTGAGTTCTGAGTAGCGCCACCACCAATATGTATTCTTGTTCATGTTCATGATTTCTCTTTTTGCTTTTTTGTTTTTGTTACGTTGCAAATGTATGTTTTTTATTTGATACATCCAAAAGAAAACGGATTTTTTTCTTTCCGTTTTTCATTTTTTTGCTGATCAGGTTTTGTTGCCCTTATTTGCCCTGAACGGAGAAGTCATAGGCTACAATATCTCCCGATTCGTTGCACGGTGTCTGTTTCAGGTTCACCAGAATATATTCGCCGGGGAAGAGTTCCTCTTTTGGGGTCACGAAGAATCCCATTTCCGGCAGGTTCTCGATCACGAAGGAGTCGATGTTGATACGGATGGAGCCGCACTCGTTCAGGTCTGCGTATGGCAGACGACGGTGGTCACGACGTTTGTTCAGGCGGATCAGCGCATAGTCGTTCAGTGTGGCGTCCTTGGGATAGATGACGAAACAAGGCTTTCTTTCTGTCAGCTGTTTGGACTGTTTGCCCCAAAAGTATCGGATCAGCTTTTTCCCCACATTGATGCCCTGAATGTCCCAACCTTTCTTTTCTTCTGTCTGGCTGGTTACGGAGCGCATCGGGGCTTTTTGGTCGTTGACGATAATGAATACGGTTGGGTCTGGAGTAGGCATCTGTGCATGGAGCGCACCGGAAATTCCGAACAGGAGTGCCACCAGGAAAAAGCGCCATGAAGCGTTTCTAAGCATAAAAATTGATTTCATAGTCTGTTGTTTTGGTATATTTTATAAATAAGTTGGCTATCATTTCGGCACATGCCTGTACTCCGGAGCGGTTTCCGTCATATCCGTTGATGAGCACGGTGGTATGCCGTGTGTCCAGACTCAGCTTGGTGCGTTCGTGGTCACTGGTCGGAGTGCCGAATCCTCCGATCTGATCCCGATAAACCGGCAGTCCTTCAATATTGAGGATGCCGCGTCCGATACCTTCATACGGCTCGTCGGCGTGTCCCACTCCCAGAGCGATGTCACCGATAATCTTATCGGAATCGAATCCACCGATGGAATATCCCGTAGCCATGGATGCTAAGTTGATCAAATCCACAGCGGTATTGATCTGATACAGATCCTGATTCTTCAGGACTCTCCGGATGAGGGATTCGGCTGCCGGACGGTAGCGGCTGGGGTCTTTGCCCAGAGCCTTATAGGCAGCCCGGGTGCTCTGAATGGATTCCATTCCCCGGATATAGTCCAGATTGTGTGTGCGGATGCGTTCTTCTTCGCTTCGGATTTCTTCCCAGAGTTCCGCATCATATTCTGTGTTTGTGATGGTGGCTGTAAGTGCAGCACCGATAAAATCCGGGCAGATGTTCCGGATTTCGTCTGTAATTTCTATTTTCATAACCATTATATATATAATAGGTGTTTATTGCCAGTCGTTGACGTTATAGCTGGCCTCCATTTTATCTTCTACCTCATCCGGCAGTTTGCTGAAGAAGTCAATGCCGGTAAGTTCTTCCACCTCATCTACGCTTACGGCATAGTCTTTCAGCGGTTTGTTCTGCTTTTTGTGTTTGAACACATATCCGATGGCTTTGGCATCTCCATCCTTTTCCTGCCGCATGACGACTTTATAGAACGCGTCGGGCACGGTGATCTTGTTCTGTCCGATGGTTTTGGGATAAGAGCTATAAATAATAGGGCCGCAGACAATATAGATGCTTTGATACTTGCGCGCCCATTTGCGGCATTTCTCTTCCAGTTCCTTCCAGTCGCCGCCGTTCAGGCTGTGCAGCTGCGGACACATATTGCTGAAATAGAAACATTCGGTCATGGCCTGCTCGCTGTATTTGTTGTCGGCAGCCGGGCACATGTGTCCGCGGTCATATCCCGAGCCGCGATAATCACTGTCTTCAGCTGTGCTTCCTTTCTTGACATCCGGGTCCGGCTGGAAATCATCACTGCGGCTTACGGTTCCTTCCGTTCTGGCTTTGGTCAGTTCCCAGGCCACCCAATTCGGTATTTTGGTGCGCCGGTTGAAGGAAACGGTGTACCCGTCGTGCCAGATCACCTCTTCGGGACGGTCGGTCAGGAAGGCCGGAATCTCCAGGCGCATCTTTTTGTTGGTGGATGCCTTCTGTTTCTGCGATTTGCTTTCTGTCTGATGAGAAGCAGACGGAATCCGTGTTGTCAATTCGGCAGACTGCAGTCCCGATTGCTGTAAGAATGTTTGTATCCGGTCAAGGTTCACTCCGCCGATTACAGCGATTCCGGCCAGTAAACCTAAAATTTTCTTGGTCATAATATGAAGCGTATGTGAAAAATAACGCTGCAAAGATACAAATTTAAACCGAATGAGCGTTCACGGATTTCCTTTAGAGATTCTTTTGTGCGCAAGTTTCTGTGGCGGACAGAGGATTCAGTCGGATTGTTTCACAATCGGGTTGCTCCCGCAAGATTTCTAATTTGATGTATCGCAGAATCAGCTTTATTTTTGTATATTTGCTCAGAATTAATCACTTAGAACATGAAGAAACTGTTTTCTACTTTATTGTTATCGGCTTTGGCATGGCAGTTGCAGGCTGCTCCGGCCGAAAAATGTAAAAAGATTGTTACTTTACTTAATGGCGAGACTGTTGAAGTTTCTTTCTGGGGCGACGAATATGGATGCTTTTATATGGATCAGGACGGACGTATGCTGGAACCGGTAGGCTCCGGTGAGCGCTTCCGTTATGCTTCGTATGACCTGAATGCGGCTGTGCAGCGGGTGAGCCGTCTTCGGAGTGCGGCAGCTCCGCGTATCGGAGCCAATCTGAATCCGAAGGGAACCTATAAGGTACCGGTCGTTCTGGTTCAGTTTAAGGATAAGGCCTTCAGTGTGGCCGAAGGCGGAGAAGCAGTAAATACTTTCTACGACAAATACTGTAACGGAACAAAAGACGGAAACTATTATACCGGAGCCGGCAGTTTTGGAGCCGTGCGCGATTATTTTGCAGCGCAGAGTGACAGTACTCTGTTCTGGGATTTCGACATCATCGGTCCGGTAACCTTGGATAAGGAAGCCGCTTATTATGGTCAGGATCAGGACGGTAAGATTGATGTGAATATCGGCGATTTTTATACCGAGGCACTGACTAAGGCACTGAGCCTTCGCAGTGACTGGTCGGTGTATGACAGCAATGCCGACGGAATGGTTGATATGGTCTTTTTCCTTTATGCCGGTCTGGGACAGGCAAACGGAGGCAGTGCCTCTACCATCTGGCCTAAGGAAACCAATGGCGGAATGACGGTGGGCGACCTGTCTTTTGCGGTGTCGGCCTGCTGCAATGAGTTGCGCCCGATTAAGGATAATGGAGTCATTGTCGGAGGAAAGGCCGACGGTATCGGTATTATGTGCCACGAAATGTCGCATGTGCTGGGACTGCCTGATTTTTACAATGCGGAGCACAACTCCTTCGGTATGGACTACTGGTCGGTGATGGACTACGGTTACTTTACCAACAATGGCTATAATCCCGGCAGTTACAACGGTTATGAGCGCGACTTTATGGGATGGCGCAGTCTGGTGGAATTGAAAGAACCGCAGACGGTGCGCATGAAATCTCTGGAAGAAGGAGGCGTTGCCTATAAGATTGTCAATGACCAAAATCCGGATGAATATTACGTGCTGCACAATATGCAACCCAAAGGTTGGGATGTCAAGCTTTCCACTTTGGGACATGGTATGCTCGTGACGCATGTAGACTACGATACAGAAGTGTGGAACATGAACCTGGTCAATGAAGACATGTATCATCAGCGAATGACCATTGTTCCGGCCAACAATAAGCTGATCGGAAACTTTAATGCGGGCTCGGCTGCTGAGTTGCTGGATGCTTTGGCTGGCCATCCTTATCCGGGAAAGACCGGCAATACGGAACTGACGGATGCCAGTGTGCCGGCTGCAGAGGTGTATCGCGGAGAGTTCATGGGTAAGCCGATCAAGCAGGTGGAGGAACACGACGGGGTGGTAACCTTTAAGTTTATGCCGCTCGGAGTGCTGGCCACTCCCGTGCTGGATGAGGCTGTAGAGAAGAACATCCCTTACGGTTTGCAAATCAGCTGGCCTGCTGTGGAGCATGCCGAGGCTTATCGGATAGAATACAAGCGGGTGGATGATCTGAATGATGAAAATATCCAGTGCGTGGACTCTGTGAAAAGCAATTCGGTAGCCTTGTCCGGACTGTCCGATGGCGTGGACTATTGCTATCGGGTGATGGCTTTGGCCGACAAATATGAGAATTCTGCCTTTGCAGCGTGGAAGACTGCCGGCGTAACCGTGAATTCCATTAACGACATACCGGCTGACGACACTGTGGTAGAGGTTTATAACTTGCAGGGCATCAGATTACTGGAATCATCTTTGGCCGAGGCACGGAAAAACCTGAGAGAGGGATTGTATGTGGTGAAGTCGAAGAACTTTAACGGAAAACTATATCTGAAATAATAAAACACAACGAACATGAACAAAAAATTAAGGGGTTTTACCTGTCTTTGTGCAGTTCTGGCCGCTCCTTTCCTGTATGCTGTTCCGGCACGTAAGGTCGTGAAGAGCGTTACACAGCCGGATGGCTCGGAACTGCAAATACGACTTTGCGGTGATGAATATCTGAGATACTACGAAACGCTGGATGGCGTTCCGGTAAAAGAGTCCGGCAATGGCTTTTATTATGCCACTCTGTCGTCCGACACGCTGGCGGTATATGCCGACATGCTGGCTCATGATGCCGGAATGCGTACTCCCGAAGAGTCTCAAAAGGCCGACAGCCTGAAGCAAATATTCGAAGGGCTGGTCACTGAAATCCGTGAACAGCGCAAGTCCAGTCAGATCATCCGCAGGGCACCCACTCGGGTCACTTCCCGCGTTTTTGGAGGGCAGGAGCTGGGAGCGCCGATGGAAGGCAAGAAGAAAGGTCTGGTCATTCTGGTGAATTTCAAGGATGTGAAGATGCAGATCGAGAATCCGCATGAGACTTTCTATCGCTATATGAACGAGGAAGGATATCGCGAGAACGGGCAGTATGGCAGTGTGCGCGACTATTTCCTGAGCCAGTCCTATGGCAAGTTTGACTTCTCTTTCGATGTGGTTGGTCCGGTAACGCTTCCGAATTCGATGAGTTATTACGGGGAGAATCGGAACGGCTACGACCTGCGTGCCGGCGAAATGGCGCTTGATGCCTGCAAACTGGCCAAGGACAGCGTGAATTTCAGCGATTATGACTGGGACGGTGATGGCGAAGCCGAGCAGATTTTTGTAGTTTATGCCGGATATGCCGAGAGTAACGGTGCTCCGGCCAATACCGTCTGGCCGCATCAGTCTTATGTGCAGGAGCGCGACGGTTCCAATCTGGTCATTGATGGTACGGTAGTCGGTAAGTATGCTTGCAGCAGCGAGCTGACCGGAACGCGGGGAACCGTTCTTTCCGGTATCGGTACGATGTGCCATGAGTTTTCTCACTGCTTCGGACTCCCGGATTTCTACGATACCTATGGTACCAACTTCGGTATGGATGTCTGGAGCCTGATGGACTACGGATGTTATAATAATAACGGAAATACTCCGATTGGCTATACGGCCTACGAACGTATGGTGTGCGGATGGCTCGACCCCGTGGTGCTGACCGAGGCAACTGCCGTCAGACAGATGCCGATCTTGTCCGACGAGCCG
Organism: Bacteroides sp. OF04-15BH; assembly: GCF_003477995.1. Lineage (GTDB taxonomy): Bacteria > Bacteroidota > Bacteroidia > Bacteroidales > Bacteroidaceae > Paraprevotella. The sequence continues at coordinate 27,662 of NZ_QUEM01000020.1, forward strand.
GTGGCTTATGCTCTGATGAACGATGCCAACGAAAGTGAGTACTATCTTCTGGAAAACCGTCAGCAGAAAGGATGGGATACCTATATGCCCGGACACGGTATGATGGTGGTTCACGTGGATTACGATGCGCGCGTATGGGGCATGAATACCGTTAATACCAGAGCCAGCCGGCAGCGCATGAGCCTTATTCCGGCTGACAACAGTTTGAAGACCGGAAACTCCAGTTATGCCGGTGACCTGTTCCCCGGTACGTCGCAGGTAACGGAACTTACTGACACGAGTGTTCCCTGTGCTTTGCTGCATACTCCGAACAAGAGCGGATTGGGACTGATGTCAAAACCGATCTATAATATAAAGGAAGAAAACGGACTGATCAGTTTTGATTTCCTGGAGAAGAACTCTACCTCCGTGCGTACGGCACTTCAGGAAGGAGCCGTGAAAGGACCGTGGACCGTTTACCGGACAGATGGTACCAAGGTGGGCGTGGTTACGACCCGAGAAGAAGCCGATCAGCTTCCGTCAGGTGTTTATCTGCTTCGTAGCGGAAAGGAAGTCCGCAAGGTGCTGATTCATTAAAGGAATTTAAATCAGGCTGTTTCCGTATGATTCGGAACAGCTGAATAAAAATCAACTCTGGGCATTCTGCTCTTTGCCGACGGTGCAAAGACAGAATGCCCAGAGTTTTATATACATAGGTAGAAAATAAAAAAACAGTGCGAAGCGAATCGCACTGTTTTTTATATATGAATGGAATGTGTTTAGAGAACACCCTGAGCCATCATAGCCTTGGCAACCTTCATGAAACCTGCCACGTTGGCACCCTTCACGTAGTTTACATATCCGTCTGGCTGAGTTCCGTACTTCACGCAAGCCTCGTGGATGCTCTTCATGATGCCGTGCAGACGAGCGTCTACCTCTTCGCGAGTCCAGCTCAACTTCAGAGAGTTCTGAGACATCTCCAGACCAGATACAGATACACCACCTGCATTTGAAGCCTTACCCGGAGCGTACAGCAACTTAGCTTCCTGGAATACGTGGATAGCTTCTGGAGTAGAAGGCATGTTGGCACCCTCAGATACAGCGATACAGCCGTTGGCAACCAACTTCTTGGCATCCTCGCCGTTGATTTCGTTCTGAGTTGCGCTAGGCAATGCGATATCGCACTTCACGCCCCAAGGACGCTCGCCCTCAACATACTGGCAACCGAACTTCTCGGCATATTCCTTGATACGTCCGTGACGTACGTTCTTCAATTCGAAGATGAACTGCAACTTCTCGGTAGTGATACCGTCCGGATCGTAGATGTAACCGTTGCTGTCTGAGCAGGTAACCACCTTGGCACCCAGTTCGATAGCCTTCTCGATAGTGTACTGAGCTACGTTTCCTGAACCTGAAACGGCACAAACCTTGCCCTTCATGTCCAAGCCTTTGGTAGCCAGCATTTCCTGCAGGAAGTAGATGTTACCGTAACCGGTAGCCTCAGGACGGATCAGAGAACCGCCGAACTCCATAGCCTTACCGGTCAGAGTTCCGGTGAATTCCTTAGCCAGCTTCTTGTACATACCGAACAGGTAACCAACCTCACGGCCACCCACACCGATATCACCGGCAGGAACGTCTGTATCCGGACCGATATGACGCCACAATTCAGTCATAAATGCCTGGCAGAATCTCATGATTTCGTTGTCAGATTTGCCAGCAGGGTTGAAGTCTGAACCACCTTTACCACCACCCATAGGAAGAGTTGTCAATGAGTTCTTGAAAGTCTGCTCGAAGGCCAGGAACTTCAAGATAGAAAGATTAACTGACGGGTGGAAGCGCAAACCGCCTTTGTAAGGGCCGATGGCGTTGTTGTGCTGTACACGGTATCCCATGTTTGTCTGCACATTGCCGTTGTCATCCATCCAGGTTACACGGAAGCAATAGATTCTGTCTGGAATACACAGGCGCTCGATCAAATTGTATTTCTCGAATTCCGGGTGCTTGTTGTATTCTTCTTCAATAGTACCCAAAACTTCTTCTACTGCCTGATGATACTCTGTTTCTCCAGGGAATCTTTTCTTCAGATCCTCTAACACTTTGCTTGCATTCATTTGACTTAAATTTTTGATGATTAATTTTTCGAGTTCAAAAGTACGAAAAAGGGAGTAAAACACAAAAAAAAGTAGCTAAAAGTTTTTAGATATTCGGCTTTAATGTGTTTTTAATACTAAAATGCCCTTCTGGCTTTATAATTGTTTTGTAAAAAGGGTGTGTTTTGCGTCTGATTGTAAGTTTGTCATTTTATTCTTTTTTTTTAGCCTTTTCTCTATCTTTGAATAAATAAAGCCGTAATCTCTTACTTTTTTACGGAAATGTGTGATTTTTTGTGTCTGAAAAGATGTGTTTTGCCGATGAGGCTTTCGTCAGGGCCTTTCGCAGGAATGCATGGGTATGGAAAATTTCAGCTTTTGAGATTTCCGGAGCTTACATTTTGTCACGATGGCTTGTTTTTATGATCGGGTCGATAATCGATTATCGTCAGGATGTTAATGGACTGTCATCGGGATGATTCTGGAAAAAGGGGCTGGGGGAGCGGGAACCCTGTTGCGGGCAGGAGAAAAAAATAAGGAGGAAACTTAATGGCTTCCTCCTTATTATATAGAATGTGGAAAATCTTGCGATTACTGTCCGGCTTTCCAGAAGTCTTCCTCTTTCTGGCGTTTTGCCTTCTCTGCCTGATAAGCGGCATTTGCTTTCTCGTACTCGGCGTTCTTGCGCTGTACGTCGATGATGCTTGCTTTCAGACGGTTTGCAGTACCGGAGATACTGATGTCGGCTTCAGCAGCCTTGGTGCAGTAGTTGGCAGCCTCGGTGAACTTCTTCTGCTTGGCCAGAATCTGAGCGCGCAGCAGATAAGTCTTTCCGGTAACAGCGCTGTTATAGCTGACAGCCTTGTCCAGATAGCTGAATGCGCCGTTTACGTCATTAGCTTTTGAGAGAGCGCTGGCAATCTTCAAGGCGATGTTTGCCTTGGTGGTTTCTGTCTGGCACAACTCCAGAGCCTTGTCGTAGTACTGTACAGACTCGGCGCTCTTGCCAGCCTTGTTCAGCTTCTGAGCCATACCGATGGCAGACTCGTAACTTGGCTCGATGTTGTAGGCATACTCGGCAGCCTTGTAGTAAACGTCGGTATCATCACAGTCGTTAGAAGCCAACAGAACCAGTGCTGATTTCAGATAAGCCAGATTGCTCTTGTTCTCTTCAACCTTAGGAGTGAAGATGGCGATAATCTGATCTCTGTCGGCAGCCTTTGACTGGGCAAAGATGGTTTCAATACGGTTCAGTGTCGGGTCGTACTGAGCTACGATCTTCTGTGCGGCCTGCTGGTCCTGAGCCTGGTTGGCCAGTTCGAGCATCTTCTCGCAAACTTCTTTTGACTCCAGGTAGTCCTGCAGGAACTGTGCGCGGAAGCCCTGATTGTCGGCAACATATTTCTGATAAGAAATGTCGAAGAACTTATCCAATACGAAGCCCGGAATTTCCTTGGCACCCTCAGCCTTGATCATGTCGATTCCTTCACGGAACATGCTGTATGCCTTGTCAACGCTGAAATCGTCAGCCACACCCTGTCCGTAGTAAGCATAGTCGAAAGCCTTGCGGGCTACTACATCACCCTTGGTGGCCTGAGCGTTTTCACTGGTGAATGAGTTCAGACCGTCGAGGTTCTTCAAACGGGTGTCGTACAAATCCATCAGTTCATTGAAATAGACCTTCTTCTGGGCTACGTCTGTTGTGTTGATGATCAGATTTCCCAAGATGGCAGCACCGTAGGCATAGACACCTACCTGAGCAAATGGGGCTTTGGTTAAAACTTGTTTCCAAGGTTCGTACGCCGATGCCCAGTCCTTGGCTTTGTAGTAGTCGCGGTATAAAACGAGGTTGTTCAATACTTCAATGCTGTCCTCTCCGTGTCCGATACGATCATACACTGAAGTACCTTCGTATTGGGCTAAAGCCGGTGTTGCAGCAGCTGCCAAGGCAAACGTGATGGCAAATTTCTGTAATCTCATGCTGATTATATTTTAAATGATAATTCTAAACTACTATTTTTGCTTTTAAATATACAAGCTCTGAAAACACGGACAAAGATACAAAAAAACTGACTTCGTTATATCATAATAAGAAAGAAAAATAGAAAATTATGATATTTGTAATGGTTTTGTTATTTGTCATGGAACTTTGCCGCCAGAATATTTTTTTGTTAATTCTTGGCGGACTTCTGTTTTTTTTGCAATTTTGTACGACATTAATATTAATCAATATGTTGAATCTTGATAATTTTTACAAAGCAAGATACGTGCTGAGTCATATCATCCGACGCACGGACCTGATTCACGCTCCAAACATTAACGTGGAGAGTGACATTTATCTGAAACCGGAAAATCTTCAGACCACCGGTTCTTTCAAATTGAGAGGAGCATGTTATAAAATCTCGCAGTTGAGTGATGAAGAGAAAATGCGGGGTGTCATTGCCTGTTCGGCAGGAAATCATGCCCAGGGCGTGGCTTTGGGTGCTTCGGCTCATGGCATCAAGTCTCTGATCTGTCTGCCCGAGGGTGCTCCGATGAGTAAGGTTGAGGCAACCCGCCATTATGGAGCGGAGATCCGTCTGGTGCCCGGTGTTTATGATGATGCTTTTCAGGAGGCAATCCGATTACGCGACGAGCATGGCTATACATTCATCCATCCGTTCGACGATGAGCATGTCATTGCCGGTCAGGGTACCATCGGTCTGGAACTGCTGGACCAGCTGCCCGATCTGGATGCGGTGATTGTACCGATTGGCGGTGGCGGACTGATCAGTGGAATTGCCTTTGCCATCAAGTCGTTGAACCCGAGAATCAAGGTATATGGTGTTCAGGCTCAGGGTGCTCCGAGCATGCTGCACAGTCTGGAACAGCAGTGCCGCACGACACTGAGTGCCGTGTCGACGATTGCCGACGGTATTGCCGTGAAAGAACCCGGACACATTACCTACGATACCTGCTGCAAGTATGTGGATGAAATCGTTACGGTGACCGAAGATGAAATCTGTGCTGCTATTTTGGCACTGCTGGAACAGCAGAAACTGATTGCCGAGGGAGCCGGTGCCGTGAGTGTGGCTGCTGCCATGTTCAATAAGGTACCGATCAAGGGCAAGAAGACGGTGTGCATCGTCAGCGGAGGAAATATTGATGTCACCATTCTGAGTCGTGTGATCAGCCGCGGTATGGCCAAGAGCGGCCGCGTGTTCACTTTCAGCGTGGAGCTGGAGGACAAGCCCGGACAGATGGTGGAGGTCAGCAAGGTGGTGGCCCAGCTCGGTGGCAATGTGATTCGCGTGCAGCATGAGCGTAATGATGACAGTCAGCAGGTGAACTCCTGTGAATTGCGCATGACCGTGGAGACACGTAATGAAGAGCATATTGAGAGCATTCGTCAGGCATTATTGAAGGAAGGTTTTAATTTAGTATAACAAATCATTATGGAAAAGAAAGTATTACACACAGACAAGGCACCGGCTGCTATCGGTCCATACAGCCAGGCTATTGAGGTTAACGGTTTTGTTTTTGCATCTGGTCAGATTCCTATCAATCCGGCAACCGGAGAGGTTGTTGAAGGCGGCATCCAGGAGCAGACCCGTCAGGCGCTGACAAACGCTTCAGAAGTGATGAAGGCTGCCGGACTGGATTTGAGCCACGTAGTGAAGACTACCGTATTCATGGCCGATATGAACGACTTTGCAGCGATGAACGAGGTATATGCCACTTTCTTCAGCGCACCGTTCCCGGCTCGTTCGGCTGTGGCTGTCAAGACTTTGCCAAAGGGTGTACTGGTAGAGGTTGAGTGCATTGCCGTGAAGTAAGCCTTGTCCCTTGTGGGATAAAAAAGAAAAGAAATCGGGAGAACAACCACGAACGGTGTTCTCCCGATTTCTTTTATATCTCATCATTATAGTTCTTGTAGTGCGTGATTTGCGGTTCGGCCATCGTGCGTTCATAGGTGGAACACAGTCTTTTGGCCTCTGCGACAAAGCGCTCGTTTGTCAAGGAACACTGGCAGATGATGGGATTTTTCATCCATTGCATGAACTTGCCGTGTTTGCAGTGAATGCATTGTACCATTGTAGGATTAGCTGCCATATTGCTTTTACTTTTTATAAAATTTCAGAATGTCGGTGTGCGAAGCCAGAATCAGAGAGTCGCGGCTCAGTTCGCGGATTTCGAAGGTGTCGCATGCCGTAATCCCATTTTCTTTGTTCTTGTTGCCTAAGAGCAGATGGGCATTGCACATGCTCCAGTAGTTATAGGTCTTGCCTTCCCAACGGGCAGAGACTTTGCCGTCGCGGTTCAGTTTCAGGCTGATGCTGTCGGGGCTGGTCTGCCAGGATTGGGTCAGTGTCTTCAGGTTGACCAGTGTGCGGATACTTTCGCGGTTGGCGTCGGTCGTGATGGTCAGCGGATCGCCATAACGCTCCGTGCTTCCCAGCAGAACGCCGGCTTCTCCGGTGTTCTCATTGATTTTGTTCAGGGTCAGTGTGTCTCCGTTGTTGGTGATGATTTCCACGCAACTCATGCCGGTACCTTCGCCCAGACTGCCATACAAGGCCGTATCAGGCACCACGATTCCTTTTTGAAGGGTGGAGTCCTGTGTTTCTGTGGCTCTTTCTGTTTTCTTGTCGCAAGAGCCGAAACCGATTCCGGCTGCAAGTAAAAGAGAGGAAATAAAAATATATTTCGTTTTCATTATCTAATGGTATATATAATAGGATATAGAATATGCAAATATACGGATTTTCTAAAAAGAAAGTGTTGAAAGCATTTTTTTTTGTCTGATTGCGAAAAAAAAACGCCAGAAATAGGTTGTGGCATGAATTTTGATGCGATATTTACAGAAACATTTTAATTTGATTTTTATATGGGATGGATTATTTTTATTGGTTTTGCGATAATTAGTTATCTGATTCAGGCAAACCTAAAGAGTAAGTTTGAACGTTATTCGGAAATTCCGGTCGACGGAGGACTGACAGGTCGTGATGTGGCTGTCAAGATGTTGCGCGACAACGGTATCTATGATGTGCAGGTGACCTGTACTCCGGGATTCCTGACCGACCATTACGATCCGACAAAGAAAACCGTAAACCTGAGCGAGGATGTTTATCACTCCTGCAGTGTGGCTGCGGCTGCCGTAGCCGCCCATGAGTGCGGACACGCCGTGCAGCATGCCCATGCGTATGCTCCTCTGCGCATGCGTAGCGGTCTGGTTCCGATTGTATCCTTTGCTTCTTCCTGGATGCAGTGGGTGCTGCTTATCGGTATGTTCACGCTGAATGTATTTCCGGGTATCATGCTTTTCGGTATTGCCCTGTTTGCCATGACCACTTTGTTCAGCTTTGTCACCTTGCCGGTTGAGATTGATGCCAGCCGTCGTGCCGTAAACTGGTTGAGCCGTGCCGGAGTGACGAACAGAAGCAATCACGGAGCCGCTGTGTCTGCCCTTCGTTCGGCAGCATACACTTATGTCGTAGCCGCTTTGGGCTCCTTGGCTTCTCTGGTCTATTATATTATGATCTATATGGGTCGCAGAGAGTAATTACGGAAACGAAACAGATATAGTTATGAGTTATTTGCTACTGATTGTGGGCATCGTGCTGGTGTTGTGGGGTGCTGACAAATTGACAGACGGAGCTACAGCGCTGGCTCGCCGTTTTCAGGTGTCCGATCTGGTTATCGGACTTACCGTAGTGGCTTTCGGAACCTCGCTGCCGGAGTTTGTAACCAGCTTTACGGCAGTGTTGCATCATTACGAGGCCATTTCCATGGGTAATATTGTGGGAAGCAATATTTTCAATACCCTGCTTATCGTGGGTGCGTCGGCACTTACTTACCCGATATGGGTGAGCCGCAGTTCGCTTTCCAAGGATATTCCCTTTGCCCTGCTGGCTTCCATGGCACTGCTGGTTCTGTGCCAGGATACGGTCTTTGCCGGTGCGGAGAAACAGGTGATTACCATGGGCGACGGCTTGATTCTGCTGCTGTTCTTTGCTATCTTCATGTATTATACGTTTTCCATAGCCCGTTCTACAGACACAAACTCCGAGAGCGAAACGGCTTCGGCTCCAGCCTATGGCATGTGGCGCATTGCAGCCTATATCGTATTGGGATTGGCCGGTCTGATTTTCGGCGGAAACTTCTTTGTGGAGGCTGCGTCCGATCTGGCCCGCTCCTGGGGTGTCAGCGAACATATTATCGGTTTGACCATTGTGGCCGGCGGAACATCTCTTCCGGAGTTGGCCACCTCTATTGTGGCTGCCCGTAAGGGAAATTCGGCGATTGCCATCGGAAATGTAATCGGCAGCAATATCTTCAACATCTTCTTTGTGGTGGGTGTCTGTGCTCTGGTTTCTCCGATTTCGGCTGCCAGCATCACTCCGGTGGATTTGCTGCTGCTTGTCGGAAGCATTCTGCTGCTGTGGGGATTTGCCTTTACCAACCGGAAGATTTCACGTTGGGAAGGTTTCTCACTGATTCTGGTTTATCTGCTCTATCTGGCAAACAGCATCTTTGCCTTTTAAATAAAAAAAGAGACGGAATCTCTGTCCAGATAAAATCTGTGAAGAGGTTCCGTCTCTTTTTTTTAGGAAACTATTCGGTAAGTTTGAAAATAAGTTTCTTGGGAATCTTGACCAGTTTCTTGCCAACTACCTTTTTAATACTGACGCCGTCCACCTGCTCGAAGATGTATTGGTCGTCGGTCTTGGTCAGCTTGACTTCCTGGGTTTCCGATCCCTGATCATTTGAAAGTCGGATCAGGGCATTGTTCTCGTTGATGACTTTTGCTGAAGTGATACTCCAGATGCCATACACGTTACCGTTGAGATAACCGTGCATCGGGCCGAACATCTCCATGCCGGGCACATTGATGCTTTCTGCATAAAGGTCGATGACCAGATGCAGGTTTTCTTCCTTGCACGACAGGTCGGCCTTGAAGGTTTGCTGTCCGAATACAAGGAGACTGCAAACGCACAGAACCAAAAACATTAAATTCCTTTTCATAATACCGCAATGATAATTTAGTTTACAGTTGCAAAGATAATATATTAATTAGAAATCTGTTCCAATTTCTTGTCATATTCTTGAAATTTCGAAATCTGTAGCATCTTTGCAAATGAATTGTTTTTTTGATTTTTAAAGGAAACTATAAGGGATTTTAGAAAAAAAATGAGTAAAAGAATTTTGTTTTCATGCTTTTTATGTATATTTGCACCGAATTCTAATTGTTAATTAATGAGTAAAGACACACTGTTTATTTTCGAATCGAGTTGGGAAGTGTGCAATAAAGTAGGTGGAATCTACACCGTTCTTTCCACTCGTGCCAAGACCTTACAAGACAATAAGAAGGATCAGCTTGTGTTTATCGGCCCGGATGTTTGGAAGGCTACAAAGAATCCTCTGTTCCGCGAAGACAAGAAATTGTTGTCGGGGTGGAAGAGTGAGGCCGAAAAACAAGGCTTGTCTGTTCGTGTAGGAAGATGGAATATCCCCGGAAAACCTATTGCCGTGTTGGTTGATTTCTCTCCGTATTATGAAATAAAGAATGAAATCTACGCACGTATGTGGGAGGACTATCAGGTGGATTCCCTTCATGCCTACGGAGATTATGATGAGGCTTCCATGTTTTCTTATGCTGCCGGTCTGGTTGTAGAAAGCATTTATAACTACATGCTGCGTGATAAATATGACGTGATTTATCAGGCTCACGAATGGATGACCGGATTAGGTGCTTTGTATATTCGTAAGCATGTGCCCCAGATTGCCACAATCTTTACTACTCATGCTACAAGTATCGGCCGTTCGATTGCCGGAAACAACAAGCCGCTTTATGATTATCTCACAGCCTATAATGGAAACCAGATGGCTGCCGAACTGAATATGCAGTCCAAGCATTCCATTGAGCGCCAGACGGCTCATTTCGTAGACTGCTTCACCACGGTGAGTCAGGTTACGGCCCGTGAGTGCGAGGTGCTGTTGGAGCGTCCGGCGGATGTCATTCTGATGAACGGCTTCGAAAGCGATTTTGTTCCGAAGGGAGCGCAGTTTACTGCTGCACGCCGCAAGGCCCGTGCCAAGATCTTCCAGGTTGCCGAGCAGCTTACCGGAAACAAATTCTCAGAGGACACTCTGATTGTAACCACCAGTGGCCGTTATGAGTTCAAGAACAAGGGTATTGATGTATTCCTCAGCACACTGAAGCTGCTGAACGAACGGGAAGATCTGTCTCGTCCGATTCTGGCGCTTGTGGAGGTACCTGCATGGTGTGCCGGTCCGCGTGAGGACCTGTCTGCCCGTTTGCAGGGAGAAGCTGCTGAAGGTGCTCTGGCAAATCCGGTCATTACCCACCATCTGCACAACGAGCCCGATGATGCGGTGCTGAACACATTGCGATACTATCAGTTGACAAACCGTCCCGACAGTCGGGTGCAGGTCGTTTTCGTTCCTTGCTATCTGGATGGAGCCGACGGCATTTTCAACATGAGCTATTACGATCTGCTCATTGGTAACGATCTTTGTGTTTATCCTTCTTACTATGAGCCTTGGGGCTATACTCCGCTGGAAAGTGTCGCTTTCCATATCCCTTGTGTGACCACCAATCTTTCCGGTTTCGGAATGTGGGTGAACGAGGTGCTGGGCCATGAAGGCTCTCTGGAGGATGGAGTGGCAGTCATCAAGCGTACGGACTATAATTTCCAGGAAGTGGCCGAAAGCATCTGCCAGCAGATTGTGACCTTTGCCACCTTGCCTGATGCAGAAGTCCGCAAGATCAGAAAGAAGGCCGAGCGCATTGCATCCAAGGCATTGTGGAAGAATTTCATCGAATATTATTATCAGGCATACGACTTTGCGCTTGCGCATGCTGCAATGAGAAATAAAAAATAAAAATATTTTAAACTGAATCTAATTTTAGCAATTATGAAAATTAAAGCAAGTAATTCAAATGGAATCAGCTGGAAAGAAGTGAACGTGAAATCACGTATTCCTAATGAATTGAGCAAATTGGCTGAATTGTCCCGCAACATCTGGTGGGCATGGAACCATGAGGCACGTGAACTTTTCCGTTCTCTCGACGAAGATTTGTTTGAAGAAGTAGGACAGAACCCGGTATTGCTTCTGGAGCGTCTCAGCTACGAGCGTCTGGAAGAACTGGCTCAGGACGAAATGATTCTGGCCCGTATGGATGCCGTGTACAAGATGTTCCGCGCATATATGGATGTAGAACCGAACCATAAGAGAGCTTCTGTAGCTTATTTCTGTATGGAGTATGGTTTGAATCACGTTTTGAAGATTTATTCCGGTGGTCTGGGAGTATTGGCCGGTGACTATCTGAAAGAGGCTTCAGACAGCAATGTTGACATGTGTGCCGTAGGTTTCCTGTATCGTTACGGTTACTTCACTCAGACTCTGTCTATGGACGGACAGCAGATTGCCAACTATGAGGCTCAGAACTTCGGAAGCCTTCCTATCGAGCGTCAGCTGGATGCCGACGGCAATCCGATGGTCGTTGACGTACCTTATTTGAATTACTTTGTACATGCATACGTTTGGCGTGTCAATGTAGGTCGTATCAAATTGTACCTGCTCGACACCGACAACGAAATGAACTCAGAGTTCGACCGTAGCATCACGCACGCCCTGTATGGTGGCGACTGGGAGAACCGCTTGAAGCAGGAAATCCTGTTGGGTATCGGTGGTGTGCTCACTCTGAAGAAACTGGGTATCAAGAAGGATATCTATCACTGCAACGAAGGACACGCTGCTCTGTGCAACGTTCAGCGTCTGTTGGACTACGTTCAGTCTGGTCTTACCTTCAATCAGGCTCTGGAGCTGGTTCGTGCTTCTTCTCTGTATACCGTACACACTCCGGTTCCTGCCGGTCACGACTATTTCGACGAAGGTCTGTTCGGAAAATATATGGGTGGTTATCCGGCAATGCTGGGTATCACTTGGGATGAGTTCATCGGCATGGGCCGTCAGAATCCGGAAGATCATTCTGAGCGCTTCTGTATGTCAACCTTCGCTTGTAACACCTGTCAGGAGGTTAACGGTGTGAGCTGGTTGCACGGAAAGGTATCTCGCGAGATGTTCTCTAACATCTGGAAGGGTTACTTCCCGGAAGAGAGCCATGTGGGTTATGTAACCAACGGTGTGCACTTCCCGACTTGGGCTGCTACTGAGTGGAAAGAATTCTACATCAAGCACTTTGACAAGAGCTTCATGAGCGACCAGAGCAATCAGAGCATCTGGGAAGCTATCTATAATGTACCTGATGAGTTGGTATGGAACACTCGTCTGAAATTGAAGAACAAGCTGATCGATTACATCCGTGAGCAGTTCCGTGGCAGCTGGTTGAAAAACCAGGGTGATCCTTCACGTGTGGTTTCTCTGATGGACAAGATCAACCCGAACGCTCTGTTGATCGGTTTCGGTCGTCGTTTCGCTACTTACAAGCGTGCTCACCTGTTGTTCACCGACCTGGATCGTTTGTCTAAGATCGTAAACAACCCGAACTATCCGGTACAGTTCCTTTACACCGGTAAGGCACATCCTGCTGACGGTGCCGGCCAGGGCCTGATCAAGAAGATTTATGAGATTTCTCAGCGTCCTGAGTTCTTGGGTAAGATCATCTTCCTGGAGAACTACGACATGCAGCTGGCTCGTCGTCTGGTGAGCGGTGTAGATATCTGGATGAACACTCCGACCCGTCCGTTGGAAGCATCTGGTACATCTGGTGAGAAGGCTTTGATGAACGGTGTGCTCAACCTGTCAGTACTTGACGGATGGTGGCTGGAAGGCTATCGCGAAGGCGCCGGATGGGCTTTGACCGAGAAGCGTACTTACGAGAACCAGGCTCATCAGGATCAGCTCGACGCTGCTACCATCTACAGCTTGCTGGAGAACGAAATCCTGCCGTTGTACTATGCACGCAACAAGAAGGGCTATTCAGAGGGTTGGGTAAGAACCATCAAGAACTCTATCGCTCAGATTGCTCCTCACTATACTATGAAGCGTCAGTTGGATGATTACTATACCAAGTTCTACGATCCACAGGCTGCCCGCTTCAAGGCTCTGGCTGCCAACGACAATGCCAAGGCTAAGGAAATCGCTGCCTGGAAAGAGCAGGTTGCTGCTTGCTGGGACAACATCAATGTAGTTTCTTTCGAGAAGAGCGAGCAGTTGAGCTCAGGTGCTCTTGAAACCGGTAAGGACTATGAGGTGAAGATCACGATCGACGAGCAGGGACTGGACGATGCTATCGGTATCGAAATTGTGACCCTGATGACCGACAAGGATTGCAAGGATCACATCTATTCAGTAACTCCACTCGAAGTAGTGAAGAAGGAAGGCAACCTGTATACTTTCGCCGGAACTTATACTTTGAACAATTCCGGAAGCTTCAAGGCTGCTTGCCGTATGTATCCTAAGAACGAGGCTCTGCCACACAGAGAAGACTTCTGCTATGTGAAATGGTTCGCTTAATCTACAATTCACGATATGAAAAAAACCGGTCCGTAAGGATCGGTTTTTTTTGTATGGACAATTTGACACTTTGCTTTTTGATATTCCCCAGATTCCTGTTTTTGCGGGTATATGCATCGGCTGACCGGATTTCAGGATTCTGAGGGGCTTGAAACGCCCTTATCCTGCTGATTGTGTGTCGTTTGTTTAAGATTCAGCGGTTTTGTTTTCGGACTTTTCTGTGCGTTTCCGGAAGAGAAATACCAGTTTTTGAGGCCTCTTGGAACGATGATGCGCACGATTTTCGGAAAGCATCCTGATGAAAATCCGGTTTCATGACGATGAAAAATATTTTTTCTGAAGTTCTGCTTCTCTGTTCGAAGCCCTGAAAACGGTAAAAGCGACAAAATGATGCTGCATCGTTTTCCAGATTTAGGCGTGCTGGCATTCAGGATATGCTCCAGAAATCTTTATTCAGAAAAACAGACGGTTTGCGAAACAGTGATTTCGGGAATCATCTGAAAGCAAAAACTCCCGGAACCCAACATTTTGAGTTCCGGGAGTTTTGGATATTTCAGTCCTGCAAGCAGTAGTATCCGTGTTTGCAGGGCGCACTGTTGTTTCACGAATGGCGCGGACGGATCAACTTCACGACAGACGACAGCGTGTTCTGTATCGGTTTGCCGAGGATGATCAGTGTCACGGCTACCAGAATCATGGCAATGCCCAGTCCCTGCTGCCAGGTGAAGGCCTCGCCGAAGACAAAGGCACCGATACATACGGCCGTAACCGGTTCCAGAGCTCCCAATACCGAAGTCATGGTGCCACCGATATGATGCACGGCCAGCAGCAGGGTGATGTTTGATATCACGGTAGGCAGCACGGCCAGCAATACCAGATTCACACCGGACATGACGTCGGGAATAGGCTGCAGCGTTTGCGTTACAGACACCTTTCCGGCAAAAAGCAGGGTGGTGAAGACAAACACATAGAAAGCCAGCTTGCGGTTGGGCATGGTGCGCAGGTGCGACTTGTTCACCGTTGTGATATAGGCGGCATAGCCCAATGCGGACAATAACACGATGCCGACACCGAAGAAACTGAACTTATGGTCTTCGCCGCCGATGGACAGGCGTGCCACTCCGTAAACCGCCAAGATGATGGCCAGCCAGGTGACCCAGGAAGCCTTTTCGCGGAACAGAATGAGCATCAGCAGGGTGACAAACACCGGATAGGTGAAATGCAGTGTTGTGGCCACTCCGGCACCCATATAGTCGTATCCCCAGAAAAGGAACTGTGCAGAGACCATGTAGTAGGTCGAAAGCAGCACCAATAGCGGCAGGTCGTTCATCTTGATGGCAAACGGTTCCTTGTGTACCTTCATCATGATGCCCAGGGCAATGGTGGCAAAGAGAAACCGGTAGAACAGAATCGAGTCGAGCGACATGCCTTCCTTCATCAGGGGCAGGGTAAAGAGAGGAATCAGACCGAAGGTCACCGAAGTCACAATTCCATAAATCAAACCTTTTATACTGTTCATGACAAAATGCTGTTTTTATGAATTAGTGATACAAAGGGGGAGTGTCTGGCGATTACTGAGCCTTTTCCTTGGACAGGGTAGCACCGATGAACTCCTCCAGCTGGGCTGCACGAAGTCCCTTGGCCAGAATGGTACCTTCTTGTGACAGGACAACGGTGTAAGGGATTCCCTCTACATTATACAGGCGCGCTCCGTTGTTCTGCTGCCACTCTTTCAGTTCCGAACCCTGTGGCCAGCTCAGCCCCTTGTCGGCAATGGCTTTCTTCCAGGCTTTCTCGTCGGTGTCGAGCGATACGCCGACAAACTCCACTCCCTGAGTGTGGAATTTCTCATAGATACGCACCATTTCCGGTGCTTCGGCCATACAGGGACCGCACCAGCTGGCCCAGAAGTCGAGCACGGTGATTTTGTTCTTGCTCACGAAATCACTGATCTTGATGGCTTTTCCCTCGGGAGTATTCATTTCGAAGTCCGTGTACGGTTGGCCTACGGCATTCTTTTTCAGCTGTTCAATGGCAGCAGATATGTTTTTTACGGCAGCGTTGTTGCGGGTCTTTTCCGGCAGTGAGGCAATCAGCTGCTCCATCTCTTCGGGAGAGAAAACAGTGGCATTGGTAATGGTCAGGAACAGACCCACCGGATTGTCGGCATTCTCGGTGATCTGTGTCTTGAGATAGTTTCTGATTTCCTGGTTCAGCGCTTCGCCTTTCTGTGCGGTTGCCGCAGAAGACGGGTCGCCTGTTTCATAAAGTGCGGCAATGCGGTCGCTGAATCCGTACAGCGAGTCGCTGATCTGCTGATAGAGGTCGTTCAGTGGAGTTCCGCCCACCACGCTTTTTTCCGGACCAGCGTTCAGGGTGATTTTTCCCGGTTCGCTAAAGAAGAAACCCTGATAAGAGCCGTTTTCGTTGTCAATCCAGTAGTTGAGAATTTCGCAGGAGTCAGCCTTTCCGGTCAGGGTAAAGGTTCCGTTGTTGACCACGAGCGTGTCGCGCATTTCCCATTGTGCATTGTTAAGACGGGCCACGAACACCGTGTCGCCGTCCTGAATGCCTTCTGCTTTTCCGGTAAAGGTAAACTCATTGTTCTGGCACGAGCATACTGGAATCAGCAAGGATGCCAGCAGGCCTTTTAAAATTGATTTAGTCATAATTGGTAATGAAATTAAAAAAACTGCCTCTAAGATAAATCCTAAAAGCAGTTTTCGGTTTGTTTGTAATTAATGTCTATTACACTAAGTATTGTGAACTGATAGACTCATTGGTTTCTACGCGACGGATGGTTTCCGCAATCAGGTCAGCAATAGACAGCTGCTTTACCTTGTCGCAACGCTTTGAGTAAGGAATACTGTCTGTGAATACCATCTCGATCAGAGAGCTGTCCTGAACACGCTCTGAAGCAGGTCCTGACATCACACCGTGAGAAGCGATAGCTCTTACTGACTTGGCTCCGTTTTCCTTCATCAGGTCGGCAGCCTTGGTGATTGTACCGGCTGTATCTACCATGTCGTCAACGAGGATAACGTTGGCATCCTTTACATTACCGATAATCTGCATGCTGGCAACTACGTTTGCCTTTTCGCGCTTCTTGTCACACAGAACCATCGGGCAGTTCAGGTATTTGGCATAAGTGCTGGCGCGCTTAGAACCACCAACGTCCGGAGTGGCGATAACCAGATTCTCCAGGTTCAGTGACTGAATGTAAGGCAACATCACGCTTGAAGCATAAAGGTGGTCAACCGGAACATTGAAGAATCCCTGCTCCTGATCGGCATGCAGGTCCATAGTAATCAAGCGGTCGATACCGGCTACACTCAACATGTCAGCTACCAGCTTGGCTGCGATGGAAACACGTGGCTTGTCCTTGCGGTCCTGACGGGCCCAGCCGAAGTAAGGGATAACGGCAATGATGCTTTTGGCAGACGCACGCTTGGCAGCGTCGATCATCAGCAACAACTCCATCAGGTTATCTGAGTTCGGGAAGGTTGACTGGATCAGGAATACATCGCGTCCGCGGATAGATTCCTCATAAGAAACGGCAAATTCACCGTCAGCAAAGTGAGTAATTTGCAGTTTACCCAGTTCACAGCCCAAACTTGCACAGATTTTCTCAGCCAAATATTTTGAATTGGTTCCTGAGAATACTTTAAATGGTCTTTTCTCGCTCATCGTTTTAAAAAATATTTGTGGGTTACAATATTCGTTTTTTCAGCCTACGGCCTTTCTCAGCATCTTGAAGTGGTCCAGCAGGCTTTTGAAATCTTTGTTCGAATGAATGTCGAACCGGTTCCACAGATCGCCTTTGATAACCACGCCGCCGAAGCCGCAGTCCTTGATTATCGGTATGTTTTGCAGCGAAACGCCCCCGAGCGCCATCACGCGGTGGTCGATCACTCCGGATTTATGGGCGGATTCCAACAGGGTGCGGTCAAAAGCAGACGGATATCCGGACTTGGAAATGCTGTCGAAAATAGGGCTCAGGAATACATAGTCGAACTTTTTCTTTTCGGCAGTCACCTCTTCCAGACTGTGGAGCGATTTGCTTACATGCCCCTTATAGCCTGCGGGAGGTTCCGGATTGCGGCTGTTCAGATGGATCCCCATCAGGTTGAATTCCTTCTTCAGATAAAAATGATCATGAACGACGATTTGCTTGTGATATTCGTCGGGCAACAGTGTCAAAAGTCTTTCCGAATAGACCGGATCGGAGCCCGGCTTTCTCAAATGAAGAACATCCAGACCCTCCTCAAAAAGCAGACTGATGATCTGGTCTTCTTCAACAAAGAACTCCTCGTTGGTCAATAAAATCAATTTCATAAGAACTTTAACACTTATTTTTGTTGCAAAGGTAAGAAAAAACTATTAGCCCGCATAGTGTTTCAATTATTTTTCGTTTTATTTTTCAATGCGGTGGCGTTCTTAGGATAATAATGGTTAACTTTGTCCTTTATTAATTATGGTTTAACTCATCATTTTGCTTTATGAATAAGAAGATGTTGTTCGGTTTGGCCCTGGCCTGCCAGACCAACTTGTGGGCTGCCGGCGAGCAGCCCGGATGGCTTCGCTGGTGTTCCATTTCACCGGATGGAAAGCAGATTGCCTTTACTTATTGCGGAGACATCTACACGGTGCCGGCTGCGGGCGGTGAAGCACGCCAGCTCACAGCCAATACGGCTTATGATTACGCTCCGGTGTGGAGCCCCGACAGCAAGCACATTGCTTTTGCCAGTGCGCGCGAGGGTAGTATGGATGTGTATGTGTCTTCGCTCGAAGGGGGAGCGCCGAAGCGCATCACCACAAATTCGGGAAATGAAATCCCGGTGGCTTTTCTGGATAATGAGCAGGTGCTCTTCTCGGCCTGGGGCATGCCTTCGGTAGACAATACGCAATATCCGAGCGGTATCTACACACATATCTATAAGGTAAGTGTGCAGGGCGGCCGTCCGCAGCTTTACTCCGAATGGACCATGCGTAATCCCAACGTAGGCCGTCAGGGTGTGCTTTTTGAGGATGTCAAGGGCTATGAGGACTATTGGCGCAAGCACCAGACTTCGAGCATCGCCAGCGACGTGTGGCTCTATGACGGAAAGAACTATCGCCAGCTTACCAGCTTCAAGGGCGAGAACCGGAATCCGCTCTGGGCGGCCGACGGCAGCCAGTTCTATTATCTGAGCGAGGAGGGCGGCTCTTTCAACATTTTCAAGAAAGGTCTTTCCGTGCAGGACAATCCGGTGCAGCTCACACACTATAAGGACTGTCCGGTGCGTTTCCTGTCGGCTTCGGACAACGATTTGTTGTGCTATAGTTACGATGGCGAAATCTACACCTTGCAGCCGGGCGGAGAACCGAAGAAGGTGACGGTGCGCATCACGCGCGACGACATGCAGCGCGATGTGATCCGCCAGTTGCGTTCATCCGGAGCCAGTGAGATTTCCGTATCGCCAAAAGGCAATGAGATCGCTTTTGTGATGAGTGGCGATGTGTATGTCACTTCAATTGACTATAAGACTACCAAGCAGATTACCGATACGCCACAGAAGGAACGCACCGTGGACTTCGCGCCCGACGGTCGTTCGTTGGTGTACGCTTCCGAGCGCAACGGTCTGTGGCAGGTGTTCCAGGCCAGTCTGGTCAAGAAGGATGAGAAGAACTTTACTTATGCCACCGAGATCAAGGAAGAACAACTTACTGACGGCAAATACACAGCCTTCCAGCCGGTGTATAATCCGAAGGGAGGCGAGGTGGCTTTCCTGAAGAACCGCACCGAAATCTGTGTGCTCGATGTGAAGTCGCGCAAGGTGCGCACGGTGATGGACGGCAAATATCAGTATTCTTATACCGACGGTGATCAGGACTTTACCTGGAGCCCGGACGGCAAATGGCTGCTCACGGAGTATATCGGTGTGGGTGGCTGGAACAATAAGGACATCGCGCTTGTCAGAGCCGACGGTAGCGGGGTGATCCACAATCTGACAAACAGCGGTTACAGCGAGGGTAGTCCGAAGTGGGTGCTCGACGGTAAGGCCATGATTTTCCAGAGCGACCGTTCGGGTTATCGCAGCCACGGTTCCTGGGGCTCACAGCGTGACGAATACATTATGTTCTTCGATGCGGATGCTTACGACCGCTTTATGATGAACAAGGAGGAACTGGCACTTCTGGCCGAGCGTGAGAAGGAAGAGAAAGAGGCCGAGGAGAAGAAGGTCAAGGAAATGTCCGACAAGGAGCGCAAGAAATACGAGGCCAACAAGGAAAAGGAGAAGAACAAGGATCTGGTCTTCGACCTGGAACATCTGGAGGAACGCACGCTGCGCCTCACTCCTTATTCTACCAATCTGGGCGATGCCGTGCTGAGCAAGGACGGAAGCAAACTGTATTATGTGGCTCCATACGAGGGCGGTGCCGGACTTTGGGTGCAGCACATCAAGGAGTATCGCAATGAATTGAAAATGCGCGGCATGGATTGGGCCAATCTGGATGCCGATCCGGAAGTGAAAAATGCCTATATGGCCAGCGGAGGCATGATCAAGAAACTGGATATCGAAAACGGACGCATCAGTAATGTGCCGTTTGAGGCTTTCTATACTTCGCGTCCGGACGAGGAGCGTGCTTACCAGTTTGAGCACATCTGGAAACAGACCAAAGACAAACTCTACGATCCGAACATGAACGGTGCTGACTGGGATGCCATCTATAAGACGTATTCCAAGTATCTGCCTTACATCAACAACAACTATGACTTTGCCGAAATGGCGAGCGAGATGTTGGGCGAACTGAACGTGTCGCACACAGGATGCCGTTTCGGTGGTTACGGCGGCGCGTTGCCTACAGCCTCATTGGGTGTGTTCTATGATGAGACTTATCAGGGCGACGGACTGAAGGTGAAGGAAGTGCTCGAGGGCAGTCCGGTTGAACTGGCTGCTCATCCGATCAAGGCCGGTGCCGTGATTCTGGCTATTGACGGAGTGAAAATCAAGGCTGGAATGGATTATTATCCGTTGCTCGAAGGCAAGGTGGGCCGTTACACACGCCTCACGGTAAAAGACGGCGGTAAAGAATTCCATGTGACAGTGAAGCCGATCTCTTCCGGTCGTGAAAGCGATTTGCTGTATGACCGCTGGGTAAAACGCAATCAGCGCATGGTAGCGCAGTTGTCCGACAACCGTGTGGCTTACGTGCACATCAAGGAGATGAACGCAGCTTGTTTCCAGAAACTTTATAAGGAGTTGATGAGCGACGAGAACCGTAACAAGGATGCCGTGGTGGTAGACACCCGTCATAACGGAGGTGGCTGGCTGCACGACGATATCTGTATCCTGCTGAGTGGTAAGCGCACGCTGCAGTACAAACCGCGCGGTCAGTTCATCGGTAACGACCCGTTCGACCGTTGGTTCAAGCCTTCGTGCATGCTCGTTTGTGAGGACAACTATTCCAATGCTCACGGAACTCCTTGGTATTATAAGGAGCAGGGTATCGGTAAACTGGTTGGTGCTCCGGTGCCCGGAACCATGACAGCCGTATGGTGGGAGTATCTCGACGGCGGACTGGTGTTCGGTATTCCTCAGGTTACTGCCGTGGATATGCGTGGCGGTGTTCTGGAGAACCAGCAGCTTGATCCCGACATCGAGGTGTATAACAAACCTGAAGATGTGCTTGCCGGCAAGGATGCTCAGCTGGAAGCCGCCGTTCAGGAAATGCTGAAGGAAATCAAGCAGAACAAGTAATCCGAATCGCGAAGCATGATGCATTCTGATTATTGGTGAACTTCAAAACGGGGAAGGTTCTGATAAGGACTTCTTCGGAAAATACAAAATACATGTTTTGAGATAAAAGAGTTATGCCTTTCTTTCGTAAGAAAAGAGGGATAACTCTTTTTTTATATATTCCATGATGCCTTGTGTCTTTTTTTACATTTTTGTGGTCTTCGTATTTTAAATACTGTGTAAAAAAGTCTACAAAATTAATTTATTCCTCTTGGATTAAAACATATATTTGTAATTGTTCTTTATTTAAATCTATAGACATGAAAAAAATATTATTGAGTATTGTAGCATGTTTGGTCTTTCCAAATATCTACGCAGATGATCTTACTGCATTTCTGAAAATGCGCGACGGATCGTCTTTGCAAATGCAGCTGGAGGCTTCTTCCGAGGTAAAGTTGCAGAAGAATCTATTGAAGGTATATAATCATTGGTTACAAAAAACAGAGTTTATTTTCTTGATAGATGATGTTGCTTCCCTGTCTTTTAGCCAGCCGTCTACGGATATCAAGAATGTTTCTTCAGAGACTCTTTGTTATCGTATGGACAATGGAATCTTGTATATCAGTGGAGTAACGGGGAATGCGCCTGTTCAGGTATATGATGCTTCCGGTGTACTTCTAAAGGATGTTGCTGTTCGGGGTTCCTCATGTAGCATATCGTTGATGGATTTCTCTCAAGGATTGTTATTAGTAAAAGTAAATAATCAAACCATTAAAATTCTGAAGAGATGAAAAAGATTTTACCGATTATATTGATGGCGTCCAGCATCGGCGCGTGGGCTCAGACACCGATTCAGGTACAGACCAAGACCAAAATGTATGATTTGTCGGATGCTTATAGCATTACATTTGAGAACGGAGGACAGACTCAAGTTATCAAGACAAAAAGTCAGGGAGAAATTCGTGTACCTTTGGCCGATTTGAAACAAATTTATTTTAATGACACCTTGGTCACTCTGACAGATCAGATTAAGAATCTGGAGGGATGCGAGATCATGAAAACCATTTTGTTTGAGGAAAACTCTGTCCTGGCTCCATACATGTTTGCTCCCTATCTTAATGCTTCTAATATTACACGTGTTTTCATTCCTACAGACAAAGCCTTTGAGGCTATTCCAGTCGTGAATCCAAAGACTCCGAACCTGCCTTGCGTTTTGTCCGTAACTTTGGATAAGGCTGCTTCTTTTCCTTTTCGTGCTCAACTGAAAAGATATGATCCAGAAACGGGTGAGGTCGGTGGATTTTTAGGAATAACCCCTTCCTCTGCAGAGTTGGGAGCCTTTTTAAAACGTTTGGTTATGAATCAGTTTGCTTTCGGAAATAGAAAGGAACTGAAAACCGTGACTGGTTCAATGATTGAAGAATCGGAAGAAGGTTACAAGGGAACCTATGAATTGGAAGCTACAAGAAAAGGAAATAAATATCAGACTAATGTCAATGCGGTGCAAGTCTTGAATGGTTCCGACAATAGAAAATGTATCATTACAGATGCTGTGTTGAGTGAAACGTTGTGCAGCACGCATGAGGCATTACAGGAACTTTCTCCAAAGTTTTTGCAGTTGCTGGAGGATATTCCTTTGGATTTGATGGATCAATTAGGATTTTTTGATCCTGATTATGAATATTGGGAGAGAACACCGTATTTTTCTTTTTTCGAGACTTTGAGTTCCGGAAAGAAGAAGTTCCGTTGGAATTCTACGGCTGTAAACTATACCATATTTGCTCCTACGGATGAGGCTTTGGAGGCAGCTTTCCGTAGTGGTATCTTGCTTTCCTGGGATGAGATCAGGGCGATGGCGGATAATCTGATAGATTCTGCCGATTGGGAGATAAAGGGTAAGTATGAAGTGCTCGAAAAGGTTACGGAACTGTTTTTCTTTATCAATCAGCACATCTTGTTTGGAAATGTAATGACAGATATTCCAGAAAATACAGAATCCAAAATCACAACTTGTCTGTTGACTGGTAATCATACTTCTCAGACAGTTTCTGTTCGGAGAGATAAAGGAAATGTCTTTTCGGTATCTACTGCAAAGACCATCCCGAGTTCAATTCGATATGTAAAAGAGGTCGGAGAATCTAATTATCAGCTTTTCTTTTCAGACCAGATGCAATCTGGAGTGGTTATGCAGATAGACAAAGCAATAACAAACGAATAAATAAGACGATTATGAATAACATCTATAAAAAAATGGGACTTACCCTAGTTTGCCTGGCTTGTGGCTTTTCATTAATGGCACAGGAAACTAGTGATGTATCTAAAGATGATGCACTTTTATTACCCGCAGCTCTGGAACAGCAGGCCGATTTTAAGGTCTTTACAAAACTGTTGAAGGAAACACAATGGGATCAGGTTTTAATGGCAGCAGAGGATGAAGATTTTGTTATGGAATATAATCCACCTCAGAATCCTACAATGGGTCCCAGTGTAACTCCAGAGTCCCGTCCTTATGCCTTTACTGTTTTTGCAGAACATGATAGTGTTTTTGCTTCAAGAGGTATTAAGGATGCTGCTACGTTGACGGCTTATTTGCAGGAGCATTATGCAGATAATTCTGTTTTTGAAGGTATGCTGTATAATGATCAGTACACGGATGCGCGTCATGTAGTAAACCGTTTTGTTGCTTATCATCTTTTGCCGCAGATTTTAAGACCGGAGCAATTGGTGATTCATTATAATGAGTATGATTTTGATCTTGACGCCTTTCTGGAAACGGGTATAGCTCATCCTACAATTCCCGTATATGAATATTATACTACGATGGGAGAAGATCGTCGTTTGCTGAAGCTTTATGAAAGTACTTCTTCTGGCGGTGTTCGCTTGAACCGTATTGTAGAACATAACCCACAAACCTTTATGGAGCAAGAAGTAAAGATTGAGGGCATTCTTGTTTCAGGAGAGCATATGCAAAAGGCATCAAACGGAAACATTTATTTCCTGAATAAAATGTTGGTTTATGATGATGATTTTGCATTGAATGGACTTGCAAAAGAAAGACTGCGTTTTGATTTTACTGCATTGACTCCCGAATTGATGAATCTGGGCTATCGTCGTCTGATGAATAATTCATTCCGGACTCTTTATTTGCCAGTGGACTATATGGATAATATTAAAGTACTATCCGGAAAACTGTTTTATAATCCAGGATTTAGAGGTGGTTGGAGTGATTATCAAGGAGATGAGTTGAGTCTTCATGCCCAGAAAGATGGAAGCGATGTACTAATAAAACTTCCACCAGTTTCTGCCGATGGCATGTATCAGGTTCGTATGGGATTTTTTAGTAACCCTTTACGTGGTATTGTGCAGTATTATTTTGGTACAGAGGATAATATCGCGGCTATAGGTATCCCTATTGATGAACGGGTGGATTTTAATACGGGTTATATTCCCTTTGGTTGGAGTGATTCTTTTGTTGACTCTGATTTGATTCTTTATCAGGCAAATCTTATGAAGGCTCCTAATGGAATCCAGAATTTTATGGGGGGAGGGGAATCTCTGCGTGATTCAAAAACTTCTATCCGGCGTATTATTGGAGTATTTGATATGCGAGTTGGTGAGACATATTATCTTCGAATAAAGACATCTTCTGGTATGAATAGTGAGGTCTTATTGGATTATCTGGAATTGGTTCCTTCTACGGTATATGATAATCCAGAGGTTTCTGAAGATATTTGGTAATTCTGCAATAAGATTCTTAATAGCCTAGATGTATGGATTCTGAAGTTCTAAATAAATACATCTGGCGATGATTCTGCATCAACAAAGGCCATACAATGATTTCTTTTAATCGGGTGTGGCCTTTGTTGCACAAGTTCTATTAAAAATTCCATTTAAAGATCTTATAAAGTTTTTGAGGTTGCGGTAATGATGAAGCATATAATGAGCGAGATGGTTATTCAATGAAATATTGATTTGTTTTTTTAATATTCCTGTGATCAAAAGAACATGTTAAATTCATGCTTTATTTTTGCTGTATTTGTATATGTTTTTCCTATGTGCTAGAATGTTTCTTATTTTAAGTATGATAATTTTGAAGCGCTATTTTGCATGTTTGACTATGAGTGTCATAATTACATATACTGGGAGAGAAATTGTTTGAATTTATTTAATGTTGTTTTAAAAGTTATATTAACTGTTTTAAGACCTGATAGTAGATTTTTCTTTTGATTATCCGTCGAATACGAAATATAATTTGTTTCTTATAGATTTTGTTTTTAGTAAACTCATAGTTTTCTGTTTATTTTTATTTATGATACATTCTTCTACATGCAAAATCTTGTATGTCTCCTGATTTTCTACACTTGTTTTTTGTTTTCGTTTTTATTTTTTTTAGGTTTGCATTTGAATAATTGTCTTAATTTTTAACCACAATGAGAAATATAATATTTTGTATAATGGTTTTGCTTGCTAGTGCAAGCATCCATGCTGATGATCTTACAGCAAATTTGAAGATGCGAGATGGTACGGTTCGTCAATTTATTATGAACTCATCTTCCGAAATTGAATTGCAAAAATCATTGTTAAAGGTACATGCTCCAGTGAACCCAGAATATGATGTTCTGTTCCTTTTGGAGGATGTTTCCACATTGACCTTTGATTCTTCTGTGACTGGAATCCAGAATCTTTCTGAGGCTGTTTTAAGTTATCGCTTGGATGGTGATATGCTGACCATAAGCGGTATTACAGACTGCCCCTTTGTGAAAGTTTACGATCTTTCTGGTGTCCTTTTAAGTTCAGTACGTGTACACGAAGGTTCTTGTATATTGTCTCTGGCTAGCCTTCCTAAGGGTATGCTTTTAATTAAAGTAAATAGTCAAACCATTAAAATCTTGAAACGATGAAATATATTTTACTTTTCATATCAATGGCGTTTGCTCTAAATGTATGGAGCCAAACTCCGATTCAGGTGCAGACACAAACGAAAGAGTATAATTTATCGGATGCATATCGGATTACTTTTGAGGATGATGGATGCACACAGGTGGTTCACACTCGGTCTCAGGGGGAGATTCGGATTCCTATGGCTGATTTAAAGCAGATTCATTTCAATGATACTGCAATTAGTCTGGCAAATCAGATCATGGCTCTGGAGAATTGTGAAATCATGAAAACTATTTTGTTTGATGATATCCCTGGTTTGCCTTCTGAGTTTTTTTGGAGATATCTTAATAGCCCAAATGTAAAGCTGGTGCTTATTCCAAATGATGATGCATTTTTGAATATTCCTACAGCTCGTTTGCCTTTGACGTTAGCATCATATGATTTACTTTCTGTATCCTTGGATAAGAATAGTAATTTTCCATTGCAGATGAAAAGATACGTGTTTGATCCGAGAACAGGAGAAAAAGGACGAGAAATGATTGGTTCCAGACCTAGTCAAACAGAGATTGCTGGAATTTTGCAAAGATTGATTGTCAATCAGTTCCTTGTCGGTTCGGATAGTCCGGCTTATACAGTGGCTGGTTCTTTTGTCAATATGGAAAATGACATTTATGAAGGGACTTATCGGAAGTGGGCTTTACAGAATGGTTGGGCGAATCTCCCCAAGATTAATGTAATTCAGCAATTTGAAGGATCAGACGGTAAAGTATGCAAGGTTACCGATGCCTTTGTCTGTGAAACTTGTTTGACGACTTATGATGCCCTAAAAGAAATCGCTCCTGAGTTTTTAAAATTGATGGAAGTACCAACCCAGTTCTTATTAGACTGTGGTTACATGGATGCAGCACATGTTGCCGATGTTACTTTCTTTAAAGATATGGAGCAATGGAATAAGTTCTGCTGGACAAGTTCCTGTGTCAGTTACACGATATTTGCTCCTACGGATGAGGCTATAGAGACCGCTATTAATAATAAGGAGGTTTTTACTTGGGATATGATTAAAGAGTACAAAAATTCTCTCCAAGGAAATGAAAATGCAGATGCGTTGTTGCGTGAGAAGATTTCTAAGACTCTTGCTTTTGTTAAAAGGCATATATGTTTTGGAAATGTATTGGTAGATATTCCTAAAGGAAATACGATGAGAGTTATGTCCTGCAATATACTGTCAACAGGAGTTGCCCAGCAAGTTTCCATTACACGAGATGCTTCCTCTGATGGTTTTGCTGTTTCTAATGCGAAATCTGTACCTAATTCTATCCGTTGTGTGCGCGAACCGTGGAAGAAGAATACAAGTTATTTTAGAAATCCGTTCATAACTTTGGATATGGGGACAGGAGTTGTGATGCAAATTAATGAAGCAATTGCAAACGAATATTAAAGATGATAGTTATGAAGAATTTAAATATAAAAATAGGATGCCTGTTTCTGTTCCTAATCATAGGATTCCCTTGTCAGGGACAGGAAGAAAATAAATTTCCTCAGGGAAAAGACCTGTTATTGCCTGAGTTGATGGAACAAAAATCAGAACTGACAGTTTTTACGAAATTACTGCAAGAAACAGGTTGGGACAAAGCTTTGATGCAAAGTAAAGACGAACATTATAAACCAATTCAGACACCACCCTCAACCTCTCCTTTAGGGAGCAGTGAACTGAGTTTTATTCCACAGGAAAGACCGTTTGCTTTTACTGTATTTGCGGAGAGTGATCCTGTATTTTCTTCTTTGGGAATCTCAGATGCTGCAACGCTGACGGCCTATTTACAAGACCATTTAGCTGATAATATGACATATTCTAATTTGTTGTATGATGATCAATACACTAATGAGAATCATGTCGCCAATAGATTTGTTTCTTATCATTTGTTGCCACAAAAGTTAGGTCCAAACCAGCTGGTATATCACTATAATGAGTTGAATTTTGATTTACAAGATTACATTAAAACAGGAATTGCCAAACCTACTGTTCCAGTATATGATTATTATGCAACAATGGGTACTCCTCAACGATTGCTTAAGATTTATGAAAGCAAGGAGTCTGAGGGCGTACGTATAAATCGTTTTGTGTCTTTTGATCAACAGGAATATCAGGAAAAAGAGGTGATTTCGGAAGGATTATCCCTGTCTCAGGAACGCATGTATGCAGCGTCAAATGGTAATGTATATCTTTTGGATGATCTGCTTTTGTATGATGATCAAACGGTTTATAAGGGTTTTGCTCAAGAGAGAGTACGAGTTGATATTGCTTCTATCTCTCCGGAATTGATGAATCTTGGCTATCGTCGACTTTTGAGTACATCTCCTGCTCGAGCCTTTTATTTAGAACCTAATTATCAAGACAAGATAAAGGTTTTTGCGGGTGATTTGTATTATTTGCCGGGATATAACAGTGGTTGGTCTGATTATCAGGGAGATGAGTTACTGTTGGTTTCAACGAATGGTGCTTTGGATATTTTGATAGAACTACCTCCAGTTAGCCTTGATGGTATTTATCAATTGCGGTTAGGACTTTCTGGAAATCCGTCTCGTTCAATCGTTCAGTATTATTGGGGGGATGAGGATATCATGCAGCCTGTTGGTTTGCCTATCGATGAGCGTACTTCTTATAATGAAGGATATGAGGCGTATGGACGGAATGATTCTTCTTTTGTGGATTTGGATCTTATTTTATCACAAGGAGGACACATGAGAGTACCTAATGTTTTTAAAAGTGCTTTTACGTCCAATATTAGAGATTACTCTCCATTAGGTCGTCGCATTGTGGGCAGTTTTGATATGAAAGCTGATAAAAAGTATTATTTCAGAATAAAGTCTGTTGGAACTTCCAATGGTCAGCTTTTCCTGGATTATCTGGAGCTGGTTCCTGCAACAGTATTTCAGAATCCTGAAAAAGCGGAGGACATTTGGTGATTCCTTCTTGATTTAAGCTGAAAGAATATAGGTCAGAATATGATAAAAGCCTCATGAGCATAGTTTTATGTTCTCATGAGGCTTTTGTTTGCTTATCGGTGATTTATTTCTTCAGCTTTTCGATAATCATTTCGGCCACCTTCTTACCGCTCATCAGCATACCGCCGAAGATTGGTCCCATACGTGGAGTCCCGGAAACGGCTGAGGCTGCCATACCGCAGACATACAGTCCCGGGTAGATTTCTTTGGTGCCCTTCACCACTTCGTCCTCACCGGCAACAACGTCCAGTGAGCGCTCACCGATTACACCACCGGTTTCGGTGTTCAGCTTGATGCCGTTCTTGCGGGCCACGGTGCAGCACATTTCGCTGTCGTGTCCGGTACCGTCGATTACGCATTTTGCCAGAATGTTCAGCGGGTCAACGTGCAGACCTTCGCGCAAAACCGGAGTCCAGTTTACAACCACACCGCTCACCACATCATTCTTGAAGATGACATCTTCTACCGAGTAGCAGTTGAAGATGGTGGCTCCAGCGTGTACGGCCTTGTAGAGCAGGGCGGCAGTACTCTCAACAGAGTCCATCACATACAGACCGTCCTCAAACGGAGCGTAGTTGATGTCAAAGTCGCGCACGATATCCATGGCTTCTTCCTGCACCACAATCTGGTTGAACATCATGGCACCGCCCCACATACCTCCACCCGGAGACAGCTTGCGGTCAAACTGAGCCACCTTCAAACCGGCCTTGGCCAAGTAGTAAGCGGCTACGATGCCTGAAGGGCCGCCACCCACGATGGCTACGTCCAGATTCAGATTCTTCTGCATTTTCTCAAAGTAGGTGCTGATAATGCCCTGTGATACTTTCGTTTCGATCATTTTGCTTTTATTTTTAGTTGGTTATTATTGTTCGTCGTTCTGAATGTTTGCCTGTGCTTCGGCGTCAAATTCGCAGTTTTTCATGCGCTGGCTGATGCGCATGGCACAGAAGTTCGGTCCGCACATGGTGCAGTATTTGCCGTTGAAGTGATTTCCGCTCTTGTAGTATTCCATGGCGCGGTCCGGGTCGAGAGCCAGATTGAACTGGTCTTTCCAGCGGAACTCGTAGCGGGCCTTGCTCAAGGCGTTGTCCCGTACGGTGGCACCCGGATGTCCTTTGGCGATGTCGGCGGCATGGGCGGCAATCTTGTAAGTGACCACGCCGTTGCGCACGTCTTCCTTGTTCGGCAGAGCCAGATGTTCCTTTGGAGTCACATAACACAACATGGCGGTGCCGTACCAACCGATCTGTGCCGCTCCGATGGCGCTGGTGATGTGGTCGTAACCCGGTGCGATGTCGGTTACCAGCGGACCGAGTGTATAGAACGGAGCCTCGTGGCATTTTTCGATCTGACGGTCCATGTTTTCGCGGATCTTGTGCATCGGCACATGTCCCGGTCCCTCGATAAAGGCCTGTACGTTCTTGGCCCACGCGCGCTCTACCAGTTCGCCCATCGTGTCGAGTTCGGCAAACTGAGCCCGGTCGTTGGCATCGAAGATGGCACCCGGTCTTAGTCCGTCGCCCAAAGATACCGCTACGTCGTACTGAGCCAGGATGTCGCAGATGTCGTCGAAATGCTCATACAGGAAGCTTTCCTTCTGATGATAGCTGCACCACTGGGAGATGATACTGCCGCCGCGGCTCACCATGCCACACAGGCGCTCGTTGGCATAGTGCACGTTCTTCAGGCGGATACCGCAGTGAATCGTAAAGTAATCCACGCCCTGCTCGCACTGTTCGATCAGCGTGTCGCGGAACAGCTCCCAAGTCAGATCCTCGGCTTTTCCTTTTACCTTCTCCATGGCCTGATACATCGGCACGGTGCCTACCGGAACCGGACAGTTGCGCACAATCCATTCGCGCGTTTCGTGAATGTTCTCGCCGGTAGAGAGGTCCATCAGTGTATCACCTCCCCATTTGCAACTCCACACACATTTCTCCACTTCCTCCTCGATGCTCGAAGTGGTTGCCGAGTTACCGATGTTCGTATTGATCTTGACCAGGAAGTTGCGGCCGATGATCATCGGTTCGGCTTCCGGGTGATTGATGTTGGCCGGGATGACAGCGCGTCCCGCAGCCACCTCGTCGCGTACAAACTCCGGAGTGATATGTGTGTCGATGCCCAGCTCGGCGCAGTTCATGTTCTCGCGGATAGCTACATATTCCATTTCCGGAGTGATGATGCCCTGCTTGGCATAATACATCTGAGTGGGGCAGTGGCCTTTCTTGGCACGATAAGGACGGGTGATGTGTTCAAAGCGCAGATGGTCCAGACTCTTGTCGGCCTGACGCATCCGTCCGTATTCTGAAGTCATGCCTTCGAGCTGTTCCACATCGCCACGGTCCAGAATCCACTGTTCGCGCATGCGCGGCAATCCTTTTTTCAGGTCGATTTCGATGTTCGGATCGCTGTACGGGCCACTGGTGTCGTATACAAACACCGGGGCATTCTCGTGAAACTCCTGTTCTCCCTTGTCGTTGATGGTTACGGTAGGAGTCAGGTTCACTTTTCTCATACCCACACGAATGTTTGGAAAGCGCACTCCCTGGAGATACACTTTCTCTGAGTTCGGGTAGGAAATTCTGATTTTATCTTCCATAATTATTGGGTAATCGGTTAATTGATTGATTCTTGATGAAATGAAGCGCTGCCGGTTTACAGTTGCAGGATGCGTCGGGTTTCTTCCACCGGATCCTCCGCATTCAGGATGGTACCGCTCAGAGCGATGCCTGTCACTCCCGTCTGCATGATTTCCGGAATGTCTGCCCGTGTGATACCGCCGATGGCTACGATGGGCAGGCTGATGCCCCGCTTTTTCATTTCCGCCGTGATGTTCCGATATCCCTCAAGACCGAGAATCGGCGAGAGCTTTTCTTTGGTTGTCGTAAAGCGGAACGGTCCGCAGCCGATGTAGTTCGCACCTCTCTGGGCATGCATCACGACATCCTCGATGGTGTTTGCCGTGCCGCCGATAATCACGTCCGGTCCGAGGATTCGGCGTGCCTCGTCCACCGGCATATCCTTCAGGCCCAGATGCACTCCGTCGGCCTTTACCCGGTGCACCCATTCCACATGGTCGTCGATGATGAACGTGGCTTGATAGCGGTCGCACAAGCGGCGTACCTGTTCGGCAGTCTCGATGAATTCCTCTTCGCCGGCCTGCTTCATGCGCAGCTGAATCCAGCGGCATCCGCCCTCGAGCGCCATGCGTGCCGAGTCGAGATAAGAGAAACGCTCATTATGATGCGTGATAAACTGTAATTGCAGCATAACTATATGTTTACGGGTTATACAATTCGTACCGACGAATTCATGTCAAGGGGAGCGCGCCATGCCGATGTCCGGACAGAATGAATCTGCACCTCCGGAGCCCGAAAAACCATGCCGATAAAGAAAAGGATTGGTTTGTCAAAAAACAATTCCTACGTCGGTATAATCCGCTTCAGGTTCATAGGGTATAATCTCAGCCCGCCAAGCAAACGGGCACCCCTTTGTTTCTTCGTCAGCCACAAAGTTAGGAAAAAAAAGTGAGAAACAAAGAAAATCTGTTCTTTTCTTTGTTTCTCACCCGCGGAGGAGATTACTCCTCCAATTCGCCGTGATAGGAGATGGACTGCCGGCGCATGGCCTGCACTCTGATGTCGGACAATCCATTGTTCCACAACGTAACATAATAGGTATAAGTATCTCCGTTGTTGCGTGCGTCGAAGGAAATCACGGTTTTCTCTTTCCGTTCGGGAGTGATTTTCAGATTCATGACCGGTCCTTCGAACACCAGCCCCTTGTCGTTGGGCATCTGGGGAGTATAGGCTTCGCCAAAGTAAGGCAGATCCGAGAACACGGAATCATTGCGCAACTCCAGAGAGTAATAAGTGGTGAGCGAACGGGCGCGGCGGTTTTGCGGATACATCTGTGTGACGTGGACCTTGAAGGCTTTTTCCTGCAAAGCCTTTTTGACGATTTGCGCCGTGTCGCCGTTTCCGGTCATGTTTTGTCCTGTTGTGCTGCGTGCGCATCCCGGAATTATGGTCAGTGTGCATCCGCCGAGCAGGGTCAGGATGCAAAGGTTTTTCAGTTTCATAGTGGTTTGTTTTTCTTTGATTTTGGTTTGTTTTGCGGTAAATATACGGATAAAAAGATAAAAACCACCGTTTTGATAGGAAGAATAAACCAAAAATAAAGAATATTAAGCGCAGGTCATGTTTCCTTACAAAAATGAAACAACCGCAGCAAAATGCGGTTACCGTTTTTCGGTGGCCGTTTTCTCTGGAAACCGGAAAACGGGTGAGGGGATAAAAAGGGGAAAGGCCTTACCCGAGGGTAAGACCTTTCTAAAATGTTTGTTTGAAAGAAGCGAAAGAAATTAAAATGTTTATGCTTCAGCAGGAGTTTCAGTTTCTTCTGCAGTAGCCTCGGCAGCAGCCTCTGTCTCAGCCTGAGCAGCAGCGGCAGCAGCTTTCTTTTCAGCTACTTTCTTAGCGATCTCTTCATTAATTTTCTTCTCAGCGTCCAGACGAGCAGCAGCAGCAGCCTTAGCGTCAGCAGCCTTCTTTGCTTCGAAAGCCTCGATACCCTTCTGCTTGTCGCTCTTCCAAGCCTCGAATTTAGCCTGAGCGGTAGCCTCATCAAAAGCACCCTTCTTTACACCACCACGCAGGTGTTTCATCAAGTACACACCTTCGTTAGAAAGAATGTTGCGAACAGTATCAGTTGGCTGTGCGCCAGCTTCTACCCAATAAAGAGCGCGATCGAATTTCAAATCTACAGTGGCCGGATTGGTATTCGGGTTGTAAGTACCAATTTTCTCTGTAAACTTACCATCACGTGGTGCTCTTACGTCAGCGATAACGATGCTATAGAATGCATAGCTCTTACGTCCTCTACGCTGTAATCTGATTTTAGTTGCCATAAATAATTTTTAATTGTTTATAGGTTTGAAATATGCCATTAACTCGTAATAGCGGCGCAAAGTTATAACAAAACTTTGATTTGCCCAAGGTTTGAAGCCTGTTTTTTTTAAATGTAGATTTTTTAACGGTATTTTTCCTTTGTGAGAGCCTTTTTGCGTCCTTTCCGCCTGTCTGCATGGGATTTGGCGATACGGCTTTCCGGCCGCCTCATACTGTTTCTGAATTCTCTAAAAGATCTCTTTCCATGTTAATTTCTTGTTTCGTTTAAAACTTGTTTTGATAAAAAAAGTTATATATTATATTTTGGAATTCGTTTTTTATTATATTTGGCAATATTGTTTTAAACTTTTGAATTATTATGATGAGAAAATTACCTATTTTTTGTGCTCTTTTGTGTGCGGGCGTTTTCGTTTCTTGCAGCACAGAGATGGATGACTTGCAGCTGTCTGCTCCTACAGAAAAGGTAGAAAGCGGAAATTCTGATGCCGGTCAGTTCTTTCCGGTAGAGGACGGTGCAGTGGCTCTTGAAGGTACCTATCACGAAAAAGCCATGAAACTTCTTAAAGCCGGCAATCCGGAGCAGGGGCTTTCTTTGTACGATACGCAGATCACCACAGAGCAGTATCAGGAAATCAAGGATTATGTGGATAAGATTGTGGCTGGAATGACATCTCAGAAAGCCATTCACGACTGTCTTTTGACTTGGGTGTTTAACAGCATTGAGTATACGGAGTCGGACAACGATCCTTATCCCGTATTCAAGAACCGAAAAGGAATCTGTCAGGGTAAGGCCAATCTGCTCAAAGTGATGCTTCTTTCCCAGAATATTCCAGCTGTCAGTGCCAACGGATTTACCTGGGGACAGGGACATGCGTGGCTGTATGTTTGTCTTGATGGAAAATGGTATTTGAGTGATCCGACCAACAATTTCATGCTCGATGCGGATGATGCGAATGCCTGCAAGGACTTTAATCCGTATTTCCTGGAGTGGACCGTTTTTGAGGATGACAAGTCTCTCGTGGAGTATAGTGGCGGTGAATTGACTCTGGTAAAAATCAAGTCCGGCGACACGAAGTATACAGTTCCTTACAGCGCCAAGGGTTTTATACTGACGGCTTTCAATCCTGAGTCTGCGTTTCCGGAAGAGATTAAGGAAGTGTATATCGGAAAGAACATTGCATCCATTGGCTATCAGGGAGTGATTGGTCTGAAAGTGCACGGCAAATCGGTAGAGCAGGTGCATGTGGATCCGGCCAATCCCTATCTGGAGGAATATGAGGATGTGATTTATCTGAGAGAAGGCGACACCACCACTCCTTATTTCATTCCTAATATGCTCAAACGAATTGTGCTTAAGCCTAATAAGGTTTATGGCAAGGAAGTCGTTTCGGGACATGACTATGTGGAAGAGATTGTATTCCCCGAAGGTGTAGAGGTTATTTCCGATTATGCTGTTGAGAGCTGCCCAAGGCTGAAACGGATTTATATTCCTGAAAACGTTGTTCTTGGAAAACGTGCCTTCTACAATGTGCCTCAGGATTGTGAAGTGATCCGCGAGAAGACCGAAACCGGTATTCCGACTATTACCGTTGATTAAATCCGGGAACAGTTTTCCGTTTGCGGAAAGGTTCTTTTGAAATAAGAAAGCCCTTCCGGCAATTCCATTCACTCGGGATGGAGCGCGCCGGAAGGGCTTTTTGTATGGTCATTTCCCGCAAGGGGAGGGGTGTATGTTTATTTCTTCACCATCAGACAGCTCTTGATGATGTAGTAGATGAGCACCACATAAACCACGAGCGACAGCACTTCGCTCCACGGATTGGCCCACCAGTCGCCAAACTCGAAGGAGATGCCGCCGAATTTCATGGCTGCGCTCACCACACCCATCAGCGCACCGCCGGCAATGAATCCCGAAGCGATCAGGGTGCCGCGTTCGTTGCGCAGTTCATTCAGGGCTGTGTCCTTGCTGCGGCTGTTTACGTACCAGTTGATGATACCGCCCACCAGCAACGGCAAGTTCAGTTCCAGCGGGATGAACATACCCAAGGCGAATGCCAGTGCCGATACGTTGCACAGCGTGAGCACGATGGCGATTACGGCACCGATGCCATAGAGCAACCAAGGCGCTCCGGCACCGCTCATCAGCGGTTCGATCACAGCCGCCATGGCGTTGGCTTGCGGGGCAGCCAGCTGTCCGCTGGTGAATCCGTATGTCTTGTTCAGAATCATGATGACAGCGGCTACGGTAGCGGCGGATACCAGGGTGCCGAGGAACTTGTAGGTTTCCTGTTTCTTCGGTGTGCTGCCCAGCCAGTAACCGATCTTCAGGTCGGTGACAAACGAACCCGCACTGGCCAGAGCCGTACAAACCACACCACCCATGATGAGCGCTGCCACCATACCGCCGGTGCCTTTCAAGCCTACGGCCACCATGATGATGGAAGCCAGAATCAGTGTCATCAGCGTCATGCCCGAAACCGGGTTGCTGCCCACGATGGCAATGGCGTTGGCCGCTACGGTGGTGAACAGGAAAGAGATGACAGCCACGAGCAGGATGCCCACGATGGCAAAGAGCAGATTGCCCTGCATGATGTCCAGATAGAAGAACAGGAAGATGGCGATGAGCGTGATCACGGAGCCGATAGCCACAATCTTCATGGACAGGTCGCGCTGGGTGCGCTCCACTTGCTTGTTGCCTTCGTTCTTTCCCTTCATTTCCTGGGCGGCCAGGGATACGGCTCCCTTGATGATGCCCCAGCTCTTGATGATACCGATGATGCCCGCCATGGCGATACCGCCGATACCGATGCTCTTGGCATAGGCAAAGATCTGTTCGGGCGAAGCACTCGCCGCGGCAATCACTTCACTGCCACTGCTCACATTCAGGTCGGGCCAGATGGCAGCAATCAGCGGAATGATGACCCACCATACGGCCACGGAACCCAGACAGATGATGAGCGAATATTTGAAGCCCACGATGTAGCCCATACCCAGTACGGCCGCACCGGTGTTGATCTTGAATACCAGCTTTGCTTTGTCGGCCAGATCCGTGCCCCACTGCATACAGCGGGTGGTGAAGTTCTCGTTCCACAGACCGAAGGTGGCTACGGCGAAGTCATACAGTCCGCCAATCAGTCCGGCAATGACCAGATGCTTGGCCTGTCCGCCGCCTTTTTCGCCCGAGATAAGCACCTGAGTGGAAGCGGTGGCTTCGGGGAACGGATATTTTCCGTGCATGTCCTTCACGAAATATTTGCGGAAGGGAATCAGGAACAGGATACCCAGTACACCGCCCAGCAGCGAGGCGATGAACACCTCCATGAAGTTGACCGTCATTTCCGGGTATTTGGCCTGCAGGATATACAGCGCCGGCAGTGTGAAGATGGCTCCCGACACCACCATGCCCGAACAGGCACCGATGCTCTGAATCATCACATTCTCGCCCAGAGCACCTTTGCGGCGGGTGGCTCCGGCCACACCTACGGCAATGATGGTGATGGGGATGGCGGCTTCAAACACCTGACCCACTTTCAGGCCCAGATAGGCAGTGGCTGCCGAGAAGATTACGGCCATGACCACACCCCACAGCACCGACCACAGATTCACCTCCTTGTACTGTCGCTGCGGCGACATGAGCGGTTCATACTGCTCGCCCGGTTTCAGTTCCCGAAAGGCATTTTCGGGCAGACCGGTAAATTTTTCTTGATTTTCCATAAGGGTAAACAGTTATTGTTAGTAATTAATTTCTGAAAGAGCAAAATTAAGAATTTTATACGATTTGCACAACTGTAGCCTTACATTTTGACAAAATGATATTTCGGCGGGCTGAGATTCCAGTTTTTACGTATTCATGGAAGGGAGAGTGTAAAAATCGCAGTCTCAGGTCTCTTCGGGAGCTGTAAGATGCTGTCTTATTGTGAGTAAGCTGCTTTTATTCGTGTCTGCTCCTTGTGTGAAATAGCCGTAAGAGCCGTTTCTTTTCTGCTTTTTAGAGCCGTTTTTTCTTTCTTCGGGATGCTTTTTTCCACTCATCCTGACCGTTTGGGAAATTTACCACGGTGTTTTCCGGCAACCACTGTGGTTCTTCGTGCGGTTTCCTGTGGTCGTGGCGCAGGGTTATCGGTTGTTTTTTGCATAAAATCGGTATATATACCTGTTTTATGCGGTGCAGCTCTGCATATTTATGCAGCTTTTCTTCCCGATTTGTGCTTTGGGATGCGGTGTGCGTCAGCAAATCGGCAAAAAGAGTGACAAAAGGAAAGTGTTGGGGCTGTTGTGCTGTCGTTGTGCCTTGTCCCGGATTTTGTGCAGGGAGATTTATCAGATAAAAAAGTAAAATACTGCGGCTGCTTTTTCTGTCATTTTAATTACTTTTGTGGATATAAGTATGAAAACCTCTAAAAAGACAGAAATCATGAAACTGAAGAATTTATTTGGAATTTTCCTTTTGCTGTTTCCGCTGTTCCTGACAGCCTGCGATGAGGAGACTGAAAAGGAGTCCGGTCAGCCGAGTGTAACTTGGGAGTATGAGAGTCTGATGTGTGAAGGCTACAATGCCAACGGGGGAAATCCCTACATCATTGATGGTGAGGAGCATCCGGTGAATTATCCTCTGGGCAAGCTCATTACCCGCGACGAAATGGGTGGTGAGAAGGATGTTAAGATTTGTTTCGGAGACGACGGTATTCTGTATACTTTCGTATCCGGATGGAGAAAGGAATCATCTTATCGGATAGAAGGAAAGAATCTGATTCTCGATGAGGGATGCACCTTCTTCTTTCCGATGAATCAGGAGGCTCCTCCCGGATTTGGAGCAAGCACCGTGACCCATGAGATTCTGGAATGGACGGATAAGAGAATTTCCATTCGGGAAGTGCAGACAGATGCCAGCACAGGCACCCGGTTGATCTTTACCAATAATTTCCGGAGAGCGGTTTCGGAGTAATGAAAAAAGGAATGCGCCCCTACCAGCTGAGGCGCATTCCTAATTCTATGTTAAAGTTTAGTGGTTTGTCTGTATAGATGGTTTGTATACTTTTGTCGGGCACAATGTGCCAGGCCAGTCCCGGTTCGGCATAAATGCCCAGATGGCGGGTGCAGTTGAACTGGATGCCCGCTCCGCACAGAGCTGTATATTGCAGTCCCTGTATCCGGATGTCGTTCCGGTCGGAACTTACCTTTTGTTTTTCCTTATAGTAATCCGTGGTTTCTTTTCCTGCTATATCTTTTTCGAACAGCATGCCGGCCTGCGCATAGGTCTGCCAGTGTCTGTTCTGCCAGAAAGTGTAGTTCACCTTTATGGGAATGCCCAGCAGGTGCAGTCGCTGGTCTGTCTTATAAAAATAGCTGTTACCGCCCGAACGGAGTTCCGAGCGCAGCAGGGTATAGGTGAGTCCGCTCTCCAGACTCCAGACATCATTCAGACGGTACTGGAATTTCACCCCGCCCGTGATAGGCTGATGATGGTTGATGTCGGTCTCGGGAGTACCGTTCTTGTTGTAGAGCAGAATGTCTGTCAGATGCGATTCGCCCCAGGTACTGCCGTTGATGGTAGCGGTGTGGAACTTACCCTTGTTGATGTCTCCCTGTCCGCCATAGTTCAGTTGGGACTGGGGGATACCCTGCGTTGCTGCCATAGCCAGTGCCCAGCGTTGTGCCGTGCGCGCAGGTTGGTGGTCGGGCTGGATGCTGCCGGACTTTCCGCTGGAGCCGGATTTTGGGTAATGTATGCGGTCCAGTTCGCGTACTGTTGCTGTCTCTTCCTCTTGTGCCGGGCTTTCCGTTGCCGGTTGTTCCTCTTCCTTTACCGCTGTTTCTGCCGTCGGCAATTCCTCCTTGGTCGTTGCCGGAACCGTTTCCGGAAGTCCCTGTTCGTGGTGGATGCGGTCCGGTGCAGCCGCTATCGGTGCCTCCTGTTCCGGCGCTTCAGTTTCCTGCTCCGGTGTTTCGGCCTTGGAGTCGGCATTTCGGGCTATGGTCTTTGGCATTTCGGCCGTCAGGTGCGGGGCACCGGCCGGTATCTCCTTCGGTCCGTATTCCCCTCCCAGCCACAACGCCAGCAGGGCACAGGCTGCCGCCGCTCCGCTCCACAGGGCAGCATACAGCGGGCGGTGCTTCGTTTTCTTCTCGGCTGCGGGCTGTTTGGAAACTTCTTCCAGCCGGCATTCTATCCGGTTCCACAAGTCATCGGGAACCGTTTCTTCGTGATGTTGCAGTTTTTGGCGCAACTGGTCAGACCATTTGTCATCCATAAGCATTTTGTTTTTTATATCGTTTGATCCATTTGCCAAGCAGTGCCTTGGCTTTGTAAAGTTGTGAAGAAGAGGTCTTTTCCGCGATGCCGAGCATTTGGGCAATTTCCTTGTGGCTCTTTTCTTCGAACACATAAAGGTTCAGCACCGTGCGGTAGCCGGGCGGCAGTTCGCAAATCAGCTCCTGCAACACCTGGGCGGGCACCTTCTCCAGTTCGGGAAAAGGTTCTTCGATCTGTTCCGACTCCCTTTGCAGGTCCTCCTGCACCAGTATGAACGATTGCAGTCTGCCTTTGTTTTTCAGAAAAGACAGGCATTCGTGCACGGCAATCCGGTTGATCCAGGCTTCGAGCGATCCTTCTCCCCGATATTCAAAAGAAACAATGGAAGTGAAGATTCTGATAAAGATGTCCTGCAACACATCCTTACAGTCTTCTTGATGTCCGATATACCGCATGCACACCGAGTTCAGCTTTCCGGCGTATTGCTGGTAAAGCCTGCGCTGGGCGTCCCGGTTGTTTTGTTGCAGTTCCCGGATCAGGTTTGTTTCTTTATTGCTTTTCATGCCAATCTGTACCGTATTTTTTAGGAAAAACGGTTGGAACCTGAAATCATGGGCAAGGTTCCAACCGGACTGAAGATAATAATGACTTTATTCTATTTCTTTAGGACTTATTGTTTATTGAGTAGAATTTGATAGGGAATAGAATGGAAAGTCTGAACGGTATCTTCATTAATGATCAGTTTGTTTGCTTGTAGGTTTAGTTTTAGTTCTCTGTCGAATATACTGTAAGCTCC
This sequence comes from Bacteroides sp. OF04-15BH, assembly GCF_003477995.1. Classification (GTDB taxonomy): domain Bacteria; phylum Bacteroidota; class Bacteroidia; order Bacteroidales; family Bacteroidaceae; genus Paraprevotella. The sequence goes on from NZ_QUEM01000020.1 coordinate 68,785, forward strand.
TGTCTTCTCTTCGTCGAACACCACCTTGATCTGATAGGTTGAATCGCCGCGGGTGTAGTCGAAACGGAGTGTGTCGGGCTGGGTAGCCACCCACACGGTGTCGAAGGTCAGGTTGATTTCTCTTTCATATTTCATGGTGTAGGCCACCTGTTCCGGATAGCTGATGGAATCGGTAATGCTGTCGCCGGCCAGAATACGGATAATATCGTCTACGGCCATGTCGGCAATGTAGATAGAGTCCAGGCCTACAGAAGCTGCCGTTTCGTTCAGCTGTGTGGAGTCGGTACTCGGAGTCTGGATAGTGCCCTGATAGTTGCCGATTACGGATTCGGCGGTGGGAAACTGGAATCCACCGTTTTCTTCATTGCTGCAAGAGCTGAATCCAAGAATGCCAATCAGAGCCGGAGCGATAAATTTATATGCTTTTTTCATTGTTTACTGTTTTATGGGTTGATACATATTTGCTTCGAGTACTCGCCTATATAAACAGCGCAGAGGATGATTTACTGCCTGAGACGGCTTTGGTTTAACATTCTTTTGCTTTTTACCGGTTTTTCCAGTATATTGACTTATTGGAAGAGCCCTATAAACCATTGCATCAGTTGGCCAATCCACAGAGCAAGCAGATAGATGAGCGCGCAGAGCACTACAATGGCCAGAGCCATCCATACGGCCTTGCGGCGCACGGCGGCAACGGTTTTCCGGTCGTTCTCCACGTAGCGGGTAATCATCCGGCAGTTTTGTATGAACGAGCGGTTTACGAAATCGAGCACCGCACCCACCCCGAAGGGGAGCATGCCCAGCACCACATCGGTCAGCATATTGTAAATAACGGCTAAGGTAAGAGGCAACGAACGGATCTGAACGATGCATAGATAAATGAGCGGCAGTGAGAGCAGCGCTGTCGTTACGTCGCCGATGCCGGGAATCAGACCGATGAGCGGGTCCAGATAGTAGCGGTCCATCCATTGCGCCAGCTTTTTCATAAAGAGGAAAGAAGCCGACTGCTGTATATCCTGTTTTTGTTTGTAAGAGGTATTCATAAAAGAAGTAAACTTTTGAATATAAGTAAGTGCTCTTGAATACGTTGGCAGATGATTCTTTCTGAAAAAGAAGATCTTTTGCCTATATAACTGCTGTTGAATTGCTAAATATAATTTTATTAGGGGGCAGTTGTTTGATGGACAGCCTTTATCATCATGACCGGGTATTCTTCATTTCTTTCGGATCTAACTGTCGGATTACACGGCAGGGATTTCCCACCGCCAGTGAATTGGCTGGAATATCTTTGTTGACCACACTTCCGGCACCGATCACACAGTTGTCGCCGATGGTGACTCCGGGCAGTACGCACACCTGTGCCCCGATCCACACATTGTTGCCCACACGGATGGGGTAGGCGTACTCCAGTCCCTGGTTGCGCGGTTCCACCTGTAACGGATGACCGGCGGTGTAGAAACCGCAGTTGGGAGCCACAAACACATTGTCGCCAAAGGTTATTTTGGCACCGTCAAGTATCACGCAGTTAAAGTTCATGAAGAAATTCTCTCCGATTTCTATGTTATACCCGTAATCACAATAAAAGGGTTGCTCGATGATGAACTGCTTGCCGGTGCGTCCCAACAGGCGGCGCAGCAAGTCGGCGCGCTCCTCGGTTTGCAGCGGCGACAGCCGGTTATATTCAAAACAGAGCTGTTTGCATTGTTGGCGTTCAGCTATCAGTTCGGCGTCGTTGTTGGCATCATACCATTCGCCACAGTGACATTTTTCTTTTTCTGTTCGCATAAAAGTGCTTTTCTTTATGAGGTTTCAGACACAAAGATAGAGGGAAACTTTTACATTGTTCCTTTATTTTATAGGCTTTAACATGTTGCAAGGGATGGTTCTTTGCATGGTGCCACTTGGTTTAAAGAGAAAAAGAATGTTCAGAAAAAGGAGGATGTTGTGGAAGCAAAGTGCTATCTTTGTGTGTTTGTTTATAACCTCAAATCCGCAACTAAGCTCTTCAGCGTCCTTCTTGC
>NZ_QUEM01000021.1 GCF_003477995.1 Bacteroides sp. OF04-15BH
CTAATTTTCAGGCGGTTTTTTAATTCCGCCAACAGGTTTAAAGAGTATAAGGTCGTATTAAAAATGTTGGATTTGAATGCTCTCAGTGATATGAGTATTCTTGCTGTCAATACAACATATCCAGATAAAACTGAAGAGAATATTGAAAGACTTATCAATTTTTTCTATAATGACACTTTTTTCGAATCGTCTGTTCTCACAAGCAATGATACTGAGGAAAAAGATAGTAAGGTTCATAGAGTGGAAGGCTGTGATACATGGGGTATCGATATTGAAAATTTAAGGTCAATTATTGATATGAACTTTGAAAATGCATATTCTGCATTTCAAACAGCTTTAATAATTGACTATGCCAATAGACATAAACCTGCGTATGAAGTTTTTAAGCAAGATATGCTTTCAAAAAGACTAATCAATAGTAAAGTAATAGCAAAAAAAGAGGATTTCTTTCGGAATTTTCATAATGTGCTTATTCAAGAGTTTTTTATGGATGGCCAACGTTTACCCTCTAATCAATATTCAGAAGATGGGTTTATTGAAAAACTTAGTAATGGAACCAAAAGATCTCGACTAGAATGTATGAAAATAGCAGAGGTTTTTTTGCAGTCTCCATATAGCCATTCACTAACTGTTTGGGATAAAATAAAGGAACATATAAAGAATGGTGCTAGTGATGATACAGATGATGAATATATAGATGTAGATTTTAAACAAGTTGTGACATCTGAGGTCAAACAGGTGATATCAGAGATTAATAACTGGTTCTATGGGCAATGTCGTTTTTGTGATGTACCAATGGCACATCTTTGGCTTGAATTACTTTTGTTTCATTATGGACACCCATATCATACAAATATCGGTAATCATAAACGCTATTCGTATACAGCGAAAAAAAGGAAAATGTGCTTAGATATATTTACATTAGATAAATGTCGTGCCCTTTATGACTGGATTCCGATGCTTGAATACTTTATTTATGATATGCAGGATAATAACCGACAGATGATTACGCGAATGTGTATGGATGCAATTGGTAAGCAACTTTTGCATATTGTTGATGAGATTCTTGAGGGTTCTGCATTGGTTGGCATTAATGAATTTGAATGGTCAATCAATAAAGAGCTCCCCAATAGAGAAGAAATATCCGTTAAAAAGAATCAAGAAAATATTTTTTTACGTATGATAAAGACTCTCAGGGATAAATTTAGAAAAATCAGAATATTTTAATTTCAACATTAATGTATCAAAATGTGCGTTATAAAGTTATGCAGTGTGTATCCTTTGTTTCAGATTGGCATACTGTATCGGGATTAAACTGCTTTGGAACAAAAACAATAACTCTTTATAATAATACTTGAAGTAGCGGAAGCTACCGAAGTGGAACAGGATAAGAATCGCCATGACTTCAACATCGCTATGCCGTTTTGCTTGTTACGATACTTTTCCTTTTGTATGTATTTAACTATACAGATTCTAATATTCGGAAGGACTTCGAAGTAACAAAGAAAAGAAAGGTTCTCGTAATGGAATAGAGTTTTTCAGAGCATTAGGTTGTAGTGACTTTGAGTTGGAACCTTTCAAAAATTTCTATTTCTTTCGAACACGAAAAAGTTTAGAACATTATTATCCACAAGCCAAGGATGGGGATAAGATGCTAATTAATTTGCAAGATATACATTGCTTTGGTAATTTTGCAATGATTGGTTCTGAGGTAAATAGTTCTGGCTCCAACTGGAATCCCATTGATAAAAAGAATTGCTATCTTGATACAAAGTCAAACCAAGTAAGTGTTGTTTCTTTAAAGTTTAGAATTATGTTACAAATATGCTAAGATAATTACAATGCTGGTATTAAAGATAAGACCTTAACACGTTCATTTGGATTAGAATGAAATGTTGATGATATGATTCAACATCAATAGAAGATGCTTGAAATCATTAAGATTATAATGGATAAGCAGGTGTTCGCTATTTATGGTGGAACACATACAGGATTTTCAATAGATAATGTGGAAAAAATAGACATAAATGCTTATGACGGATACATGCCTTAATATAATAACACAGTTAACGGTTGAATTACATAAAGATGACATCTCAAAAGAAAAATTGGGGACTGGCGTTCTTTATACCAATAGGAAATTGTCTGGGGTGGTATATGTTTTGACGGCTAAACATTGCCTTTCGAAGTTAGGGGAAAAAGGTAGAGTATCGTTAAGAATTTATAACCCTGGTACCAGTACATATGAATACGTTACCCCTGTTAAGCAAAGTATTTTGCTCCATTCCGAAGATGATGCTGGTATAATTATTATTAATAAACGAGAGCTTGCATCGGTTGTCTCTGACCTTCCAACGGTGTATGTAGTTGATAAAAATTTTGGAACAGACGAAGCCGTGAGTAAAGGGTTCCCTCTGGCTACCCTTGATCAGACTAACGAAAATGGAGAGTCATTCTTGGCAATGATAAAAATGAATTACCTTCATGAAGATACAACAGAGAATGTATTCCAACTTTCTACAAATGACGATTATAGTGAAGATACAATTGTTGGAATGTCAGGTTCCGGTATTTTTATAGAAGCTTGTGAGGAGTTGTATATTAATGGGATCTTCATTAGGTACACTGACGAAGAGCGTGGAAAGGTAATAAGTGCTCAGAGGTTGATTTCCTTCAATAAACTGCTGGAAGAAGAGTATAAAAAGAAAATCTCATTGTCATTCCTCGGACATCACGGTTTAGGACATAAAATATTAAAAAACAATGTTGAAGATTCCGTAGCAAACTTGGGACCCAGATATTGTCAGAAAGTCAATGTAAAGACAGGAACTGCCAAGTATTTTGACTGCGTGGCAAAAACGCCTGCATATTTTGAACGATTGTACAGGAATATAGATTCCTGGTTGACTGAGAAAAGCTATAGAACAAGAAAAAATTCCATTAGAATAGGTGAGTTAGAATCTCATCTAAAAGCTATTCGAGACGATTTTATTGTAGCATTATCAGATTTGGATCAACATGTAGATGCTGTAGTTGATTTTTCTAGTTTGATGAAACGCATAAAAGACCTCAGAAAAGAATTAGGAGAAGTAAGACATAGATTTTATTCTGATTATTCCTCGACAAAAAAAGATGATAATGTAAGGAAAGAGCTCGAGGCTGATGAAGCCAGATTATCAGAAATATCTCAAGATTTGTATTCATTCACTGAAAACTTTGAAGATTTAAAGATTAATCTAGCAAACAATCCCTATTTGATAATTAAGGGTGAAGCTGGATGCGGAAAGTCGCATTTGTTAGGTGATGTTGCCAGTAAGAGAATCGATGATGGTCTGCCCACTTTGTTGTTCTTAGGAACAGACTTCTCTGAGGGAACTTATGAAACAACCATTACTTCAAAAGTAGGTTTTGTGGGTACTTTCCGGGAATTCCTATCCAGTTTCAATCAGATAGGTACCCAAGTAGGTTCACGAGCACTTCTGATGATCGATGCGCTGAATGAAGGACCTCAGGCCGTATTATGGAAAGACAGACTTTCTGGACTTATCAAGTCTCTTAAAGACTATCCTGCGATAGGTTTAGTAGTGTCAGTGCGTGATACATACTTTGATGATGTTATTCCTGATGGGGTGGAAACTGATTTGGGAGCTACAGTTATTGAGCATAAAGGATTTAAAGGTCTGGAATATGAGGCGGTAAAACAGTTCTGTTGGGCGTATGAGTTGAACTTACCCAATGTTCCCATTCTGACACCTGAGTTTTGTAACCCTTTATTCTTGAAGATAATTTGCGATACACTTGAAGCCTCTGGAGAGAAAGATTTTCCTAAAGGATTCAATGGCGTTTCATCACTGTTTAGTCAGTACTTCAACAATTTGGATAAGAAGTTTGCTGAAAAGAGACCCGAATATAAGTATAGGGATGTTGTCAGTGCAGCAGTTAAGCTGCTGGCATTCCCTATATTTGAGGCTAAATATAATATTCTGAATATAAAAAATGCAGATTCATTATTACAACAACAATTTCCTGCTTGTCATAATTTGCTCGCAGATCTAATAGACAACAATTTGCTGCTTAAAACGAAGAATTCTTTTGATGAAGAAAATATCGACGGCGTTGTTTTCTCTTATCAGAGAATCAGTGATTTTATAATTGCACGTGAAATTGTCAATAAGTTTCAAGACTTGGAATCGTTTGCAGAAAACATAAATACAGACAAAACTTTACATTCCATTTTTGTAGACAAGCATTGGGCATTCAAAGGAATTCTTGAAGCCATGGCTATCTTAATCCCCGAGAGATTTTCTCATGAGATGACAGATATTATTCGTTTTATTCCAGAAGATGAGTATGAAAAAGTATATTATACATGTTTTAATACAATTTCTGAGGCTCAGATAAATAGTTTGTGTTGGCGCACAATAGAATCTATTGACAAGAAAACTATAAGGCAGTTTCTAGGCTCCAAATATTGTAATATAGATTCTGATTATTGGTATAATAAACTGGTAGAGCTTTCTACTATTCCTAATCATCCTTTTAATGCTGATTATTTTCATGCATTAATGATGAGGTTTACCATGCCAGATCGTGATGGCAGATTCCAATTCTTTTTCAATGGTTGCGCAGGATATGATGATAACAGATGTGCCAACCCTCTGCGGCGTTTGATAGACTGGGCATGGTCTGAAAATGTATCTGTAAAAGCGGATTCCGAATCGACCAGATTAGCAGCCGTTATGCTTTGTTGGCTGCTGTCATCAACATATATCAAACACAGAGATGAGGCTACAAAAGCTCTTGTCAACCTTCTTTCTGAGCAGGTAGAAGTATTGATTGAAACACTACGTAAGTTTGAGAATGTGGATGATATGTATATCTATGAACGGTTGTATGCTGTGGCTTACGGGGTCGCATTGCGGACTTCATCACGCGATGGGCTGATGAAACTTGCAAGATATGTATATGAGACCATATTCAAACGTAATAACCCACCAAAAAATATTTTACTGCGAGATTATGCAAGAAATATTGTTGAATACGCTAAATATAAGGGAGTTATAACTGCTGTTGATATGAAAAAGGTTCGCCCGCAATATACTAGCACACTCCCCACATGGCCTACAGATGATGAGGTTAATCACTTTCATATAGATTATGATGCAACAGATTTCAAGGAAAGAAAAGGTTCTGAGCAAAACCTGATTTGGGAATCGGTAAAGGGTCTGTTAGCTGATTTTTGGAATAAGATTGCTATGCCAACAATCGAACACTTTTATCCGATATCAATTTCTGAAGAAAAAGAATTTGATAAAGCATTACGCCTGTTTAAAGGAGATATGAAGAAACTAGCCAGAATAATATGTGAAAGAAAAGCTATTTCAATATTAAAAAGGCAGAAAGGGCCAAAGGATGCCAGCATAAAAAATACAATACTCGAATTAATTTGTAACGAGACTGAAAAGTTAATGTCGGAAGAGCAAAAAAAAGCTTTATACGATGTCATGATTCCTTTTAAAGTAAGGGAATTGCCTTTAAAGCAACATCATTATGGCAGATTTCCAACAGAAGGGGTTAGAAATTGGATTGTTAAGAGAGCTTATGAACTAGGCTTTGATGTAAATTTGCATGGTGATTACGATCGTTTTGCAAAAGACTGGACGTTCCGAAATTCGGATAATAGAATAGATCGTATAGGGAAAAAATATCAGTGGATAGCCTTCCATGAGATTATGGGGATATTGGCTGACAATTACAAATATGAGGATGATTATGCAAACGAGGGGTCTGGGGGGTATGAGCTGTTTCACGGAACGTGGCAATCTTTTCTGAGGAATATCAATCCATCAATGATTGCAAGAGTAAAAAGCATCGAAAGTGAGGATGCGGATGATAGTAGGGTGGAAAAAGAACACGAATGGTATAATGAAGAACAGTTTAATAACTGGAAGTACTCTGATATACATGAATCATGGGCATCCATGATTAAAGATTTGCCGGATCCGGTTTCCTTAATACAAAAGTTGGACGATTACGGCACAGAATGGTTAACCCTGAATAACTCCAGGAGTTGGGATGAACCCAAAGACATTGGTAAGGAGAAATATGAATATAACCTCTTAAAGCATGATGTATATTTGGCTGCTGATGCCATCCTCGTAAAGCAACAAGACAAAGAGAAGGCAATACAGTCTTTAGATGGTAGGGATTTATGGAATGGTGTGAATTTACCGACTGATGACTGGCAACATCTGGTAAATAGGGAAAAATACTGGTCACCAGCATATAAAGACGTTTATAGGAATCGACAAGGTTGGGCAAATTCAATAGATGGGCTAGATGTACCATATTATTATTCTTGTGAGCAAGCCTGCGGACATATTGAAGCTGATAAGTCAGGCACTATCAGTAAATATAGCATTCCCTGTAGGTTATTATTCGAGGGTATGGGCATGGAGTATGATTCACATGACGGTCAATATTTGGACAAAGAAGGCAATCTTGTGGCATTAACATACGGGTACGATCAGATTTTGGTTAAAAAGGAGCCTCTTTTACGATTCTTGAAGCAAAGTGGGCTGGCCATTTTGTGGATTGTGCGGGGAGAAAAGCGGGTATATATAAGTGGAGGAATGGGATGTCAATGCTTATATGATCCATGTGGAGTATATTATTTGGATGATAACAATGTCCCAGAAGGTGTCCTCAGAACATATAAGAGAGTGTGATATGAAACTGTTCTGTTATAAAGCAAAGTGTGGAGATGCATTTCATCTACAATATGAGGGTGAAAGCGGTATGTGTCGTAATATATTTCTTGATATGGGGTACTCCAAAACTTATACCCAAGTGTTGAAAGGTGTTATTTCAAATATTATGGGGAGTTCAGAACAGATAGATGCTTTGTTCCTGTCTCATATCCATGATGATCATATTGGCGGAGCTAGTAGATTTATAAAAGATATTCAAAAAGATTGTACTTTGGAGAATATTGTTAGTCGGTGGATATATAATCCACCAAGAAAGTATGAAGTTGAGCAAGCCTCTGATAATAAGAACGGGGTGCTCTGTGGCATAGTCTCAGGGGATAAGGTCTATGAATATATTCAGTCACATAGTCCATTAGATATGTGTGATGTTATAGAAGGGATGTCTTTCAATATTGACGGAATGAAGGTAACAATACTTTCTCCTGATGAGTGCAAACTGAACCTGCTTAGGGAAAAATATTCAAAAAATCGTCCATTTTGTAAGTCTGAAACAAATGAGGTTAGTGTTGAAGCGGGTAATGTTGCTGATGATTATGCAACATTACTTAATGATTTTAATACAAACTGTTTTCAAGAAGACATAAGTGTTGAGAACACCAGTAGTATAGCCGCATTGTTTGAGTATGTCGGGAAAAGAATTTTATGGCTTTCTGACTCTGTACCATCAGTTATAACACGCTCATTGTTTAAATTAGGATATAGTGAAGCGAACAAACTGCATTGTGATGCTGTCTTGCTTTCGCATCATGGAAGTGTAGCAAATAATAGCTTAGCTTTATTTAAGGTGATACAATGTGAAAAGTATATTATTAGTGCTGATGGAATAAATCGCCATTGTCTACCAAACAAAGAAACTATAGCAAGAATTATTTCTGCTTCTTCAAAACTGCCTGTAACCCTGTATTTTAATTATAATGACGGTCGGTTAGTTAGAATGTTTAAACCAGATGCCCAAGAGTATGTGAAATCAATTATTGACATTCATTATCTACATGATAGGGAGGCAATTGATTTTTGAAGGCTATTTGACAGTCACATATGTTATTGAATTTCCATTTTGCTGTATCATTTCAGAAGTCAAGAACGGCTTTTCAGAAGAGAATATAGAATAATAATGTAAAAGCATAAAAGAAGACAATGATTTGGAACTATAAATAGGAAAATGTATCTTTGTAATGTAATGAAAAGGCATAGACAAATGAAAGTCTATGAGTGACATAAACAGACAAGGTTTAGTTACTAAATCGTTACTATTAAAAGTGATTATTTAACAGGAACCTGATTATAAGGGATTTATGCTGAAAGGGTTCAGGACCCCCAGCTTCCGCAGAGGATTTAAAAAGGTGATCTTCGGATCACCTTTCTTGTTTTCCGAAGGTTACTGTTTTAGATTTCTTCTTTGAGATACCCTCAATACAACCATTTGCCGTTTTTATATCCCTTCGCAAATGGGAAACCGTAATTTGGGTAAATCAATCCGTGATTTATTTTATTCGTTTCTCGACAATACCCGGTAAATTTGCTGCCATCAAAGCCATATCCCCAAACGGAATTCAAGAAAAACGTCTGCTTCGGAATGGCGGCGAAAAGAAACATTCAAATCCATAAACCTTTTTAAATTATGAGACCTTATATCATTTGCCACATGGTGGCTTCCATAGACAGACGTATCGACTGCGCCATGGTGGAGCAGATCAGCGGAGACGAATACTACACCACACTGGAGCAACTGGATTGCCCCACTCTATTGGAGGGGCGGGTAACCATGGAGCATTACAGTGCCGACAAGGAACCTTTCATTCCGATAGAAAACAAACCGGTAGGCAAACCGTCGGTCTACATGGCTGAAAAATCGGATGCCTACATGGTCACCGTAGACACTCAGGGCCGTCTGCGCTGGAAATCGAACACCATCGACGATGTACCGCTCATCTGCATCGTCAGCGAAAGAGCCAGCGAAGAATATCTGGCCACCCTGCGCCGACAGGAGATTTCCTGGATTGCCGTGGGCAAGGAACACATTGACCTGGAGAAAGCCATGGAAATTCTCTACACCCAGTTTGGCGTGAAAAGACTCGGTCTGCTGGGCGGCGGACACATCAACGGCGGATTCCTGGAAGCAGGCTTGGTGGACGAGGTAAGTCTGCTGCTGGCACCGGGCATCGACGGCAGAAAGGGAGAAACCTCCTTGTTTGACGGCATTTCAGACAAAAGCCGGATGCCGGTGCGCCTCCGTCTGCAGCAGGTGGAAGCACTGGAAAACGATGTATTATGGCTGCGCTATAAACTATAATCCAAAAACAGAAAGATATGAATACGAATATGACTGAAAAAAAGAAACTCGTGGTATTCTTCTCACGTACAGACGAAAACTACGGAGTGGGCTACATTACCAAAGGAAACACCCATATTGTTGCAGAAATGCTGGCTTCGGAAACCGAAGCCGATCTCTTTCAGATAGAGCCCGTACAGTCTTATCCCGCGGAGTATGACCGCTGCATCGAGATTGCCCAACAGGAAAAACAGGCCGGTGCCCGTCCGGAAGTCAAAAGCGACATCCGGATTGAGGACTATGACATGATCTTCCTGGGCTATCCAAACTGGTGGAGCGAACTGCCGATGGCAGTCTATACCTTTATCGAGAAGCACGACTGGAACGGAAAACTCATCGCCCCCTTCTGCACCCACGAAGGCAGCGGTCTGTCGGCCACGGAGCGCCGCATCCAATCGGCCTGCCAGGGAGCAAAGGTTCTCCGGGGAATAGCCATTCAAGGAAGCACGGCACAGCACGATGCGTCAGCCACCCGCAAGGCAATACAAGGCTGGCTCAAAGCTCTGGAGCAATAACCGAATGTTGAAAAAAATACAAAAAAGCAGTCCGGGAAACCGTCAATCGGGAAAATGCCGCTATCTTTAGCCGGTAAATCTAAAAACTAAAAAACATGGGAATTCTAGACACGATTTTGGGTAATGCTTCCGAAATGGACGCTGCGTCTCTGCAAAAGGAGTACGGCCCGCTGCTTTGCGATGGAGAATTTATCGAGAAGGCTTTCAAACTGATTCGCGACAAATGGGTATTCACCAACAAACGCCTCATCATTCAGGATATTCAGGGAGTCACGGGAAAGAAAAAGGAATATATGTCCATCCCCTACCGCTCCATAGAGCGCTTCTCGGTGGAGACAGCTGGCACCTTTGACATGGACGCGGACATGAAACTGTGGATCCGTGGCGAAGAAGAACCGCTGGAACAGAAGTTCGGCAAGAGCTCCAGCATCATCGAGGTGCAGCGCATCCTGGCCGCACACACTTTATAAAAGGAGCTGAGTATCGGCCCGATAAACAGATAAAAAAATGGTCGTGATGATTTTTGCAAATCATCACGACCATTTTTTTATTTCATCGAAATCATTTTTTCGTTTCGTGCACCCCGTTTTAATACAGGTTCAGTTCGTCTACAAAAATGAAAGCCGAATTGCCCTTTCCGGGATGCCAGTCGGGCAACTTGCCGCTACGGACGGTCACCTCTACATAACGGGCAGACACCGGAGCAAAAGAATACTCATAAGGATAGATTCCATCCTTGTCGGCCTGCTTCAGATCGGCAATATCCTGCGCCAGAATCTCACGGTAGTTCACACCGTCATCGGACACCCGGATGCGTACTCCGCGCGGTCCCATAATCCAGTCGCCTTTCACCACATTGCAACGGAAGCACAGTTTGCTGATTTCGGTAGCTTCCTTCAGGTCGATCACCGCCTCAAGGTCTCTGCCCTGGAAGCCCAGCCAGCGTCCGGTCTTGTAGTTACCGTCACCCTGCAAACCGTCGTTCAGCGCCGGCGCTCCGTTGAAGGCATAACCGCCACTGGGCTGCTGCTTGAGGGTGATGGGCTTCATGGATGACTTGCTGCGGGTAACCTTCTCGGAGAAGATACGGCTGCGCGCGCCACCCGGACGGAACACTGCGGCCTTGATCTGCGCATCGCTCTTGATGAACAGCGGTTGCAGAGAATCGTATGGAGCGCTGTCCTTTGTCGGGTCGGTACCATCGAGTGTATATCGGATATCGCCCTGTCCCAAAGTCTTGAAGGTCACTTTCAGAGCGTCCTTCTCGGTGTCGGGCTCCAGTGTGGCGCGGATATCCAGCAGATGGGTGGCATAATTATAACCGTTCACGTCATACTGGTCCATCATGTCGGGCACACGTTGCAGGAAGTTCTCATAATTGCGGTGCTCCGGCTGTGTCCACTGCACTTCGGAAAGAGCGGCCATACGGGGCAGCACCATGTATTCCACCTGACTGAAAGTCGGGATATACTCGGTCCAAAGATTGGCCTGCGCACCGATTACATACTTCTTGCCGTCCTCCGGAATGCCGGCTGTAGGCTCCAGAGAGTAGACTTTCTCTACCGGAACATAACCGCCGATGGCCAGAGGTTCGTCGGCCGTATTGGCTGTCTGGTAATAGTCGAAGTAAACATGTGAATTCGGAGTCATGATCACCGGATGCTTCTGCTTGGCCGCCTCGATACCGCCGCCCACACCGCGCCAGCTCATCACTGTGGCATTCGGTGCCAGACCGCCTTCGAGTGTTTCGTCCCAACCGATGATGTGACGTCCCTTGCTTTCCAGGAAACGTTCCATACGCGAGATGACATAGCTCTGCAGATATTCCTCGGCTGTATGGCGGTTATCGCCCTTGATTCCTTCATCGGCAATGCGTTTCTGGCATTTGGGGCACTCCTTCCAACGGGTCTTCGGACATTCGTCACCACCCACATGGATATAAGGTGAAGGGAAGAGTTCCACCACCTCGCTCAGCACGTCTTCCAGGAAAGTCAGCGCCTTCTCATTACCGGCACAAATCACATTGTCGGACACACCCCACTGGGTCCACACCTCATAAGGGCCTCCCGTACAACCGAAATCCGGATAAGCGGCCAAAGCGGCCTGCATGTGTCCCGGCAAATCAATCTCCGGCACAATGGTGATATACCGTTCGGCAGCATAAGCCACAATATCCTTGATCTGCTCCTGTGTATAATAACCGCCGTAAGGTTTTCCGTCGTACTTGCCGGAGTTGCGGCCGATTACGGTTTCCTTACGCTTGCTGCCCACCTCGGTCAGGCGCGAATATTTCTTGATTTCGATACGCCAGCCCTGATCCTCGGAGATGTGCCAGTGGAAACGGTTCACCTGATGCAGTGCCAGAATGTCGATATAACGCTTCACCTCGTCCACCGTAAAGAAATGGCGGCACACATCGAGCATCATACCGCGGTAGCCGAAACGGGGAGCGTCCTGAATGGTTACGGGACTGAATGCAATCTTCTTGTCCTTGGCACCGGCAGGAATGGATTTGCGCAGCACCTGCATACCATAGAACACACCGGCCGGAGTGGCTCCTGTGATGGTGATGTTCTTGCCTACTTCCAGGCGATAGCCTTCATTGATTTTTCCTTCAAAATCAACGGTCTCGCTGGCTCCAGGGATTGACGGGTCGAGTGCCAGACGGATGCAGTTGGACGAAGCATCGGCATCGGCCTTGATTTCGGGACGATAGCCCGTCTGCTCCTCGATGTATTGCGCCAGGAAACGGGCATTGCGCTCCATGTCGGCATTCTGCGACGGGTAGCTGATGACTGTGTTTTTACTCAAAGTAAAAGATTTGGCCTGCTGCTTCTCTATGTGATTGGGCAGCGGAATAATCTCGTAATCGGCTTGAAGAGCCTTCTGACTGTGACAGGCCGAAAGACAGGCGGCCAGCGTCACGGGGAGAAAAATCTTAACGATAGAATTCATGTTTCGGGTTTTAGGAATTTAAGAATACACAAACTTACAATTTTTATCAGGAAGTCACAACAAAAGTTTCAAGAAATGAATCTTTCCTTAAAAAATAGACGGTTTGAATTTTCTTACTACCTTTGTAAAAACAAAAAATTGACTGTTATATGAATTCAATGGATTTACTTTATTGTGCTGCCTGCGCCGCTTTGGCGGCCGGTAAGGATATTCTGGATGTATATCTGGACCCGAACTCGGACTTCGGCATCGAAAAGAAAGCGGACAATTCACCGCTGACCATTGCCGACAAGAAGGCGCACGAACGCATCATGACTTATCTCACACAGACTCCATACCCGGTGCTGAGCGAAGAGGGCAAACACATGGACTATGCCGTACGCAAGGAATGGAACACACTCTGGATTGTGGATCCGCTGGACGGCACTAAGGAGTTTATCAAAAAGAACGGAGAGTTTACCGTAAACATCGCTCTGGTAAAAGAGGGAGTTCCCGTACTGGGTGTGATTTATGTGCCGGTGAAGGAAGAGCTGTATTTGGCTGAAGAACAATTGGGTGCCTTTAAATTGCAGCACATCGCTCCGGGAAGCTGTCCCGAGAATCTGGAGTCGCTGCTGGCCGGTGCCTGCAAACTGCCGATGGAGCAGCCGGAGAAGAATGCCTTCGTTGTGGTAGCTTCACGCTCGCACCTCACTCCCGAAACCCAGGAGTATATCGAAAAGATGGAAAGTCTTCACGAGAAAGTGGAGACACGCTCCAGCGGAAGTTCCATCAAGATTTGTTTGGTAGCCGAAGGGGCTGCCGATGTATATCCGCGCTTTGCACCGACCATGGAATGGGACACGGCCGCCGGACATGCCATCGCCCGGGCTGCCGGAAAAAATATCTGGCACACAGACTTGCAGTCGCCGCTGCAATATAATAAGGAAGATTTGCTGAATCCCTGGTTCATCGTACAGTAAACCGACTCATATTACTATAAGAAACTCCTCAAACCCGATGTTGGTCGTCCACACCGGATTTGAGGAGTTTTCATTTTCATCGGTCGCACATCAATAGGTGATGGCATTCCACTTGGGCGGTTCCACGCCCATCAGATGGCGCACAAAGAAATCATAACGCTTATGCTCGCCGAAGTTGTCGCCCATCGTATGCCCGGCTCCGGGAACCACCACCAGCTCAAAATCCTTGTTGGCTCTAATCAGTGCGTTGACCACCTGCATGGTCGATGCGGGGTCCACATTGTCGTCCATCTCTCCCACCACCAACATCAACGGGCGCTCCAGCCGGTGCGCCTGTTCCACATTGGAGCTTTCTATATATGACGAATCGACGGGATAACCCATCCAAAGCTCGTTCCACCAGATTTTGTCCATGCGGTTGTCGTGACAGCCACAGGCCGAATAGGCGGCTTTATAGAATTCGGGATGGAACAGCACCGCCGACATGGCTTCCTGTCCGCCTGCCGAACTGCCGAAAATACCCACCCGATCCAGATCCATATAGGGATAGCGACGTGCCGCCTCCTGCAACCAGGCCATGTGATCGGGCAGTCCGGCATCCTTCAGATTCTTGTAACACACTTCTTCAAAGTCCTTCGAGCGGAACGAAGTGCTCATGCCGTCCACCTGAACCACAATGAATCCCAGTTCAGCCAGCGAAGTCATCCACCAGTTATAGGATGAGAAGCTCTTGGGCACATGCTGTCCGCCGGGACCGGAGTAGATGTATTCCACCACCGGATATTTGCGTGACGGGTCAAAATTAGTAGGTCGGTAAATCACACCCCAGATGTCGGTCTTGCCGTCACGCCCTTTTGCTGAGAACACTTCCGGAGCGCGCCATCCGTTGGCCTCCAGACGGGATATGTCGGCCTGCTCCAACGGCATGACCTGCCGGCCGGTATGGGCATCACGAAGTACCGCCACCGGAGGGGTGTCTACCTTGGAATATACATCGACCAGATAACGATAGTCGGAAGAGAACCATGCCTGATGCATCCCTTCGTCGGGCGTCAGTTCCACCAGACCCTTTCCGTCGAATCCGATCCGGTAATAGTGTATCAGATAAGGGTCTTCCTTGGGATTCATACCGTTGGCCGAGAAATATATCCACTGGTTCTGCTCATCCACATGCTGCACGCCACGCACATACCAGCGGCCTTTGGTGATCTGACGCACGGGGCGACCCGTCGTGCGGTCGTAGAGGTACAGATGGTTGTAATTGTCGCGCTCGCTGGTCCAGAGAATGTGTTTGCCGTCTTGCAGATAGTTGCGGTAAATCAACGGATAATTCACATACTTCTCTTCCTTCTCTTCAATCAGCGTGCGCACCTTTCCATCCTCGGCTGAGAGTTCCAGCACACGATAGGTTTTGTGACCGCGCTCATTGTACTCAAAGGTTACACTCTTGCTGTCGGCATCCCAACGCAGGTAAGACAGACTGTACTGATGGGCAAACAAGGAGGTTTCGGGAATGCAGCGCTGACCGGTCTCCACATGGAAGATACAGGGCACCTTAAACGGCAGTTCATCACCGGGCTTGGCATATTCCTGCTGGTGCAGTTTGGGCTGAAGCTGGTCGCGCGGCGAGGATTCCACATAATAGACATAGCGTTTCTGCACGGGACGGATGCGGCAGGAAAGTACCTTGCGCGAATCGGGCGACCACTGGATATAAGAGGAATAATAGTTGCTCAGGGTTCCGTCCTGACTCAACTGACGCTCGCGTCCGTTGGCCTTGTCACGAACAAAAATATTGTCGTTCTTGATATAGGCCTCATACTTTCCGTCGGGCGAAGTAACAGGTCCCCACCCTTTTTCATCGTCGGTCTCCATCCAGTGCCGCCCCTTTCCGCGTGGAGGCACCTTACCTTCGCGCGTAAGTCGGTTGGCCGCAATCTCATAGCGCCAGTTGTATCCGTCGCACACAAAGCGGAACACATCGAGCGAGGCTTCCAGATTCCCCTTGTCCAGAGGCAAGTTCCGGGCATCGACACGGCGCCCCAGAGACTGCTGCAACTGCACCGCCAGAGAGTCGCGTACAAAGAGCGGACGGCGGATCTGACGGTCGGCATCCACCAAGAGATACTCGTTTCCCTGAGGAGTGCGCTGCAGATACCAGAAAGAGGAGGTGCCCGTTACCCAATGGGGATTCACATCGCTATGATATACCTGATAACCACTAAACTTCTGACGGAGTGAGTAGGCACGGTTATAGTCTTCCAGTGTGCCTTGAGCGAAAGCCTGTCCTGACGACAGCAGCATCAGGGGGAGAGCAATCCTTAAAAAGTATTTTTTCATAAGTGTCTGACTTTAGGTTTTTGAAAAATTCCCCCAAAAATAACATAAAATAGAGACAAAACACCGGATTCTTACCCAAAATCAGCGAACATACCCAAAAACAGGCAGCAGACAGAGCGGAAAAATCATAAAACATGGGTATTTCATATCGCAAGAAAATCTCCTTACTTTGCTGGCAACGATTTGGATTATTAATATTTGGATTTATGAAAAAGACAATTGTAGTTTATGGTTCCTCAACCGGAACTTGCGAGGAGCTGGCCGGAAAGATTGCGACAGCTCTGGGACTGGACGACAGTGCGGTGATCAATGTTTCGGAACTTACTCCGGACATGATTTCCGAAAACGAAGCCTTGATTCTGGGCTCTGCCACCTGGGGATGCGGCGAACTTCAGGACGACTGGTACGACGGGGTGAAGGTGCTCCAGAGCGCCGACCTCAACGGTAAGATTGTGGCGCTCTTCGGCTGCGGAGATTCCGAGTCGTATGGCGACACGTTCTGCGATGCCATCGGCTTGCTGTATCAGGAAATCAAGGACAAGGGATGCACACTGGCCGGCAGCGGAATCAGTACCGACGGCTATCTGCATACGGATTCGGTGGCGCTGGATGCGGAAGGCAACTTCCTGGGACTGGCGCTGGATGAGGTGAACCAACCGGAACTGACCGACAGCCGGATCGCAGCCTGGGTCGAACAGATCGCTCCGGCCCTGCAATAAGCCCATAGAGTTTCTTTCACAAAAAACGGGAGCCATATCGAGTTTCGTGATATGATTCCCGTTTTTTATTTTTAAAATGATTTCGATGAAAATTTCCAATCGTCCGGATGATCTTATCCAATCATTACCATCTTTTTTTAATGCCGTCGGCCCGCCAGCAGACGCCATAGCAAGGCAGGCACACCGGGCAACGCCGTAACACAGGCAAAAACGATGTATTTCAGCGTATAACCGTGTAGAGGAAGCGGATAGCCTCCCTGCTTTTTCATGCGACGGACATAGAGTTGCAGAAACGCCCGGTCGGGACTGTCGGTAAAAAGCTTGTAGAGCATGGACATATAGTTCTGGTCGATGCGACGGCGTAATGCCTGCTGTTGCTCTGCCGGAAGCTGATTGGCCTGAGCAGACAAGCCCAACTGGATGCCCAGCAGATCCGTAAAGCGCTTGTGCAGTTTCTCGCGCTTCGGACTGTTCATGATGGAG
Organism: Bacteroides sp. OF04-15BH; assembly: GCF_003477995.1. Lineage (GTDB taxonomy): Bacteria > Bacteroidota > Bacteroidia > Bacteroidales > Bacteroidaceae > Paraprevotella. The sequence goes on from NZ_QUEM01000021.1 coordinate 17,077, forward strand.
TCCTGGCGCTGATAATAGGCATACAGCGGAATATCGGTAATGACCACAACACGTGCCCGCAAGTACAGTTGGGGCGTGAAGGCCTCGTCTTCGTGATAGGTATGCTCCGGAAAAGTCAGGTCGCGACACAAGGAACGACGGAAAAGATAGCCCCACGCACCGGCGCGCAGGTTGTGCTGGAGCATAAAGGCTGTGCCGCTCCCTTCAAACCATACGGAAGTATCTCCCTCGGCATCCGGTAAACGGGTACAGTCGTACACCTTACGGAAATCAAACGTCAGCAAATCGGGCTGCTTTTCCTGCAACAGCAACCACACGGCTGCATAACGCTCCGCAAACAGATAATCATCCGGATCGACAAACTGGACGTATTCTTTCGTGGCCAGCGACAGACCGGTGTTGCGGGCCCCGCCCAATCCTTTGTTTTCCTGATAGAAATAGCGCACACAAGAGGGTACCTGCCACTCCGAAAGCCAGGCAGGCACAGAAGTCTCCGGTGTACCGTCATCCACCAGAATCACCTCATAGTCTATATCCGAAGGAAGGGACAGCAGACTGTCCAGACAGCGTTTCAGCAGCATTCCTTCTATCCGATAATAAGGAAGGATAAAACTGACCGAAGCACTCATAAGCGCAACATTTTACTGATTGAAGAATAAACCGGACTGGCTTTCCGCCCCAACAGACCGCTCAGCAGGGCCTTGAAACGCGAAGCCACAGAAAGACCGGGCGCTCCCAACAGACGGATGACCGAACGGCGCGAAGGCAGTTCGGTACTGCCGCCGGCCTGCAGGACTTCTATCTGGCGGTCCATCGTATAAAGGTAAAGGCGGCCGAGCGTCTCCGACTGCCATCCGGACTCTGACAGCAGGCGCTGATAGAGTTCCAAAGCGGCGTGAAAAAGATCCAAACGCTTTTTCAACGAGACCTGTGTGGTAATGGAACCGTTGCGGCTGCAATAGTAATAAAGTCCGGTAGTAACGGCCAAAATACCGGTGGCACGCTGCATGACCAGCGGAACCACATAAAGGTCTTCAAAATAAAGTCCCTCGGGAAAGGTCAGTCCCTGCCACAGGCTGCGCCGGTAAATCTTGTTCCAGGCATAACTGTGGGCGTATCCGCCCCGCTCAATCCACTGCCGGTAGGTCTCCACCCGAAGATGTTCCGAAGGCTTATAACAGAATGTTTCTTCGGCCCCATGATGCACCTGCACGGGATACTCCAGCACATCCGCATCGGAATGCGCCCGGAGCGTCTCCATATTGCGGGTCAGCGTGTCGGGAGCCAGGAAATCATCCGAATCGACAAAGGTGATGTATTTGCCCCGTGCGGCTACCAGTCCCGTGTTGCGGGCACTGCTCAGACCGCCGTTGCGGGCATGGCGGATATAGCGCACCCGGGAGTCACGACGGGCATATTCGCCACAGATCGAACCGCTGTTGTCGGTAGAAGCATCATCCACGAGGATGACCTCAAAAGAAAAGCCTGTCTGCCCGAAGATACTCTCCAGGCAGGCAGGCAAATAGGGTGCTACATTATATACGGGTATTACAATACTGAGTTCTAACATCTATATCTGTTTTTATTTCCTTTTGGAATCCTGATACAAATATAGCGCATTTTTCAGTATTTCTGTTCATTTTTTCAGAATCCTACGCGGGCGGCCACGAAAATATTCCGGCCCGGCGCACTGATGCCCGAAGCAAACATACGGTATTCCGTGTCGAGCAGGTTCTCCACACCGGCCTGAAGCGTCACGTTTTGAGTCACATTGTAACTGCCCTTCAGATTCAGAGTGAACCAGGCCGGCATACCGTCGCCGTCGGCTCCCTTCACAGTGGCATACTTGATGTTGTCTTCACCGTCGGAATTATAATCGGATGCGCGCTTGCGGCTGTTATACAGGGAATAGGCCTCAAAACGTCCCTTACCGTTCGAGGTAAGGTAAGCCACTCCCACTCTTCCGAACATCGGCGGGATGTGATCCAGCGGCTGGTGCTTCTCTCCCTTAACCACGCGTCCGTAGGTATAATTATAGGTGGCATTGAACTCCAGATTGCGCGAAGGCTTGGCAGTCAGACTGCTGCTGAAGCCCCACAATACGGCTGCCTTGGCATTGACCTGTGTGTAGACATCGCACAGGGTACCCTGATACTCCATCTGGCTCTCTCCCTTGAAAAGACCGCGGGCTGTAGTGATGGCATCAAAATAATAGGTTCCGTACACGACATTCTCCCACACCAGACGGTCGCCGATATGCTTGGTGATGTTCATATCCACGGTTACCGTCTTTTCCGGTTTCAGATTCTCATTGGGAATCGTCACTGTGCTGGTTTTGGATTCAAAGACTTTTGAGGCGGTGTCGATATTGGGCACGCGATAGGCCGTGCTGGCCGACCAGGCCAGTTTCCAGGTCTTGGCCGGCAGATAATTCAGTCCCCAAGCCAGACTGTAGGTCATGTTCTGCTTGCGCTGATCCTTACCGGCAAAAAACGGGAACACATCCTCATCCAGCACACTGGAGTAGGTGGTGGCATAACCCAAACGCACACCGTCGTTCATGCGTACCTTGGGCGTGATCTGCCATTCGTGAGTGGCAAAAGCCTCAACCGTGTGCATCCGGTTCTTACCGTCAGGATAACGGGTTCCGTTTTCCGAACGCTCACCGGTCACCACATTCTCGGTTTCGGCGGTCGATTTCAGGAAACTGAATGTTCCGTCAACACCCAGATGCAGCGTGTGCTGATCCCAATACTTAATCCAGTCGGTATTCAAGGTGGCCATGTGCACCTGCTCCCAGTTGTGATAGAGATCCTCTTTCTGGAATTTGCGGTCGTGACGGCTTTCCTTCACATTCTGATAGGCCAGAGTCAGGTTGACCTTATCGGCACCCAACTTGTTCCATCCATGAAAATGATAGGCCGAGAGCAAACGGAACTGCGGACCGTAATACCACTCCGCAAACTTCGGGGTGACGGTTCCATCTTTGGCTGTGCTCATTTCGCTCAGACGGTCATATCGGTTAAAGTCTGTTGTATTTGATAATTGGAAGTTCAGGATATGCTGCTCCTCGCGGTTCGGCTGATACAGGAACTTCTGTAAAATGTCATACTGGTCATAGCCGGAGCGGTATTGTTTCTCCGGAGAATCATTCGCTATAGCCTCATCAGCTTTTCCGCCCCACGGCTTCACGTAATAGTTGCAACGGATATAGGCATCGTCATCAGGCAGGAAAGGATTGCGGTTCTTTCCGGCCTTCAAATCGCCAAAATGGCTGTAGGTGAATGAAGTGAGCGAAGCAAACTTCTCGGTTCCGTAGTTGAAATCCACGTGTGTAGAGCCTTCGCTGTTGGCACTACCATAGCGCACGGCTGCATTTCCGGTCGTAAAGTGGTGCTGTCCCGGAACGGCCAGAACCGGATTCTGGGTATTGAACACAATGGCACCGCCCAGTCCGTCGGTTCCGTAATTCAACGAAGCCGGGCCATTAAGCACCTCCACGCGATTTTGAACGAACTGATCAACGGTAATGGAGTTCTGCAAATGACCATTTCGATAAATCAGATTGTTCATGCGGATTCCGTCTACCACCAAAAGAATACGTGATGCCTCAAAGCCACGAAGAATAGGACTGCCTCCTCCCTGCTGGCTTTTCTGAACTGCCACCTGACCGCTCTCCATCAACAGATCGGCCATATTCTGTTTGTTTGCGAAATCTATCTTGCTTTTTGAGAAGGTAAACGTTTGTTGCGTCGTATTCAATTTCTTTTGCGTATCCCGATTAACAGAAATCAAGACCTCGTCCAAATCAGAAGAACGATATACCTCTACACTGTCTGCAACATGTGCCTGTGCACACAGTGCCATCGAAAACAATCCAAATCCTAATAAAAATCGAGTCATGAAAACAATCTTTCTTTTTTCTTCGTTAATCCCAAATTGAAGAGGTATTGGAAACCCAAATATTAGAAGACGAGGTGTTATAGTCAGAATGACCTGGATCACTAGGAAATTTTTCCATGTTACTAATTTCTGAGCCACACAACAATACCTGCATATTCAGGTTTACCACCTTCAAAGAAGGAGCTACATAATTTTTTTTCATAATTAATAGTTATACATAATTTAGTTTAGTTACTGCAAAGATATTCCAATAAAATGATTAAAACAAACAATCTTCATCATTTTTGTAATTATTACAGTTTTATTAGAATATTACTGTTTTTGACATCAGGAAATGCCGCATGTTTGCTATATTTACATAGCAAACATGCGGCATTTCCTCCACAAATGTTATATTTCCTTAATCGAATATTTTCCGGCTTTGGACAACGCTTCCTGCAATTGCTCCACAGAAAGCGGTGCCTGGACAAAATCAATGGTAGCCACAGGCGGTTCCAAAGTAACTGTTGCCAGTACACCGTCCAAAGCATTCAAGGCCTGCTCCACATGCTGACGGCAGTGGTCGCACATCATGCCTTCCACCTGATAGCGTTTGCGCACCAGCTGACTGCCCGTTGTCGGGCCCGTAGAACTTAATGAAGAGACATGCAGACGCAAACTGTTGGTCACCACACTGACGCTACTCATCGCCATAGCCGCTCCGGCAAGCATCGGGTTCAACAAGAATCCCCACAGCGGATAGAGAACACCAGCGGCCACCGGAATACCTATTATATTATAGATAAAGGCCCAGAAGAGATTCTGACGGATGGTGCGAACCGTGGCCTGCGACAACTCTATCGCATCGACAATCTTGCGCAAATCGGAGGAGATAATCGTCATCTTGGCCACATCCATCGCAATATCGCTTCCCTGCCCCATGGCAATACCTAAATCGGCACTGGCCAGAGCCGCACTGTCGTTGATTCCATCACCCACCATAGCTACACAGGCTCCCTCAGCCTGAAGCTGACGGACATATTCATTTTTCTGTTGCGGTAAAAGAGAGGCTTTCATTTCGGTGATACCCACTTCACGGGCAATGGAACGTGCCGTGGCTTCATGGTCGCCCGTCAGCATCACCAGACGGATGCCGCGTTCCTGCAACATCTTTATGGCCTCAACAGAGGTTGCTTTCACCGCATCACGGATGCCACACACGGCAAGTACAGCTGTCTCATCGGCAAAAGCGATCACGGTCTTGGCTTCATCCGCCAAACGACGGCAGGCGCTTTCCTGTTCTTCATCCAGAGCGATACCCTGCTCGCGCAACCATTTCACGCTTCCTGCAAAATAGGTTTTTCCGTCTACCCGTCCGCTGATACCGCAACCGGTGTGGCTGACAAAGTCTGTTACTGAAAGCGTGGACACATTGCGGAAAGACTGGACCACAGCCTCAGCCAACGGATGTTCGGAACAACGCTCCAAACTATAAAATACACGACGAGCAGATGAAGCGCCTTCCTTCCAGATACAGTCGGTCAGTACCGGACACCCCTCGGTAATGGTACCGGTCTTGTCGAGTACTACGGTATCAATTTTACGGGCTGTTTCCAAACTCTGCGCATCTTTCACCAGAATTCCCAATTCGGCACCCTTACCGATTCCCACCATAATCGCCGTAGGGGTAGCCAATCCCAATGCACAGGGACAGGCAATAATCAGCACGGTTACCATAGACAGAATACCGAAAACCCAACCGTCTTCGGGTTTCAGTAATCCCCATGCCAGGAGAGTGATGAATGATATGCCCATGACTACAGGCACAAAAACCGATGCGATGCGGTCCACCAGCCGCTGAACGGGAGCCTTGCTGCCCTGCGCTTCCTGCACCTGACGGATAATCTGTGCCAGAAGCGTGTCCGCTCCCACCTTGGCCGCCTTGAAAACAAAAGAACCTTTCAGGTTGACCGTACCGGCAAAGACCTTTGCTCCCGGACGCTTGCGTACCGGAAGTGATTCGCCCGTCAGCATGCTTTCGTTGACAAATGAGTCTCCCGAAACCAAAGCTCCGTCCACGGCGATCTTTTCACCGGGTTTGACCAACAATTGCATGCCCGGCTCCACCTGTGCCAACGGCAACTGTTCCACACTGCCGTCCGCACGGCACACCGACACGATGCGGGGTTGCAATCCCATCAGCTTGCGGATTGCAGCCGAAGTATTGCCTTTGGCACGCTCTTCCATAAAACGGCCCAACAAGATAAAAGCCACAATCACACTGCATGCCTCAAAATAAACATGCGGTTCCAGACCACGGCTCAACCAAAATTCAGGGAAAAACAAGTTGAACAGACTGAACAGATAGGCCACTCCGGTGCTGTTGGCCACCAGGGTATCCATATTCACCGCACCGTGGCGCAACTGTTTCCAAGCATTGACGTAGAACACACGTCCGAAGAAAAACAGCACCACCGTTGACAGAATACAGGAAATCGCTGCGCTATAAGCCCAGTCCATGAAAAACATACTCAGCACCACAACCGGCACTGAAAGCACCAAAGCGCTGGTAGCATGCCGTTTCAGACGGTGCATCCATTTCAGATGCATCTGCTCCACAGCGTCATTCTCCGACTGCTCCGTTTCCAGAATCAGATCATATCCGGCTGATTGTAGGGCCTGACGCAACTGCTCGGGCGAACAACTGCTGTTGTCGAAAACCACCCGCACATTCGAAGCCGCAAAGTTCACACCGGCCTGACTGACACCCGGCACCTTGGACAATTCCTTCTCTACCCGCACGGCACAGGCCGCACAACTCATTCCCACAACCGGGAAAATTCGGGTTTCTTTTGTTGTATCTTGCATATCCTATCCTTTTTTCTCTGCAAAAATACAAGTGCCACGAAGGAAGATTATTACATAATTCGGGATATTTTTTATATCATACCTCGTCCAGCGGACTGCGGGGATGGTTTTTCTGCTTGCGGTATTGAGTGGGGGTCATCCCGGTAATCTTCTTGAACTGAGCACAGAGATGCGCCTGACTGGAATAGTGTACCCGATCAGCAATTTCGGCCAACGTGAGTTCTCCGTATGACAACAGTTCCTTGACCCGCTCCACCTTCTGAAGAATATAATACTGCTCCACCGTGACTGAAGTTTGTTCGGAGAAGAGTTTGCTCAAGGCACTATAATCCATGTGACAGGTTTCCGTAAGGACGGCAGAAAGATTCTGGTCTTCCTGTATATCCTCGTTTCGCACCATTCGGATAACGGCAGAGCGGATCAGCGCCACTAGTTGCTCTTTACGGTCGGCCAACAACAGAAAGCCATGCTGCTCCAGACGCTTTGCCAGCTCCTTCCGCACGGACTCGGACAAGGGAGCAGACAGCACCACCTGCCCCAACTCCACCCGCAGATAAGGCACCTGCAACTCACGAAGCAGTTCCTGCACCACCCAGATGCAGCGGTTGCACACCATATTCTTAATATAAAGAACAAACTCTTTTTCCATAAACAAATACTCCTTCAAACCTTTTTGGTCAGACAAAGATACGCATTTGCAACCAAATTGCATCAGAAAGATTCTATCTTTGCCTTCAGAAATCCATAAAACAACAAAGAATATGAAACCACATGATCATGAAGAATGCTGTTGCAGCGGCGGATGCTCCTGCCACAGTCATCACGACCACCATGAAGGTCACGGCATGCAAGCCTGGCTCCCGGTTCTGATCACCGCCCTACTGTTTGGCGGCGGCCTCATCGCCGAACATCTGTTCGCACAAATATTACCGGCACGCATTCTGTATGCACTCGCCTATCTGCCCGTAGGCTGGCCGGTGTGGAAGCATGCGTGGAACGGAATGCGCCACGGAGACTGGTTCAATGAATTCGTACTGATGGCACTGGCAACCGTAGGCGCTTTCTGTATCGGCGAATTTGCCGAAGCCGTAGCCGTGATGTTGTTCTACACCATCGGAGAAGAATTTCAGGAACGCGCCGTGCGTCAGGCCCAAAGTCACATCGACTCTTTGCTCGATATGAAGGAGCAGCAAGTGGAAGTGTTCCGAAACGGTGCGTGGACACACGACCTGCCGGAGCAGATTCAGGTAAACGAAACCATCCGTCTGCACGCAGGCAATCAGATTCCGCTCGACGGCATCCTGCAGTCTGAAAAGGGACGCTTCAACACGGCAGCCCTTACGGGAGAGAGTGTTCCCCAAAGCAAGCACCGTGGCGATGCGCTTCTGGCCGGAATGATCAACGAGGAACATGTCATCGAGATGCAGGTAACCCACCGTTACGAAGACAGCGCCCGTGCCCGAATTCTGGAACTGGTACGTGAGGCCCGCTCACGAAAGTCAGCCACCGAACTGATGATCCGTCGTCTGGCTCGTGTCTATACCCCCACGGTCTTCGTACTGGCTCTGCTCATTGCCGTACTACCTCCGCTGTTTTTGGCCGAGGCCCAAACCACCGACTGGATTTACCGTGCTCTGATTTTCTTAGTCATCTCCTGCCCTTGTGCGCTCGTCATCTCCATTCCCTTGGCTTATTTCAGCGGAATCGGCGCCGCTTCCCGTCAGGGCATCCTGTTCAAGGGAGCCAGCTTCATGGACCGGTTTCCGCATCTGAAGGCTATTGTCTTCGACAAGACCGGCACCCTGACTTACGGTGATTTCACTGTTCTGGAAGCCCATCTGGAAGCCGGTGCACCGGACAACGCCTTGAGCATGGCCTGCTCGCTGGAGCAACTGTCCTCGCACCCCGTGGCCCATGCCATTACGGAATATGGAAAAAAGCAACACCTTACGCTTCTACCCGCCGAACAAGTGCGTGAAGTGGCCGGAAAAGGACTGACCGGAACCGTAAGCGGTCATACCGTAGAAATGGGAAATGCCCATCTGCTGACGGCACACCACCTGCCGATACCGGAAGAAGTGGCCCAGCGCATCGAAACCGTAATCTATCTTCTGATTGACGGCACCTATGCCGGCTATTTCCTCATTGCCGACCGCATCAAGGAGGATGCCGCACGCACCATACAACAACTCAAACGGGCCGGTATCGGACAGACCGTCATGCTGAGTGGAGACAAGCAACAATTGGCCGAGAAGGTGGGAAAAGAAATCGGAATAGACCGTATCTACGGTGATCTACTGCCTGAAGATAAGGTAAAACATATCGAACGGATAAAAGCAGAAACGCAGGATGAAATGGCTTATGTGGGTGACGGTATCAACGATACCCCTTCGCTGGCCCTCAGTTCCATCGGCATTGCTATGGGCAAAAACGGTTCGGAAGCCGCTATTGAAACGGCTGACGTGATTCTGCAGACCGACCACCCCGAACGCATTGTCACCGCCCTGTGCATCAGTCAGGCCACACGCCGCATTGTATGGCAGAACATCATTCTTGCATTAGGGGTCAAGCTGGCCGTGCTTCTGCTAGGTGCATTCGGCGTGGCCAACATGTGGGAAGCCGTCTTTGCCGATGTCGGTGTAGCCCTGCTGGCCGTACTGAATTCCATCCGCCTGCTGCGCATGCACTTTGATTAATGAGGGTAAACAGAACTATCCCCTCAAGTATCTTTCGAAGAAATACGATTGATACCTATAAAGATTAAAGAAAGGATTGTATCAAACTCATTTTCGAGTCCTGATACAATCCTTTCTTTAGTCTTTTTAGAATGCTCTTTTTTCAAATGTAAATTGCGTATTTTGAAAAAAGTTATTTTAGCATACAACTGCTCTTTTCTTGTATGATTTATTCAAAGTCACTCTGTTGCTGTTCCACCTCTTTCAAGCGTTTGCGGTTCTGTTCCTGCTGCAAACGGCGCATCTCCTCTGAAGCAGCATCCCCGGCTTGCAGTCGGTTTTCTTTTTTCGTTTGGTTCTGCTGATATAAGGTTTCCAACTCTTCCTTGTCGGCAATAAGCGGACGCATCGGTTCTGTGGTCTTCAAGACCAACTCTCCCGATACCGGAGTATGCTTTCCTTGCAGAGTTAGCGATGCCTTGATCCGAATCTCTCCACTCTCCGGCAACGCACGTACCAATATTGGAGCGGTGCCCCACTGTACGGCACGCGGGTTCGTGAAGTCTTCTTCATCAGCCACCAGTTCACCCGGTCCCTCAATCTCAAAACGGATCGTACTGTTATTCAAGCGCTTGATATTGCCCTGATCATCTGTAATGGCAGCTACTACGGTAACCAGATCCGAGCCGTCTGCCCGGGTTTCCACCCCTTCGTTGTCTACCCACAGTTTGATTTTGGAAGGACGACGTGCCGGATATACCTTATGGGTAGCCACCACTTTTCCATCGATCAATCCTTCGGCCAACAGATAAGACTCCGCATGCTTTCCTCCCCGGGCCAGTTTCTTATCGTGCATCACATCCCACACATTCGGGAATACAATAATCGGCGACGGCATGCCACCAGCCTGTTTGTCTTTCTTATAGATATAAGGAGTACTGCCCTGACAGCAGGTCAGACGCACTTCATCACAATTGCTGTAAACCGTTACGTCCTTAGGAGAGAAAGGAGTCATGGCATTGGCAATATATACCATCGGTCCGCTTTCGGCAATCAGCTCCGGATTTTCATAAGGCGGACGCTGCGCACAGAACATGTAGTACGACAGTTTCGGCTGACGGTAAGCGTCCATAATGCCGCCATAGAACGGATCGGGATGGTATCCGCGCTGATGGTCAAATGAATGCCACAGACAACCGCCCACATGCTGCCGCGGATTACGATACAGCGCATCATAGTTGGTATACTGATAATCGGTCTTGGCGTATCCCTGAGCCTGTACCAGCATCGGCACCTCACCCCACGAACGGCTGACACGACTCGGAGAATTATGCGAACTCCAGTCGTCCACATTGTCACCCCATTCGCGGGTAAAATAAGCCACATCCGGACTCAGTTCATTGGTATTGAAGGCTCCCCCGGCACCGTTCAGCGGATGCGTGAACTGCACCGGGAAGAGTTCATGCCCCTTGGCGGTGACATCACAACCGGTATAGCAATATGGATAAGGATATTCCTCTTGAACAATATCCACCACATTCTTGGCAAAATCCTCCGGATACCAGGTTTCGTTCAGAATCGGTTCCCAAAGCCATACGGAAGGATGATTGCGGTCGCGGCGCACCATATTGCGGATATCGCTATACACCCGCTGGGCAAAAATCGGTTCCTCGTTCCAGAACTGCCATCCCGGTGTGTTCACGATGACAAACAGTCCTAATTCGTCACAGGCATCCATAAAGGCAGGGTCCTGTGGATAATGCGCATTACGGATCACACGCAGACCGGCATCGCGCAGTTTTTTGGCATCGCGCCAGTGCAAACTGTTGGAAAGCGCATTACCGATTACGGCAAAATCCTGATGACGATTGGCTCCGATCAGCGGTTCGGGATAAGGCTTTCCGTTGAGCCAGAAGCCATCCTTCCCCTTGAACTCCACACTGCGGATGCCCACACGACGGCGGCAACCATCCACCACATGCCCTTTGCGGTCCTTGACCAGAACGTGCAACTGATACAGATATGGTGAATCCGGTGCCCACAAATGCGGCTGGCGCACCGTCATTTGGGCAGTAGCCACTCCGGTCTGTCCGTCGGCCATCGAGATTTTCTGCTCGGCACGGCGCACCAGCTTCCGGTCGCAGTCGTAAAGCTCATACACCACCTTTCCGGTGAAAGCCTTTCCGGCATTGTTGCGGATGTGAGCATCCAGACGAATCCCGGCTTCCTTTTCAGACACATCATCGAAAGACACGAACAAACCGCCTCCGGCCTTCACATCCTCATAATTAGGGTCGGTAATAAACACCGTGTTATGTACCACCATCCAGCAGTCGCGATAGATTCCGCCAAAGTAGGCAAAATCCAGCATGTCCTGCGGCTTTCCGGGAGGATAAGTCGGATCGTCACTATTATCGGCCCATACGGTGATGACATTGTCGCGTCCGAATTCCAGATACTCACTCACGTCGGCGATGACGGGCAGGAAACCGCCGAAATGCTCCTTCACCAGTTTGCCGTTGACCCACACTTTCGACTTGCCCATAATGGCCTCGAAATGCAGGAACATCTTCTTGCCTTTCCAGGCATCCTCGGGCATGAAATGCTTGCGGTACCACACCTCACCCTGATAGTTCACACAGCCGCTTGCCTCCGAAGGCAGCAGTTCCGTACCATCGGGCAGAGACACCAATGCCCATTCGCTGTCATCAAAATCCACACGCTCGGCACCGGTAACTGCACCTTTGTGGAAACGCCACGCAGGATTCATACTGTAAGCCTGACGCCCGGTATTGGGCAACTCAAAAAAACCAGCCGCAGAGAATTCCGGCTGATGGGCCGCTCGCAACGAAAGCGCGCAAAACACCCACAACACAAACAACACCAGTTTCCGAACCGAAACGGGTTGTATCATACATTTCTTTTCCATGATTATCAGATGTTTTGGTAATTATCAATCACAAAATACTATTTCCTTTTCAAGAGAAGCAGACAGCCTTCCTTGCTCTTCACCGGAATCGGTGCCTGCAACTGCAACGATCCGGCAGTCTGGAAGTCGGCCACCTCCGGCTTCTCCAGAGTGACCTGATCGGGACGCATGCCCAACGCATTCCAGTCAAACGACAGAGTGACCGTCTTATCCTGATTGCTGAAGTTACCCACAGACACCAGTACCTGATCCGCCTTCACATAAGCCGTGGCCTTTACCTCCGGATCCGAAGTCCGTACCGGGCAGTCCTCATCCCAATAACCCAACATGCGGGCCTCACCGATACCGAAGGAATCCCAAAGGGCCCAGACGGGAGCCGGAGAATAGGCGCCGTAAGAATGACGGGCAGTAGCTCCGTAAACCATTCCCAGGAAACGGTTTCCTCCGTCCTGAAGCATCTCGCTCATCTGCCCGAAAGGTATTCCGGAGAAGGTGACGAACCACTCATCGGGCCTCATCTGGTTATAGCGGAAACTTTCCCCAAACCACAGGCGGTCCACATAAGGGAAGAAACCGGTGTACTGGTTGGCCGGACCGACAGAGTATCCCGTATTGGAATGCAGGTCGATCAAGGCTCCGGGGTGATACTGCTCCATAATCTTGCGCATTCTCTTCATCACCGGACGGTCGAAGGACACATCATCCATATAGATGCCGTCGAGGTCATAATTCTGGAACATCCAGCGCAGTCCCTCCAGATAGTAATTGATCCAGCGGGAGAAACCGGTCAGCACCAGAGCGGCATCAGCCGTTTCCTGAGGTAGCTCCGTGTACCAGGCCGGACGATAGTCATCAATCAGATGTTCGCAGTGCCAAGGTAATCCATAACCCACTCCCGGAGCAAAAATCTCATGGTTCAAGCTCTTCAGGGCATAGATTTCCGTGGCATAGTTTGTCAGTTCGCGGATGGTATAATAAAGCTTTACTTTGCGGCCGAACTCATGCTCATGTCTGATGAAGGCCTTCAGGGAGTCCTGCACGATAAACGGATAATTGATGACCGGATTCAGTTTCTGGGCATGATGGATATTAATGATGTTGGCCCCTTCTTCTGCCGCCTTGTCAAAACCGGTGTGCGGCGCATGGTAATAGCGCTCAGAGAAATGTTTCCGGCTGTCTACAGGTTTCACCGGGGTTATCAGCAGATCGAATTCATACTGACTCGGTTCCGCACGGAGTGTATCGGCTCCCGTACTGGCCACCACCAGAGCCTTCTCGCCTTTGTTTCCCGACACGCTGACCGTTCCCCGTCCTCCATTGGCCCAGGCCTCGGGAGGAGCCGGCTTATAGTCGTTGAGTAACGGACCGTGATAACTGCCTCCCCGGTATTCCACGTGCAGACCGGCCTTGGCATTGCCCATCCAGTAGCTGTCCCACGGACCTTTCCAGTCCCACCGGTAGGAAGCCGGACGGAAGCCACCGCTGAAGCCTGTTCCCATGAAATATTCCGAAGCATAAGGTGTATAGTCTGTTTCAAGACGGACGTCCTTCACCGGCAACGGAGAGGACGAAGAGACTTTCAGGTTGTAATGAACATAACCGTCGTACTCGATCGAAGCCTCGCTTTCGAAGGATATGCCCTCTCTCCGGCACGAAGCCGTCCAGGTCACCAGCCCGTCGGCCTTCTTTTGCAAGGAAACATTCTGGGCCTCAAAAGCCACCGGACCGCGGTCGGTCGTCACGACGAAACGGAACGGAGCCGCCAACACTTCCCGGTCATTCACACGGATAGAAGCCGGCAGACCGTTTCCATCCACCTGCAAGGTCTTGTCCGTAGCCGTTATGGTGCGCCCGTCGAGCTGCATGGCCGTATAAGGCTTTACCGGATTGTCGTCCATCCCGATGGTGGAATTCAGCCACCGCAGACGGGCATGCCGCCACAGGTCATTATCTCCCTTATCGGCCAGCACCTCTTTCGTGACGCGTATCTCCAGCGGAATGTTCCGAGTGTCGCCGCCCACACAGGTAAAAGTCACATTTCCTTTATATACGCCCGGTGCCGCCGTTTCGGGTATCTGAACCCCACACCACAAGGCCTGCACCTTTCCCTGAGGGACATTCACCGTGAATTTTATCGGTTTGCCGTCCCAGTTGATTCCTTCCTGATTAAAGCAGGTGATGTTCTCCTTGGGGATTATTTCCTTTCCGTTGGACAGATCGGAGAAAGCAAGATGCACCTCGCTGATGTCCTGCCGGGCGGCCCAGACTCCAATCTGCCAGGTATAATACTCATTGCGCTGCGCCACTCCCGAAAAACCTTTTTTCGCCCCGGTCTTTACCCAGCGGGCCGGAAGACTGTTGGTCAGCCGGATGGGGAAAGCACGGTCTTCGGGAAAGAGCACGGGATTGCCCGCATAGACATTTTTCAGACTGTCCGTCTCCCGCCGGGTGGCAGCCAGTCCCATCGGCGTAAAGGCATCAAAGCGCGAACGGCTCTCAAAGCGCACCACTTTAGCGCTGCGAATCTCTCCGGACAGACTGTTCTTCCAATTCTCATCCGCCTCATAGACCGGAGGCAGATAATCATTCCACGGATTCCCGTAACGGGCATCGTCCCATCCTTTCCGGTATTTATAGGGCAGATAATAAACATAATACAAACCGTCGCCGGCCACAGGTTCAAAGGCCACCGTTGCCGATTCGGCCGAAAAGTCGGAAACCCGCACATTCCGGATTTCCTTACCAGAACGCGCATCCACCACGACCACTTTTTTGGTTTCGGGTCTCAAATCCGGACGCCGCCAAGGCAAACGCACCTGCACCGCATTCCGTCCCTGCGCGCCGTCCACCTGCACCACTGCCCGATGATTGCCGTGCTGATCGGCCTGCCACATGGAGTCGGCCACAACAAACGGAATGCCGTCGGGAGCAAAAGAACGGTATTGACTGTCACCGTCCGGCGCAATAACTTTGGGGGCACAAGCCGAGCAGAATGCCAATATGGCTGTGCAAAATAAGAATGATGTCTTCATAGTCTTTCTTAGAATTAAAAGTGTTTATTCCCCGCGTTGGTCGGGATTCTTGGCTTTATAGAAGTTAATTCGTTCCGTCCAGCTCTTGTCTTCGAGCGGGAACACCTTATGGGTGTTGGCCCACTCCACCCATTCGGCTTCGAGCGCCTCCACCCGTTCAGGGTCCTGCTTTGCCAGATCCTGAGTCTCAAACGGATCACGGCTCAGATCATATAGTTCCCACGCCACATTGCGGTTGGCACACACCAGCTTCCAGGTACCGTGAATCATGGCACACGATCCCTGATGCTCAAAGAAAAGCGTACGCTCGTGAGTTTTTCCATCCTGAATCACCGGCAACAGGTTCTCACCCGGCAAATCAGAGTGAGCCATCTTTTTGGGGTAGCGCACACCGCCCAAAGCCATGCAGGTAGGCATCACATCTATGATATGCGCCGGCTGGTCACAGACCTCTCCCTGGTGTATATTCTTTTTCGGGTCGCCATAGGTCAGGATAAACGGTGTGCTCGTACCGCCCTGAAAGCACCATTTCTTATAACTGCGATAAGGGGTGTTCGACAGGTCGGACATCAGCTGACCGATAAATCCACCTTCCTCGGTGGCTCCGTTATCACTTAAAAACAGGAACACGGTGTTCTCCATCATTCCTTTGTCGCGAATGGCCTGCACCAGTTTGCCGATGCCCTCATCCATAATCTCAATCATGGCGGCATAAGTAGCCATACCTTCAATCCACTGCTTCTGCTGCTGTTCGTTCAGATCGGTCCATGCCGGACGCTTTCCTCCGAACTCACGGTCGAACAAGGGCAGAGTCATCGTATCGGGCACCAGACCCAACTGCTTCTGTTTCTCGAAACGCTGACGGCGCAACACATCGTAGCCCACACGATAGCGCTCACGACATTTTGCTACCGCCTCGGCCGGAGCCTGTAACGGCAAGTGGGGCGCATAGTGGGCCACATACAGAAACATGGGTTTCTTCGCATCATGGCGCTGCACAAAGCACACGGCCGAATCGGTAATGGCCCGGGTGTAGTAATAGTCATCCGGCACCTCAGTAATCGGAGTCAGATCGTTATACAAAGGTTTGGGCTTATAATAACTGCCGCCGCCATGCAGGCAACCGTAATAGCGGTCAAAGCCCCGCTGCACCGGATAGCTTCCGTTAGGACGGTCATAAGCACCGGTCGTTGTCACATGCCATTTGCCACTCATGTAAGTAGCATAGCCACCGGCACGCATGATCTCGGCAATCGTGGGATATTCGGCATCAATCTGACCGCGGTAACCCGGACGATGCTCGTCCACCTCGGCCATCCATCCCATACCTACCTGATGCTGGTATCTTCCGGTGAGCAAGGCCGCACGGCTGGGACAACTGCGGCCGGTATTTTTGAACTGGCTGAAGCGGATTCCGGCATCGGCCAGACGGTCTATATTCGGGGTTTGTATTTCGCTGCCATAGCAGCCCAAATCAGAAAAGCCCATATCATCACACAAAATCAGTACGATATTGGGAGCTTGTGCATTTCGTGCCATCAGCTGTCCGGACGCAGACAGCAACATGGTGGTCAAAAGCAGTTTGTTCATAAAATATAATGTAAATAAGGGTAAAGTAAAAAGGTTGTATTCTATTCTTATCGTATCAACAAAATTAGCAAAAAACGGACGAAGATAAAAGAAAGCGGGGCATAAAAAAATCCCGCAATGTGCGGGATCTACCGATTCTTTGGAATCAGGACAAATAATCTTCCAAAGCAATCCAGACAGCCCAGATGTGACAGAACGACCCACCGAGCACAAAGAAATGGAACACGGAGTGCATGTAGCGCCGCCGGTTCATGCTGTAAAACAACGCTCCGGTGATGAAACAAAGTCCTTCGCCCGCAATCCACCAGAGCACTTCGGGACGCACGCTTTCCATCAGCGGACGGAAAGCGGCCACAATGCTCAGCCCCATACCGATATAACAGAGGGTTTCCAGATTGCTGTGTTCCTTGAGATTACGGAAAGTGAGCACCGTACCCACCGCCGCGCAGGTCCACACAAAGGCAAACAGTCCCCATCCCCAACCGGCTTCCTCACGCAACACAGTGAGCACCAGAGGCGAATAGCTGCCGGCAATGTGCCAGTAAATGGCGGCATGATCAAAGCGCCGCAACCGTTCTTTCCACACGCTCCGGGCCGGCAGTCCGTGATAGATGGCAGAACACAGATAGGACGAAAGCATGCCGAACAGATACAGACTGACACCGAACACCGCCCAGCGGCTGCCCGCCTGCCAACAGACCTGAAGCATCAGCACCCCTATCAGAATGCCCAGCACAGCCCCTCCGGCATGCGACCAGGTGTTGGTGCGCTCTTCTCCTTTTGTATATCGAATGGCCATAACCGTCAGATTTTAGATATGTGTCGTTGCTTGATTACATGGAATATATCAGCACCAGAGTGTAGATGATGCAGACAATACCGATGGCCAGCAAGCCTACGGAACCGAGCAGTAACGTGCGGTCGTGAGACTTCAAGGCACCTAAAATTCCAATCACACCACTCACCGGAATTCCTACCGGCAAGGCAAACACTCCAAAGAGCAGGAAGGTGACTAAAATCACCGCTCCCATAGCAATAAGAATTTTTGTTCTCATAACAAGATCATTTTTCCGTGAAACATTCTGAATCATCGTTCTTTCGCAGTCCCCGTCCCTATTCTGTCTTTTGCATCCGGCGGAAAGCCAGCAGTTTTCCATTCCAGGGTTCTATATCGGCATCGGCCATCACAGTTGGTTCGCCAAAAAGCAGGTCCAGAAGATAGCGGGGCTTTTTCCCGCCCACCGTCATGCTCATGATACAGGAAGCGCAATAGACAACCACGTCCTCCACCGGCATTTCATCGGCCCGGCTTCTCATCAGGGTGGCCACCTTTTCGTTCGGCAATTTGCCGTAAAAGACCTGCCCGCAACATTTGGCTCTCGCACCGGTCTTCTCAGGCTCCAACAACTCGATATTCATGCGCCCCAGCAAGCGGCGCACCGTTTCCAGATGCTCAGGTTGTGTGCGGGCCGCACAGGTGTCCTGAATCGTCATCCGGATGCCCCCGTAATCCGGAAAAGGAAAGCTTTCGCTTTGGAGCAGCGTTTTCAGAAAGAATTCCGTGGTGCACTGGGGATAGTTCTGTTCATACTGCCTGACGCAGGTACTGCAAGGCGTGATGATGTGGGTTCCTTTGTCCAGCGGAGGACGGTCAAAACAGCATATCTGCTGCAAATCCACATCTCCATACAGCTCCGCAATCACCTTTCCCAACTTTTCCGCCAGATACGGCTTGTAACAAAGCAGCGCACAACCGGGTGCGTATACCATTTTCTTCATCAAGAACGAATTAATAAGTTTGATTTAAAGATAGGAAATAATCTCAAAGTGAAAGGATAAAGATACACAAAATAACAATATCTCGTTTTATTTTGCATCAGTTTTTTATTACTTTTGCCCGCGAACCAAAAACAAGAAACATGAATCAATTTCATCTGACCTTAAACGAAAACTCACCGGCTATACAATGGGCTAATACACAAGCAGACAAGATAGGGGCAAAAGGGCATGTCGGCACTCATCTGGACTGCTATACAACTGTACCGGAACAAAAAGAATATCTTCTTTCCGCCATCGTTCTTGACTGCCGAAGCGGAATGCCTCACTGCAAAGACATACAAGACTTGCCTGCACTGAAAAACAAGGCTCTCATCCTGCATACCGGAAACTTGGAGAAAAACGAGTATGGCTCTGAAGAATATTTTCAGAAAGATACCTCACTTACAGATGAGGTTTTAAAAGAAATATTGAATAAAAAACCGGTATTTATTATTCTGGATTCTCATGGAATAGCTGAAAAAGGAGCAAAACATATAGCCTTTGACAAACAATGTGAAGAATGCGGATGTCACGTTATCGAAAATGCCGATTTCAGCAGTCTAAAAGATGAAACAGAAATAGAACTTCTCATCAGAATAAATATCAGCCATCCATCAACCGGGAAACCCTGCGAACTTTATCGGAAATAAATATCATTTTGTCAAAATGATATTTCCATTCGGCAAGAAGCCCGTTTTTTACGGGCAAGGAGTGAGCTGAACTGAAAAATGAAAATCTCAAAGAAGCATTTGAAACATAATGCGCTATCTCTCAACAAGTAAAGTAAAATCCTTTAGTATTCGCGGGCAATCCATCCGGAAGCAATCTGTTAAAAAGCAACGGGAAAAGGAGAACTTTTTTACTTCCTTCCGATGGAAAATAAAAAACACCGTGGTGCTTTCTCCGGATTATCGTAATGAATAGGAAAAAGCACCACGGTGAATAGAAACAGCCGACAAGCCTTTTTCTGCATATCGGCTGCATATATACGGAATAATGTCCAAATTCTGCTGCATATTTATGCGGAACATCCGCTATAATCACATTCTAAGAAAAAGCGTTTGTTTGCCAGAATGGCAAAATCCAAACAAAATATAAGCGTTTACACCTTTTAATCTACCACTTTGAATCGGGCGAATTTCAGAAGCAGTTGCTTCGTGCCCATGGAACTGAAAGCCACCGTAGCCTTGAGATTCTCGCCACTGCCTTCGATGGCCTGTATCGTTCCCCGACCGAAACGCTCGTGCTCGATGGTCTGCCCCACACGCAAGCCTCCCGCATCACCCGACGAAGCAGCAGATGCCGAAGCCGGTGAAACGGCAGATGAAGCCGACGATACGGATGCAGCTGGAGTAACAGGACGCATGCGGGTGACCGGGCGCAACAGACTGGCCTTAGGCACCACCCGACTGACAGAAGCCAGCGGACGGGAATCGGTATCGTCTGTTTCCCGACGGTAGCGGGCGCCTCCCCCACTCAATCCTTTCACACAGACGGGATCAATCTCATACAGAAAACGACTGGGGTTGGAGAACTCCATCTTGCCGTAACGGTAACGGTTGCCGGCATAGGAAAGGAAACAGAGTTCCTCGGCACGCGTCAGAGCCACATAGAACAGGCGGCGCTCTTCTTCCATCTCGCGGGGGCTCTCCAAAGACAAGGCAGAGGGGAAAAGATTCTCTTCCAGTCCCACGACAAACACCACACGAAACTCCAGTCCCTTGGCGGCATGAACCGTCATCAGCGTAATCTTGTCATCGCCTTCTTCATCGTCCTCTTCCGTGTCGCTCATCAAAGAAACTTCCTGTAAAAAGTCGGCTAACAGATAGTTTGACGAGCCTTCTTCCAAGCGTTGCTCCACAAAAGCCTGCATACCGTTGAGCAACTCTTCCACATTTTCGCGGCGGGCCAGGTCTTCAGGGTCCATAGAGCGTGTCAGTTCGCGGGCAATACCGCTCTCCTTAATCATGCTTTCGGCCAGCACATAAGCGTTTTCCCGCTTCACTCGTTCCTGATAGCTTTCAATAAAGCCCCGGAAAGCCAGCAGTTTGCCGGCCGTACCCTTGGTCAGTGAAGGCAGGTAATCGGACAGGTTGCAAAGCACTTCCCACAGGCTCACTTCAGCCTCACGGGCTGCACGGCGCACTTTCTCCAGAGTGGTCTGCCCGATACCGCGCGCCGGGTAGTTGATGATGCGCTTCATGGCTTCCTCATCATCGGGATTGACCAGCACCCGGAAATAGGCGATGATGTCCTTGATTTCCTTGCGCTGATAGAACGACAGACCGCCATAGATGCGGTATGGCATTCCATTCTTGCGGAAAGCCTCCTCAAAGATACGGCTCTGCGCGTTGGTACGATAGAGAATGGCAAAATCGGAATAGTTCATCTCACGGCTGCGCACCAGCTGACTGATACGGGCGGCTACCAGCTCGCCTTCTTCCAGATCGCTGTAGGCACTGATCACCTGCACGGGCTCGCCGTGTTCATTCATGCTGTACACATCCTTCGCTATCTGACGACGGTTGTGCTTGATCAGACTGTTGGCGGCATTGACAATCACCTGAGTGGAACGATAGTTCTGCTCCAGTTTGAAGATACGTGCCTGCTCGTATTGCTTCGTAAAGCCCAGAATGTTCTCAATCTCCGCCCCACGGAAACTGTAGATACTCTGTGCGTCATCGCCCACCACACAGATATGCTGATGTCCTCCGGCCAATTGCCAGATGATGGCATGCTGGGCGTAGTTCGTATCCTGATACTCGTCTACAAGCAGATAAGCAAAACGGTTGCGGTATCGCTCGCAGATATCGGGATGGTCGCGGAACAGAAGATAGGTATACAACAGCAGGTCATCAAAGTCCATCACGTTCGACTGGCGGCAGCGGTCGCAATACTCCTGATAAACCTCTGCCACCCGAGGCATGTTCATCGCCGCATCGGCCCGCAGACATTGCGTAGAACGGACATAGTCTTCGGGGCGCACCAAACGGTTCTTGGCACGCGAAATCACGGCCAGCACCGACGAGGGCTTGTATTGTTTCTCATCCAGCGCCTTGTCCTTCAGAATATTCTTAATGAGGGATTTGCTGTCGCTGGTGTCGTAAATGGTAAACGAGGGCTTGAAGCCTATAGCCTCGGCCTCGGTTCGCAGAATACGGTAGAACACGGAATGGAAAGTGCCCATCCACAGACGGGCGGCCAGTTCGGGTTCTACCAGGGTGGCAATACGCTCGCGCATCTCACGGGCGGCCTTGTTGGTAAAGGTCAGCGCCAGAATGGAACTGGGATGCCAGCCCTGCTGCAGCAGATAGGCTATCTTGCAGGTCAGCACACGCGTCTTGCCCGATCCGGCTCCGGCAATCACCAGACTCGGACCGTCGATATAGGTTACAGCCTCTCGCTGGCTGCTGTTCAAGTCGTTCAAAAAATTGGTCATCTTGATTCTAAAGGTTTGGAAAGATATACATCAGACAGGCATAGGACTGTGCTCCCAGCAGGTACACCAGAATCCAGCCTGCATATTCGCCCAAGCCGCAATAAATGGACTGCACCACTTCGTGAAAGGTGCGCAGGGTATTGCCGATTACACCATAGGTTACGGACACCAGCACCAGAGCCACCATACAGGTAGGCACCAGTCCCACACTGAAAGGGGACGGAAATACCCGGCCGGTGACACTCACCAGAATGCCCTGCGGAAAGAGCACCAGCACAAGCAGCAGAAGCACAAACAGCAGGGTGAGCAGCAAGGCAAACCACAAGGCACGCCGCTGCCGGAAGGAAAGAGGCACGCCGCGCATGCCTATGCAAAGGCGCAACAGAGCTTTGTCCAGCCCCGAACGCTTGAAGGCTCCCCAGCTCAGGAAAAAGCCGATGAGATAGATCAACGGCTCGTGCAAGACATTCGACACGGCGTTCAGGAAAGACCACCGAAGTCCCTCGGACGAAAGAATGTTGTTCACCGGATAGCCGGCCGAAGAAAGGACCAAAGAGGAAATGACCAGCAGGATATGCAACAACACTTCGACCAGCAGGACAAAATTGGCGACTTTATTCATCATCAGCTTCGAGTTTATCCAGATCGAGAATACCCAGTTCCAAAGCACGGACCACCAGGCGAGTGGCATTCACTCCCATGCGGTCGCCCGACGGGAACAGACGGTTGATAAGATCGTTCTGACGCTTCTCCAGACTCTTCACTCCGAAAGGCATTCCCTTCAGATTGGTAATGGCCTCCTTGGTGTAGCCCAGCGCCAAGTGACGCAGGAAGCGCTCGTCGTATTCATCAATATCATAGTCAATCACCGCATCCTGGCGCTTGTTGTCGTTCAGAACGGCCTGACGGAAACGCTCCACAATCTTCTCCAGAATGGGTTGGTTGAATACATACCGGCGGCCGTCCATCACCTGACGCACATCATTCTTCGTAAGCAGCTCACCGCTTTTGAGAATAATGCCGTCGGTACCGGCAGCCAAAGCGTCAATCCACAGGCGCTCGTTAAGCACCTCGCCCGTAAAGATCAGAATATGTAAATCGGGATATTTCCGGCGCACCTGCCGGCAGATGTCCACTCCGATGGTGGTAGACCCGCCCAATCCCAGGTCAAGCAACAGCAAATCGGGTACCTGCTTTTCTATGAGTGTCCAGAAATCGGCCTCGTTCATGGCCGTACCCACCACTTCCGCCTCAGGGATCTCGGTCCGGAAGATTTCTTCCGTTCCCTTCAGCTCTAATTTTACATCCTCAACAATAATTACTTTAAAAGGTTTCATGCTTCTTTAATTCTTTTTGGGTATCGTAAACCAGATGCGGGCACCGTCGGTAGTCTTTTCTGCATTGATACGGCATCCGCAGAAGTTCATATAGGTATCATGCTCCCGAATGATCTGCTTGCAGATGAGGTATGGTATTCCTCCTCCTTCGGGCATAAACAGTTCTTCCAGTTCTTCCTGCGTGTAGATATCGCGCGGATCTTCCAGACTGAAGCGCGCAAAGTCACCTTCTGACTGAAGGATCAGCAGGAACACCGTTCCCGGCAACTGCTCCTTGCGGTCCAAAGCCGCGCGGAACAGATTCTCCAGCAAAAAGAGCAGCATCTCTTCGTCACCGCGAATCTCACAGGGATCGTCCAGTATCTCCATCCGGGCATCAATACGGCGCTTGGCACACATCTTGGTAAACAGCTGGGCTGCCTGAGTCAGCAACTCGGAGGCTTTGAAATCCCGACGCCGGAATATAATGGCGTTGAGCTGCCGCTTGGCCTGCTGGAACAGTGTGGTATAAATAGAACGGTAAAATACGATCAGCTCATCCAGATTGGCCGCCATAGCCTGTCTTTCCGCCGGATCATCGGTGGTCTGCAACTTCTGCAACACCTGCCGGATACGGCTCGGATAGTACATGGACTCATGCTTGATGGAAGAAAGACAATTGTCCAATATCTGATTCTGCACATAAAGTGCATCTTCTTCATAACGCACGCGGTCGCGCTCATCGCGGGCCATCTCAATATTCTCATATTCCCGACTCACCAGAATGACTTTCTGATAGAGGATGATGGAGAAACAACGGATGATAAAGTTATCGAGCAGCATGTCCGAATCCTGCAAACTGGTCTTGTCGACGTTGAGCAGCACGGAACCGATTGCCTTGTAGCTTCCTTCATCGGGACGGACATAAAGCGGATAGGCACAGAGTCCCGATACCCGCTCCAAAGGCTCCAGCGTGTGCACCACGCGCTCCATCAGCTCATCAACCAGAAAGACGTCGGGCACCTCACCGCTGGTGATCCGTATCAGTTCCGACTGGTCATCGCGCAAAAGCAGCAGACGCACGCCCCGCACCTGATGAATCTCATTGAAACCATGCCACAGCAAATCGAGCATCTCCTGCATCTTTTCGGGCATCTCCTCCTGATGCACATCCTGGAAACGGTCGAAGAGGGCTTTGTTTACTTCCGTTATCTGCTGCATGTTCAGCTGGAAGGCTATACGCTTGCGGAAGTAAAGGATATAGAACCCGACCATAGCCACAAACGATGCAAAGATCAAAAGCACAATGCTGGTCTTGATGTTGTTCTGCGACACTTCCAACATAGAGCAGTACTCTGCCAGAGAGGTGTCCTGACCCAGAATTTTATACAACTGGGTGTATACCCGGTTATTATAGTAATAACGTGCCCAGTCGTGAAGATTCATGGCAGCAATGGCGGTTTCGTTTCTTAACCCCAGAAGCAGGGCATAATCCATAGGTATACGCTGCTGGCACCACTTCACTTCCAACGGTACGGAAATGAACTCAGGTTTATAGGAGTAAAGCCTTTCCTTGCTTTTCGGATAGCGGCGCTTATAGAAGCGGTTGATACAGGCAAAAGCCGAATCCGAAAAGAGCATGGCCTTTTCATAAGCATGTTCGTTGTTGGCAAAATACAGCGAATCGGCCCAGGCTGTAGCCTTCTGAATTTCGGGGTCGATACACACCGAAAGGTTCTGGGTGCCCCGGGCTCCCTGCCGTTCGTTGGCCACCGCCGTAGATGCGGCACGTATCGTTCCCAGCGGCAGAAGCAGCAGGAGCAACAGGAAGGCCCGCTTGATTCCCTTCGGAAGACGGAAATAGAAACGGCTTCCATGCCCCAGTTCACTTTCAATCTGGAACAGACAAACCTGGAATATCGGGTTGGTTTTCCGGTATTTCTCAATGATTCCCTTGCAGTTCATCAAGCCAAAGCCATGCCCCTTGCGGCTGTCCTGATGATTGTTTCCGATACGGCTGCTGTCGTAGACCTTATTCTCCAGAATCGTCTTCACGTCTTCGGCCGACATACCTTCACCCGTATCGCGCACGGCAATCTCTACATATTGGTCTCCCTCACCCACCTCAACGGAGACCTTTCCGCCTCGGTCGGTAAACTTACGCGCATTATCCATCAGTGTATTCATCATAAACAGCGTCAGCGCCTTGTCGGCTTTCACCCAAAGTTCTGTATCCGCCACTTGCAGTTCCACTCCTTTTCGCTGGAAGGTGTACTGGTTCTTCTTCAGCACCTGCAACAAATCCTGCAAGGCGAAATTCTCAATATGCAGGCTCAGTTCGCCGCGGCTCATGATAATCCACTGCGCCAGAATCTCGTTGTAGAGATTAATCCGGTCTGTAAGTTCCACGGCATACTCCAGTCTCTTGGAACCGGAATCTCCTTCCTTACGGTATTTCTGGATTTCATTGAGCAGGCGGTCTATCAAAGGAAATACAGAATAGATCAGATTCACCTTGGCGCGCTTGCTGATATTCTTACGCTTGTTTTGCGCAATACGGTGCTCCAACATAAACTGTTCGTCGCGAATCAGCTGAAACTCCTCATCCAGATTCTTCAGTTTGTCCAAAACATTCTGGGCCCAAAGCGAAAAGGCATGAAACACCTGCTGCACGATTTTGTCTTCAAACTTATTCCACTTTGATCCTTCCACTAGTTCCTGACGCACAGCCTCGGGGTTGGCAAAGGAATCGCAAAAGTCCAAAGTATGGCGCAAGGCCTCGGTCTGCCGGCGCGAACGCAGAGTCCACAATCGGAAAAAGACGAAAAAGGCCACCAGGAAAATAGGAACAAACAGCAGGACGAACATGAGCAGAGCGTTCAGCGAACGGGTCTGCCCCTCCAGTTCCTTGTACTTGCTCTCCATTTCGCGGTCCTGACGAATCACTTCGAGAATGTCCAGATAGGTATTCCGGTTATAGGCCACCGCCTCGCTATTGCCGAGCACGGTATAAAGCACACTGAGGTGTTCGCGCTCCTTGGCAATCCACTCGGGCACGGTATACTTGTCTTCGTCCAACAGCCAGCGCTGGTCCTCGGGACTGGTAGTACCCGGTGTATACATCTGCAAAGGCGAAATGTGCAACTGCTCGAAATAGGGCTGGTGATACTTGTTGATCTGGTCCATCGCCGCATGCAGACATTCTTCGGCCTGCTCATAGTTTTTGTTGGCGATATAGAAGAAGCCCAAAGTCTGATATACGGTAACGACCATATACTGATAGCCGTAATCGCGGAAAGAATTCAGAGCCTTTTCGGCCAGAAGTATGGCCAGTCGGCCGTCATCGCTGTCGGCCGGATCATACCACCCCATGAACTGGGTATAGAGGTAATCGTACCATCCGGGACGCTCTTCGCGCAAAATTTTACGG
The DNA here is from genome assembly GCF_003477995.1 of Bacteroides sp. OF04-15BH. Classification (GTDB taxonomy): domain Bacteria; phylum Bacteroidota; class Bacteroidia; order Bacteroidales; family Bacteroidaceae; genus Paraprevotella. The sequence goes on from NZ_QUEM01000021.1 coordinate 44,056, forward strand.
TAGTATGTGTTGATGAAGATTAAAGACATGGACCAGCTGGCATAGGCCTCCAGATAAGTGTATCCGTAATAGCGTGAAGTGGCAAAAGCCTTGAAGAGCACGTCAAACTTACGCAAAAGGATTTCCCGGCTTTCCACTCCCAGATTGGAACCGGTATACCCCACCAGATACATGTAACGCAGGTGCAAAGGCACATCATCTTCAATATCTTCTTCGCGGATTTTGGCCAGTTCTTCCGAAGCCTGGCTCATCAGTTCCATATTATAATAGTAATAAGCGGCAGAAAGATGATAACCGACGATGGTATGTGTGGCCTGCGTGCGTTCTGATTCACTCAGATCGTCAAACTCTTCATTGATACGGTTAATCCGGTCCAAAGCACGGTTGCGGTAGGTATAAAACATCTGGTTACGCGAGGTGCGCTGGCAAACCCGCATCATCAGTACATCGGCATCCAGAAGCTCTATCTGATTGCTGCAATGCGCATATATCTGCAAAACCAAACTTTCCACCTCCGTAAAATTCATGCGGAAATAATAAACGTAAGCCTGGTTCAGCAAAGCCCGCGTCAGTCCATAGCCGCAGGCAAGAGCCTGTTGCTCGGCCTGTCGGGCATAATGAAAGGAAGAATCCAGATTCTTATAGCGCCAGAGATAAGCCTGATGATTCAGGGTATCCACTTCTCTGCGGTCGGCCTCGGCCGAACTGCTTTGACACGATATGCCCACAAAAAGGACACAGAAAAAGGAGACAAAGACCAAAGCCTTTGTCCACCACGACAGATATGTGTGCTGACAATCCCCCATACGCACACAAAATTACAGTTTTTTTATCAATTATCACACAAAGAAGAGCATAATAAACAGCAAGAAGCGCGCAAATATCAGTCAACCAAAATCATACAGATTTGAGGTAAAGTGCAAAATATATAAAAGAAAGAGGGTTTTTATGATAAAAAAGTTGTATTTTCGCAAAAGATTTTTTTCAAGATAACATTTTTGCCGTTTTTTCAGAATGAATAAAAACAAATCCACAAGCAAAATAAGGATCAAAGACATTGCCGAAAAGGCCGGAACTTCTATCGGTTCGGTAGACCGTGTGCTGCACGGACGACCCAATGTTTCGGAAGAAGTGCGCAAACGGGTCGAACAGGCCTTGAAGGAACTGGATTACGAACCCAACCGCTATGCAAGCGCTCTGGCATCGAACAAGGACTACCGGTTTGTGGCCTTTATCCCTTCTCCGGAACTGGAGCCGTACTGGGGCGAAGTGTCTCAGGGGCTGCAAGATGCCATTCAGAATTATCGGGACTTCAATCTTTCTCTAGAGGAACTGTATTACAACATCTTCTCGCCCGAATCTTACAACAAAGGACTGAAAGAGATTCTGGACCGACAGCCCGACGGAGTCATCCTGGCCCCGCAGCTTTCGGCCATCACATATAACTTCTGTCAGCACCTGAAGGAGAACAACATCCCCTTCACGTTTCTCGACTCCAACATCCATGACTTGGATGCGCTGACCTTCTACGGTCAGGACTCGCTGATGAGCGGACGTTTTGCCGCCCGCATGAGTGTGCTCGAAGCGGCTCCGGAAAAGGAATTCCTGATTGTGCATTTCGACATCCCTTCGCTTCAGCAATACAACCGAGAAGTAGGATTCCGGGAATTCATCCACAAGAACCATCCGGGCAGTGTGATTCACGAACTGAGCATCAGTCCCAAGGATCCCAATGCTCATGAAGTGCTGAACGACTTTCGGGAGAAGCATCCCGAAGTGCATTTCGTGTGTACCTTCTGTTCTCACACGCACGTCGTGGCCCGGTTTATTCAGGAAAAGGGCATCACGGACTGGCACATGATGGGATACGACATGCTCGACCCGAACGTGAATTTCCTGAAACAGGGCATCATCCGCTTCCTGATTGCGCAACATCCCTGGCAGCAAGGCTACGGCTGTGTGGATGCACTGTTTCACCACATCGTGCTGAAGAAGGAAATCAAGCGCACGAACTTCATGCCGATTGAGCTGCTAACAGCCGAGAACTGTGACTTTTATCTGAAAAATGCCAAAACCACTTATTAATAGAACATTCTGCTATGCATCATCACAAAAAAGGAATATGGGCCTTGAGCCCCATCATCGTGCTGTTGCTCACCTATCTGGTGACCAGCATCATTGCCAACGACTTCTATAAAGTGCCCATCGTAGTAGCCTTTCTGATTGCCTGTATCTACGGTGTGGCCATCACCACCGGCGAGAAACTGGAAGAACGCGTGAAGATTTTCTCCAAGGGAGCGGGACATCCGAACATGATGCTCATGATCTGGATTTTCATTCTGGCCGGCGCCTTTGCCACTTCGGCAAAAAACATGGGTGCCATCGACGCCACCGTAAATCTGGCCCTGCATCTGTTGCCCGACAACCTGCTGCTGGCGGGTATCTTCATCGCCTCATGCTTTATCTCGCTTTCGGTAGGAACGTCAGTGGGCACCATCGTGGCTCTGACACCGATTGCTGCCGGTATTGCGGCCAAGACGGGAGCCGACCTGCCCATGATTGTGGCCATCGTAGTGGGCGGTGCCTATTTCGGGGATAACCTGTCGTTTATCTCGGACACAACCATTCTGGCCACCCGCACGCAGGGATGCGAAATGAAGGACAAATTCAGGGTGAACTCCCAGATTGTGGTACCGGCAGCGGTCATCGCCCTGATTCTGTATTTCATCATGGGCGCACAGATCAATTCGCCGCAGCACATTCCGGAAGTGAACTTTTTCAAGGTAATCCCTTATCTGGTGGTGCTCGTCACAGCCGTGATGGGACTGAATGTGATGCTAGTGCTCACCTCGGGCATCGTACTGGCGGGTATCGTAGGTTTTGCCAACGGCAACTATGACTTGTATTCCTGGTTCGACGCCATGGGAAGCGGAATCCTGGGTATGGGCGAACTGATCATCATCACCATGCTGGCCGGCGGCCTGATGGAACTGATCCGTTACAACGGAGGTATTGACTATGCCATCCGCATGCTGACCCGCAAGGTGAACTCCAAACGGGGTGCCGAGCTGAGCATCGCCGCTCTGGTGAGCCTCACGGACTTGTGTACGGCCAACAATACGGTGGCCATCATCACCGTGGGTCCTCTGGCCAACGACATCGCCGAGCGCTATGGAGTGGACAAGCGGAAGAGTGCCAGCATTCTGGACACCTTCTCCTGCTTTGCCCAGGGACTGATTCCCTACGGAGCACAGATGCTGATGGCGGCCGGACTGGCGGGCATCAATCCGATAAACATTATCCCGTATCTGTACTATCCGATGCTGATGGGAGGCTGCGCCTTGCTGAGCATCCTCTTCCGGTATCCGAAAAAATATTCATAACATCATGAAACAGAACATGCTGATCGGAACGCTGGCTCTTTGCAGCATTCTGATGGCTTCGGCCTGCAAGGAGGAGACTCCCCCGCCGGAGCATGAATTCAAGACGTTCCGCACCGAACGGACCGAACGCCTGAACAACGATGCGGATGCACCTTCGAGGCACATACGCATTGAGATGGATTATCTGACCGCTCAGGATTCCATCGGCCGATCGGCCAACCGCACGGTGATGCAACGCATGTATGAACGGAGCGTATCGCTGGCCCCGCAGGCTGCTGCCGACTCGTTTGCCACAGAATATCTGAAGCGCTACCGCGAGGATTTGCAGGAGCTGTACAGTCAGGAGAAAAAGACTCAGGTGACCAAAGCCTGGTATGAATACAGCCGGACCATTGCGGCCCATCATCTTACGGGCAGCAAGGAACTGATTCAGTATGAGGTGACGCATAGTTTTCACGAAGGAGGCTCTGCCCCCTATGAGGAGAAACTTTTTCTGAATTTTGACGCACGCAGCGGAGTCCTGCTCACCGCAGACAGCATCTTCAAGAAAGGCAGCCGCATCGAGCTGGAGGCACTGCTCTTGCAGGAGCTGGAAGAGGAACAGGACGTGAAGTCGCTCGAAGAGCTCCGCCAAAAGGGATTCCTGCGGCTGACCAACATGTATGCCACCGACAACTTCCTGCTTCTGGAAGAGGGCATCTGCTTTTATTACCAGCGCGACGAACTGGCCTCCTACGAAGCCGGACCGGTGGAAATCCACCTCTCTTACAAGAAACTTAAAAACATTCTAACGGACAAAACCAAAGACTTATGGAGCAGATTTTAAAATACTTCCCCAACCTGACCGAACGTCAGATCGAACAGTTCCGCATGCTCGACGAACTGTATCACGACTGGAACTCAAAAATCAATGTCATTTCCCGAAAAGACATTGACAATCTGTACGAGCATCATGTGCTGCACTCTCTGGGTATTGCAGACTACATCCGCTTCAAACCGGGCACCGAGATTATGGACCTGGGTACGGGAGGCGGTTTCCCGGGCATCCCGTTGGCCATCATGTTTCCGGAATGCAAGTTCCATCTGGTGGACAGCATCGGCAAAAAGATCAAGGTGTGCACCGCCGTGGCCGAAGCACTCGGACTGGAAAATGTCACCACCCGCCACTGCCGCGCCGAGGAGGAAAAACAGCAGTTTGACTTCGTGGTGAGCCGTGCCGTGATGCCACTGATGGATCTCATCAAGATCATCCGCAAGAACATCAAGAAGGAGCAGAAGAACGCTCTGCCCAACGGACTGATCTGTCTGAAGGGTGGCGAGTTGGACAAGGAAACCATGCCGATGAAGAACCACGTGACCATCTCATCACTCAGCGACGTGTTCCACGAGGAGTTTTTCGAGACCAAGAAGGTAGTTTATGTTTCACTCTAAAACCTGCTGAACGACATGCTGAAAGTTAAACGCATCGTCACCAATATGGTGGCGGAGAACTGCTACATTGTGAGCGACGAAACGCGCGAAGCAGTCATCATCGACTGCGGCGCTTATGATGCGGCCAACGAGCAGGCCATCGCTTCTTATATCGAAGAGGAACAACTGCGCCCCGTGCATCAGATTTACACGCACACGCACTTTGACCACATCTTCGGCTGCGGATTCATTGCCAACCGTTATGAGGTGCTGCCGGAATGCCATCCGGCGGATGCCGCGCTCTATAACAATATGGACGGACAGTGCCAAATGTTTCTGGGCTCTGCCAACCGTCATCCCATGCCGGAGCTGGGCCGCTTGCTGAACGAAGGGGATGAGGTAACCTTCGGAAGCCATACCTTGCAGGTGATTCACACACCAGGACACACTCCGGGCGGCATCTGCTTCTATTGTGCCGAAGAGAAGGTGCTCTTCTCGGGCGATTCGCTCTTCTGCATGAGCATCGGTCGCACGGACTTCCCCGGTGGCAATTACGAGCAACTGGTGAGCAGTCTGAGAAACAAGATCATGACACTGCCCGCCGACGTGAAGGTTTATTCTGGTCACGGCGAACCGACCAGCGTAGGCTTCGAACGGGAGAACAATCCTTACTTCTGATCGTCATTATAGACCAACGGAACACAGTTTCCCGGTATTTCTATACAAGAATGAGGCATGCCCGCCATGGACATGCCTCATTCTTGTTTTTATCGCATCAAAAAATCGTCAGGACGAAATTTTCAAAACATCGAAACGGATTGAAAATTTTGTCGGGAGCGTTTTTCCGAATCCCCTTCGGGCATTCTTATTCTCTCCTCCCTGCTTGCCTGAACCATCCCGAACGACGCAGGAATATCTTTTTCAAAAAACATTTTCAACGTCCGCTTGGCACGTCGGAAACATGCTGGCTTTCCGCCTCTCTCGCCGCATTCAAGACAAGCAAATCGCGTCCCGAAGGAGCCTGGTAAAGCTTCAGTCCGAAACGGGGCACTAGTGTCATGATACGGGCAATCAGCGTGCTCATATTGTGTTCATAGGTTACCCACTCCTTGTCTCTCAGAAAGAAATAGAACTCCACGGGCAATCCCTGCGCCGTAACCGGCATCTGGCGCACCATGAGTTTCATATCCGTATTCACCAGCTCGTTTTCGCTCCGCAAGAAGCATTCCATGGCCCGGCAGAAAAGAATCAGATTCACACGCTCGTTCTCCGGACAAGCCGCCACATCAATCAGTCCCGTAGCAGCAATCTCGCGGCATTCCTGCTCGCTGCAACGGTGAATGGTGGTGGTGTCGATCAACAGGGAACGGCGCACCCGACGGCCGTCGCTGGTCTGCATTCCGCGCCAGTTCTGAAACGACTGGCTGATCAAAGAATAAGGTGGAATGGTGGTGATAGTATTGTCGAAATTGCGGACCTTGACCGTAGACAGGGAAATCTCCTCCACATAACCGTCTGCTCCACTCTGCGGCACGGTAATCCAATCCCCCTTGCGCAGCATATCGTTGGACGAAAGCTGCACTCCGGCCACCAGTCCCAATATGGAGTCCTTGAACACCAACATCAGAATTGTGGCCGCAGCACCCAGTCCGGCAAACAGAGCCACCGGCGAACGGTTGATCAGAATGCTCACAATGATAATGAAACCCACAAAGCCAATGATAATCTTAAACAGCTGAATCACTCCCAACACATAACTGTTGCGGTGGTCGAGCATCTCGTCGGTAATCAGGCGGATGCTGGAGAGCACCACAAAACACCAGCGAATCACCACTGCCACCATGTAAATCTTGGTCATGGCATAACAGAAATGACGGAAAGCCTCATCCTGTTCCGGCATCCGTATATCGGGGAAAGGATAAAAGATAACCGGTACCATCAGGAACAGCACAATCGGAGGAATGAGGTGGCAGGTGGTGTTCAATACCTTCTCATTAAACAGATGATCATCCCACGACACCTGAGTGTGTTCCACAATACGGCTCACCACAGGCTTCAGAATCCGCTTGAAAAACCAGAAGGCAAACCACATGAGCAAAGCACTCAAAAGCAGAATCATCAAACGGTAAAAGGCCAGACGGCCCAACGCATCCATCTTGTCCAGCCCGAGAGCTGCCAATATATCATTATAAAAAGTCTCTATCAAATCCATAATCACGATGATCAAACAGTCCTACAAAAAGACTATCCCCCGACTCACGTCGGGGGATAGCAACAACACAAACACAAAATAAAACACGACAAAACACTAATACAGAAGATCTGTCTATGAATGAGTTCATAAGTAACACTCCGTCATATTCACATACTTCAGAATGCATCACACCTTCTGCATAGGAACACATAAAGTGTTCAACGTAATGAATATCTTAATTACAAATTGTAATCGAATTACATAATACCTCTTTCACGCAGAGCGCACTGCCATTTCCATGCAGTTGCCAATACGTCTTCCAGCGGAGTTTCTGCCTTCCAGCCCAACACCTTGTTGGCCTTGTCTACATTACCCCATACCTTAACGATATCACCCGGACGACGGCCTACAATCTTATAAGGCAGTTTCACGCCGGTAGCCTTCTCGAAGGCGTGGATCAACTCCAATACGCTGGTTCCCTTACCGGTACCTACGTTGTAAACCTCAACAGGCTCTGTAGTCTTATCTTCCATGATACGAGTCATAGCGCATACGTGAGCCTTAGCCAAGTCTACTACGTAGATGTAGTCGCGGATACAAGATCCGTCTGGAGTATCGTAGTCGTCACCGAATACGCTCAACTCCTTGCGGATACCCATAGCAGCCTGAGTCAAATAAGGAATCAAGTTCTGAGGAACACCGTTTGGCATCTCACCGATGATTGCAGATGGGTGAGAACCGATTGGGTTGAAGTAACGCAACAGGATAGCCTTGATAGGAGAACCGCTCTTTACTGTATCGTAAATGATCTCTTCGTTGATCTGTTTTGTATTTCCGTATGGGCTCTCAGCCTTCTTGATAGGAGTTTCCTCAGTTGCAGGCAATACGTCCGGCTGACCGTAAACAGTACATGAAGAAGAGAAGATAATACCCTTAACGTTATATTTAGGCATCAACTCCAACAAGTTAACCAATGAAAGGATGTTGTTGCGGTAGTATTTCAAAGGCTTCTCTACACTCTCACCTACAGCCTTGCTTGCTGCAAAGTGAATGATACCACTGATTTTTGGATATTTCTTGAACACGTTCTCAGTAGCTTCGAAATCGCACAAGTCGATCTTCTCGAAAGCAGGACGGATACCAGAAATCTTCTCGATGCCATCCAATACATCTTCGCGAGAGTTTGACAAGTTATCTACAATTACTACGTCATATCCGGCAGCCTGAAGTTCTACTGTCGTGTGTGAGCCGATGAAACCTGTTCCACCGGTTACCAAAATAGTTTCTTTCATATCAGTTAAATGTTGTTGTTAATGTTTTATACAGCAAATATAGACATTATTTATGATACCGCCATTCAAAAATGAAAATATTTTTTCAGAAAAAAGGCCCGAAGAGCGTTCTTCGGGCCTTTTTATTGTTAAACGGACGGATCAGCCTACCTGAAACAGGAGTTTGAGTCCGTTATCTACTCCACTGAAGCCCATAAAGGCCATTGCCAGCAGACCGGCTGTAACCAGCGCGATACTCATTCCCTGCATTCCCTTCGGAATCGGCATCATGCTCAGCTGTTCGCGGATTCCGGCAAAGATAGTCAATGCCAGTCCGAAACCGAGCGCAGTGCTCAGGGCATACCAGACACCCATCAGCAGGTCGAAATCTTTCTGGATTACCAGAATGGCAACTCCCAGCACCGCACAGTTGGTCGTGATAAGAGGAAGGAAAACTCCCAGAGCCTGATACAGGGCCGGAGATACTTTCTTCAGAATAATCTCGACCATCTGTACCAAAGCGGCAATCACCAGAATGAAGGCGATGGTCTGCAAATAACCCAGGTCATTGGGATCGAGCACGTATTTCTGCAATACAAAGGTCACCAGTGTGGCCAGTACAAGCACAAAGGCAACGGCTGCCGACATACCCAGGGCGGTGTCTACTTTCTTCGATACACCGAGGAAAGGACAGATTCCCAGAATCTGGGAAAGAACGACGTTATTGACAAATATCGCTGTGATAAAAACGATAATGTATTGATAGAATAATTCCATAATGACTTTTTTGATGAGGTTATACCTTTCTTATCTTATTGACAATGGCTATGAGATAACCCAAAACCAGGAATGCACCCGGCGCCAGCACGAACATCAGCATTCCGTAATCCTCGGCCCACAAAGTCATTCCGAACAGTTTGCCAGTACCCAGCAATTCGCGAATCGCACCCAGAATAGTCAGTGCCAGCGTAAAGCCAAGACCCATACCCAGACCGTCGAAGAAGGACGGAACCACGCCGTGTTTGCTTGCAAAGGCCTCGGCACGGCCCAGAATGATACAGTTCACCACAATCAGCGGGATGAAAAGACCGAGAGACGCATAGATATCGGGAGCAAAAGCCTGCATGATCATCTGCAAGGCAGTCACAAACGAAGCAATCACCACAATGAAAGCCGGGATACGCACGGTATCCGGAATCAGATTCTTGATGAGCGAGATGACTACGTTGGAGCAGATCAGCACAAAGGTGGTGGCCAGTCCCATAGACATACCGTTCAGAGCCGATGAGGTAGTTCCGAGTGTCGGACACATACCGAGCAGCAACACAAAGGTAGGATTCTCTTTGATGATGCCATTCATCAAAACTTTAAAGTTATTCATATTTATTCTCCTTTTCCGTATGTTTCAACAATAAACCTTCCACATATATTAATGTGCTTTCTGCGAAGCACCGCTGTTGGTGTCGGTCCACTGTCCGTTGTTCTTATATACTTGATAAGCATTGTTCACCGCTTTCAGGAAAGCACGGCTGGTAATGGTCGAAGCCGTAATGGCATCTACATCTCCTCCATCCTTGGAAACCACCAGTTCCTTCTCGCCCGGGTTACGGCCGATGATGCTTCCCTTACCGTCTTTCTGGAACCAGGTATCTGCCTTGACACCCAGACCCGGAGTCTCTGATGTGGCCAGAATGGTGTATCCCTTGACAGCACCCTGCTCGTCGAAGCCCACCAACACAGAGATCGGTCCTGCGAAACCGTTTTCAATGGCCATAACGGCTGTTCCCTTGTCGGTCTTGTAAAGCACATAACCACCGTCGAGCGTGTCGGGCTGCTCCACATTGAGTTCACCGTCTGTCGTGCCCAGAATCACCTGTTTGATACCGTCCTGCAACTTCTGCTCGTTGATGGCGGCAATCGGTCCTTGGGTCACCTGATTCACATAGGCCAGCACACCGCCGGCAATCACTGAGATAACGGTCAGCACTACCGTCATATTTACCAGATTAGATTTCAGTTTTTTCATTTGGCAACCCTCCCGTATCTTTTTGGTTTGTTATAGGTATTGATGAGCGGAGTGAATGCGTTCATAATCAGAATCGCAAACGACATACCTTCCGGATAGGCTCCGAAGGTACGGATGATCACGGTGATGGCACCGATACCGATACCATAAATGATCTGTCCGCGCGGGGTCATCGGTGAGGTGACATAGTCAGTAGCCATGAAGCAGGCACCCAACAACAGACCACCGGAAAGCAACGTATTCACCGGATCGGCGTAAGCCGGGTTATACAAGTGCAGCAGACCGCTCAGCACCAATACGGTGAGCAGGATAGAAACCGGGATATGCCAGGTGATGATCTTGCGCATGAGCATATACACCAGACCGATCAGAATGGCCAGAGCGCTGACTTCGCCCAAGGAACCTCCCATCTGTCCCAGCAGCATGTCAAAGGCATTCGGGAGTTTTTCCAACACGGAGGTGTCACCGGTCTTCACGGCTTCTTTCATCACCGCCAGCGGAGTGGCTCCGGTCTGTGCATCCAGATAAGAGGTAAGCTGTCCGGGCAAAGGCCAGGTGGTCATCTGCACCGGGAAAGAAATCAGCAGGAATACACGTCCCACCAACGCCGGGTTGAACGGGTTGCATCCCAAGCCACCGAAGGTCATTTTACCCACACCGATAGCTACCAGCGCACCGATAATGATGATCCATACCGGCAGATTGGACGGCAGGTTGAAGCCCAACAACAGACCGGTCAGTACGGCTGAACCGTCGGTAATGGTGAGCTGTTCCTTGTGCAACAGGAAGCGGGAAATGGCCCACTCGAAGAACACACAGGAGAGGACGGAAGTAACCAACACGATTGCGGCTCCCAGTCCGAAAAAGATTAATGAGGCGAGCAAGGTGGGAATCAAAGCCACGCATACGCCATACATATTTCGCTGAACACTGTCGCCTCCATGCACATGCGGTGACAGCGATACTATTAACTTCTTTGCCATTGTTCTATTTTTTAGCATTACGCGCTCTGATCAGCGCCATCACAGTTGATTTTCCTATTCTGATATTGTCGAGCATCGGACGGTTGGACGGGCAGGTAAACTGGCAGGAACCGCATTCGATGCAGGAAACGATGTCGTTTGCCTCGACCACATCCCACTTCTTGAAGGCCGAAGCAGTGGCCAGCAAATAAGGCTCCAGTCCCATCGGACAGGCACCCACACACTTGGCGCAGCGGATACAGGGCTGTATGGCTGCACGGCGGGATTCCTTGTCATTCATCAGCAACAGGCCGGAAGAACCCTTGCACACCGGCACATCCAGATTCATCAGGGCCTTACCCATCATCGGACCGCCGCCGATCACCTTGCCGCAATCCTCGGGCATACCGCCGCATTCGTCAATCAGCGCCTTCATCGGAGTACCGATACGGGCCCACAGATTGGCCGGACGCGCCAACGGTTTACCGGTTACGGTGATCATGCGCTCCACAAGCGGTTTGTTTTTCATCACGGCCTCATAGATGGCAAAAGCGGTACCGACATTCTGTACGACCACACCTACCTGAATAGGCAGTCCCGGAGGAGGCGGAACCTCGCGGCCGGTAATAGCCTGAATCAGCTGCTTCTCACCGCCCTGCGGATACTTCACTTTCAGCGGCACGATCTCAATGCCCGGATAGCGGGCTGCCTTCTCCTGCATGCGGGCGATGGCATCGGGCTTGTTATTCTCAATACCCACATAGGCTTTCTCTACCTTCACGGCCTTCATGATGAGCGAAATGCCGACAAGCACCTCGTCGGTCTTTTCGAGCATCAGTCGGTGGTCGGCAGTGAGATAAGGCTCACACTCCACACCATTGATCACCACACAGTCGGCCTTGGAGCCCGGAGGAGGAGTCAATTTAACGTGGGTCGGAAAGGTGGCGCCACCCATTCCGACGATACCGGCTTTCTTTACGCGGGCCACGATGTCCTCAGAAGTCAGTTCCGGACGGTCGGCCAAAGTGACCAGATCAGTTGAGCGGTCGATTTCCTCTTCCCACTCATCGCCCTGCACATCAACGATGATGGCCGGACGGCGATAGCCGCTGGCATCGACAATAGCGTCTACTTTGGATACGGTTCCCGATACGGATGAGTAAATCGGAGCGGAAACGAATCCGTCGGCCTCAGCCAGCAAAGTTCCCACTTTCACCACATCGCCTTTCTTCACTACCGGTTTTGCCGGTGAACCGATGTGCTGATACATAGAGAACACCGCCTGTGCCGGGATGGCAGCAGGCCGTGACGGCACCTCGGCCGTCAGTTTGTTTTCAGCGGGATGCACCCCGCCTATCTTGAATGTTTTCACAGTCTATCCCCATTAATTTGATTCAACATTAGAACGGGCTGCGGTCTTTTCTGCCGCCGGCTGTTCCGTTTTCTCACTCGCTGGTGCCGCTGCCGCAGGTTCAGCCTTCGGTTTGCGCGGCGGGAAATTGATGGCGTGGATGGCTCCCTTCGGACAGGCTTCCTCGCACTTGCGGCAGAGGCGGCACTTCTCCGGGTCGATGTAAGCCAGATTGTTCATCAGCGTGATGGCCTCAAACGGACAAGTCTTCACACACTTGCCGCAACCGATACAAGAAGCCTGACATACCTTGTTGGCCACAGCGCCTTTGTCACGGTTCACGCAGGTAACCACCATGCGGCGTCCTTTCGGTCCCTTCGGGCGAAGCTCGATGATCTTTCGCGGACAGGTCTTGGCACAAGCGCCACAGGCCGTACACTTCTCTTCATCCACTACCGGCAGTCCGGTTTCGGGATTAATGGAAATGGCGCCAAACTGGCAGGAAGCCACACAGTCGCCACAACCCAGACATCCGAACGCACAGGCGGTCTCACCGGTTCCGGTCATCAGGGCCGCACGACAGCTCTTCACACCGTCGTAGCTCACCACACGCGGGCGGTTGGCACATGATCCGTTGCAACGCACCACAGCCACCTTAGGCGCAGCGGCAGCTACCGACATGCCCAGAATAGAGGCTACACGCTCCATTACCGGCTGTCCGCCTACGGGACAAAGCATACCATCCAGACTTCCAGCGTCTGCCGCCTTGACACAAGCACCGGCAAAGCCCGAGCAGCCCGGATAACCACATCCACCACAGTTGGCCTGAGGCAGCACCTCGCTCACCTCGCCAATTCGGGGATCTTCTTCAACAGCAAATTTCCGGGAGGCCACGAAGAGCACCAGTGCGGAAACCAGTCCCACTGCTCCCAGAATCAATACTGCAATCCAAATTAAATGCATCATTTTATTAGTTTATATGTTTAAGGGTAAATGAAAATTTTCGGGTCAAATGATAACGCATCAGATATATAATAAGGTAATAAGGTATCAGCACACCAATAGACAGCAGAGCTGCCAGCGCCTCGTCCATCCCCCGAAGCAGGGACAGGAATAAAACCACCAGCATCAGAATTAAGGGAATAACATAGGCGTAAACCACGGCCTTGAGCCCTTGCGACAGGGTGCCCACCAGCATCACTTCCTGCCCCACTTCAAAGTCGGCAGCGTCGGCGGCATGCACCTCAATCATTTTCTCCTTGCTCTCCGCAGAGTGGCAGAGGCTCTTGGCTTCACAGGCCGAACAGGCCGAGGCCTGCATGATCTGCACCTGTATCCGGGTATTGTCAATCTGTTTTACTCTACCTTTGTGTGTTATGATTGTGCTCATTTTGTCATTTCAAGTTTGCAAATTGATGCAAAAATAGCATTTATTTAGAAATACAAAAAAAATGATTTCCTAAAACGACAGGTGATTGTACTTTTTTAACCTTACTAACAAAGAAAAACTGCCTCTGCAATCCTTTCAATTTGTGAATATCTGTTTTTATATCCCAAAACCAGGGTCTGAAAATCATCTCAATGAAATGAAAAAGTCTTCCTGATGTTTTTGAAAAATGATTTCGATGATTTTTTCGGGCGTCTTCGGGCATATTTTCGCAGCCTCAGACATAGCCGGAAAAAGAACACAAAAAAAGAGGCCGTTCTGTACGACGGCCTCTCTCCTCGCAGAAAGCATCCCGTAGCTTTCTGCCCCATTGTTCATTGTTTTCTTTTGCTTGCGCGCTCGGCCTTCTTGCTGTTCCATTCCGTAAAGGCTTTTTTCTGCTCGTCTGTGAGCAGGGCCTCGATGGATTTATTCAGCTCGTCCAACTTCGCCTTGCGCTCCTCGCGCTTGATAGCCTTACTGTAGAAATCGGTGTAGAGGCTGCGTACGCTCTTTTCCTGACTGTCGGTCAGCGTGAGCACCTTGTCGAGCTGTTCCACTTTCTTGTTTACCATTTCTTCGGGCGAAAGGCGCTGTCCGCGTTTTTGTGCCGACATGGGCAGAGAACAAAGTACGGTCATCAAAGTGCAAAAAATCAGTTTTTTCATTTCTTCATTTGTTTTTATGGTTCAACATATCGTTTTTATCGGATGGTGTAGACAAAAGTGAGCATGGCATAAGGCTGCAGCACATTGGCTGTGAGATAGTCATAGTAGCTGCTGCTCACCGACTGGCGGAATGACTGGGCCTGCTGCAACAGGTCGTAGGCTTCGAGACGGATTTCGGCGGCCTTGTTCTTCAGGAACTTCATGCCGATCGAAGCGTTCCACAGCAAATAGTTCGAAGCTTCGCTCTCCAGACCGGTATAACCGATGTAGCTCATCGAGGTGCGGAACGTCAGGTCTTTCCAGAAATTCCAGCCGAACTGTCCCTGAGCCGTATGCATCACGTAGTTGCTGGCTTGGGTTTCAGACTGCGAACTGAAAGCCCGATTGATGCCCGAAGAATAAGACACCGTGAAATCCAGCTTTTCGCTGATGTTGCTTCCGATGACGAGTTTCGGCACCAGGGTAAGTTCGTGGGTGTAGTTGGTCACTCCGTTGAAGATGGTCGGCACATGAGCATAGTTGGCCGACAGGCTCAGATTGACATTGCTCCGGAGCCAGTCCACCGGAAAACCATAGGTCAGCATGGACTGCAAACTGTAGTAACCGTCCATATTCACCGGTTTGGTAAACTGCGCTCCCTTGTCGAGCTGTATGCCGCCCGGCAACACTTGGTCTTCTTGGGCCACGAAAGTACTGTCGGCCACATAGTCTGTGCGGAAGGTGGCCCCCACCATGGCGATGACGGTCTGCCCGGACAAGGTGGTGTGCAGATAGCGCAGATTCAATGTATGATTGATTTGCTGGTCCAGATCCGGATTACCGGTTGAGAGGAACAGCGGGTTTGTGTTGTTGATCACATGCTGCAGGTCCTGAAGCGACGGTGCAGTGGAGCTGCTGCGATAGCGCAACTGGAAGGAATTGTTGCGGTCGGCCATATAGCGGGCAGTGAATGAGGGCAGCACGGAGAAGTAGGTATGCTTCAGCTGCTCGGCATAGGGATAGGTTTCTTCGCCCTGCAAGGTGGACCACTGCATCTCGGCTCCAGCCATCAGACGGAGTTTGCCGACGTTCCAGCGCAGACCGAGACCGCCGGCCTGAGTGATGTAATCTGTCTGATATACGTTGGAAAGGTCTTCCACCAACTGCTCGTACAAATCGTCCGTACCGTTCGATTCATAGGTTTTCTGCTCCGCATCGGTGTTGGTGTACGACATCTTGTAATTGGCCTGCAACTGCACCTGGTCGCCCAGCTTCTCAGTGAACATCAGGTTGGTGCGGAACATCATCTGCCGTTGCAACATATCCTTATACTGGGAATAGGCCTCCTCGCTGAGCTGTTCTTCCTGCATTTTCCGCTCCAAGTAATCGGTGTAGGTGTCGCCGTTGCGGTCGGAATACTGGCCCCGGAAAGAGAGCGACAGGGTTCGTCCTTCGGTATTGAAGCGGTGGCGGTAAGTAGCGTCGCCGCCTATCTGCCAGGCTTTGACCAGATTGTCGGTCACACTGTTCACACCCTCGGAAAAGATTCCGTTGAGCAGATTCTGCCCGTCATACAGACTGTATGTGTCGTTTCTCTGAAAGCTGAATTTAGGACGTATCTGCAACGAGTTGCGGTCGTCAATCTGGTAGTCCAGATTCATGTTGATGCGGTGGTTCCAGTTGTTCATGTCCGACTCGCTGTCCTGCTCGTAGGTCATTCCCGGCAGCACGGAGTCGAAATATTTTCGAACCAGATTTTCTTCATAGTCGTTGTTGGTTTGGTTCAGGAAATAGCTGGCGGTCAGCTTCAGGCGCTTGTCCCATTCATTCACATAGTTCACGCCCAGCCCATTGGTTTGTGTCAGTCCGCCGAGCGACCCGACCATAAAATTATCGGTAGACGCACTGCCGCCACGGCCTCCTCCCCCGCCGCGACCGCCTCGGCGTCCGCTACGCTTGGAGCTTTGTGATGACATCACACCGGCCAGGTCTTCCTGCGAGAAATTCTGCTGGTTCACGTTGTTACTCATACCCAGCACGGAAACGCGCTGCGTGTCATCAAACCAATTCACGTTTCCGCCGGCATTGTAGCGGTTGTCCAGTCCGTAACCTCCATAGACCTTGCCGAACAGTCCCTCGCGATATTCGGGTTTGGTCACGATATTGATGGTCTTGATTTCCTCACCGTCATCAAATCCGGTAAACTCGGCCTGGTCGCTCTTCTTGTCGAACACCTCGATACTGGCCACAATGTCCGAAGGCAGATTCTTCAGAGCCAGATTGACATCTCCGTCGAAGAACTCCTTGCCGTCCACAAGTATCTTCTGCACCGCTTCGCCCTGAGCCTGTACCTCGCCACCTTCCACCACGATGCCCGGCATCTTGGCCAGCAAGTCTTCGGTGGTGCTTCCCTCGAGCACTTTAAAGGCCGAGGCGTTGTAGGCCAGCGTATCGCCCCGCTGCTGGGCCCGGGTGGCGCGGGCTTCGACATTCACCTTGCCGATCTTCTGCACCTCTTCTTCCAGCTGCACATCAAACACATACTTTTTGTCGGCGTTCAGCGCCAGTTTGAGCCGGACTGTCTTATAACCCAAATAACGGGCCTCGAGCTGATAGTCGCCCAGCGGCAAACGGTCAAAGCGATAGTTTCCGTCCAGATCGGTCGTGGTATAGAGCGTATCCTTGCCCGCCTGAACAAGAGTCAGCGGAGCCATCGGCAATGTCTCGCCACTCGTGCGATCGGTCACCTGTCCGGACACAACCAGCTGCGCCTGAGCCATCATGGCCGCGGAACAGAACGAGGCAAACAGTGAGATTCTTTTTTTCATATTCGGTATAGTTTTATTGGTTTCTGGTGCAAAAGTATTCTGCTTGCGGAGGGTAAACAAGCAAAATGCGCCACTTGCGGGTGAACGACAGAAAAATGAGGGTAAACAACAAAATGAATATTTTTCCTTTCGCAAAAAGAGCGGTATCTTTGCAACAGAAACAACAAAATCTGAAACCATGAATCAAAAGATACCTTTATTGATTGATGTGCTTTTCATCGTCATCGTGCTGCCGGCTCTCTGCCTGATGTTGCCCATTGACCGCTGGGTGACCAACAACTTCTGGTTTGTCTGTGCGCTGATCTGCTGGCTCTACATCGTTTATTTCCTGAACCGGAAATTCACCATACCGCTGTTTTTCAAGGGACGCAAACACGTGCTGCTGGCCATAGGTATCCTGCTGGCCACAATATTCGTCACCTGGCTGCTCTCACAATATCAGATGGAGTTTCCGCAACGCATGTTCCATCCCAACCGGGTGCGCCGCATCGGCAAAAGCCGGTTGCACCAGCAGGCGGTGTGGTTCCTGTTTACCACCGCCTCGGTGTTCAGCATCGCCACAGGACTGTTCCGCGAACTTACGCGCCAGATTGTGCGGGGACATACGTTGGAGTATGAAAAGAAGAAAGCGGAACTGGCACTGTATAAGGCGCAGATCAACCCGCACTTTCTGTTCAACACGCTCAACACGCTATATGGCATGGTAGTTCTCAAATCGGAACAGACCGAAACGGCTTTCATACAGTTCATCAACCTGATGAAATATATGTATACCAATCCCACTAAAGAAATGATACCGATAGAAGAAGAGGTGGAATACATCCGGGAATTTATCGAGATTCAGAAGTACCGGACGGAAAAAAAAGAACTGATTCACTTCAGCTACACGAACGACGGTGCATACCCCGGACTGCAAATCGTACCGATGCTCCTGATCACGTTCATCGAAAACGCGCTGAAATATGGTCTATCCTCGGTACACGATGATCCGGTAGATATTCGGATAGAGGTCCGGAACGGCATTCTGAACTTCCGCACCGACAACCGGAAGACCTCCGAACCACACAACCGTCCGAAGGGAATCGGCATCGCCAACTGCCGCAAGCGTCTGGAACTGGCATACCCGGAGCGCCACACGCTGGAAATCAAGGAAACGGAACACGAATTCAAAGTATTGCTCACCATAAGACTGATAGAACCATGAAATGTATTGCCATTGACGACGAACCGATAGCTCTGGAAATTATCAAGAAGTTCTGCAACCAGATGGGCGGACTGGAAATCGAAACTTTCAGCAACCCATTGACGGGACTGGAGGCCATCAACCGCACTCTGCCCGACCTGGTTTTTCTGGATATAGAAATGAAGGGAATACACGGACTGGACCTGGCCCGCAAAATGCCTGCCGGCGTCATGCTGATCTTTACCACGGCTTATGCGCAGTTTGCCCTGGACGGCTTTGAGCTGAATGCCATCGACTTTCTGCACAAGCCCTACTCATTCGGCCGCTTTGAAACGGCGGTCAAAAAAGCGATTCATCTGAAATCCTTGCAGACGCGGGCACAGCAAAGCGATGAGCAGTCGCTCGTGGTCAAGGCGGATTATAAGAATATAAAAATAATCTGCTCGGAGATTATTTATCTGGAAGCCATCAATAATTATGTAAAGATACACCTGAACGGCAGCCATCCGATACTGACTCAATGCACTCTGAAAAGCCTCATCGAAAGCCTTCCCGAGCAACAGTTTCTGCGGGTGCACAAATCGTTTGTGGTGAACAGGGCGTTTATTGTCAGCTTTTCACGCACCGAAGTAGTCCTGCCCCAGGGAAAAATACTTCCCGTGGGCAGAACCTATGCCGATGCCTTGCAGCAATAATCAGCGGTCCAGATGGAATTTCTTTTTGTAATAGGACTCGGCTGTATAGAGAGCCGCCGCCGGATTGTTTCCGGTGACGCGGTCCTTTGTGACCAAAGTAGTGGCGTATGCTTCGGAATATTTATAGAACAGGCTGTCGTGTCCCACGCACAAACCGATCACCACATTCAGATCCGTATGCGCTTCGTTCAGCAAGCGTGCCTGAAGAATCGGGTTACACATAGCCGCCCCGATAGATTCGCACTCCTTCGGGATTCCGAGTGATGATTTGGGCTTGCCGGCCACCTTACAGATCACTGCATAAGCCTCAAAACCGTTGGCCTGAAGAATACGGGCAAAGATGCGTGCCTCGCGAATCAATCCGATGCAATTCGCAATGCCGATGCGCCGTGCTCCGATCTTACAGGCAAACTCCATAATCTCCTGCACACGGGTCCACTGGCAGTAACCTTCGTATTCCACTTCGGCGCTGGCCACCATAATATCGTGGTTTCTTTCCTCCTCATAACGCTCCAGCGCCCACTGCATATCCTCATCGCGCAGATGGGTGGTGGGACAGAACTCGGGATAAGTACGGTTCTGAAACTTGCAGTTCTGTGTTCCGCAGTCCACACAGGAGTGTTTCTGCTTTTCTTCTTTCATTGCTTCGCCTTCCATAACTGTTTCTTTTTATACCTTAATTCCGCAACACTATTATAAAATATTTTTTTT
>NZ_QUEM01000022.1 GCF_003477995.1 Bacteroides sp. OF04-15BH
CACCTTTTATCTCCACCTTTTGCTCCACCTCGAACGGTAATATTTTGCCGTTTTTTGCGTGCCGGGGGAAAACAAAAAGTCCCGATTTCGCTTGGAAATCAGGATTTTACTATCTTTTGCTTTTCTTCAAAGTGGTGCCACCAGGAATCGAACCGGGGACACAAGGATTTTCAGTCCTTTGCTCTACCAACTGAGCTATGGCACCTTTCCTTTTCGTTTGCGTTGCAAAGGTAGGAATAATTTTTCAAACCACAAAACTTTTGAAAAAAAAGTGGAAATATTTTTTTGTTTCGGAAAAAAGCCTTATCTTTGCAGTGCAAAAACGGAAAGTAGCGCAGTTGGTAGCGCACTACGTTCGGGACGTAGGGGTCGGGCGTTCGAATCGCCTCTTTCCGACAAAAGCGATGACGGTCTTACCGCCATCGCTTTTTTGTTTGAAACATATTGTCCTCAATAACAATATATAAAGCATCACAAAGACAAAAAGAATCGTGTCATATCCCACAAGGAAGCCTGACACGATTCTTCTTATAATATCTATTCGGAGATAGCCTTGAACACCGGACGGGGATTCTGCACCTGGCTATCATAGCCATACCACACATATTCTTTGGCTCCGGGAGGAGCATAAACACAAAGACGTAACTGTTCCTGATATTCTCCAAAAACAATATTCCACTTTTCCGGAGGCGATACATGTTTCGTACGTACATGCTCGGCCGGTTGCTTTTTAAGGGATAAACCGCCCTCAATCCAAGCCTGCGCTACCAAAGGCGCATATTCCGGATAATGGTTCTTACAGAACTCATATAAAATTACACCACGACGATCCAATGCCATAGGCTGGTCAATCACATGCAGGGCCTGCAAATGCTCCAGAAAGCGAAGCAGGAAGTCAGGCTGCTCTATAATCAGCTGCCGTGTAACAGTCTGCCAGGTCTTTGCATTGTAAAAGGCATCGAGAAGGCGAGACAGATAGCGTGCCGTCTGCAACTCTTGTGGAGTAATGTGCGGGGTCATCAATACTTCATAAGGAGGATAAGGAGAATAAACCAGACCAAGTTCTGAAGCACGTCGCCGCATATCCGTACCGGGCAACACCTTTAAAGACTCCAACTGTATCTCACCGGCATGGTACGAAGCCAGAGTTACTACGTCAGAAAATATGTCTTGCAGTCGGTAAAGCGGCAGACCGGCAATCAGATCGGCATGTGTTTCCATGTTCGGAAGGGAACAAAGGAACTTCAATCCGGAAAGAGCATCCTCCAATCTTCCCTTACGATGACCCTCGGCAAGCACATCGGCTCGCAGACTTTGAATTCCGGCCTCCAAATGCAAAAGCCCCTGGGGCAAAAGAAGAAGTTCCTGCTTCAGCTCATCAGTCAGCAGGGCCGGGTGAATCTCCAAATGAAAGCGCATACCGGGAAACTCCTGAAACAACTGAAGCAACTGCCGGGCATAATGAATATTGTAATTAAAGGTGCGGTCCAACAAGCGTACATCCCGAATCCCAGCCTGATGGATTCGCTGCAAACGTTCGCGCACCTGCGACAAGGGTAAACGGCGCACAGGTTTCTCTCCCCCACTCACACAAAAAGAACAGGTATTGAAACAGCCGCGCGTTGTTTCCAACTGAACAAAGGGTTTCTCCCAATTGAAGAAACTGCTTTCCTCGGGAGAACACAACTGATCGAAATCTAGAACCCGGGCAATCCCTTGATCATGATAATTCCCTTGCGCATCATAATAGCACAGGCCTGAAATGTCAGACCAGGACTCCGGTTGATCCCAGACTCTCAGCCACTGGGAAAAACTTTCTTCTCCCTCACCCCGGAAAACAGCCGTAACAAAAGAAGACGTACGCAGGAACTCGGAATTATCACCCAGAAACTCCGGACCACCCAAGAGTATCGTTGCCTCAGGTAAAAGAGCATGTACTCTGGCCAGCACATGAAGCAAAACCTCATGATTGAAGAGCCAGCAGGTGGCGGCCACAACATCGGGCGCATAACGATATACCTCGGCCGCGATCATTCCGGGGTTTTCATTAATGGTAGCAGAATGGCGAAACCATTCCACATCGTCGGCCGAAGTGGCGACCTGCGCGTGTAATGCCGGTAAGGCCAAAGAGGAATGGGCATAAGAGCTGTTAAGATCAAGCCATAATAGTTTCATATCGAATAATGAGTTGAAAGGTCATGAAACAAAAAAGAGGATGCATCATGGATGCATCCTCTGACTTTAGTATATAGCAAATTATTCTGCTGCATTCTCTGTTGCAGGAGCTTCAACAGCTGGTGTCTCAGCAGCCGCAGCTTTCTTAGAACGACGTGTACGAGTGGCCTTCTTGGCAGCTTTCTTAGCCATGTTTTCATTGTAGTCAACCAACTCGATAAAACACATCTGCGCATTATCACTTGCACGGAAACCAGTCTTGATGATTCTGGTATAACCACCCGGACGGTCAGCAACCTTTACTGAGATCTCCTTGAACAACTCAGTAACAGCGTACTTGTTCTGCAGGTAGCTGAACACTACACGACGAGAGTTTGTAGTATCTTCCTTAGACTTAGTGATCAAAGGCTCAACATATTTCTTCAGCGCCTTAGCCTTTGCCAGGGTCGTAGTGATTCTTTTGTGCATAATCAGAGAGATAGCCATGTTAGCCAACATAGCATTTCTGTGAGATGCAGTACGGCCCAAATGATTGAATTTTTTATTATGTCTCATGTTTTATTATTCTTTATCTAATTTATATTTAGAAATATCAGTTCCAAACGACAGATTCAGACTCTCTAGCAAATCATCAAGCTCAGTGAGCGATTTCTTACCGAAGTTTCTGAACTTAAGCAGGTCAGTCTTGTTAAACTGTACCAGATCTCCCAGTGTCTCCACATCAGCTGCCTTCAAGCAGTTCAGGGCACGTACAGAAAGATCCATGTCAACCAGCTTGGTCTTCAGAAGTTGACGCATATGCAATACTTCTTCATCGAACTCTTCGTTGCCCTCACTGTCGGAATTCTCCAACGTGATCTTCTCGTCTGAGAACAACATGAAGTGATAGATCAGAATCTTTGCAGCCTCTTTCAGGGCGTCCTTCGGGTGAATGGAACCATCAGTAGAAATTTCAAGAACGAGTTTCTCGTAGTCAGTCTTCTGCTCTACACGATAATTTTCAACAGCGTACTTAACATTTCTAATTGGAGTGTAAATTGAATCGATTGGAATCACATTAACGTCGGTGCAGTACTCACGGTTCTCGTCAGCGGGAACGTAGCCTCTACCCTTGTTAATAGACAAATCGATCTGCATTGTTGCTTTGGCATCTAAATGGCAAATAACTAATTCAGGGTTTAACACTTCAAATCCAGTCAGATACTTGTTCAGATCACCCGCTTTGAATTCAGTCGTATTCTCAACGGTGATGCTCACTTTCTCATTCTCGAATTCTTCTACTCTTTGTTTGAATCGAACTTGCTTCAGATTCAAGATAATGTTGGTGACATCCTCTTTTACTCCAGGCACAGAGGCAAATTCATGCTCTACACCGGCAATACGCATCGTATTGATGGCATAGCCCTCAAGTGAAGAAAGAAGAATACGGCGTAAAGCATTACCAACAGTAATACCGAAACCGGGCTCCAACGGACGAAACTCGAACTTGCCGAATTTGTCATCCGCCTCCAACATTAATACTTTATCAGGTTTTTGAAATGCTAATATCGCCATTCTTTAATTATTATTTAGAGTACAACTCAACGATCAACTGCTCCTTAATGTTCTCTGGAATGTCTGCGCGCTCAGGCTTGTGCAGGAACTTACCAGACTTGGTGTTCTCGTCCCACTCGATCCATGGGTACTTGCTGTGGTTGAAACCAGCCAATGCGTCAGCGATTACCTCGAGAGACTTAGACTTCTCACGAACACCGATAATCTGACCTGGCTTAACAGCGTATGAAGGAATGTTCACAACCTTTCCGTCAACAACGATGTGCTTGTGACCTACCAACTGACGAGCAGCTGCACGAGTAGGAGCGATACCCAAACGGTAAACAACGTTGTCCAAACGGCACTCCAGGTTCTGCAACAGGATCTCACCGGTAATACCGTTAGTACGAGATGCCTTCTCAAACATGTTACGGAACTGTTTTTCCAATACACCGTAGGTATATTTAGCTTTCTGCTTCTCAGCTAACATGATACCATACTCAGAAGTTTTTCTTCTTCTTGAATTTCCGTGCTGACCAGGAGGAAAGTTTCTCTTAGACAAAACTTTGTCAGCACCGAAAATAGCCTCGCCGAATCTACGAGCAATTCTTGATTTTGGTCCAGTATATCTAGCCATTTTTTTTCTGTTTTAGTTAAGTTAGGGCAGGATTCACTCAGATTGCAGTCGCTAACCACAAAAAGAAATGTTCCGGCGAATCCTGCTTTTGTAATTAGGTTATCTATGAATTAAACTCTTCTTCTCTTAGGAGGACGACAACCATTGTGTGGCAATGGAGTAACATCGATGATTTCAGTAACCTCGATACCTGCACCGTGTACAGTACGGATAGCTGACTCACGTCCGTTTCCTGGACCCTTTACATATGCCTTAACCTTTCTCAAACCAAGATCGTAAGCAACCTTTGCACAATCCTGGGCAGCCATCTGAGCTGCGTAGGGAGTGTTCTTCTTAGAACCACGGAATCCCATCTTACCAGCTGAAGACCAAGAGATGATCTGACCTTCGCTGTTTGCTAAAGATACAATAATGTTGTTGAATGAACTATGAACATGCAACTGGCCCATAGCATCAACCTTAACATTTCTTTTCTTAGCTGCGACTGTTTTCTTTGCCATATCTAATTATTATTTAGTAGCTTTTTTCTTATTTGCAACTGTCTTTTTCTTACCCTTACGTGTACGCGCGTTGTTCTTAGTGCTCTGGCCACGTACTGGCAGACCAATACGGTGACGCACTCCACGGTAACAACCGATATCCATCAAACGCTTAATGTTCAACTGGATTTCTGAACGCAAATCACCTTCTACTTTGTATTCAGCAGCAATGATCTCACGGATCTTAGCAGCCTGATCATCGGTCCAATCCTTAACTTTCAGATCTTTGTCTACACCAGCCTTGTCCAAGATCTTGGCTGAACTACTACGACCTATACCATAAACATAAGTCAAAGCGATTTCACCTCTTTTATTTTGGGGCAAATCAACACCAACAATTCTAATTGCCATATACTAATTTATTTCTTTTGCAACAATGAATTAACCCTGACGCATTTTAAACTTAGGGTTCTTTTTGTTAATTACATACAAACGTCCTTTGCGACGCACAATCTTGCACTCAGGAGTACGTTTCTTTAAAGATGCTCTTGTCTTCATATTTTGCTTTTTATTTATATCTAAAAACGATACGTCCTTTTGACAAATCATAAGGACTCATCTCCACCCTTACTTTATCGCCGGGCAGAATCTTAATATAATGCATTCTCATTTTGCCTGAAATATGCGCTGTAATCTCATGGCCATTCTCAAGTTCTACACGGAACATTGCGTTTGAGAGTGCTTCAACTATAACTCCATCTTGTTCTATCGCGGATTGTTTTGCCATACTTAATATAATTTACCTTCTATTTTTTCAATTTCTTCAAACGAAGAGAGTATCTCTGCCTTTCCGTGATGAATGGCTATCGTGTGCTCGAAATGAGCGGCACACTTTCCATCAAGTGTCTTGATAGTCCAACGGTCCGGCATCATGCCGATTTTTGGTGAACCCAAAGTGATCATCGGTTCGATGGCCAGACACAGTCCATTCTTCAACAGAGGACCGTTTCCAGGGCGACCATAATTCGGAACCTGCGGATCTTCGTGCATCTCTTTTCCGATGCCGTGTCCAACAAATTCACGAACCACACCATAACCATGCTTCTCGCAATGTGCCTGAACGGCATGGCTGATGTCCCCTATTCTCTTTCCGGCAAGTGCTGCTTCGATTCCCTTGTACAGGGACTCTTTTGTAACTTTCAGCAATTGCTTAATTTCATCAGCGACTTCTCCGACACAGAAAGTGTAACAAGAGTCACCGCAAAAACCATTGAGCAGGGTTCCGCAATCGATTGAAACGATGTCGCCATCTTTCAAAGGAATATCGTTTGGTATTCCATGCACCACCTGATCATTTACGGAAGCACATATCGAAGCGGGAAAGGGACCACCATAAGGATTCGGAAATCCCTTAAAGGTCGGTATCGCACCGTGATCCCGGATAAACTCTTCAGCCAATTTGTCCAACTGTGCTGTAGTGACACCCGGTTTAATCACCTTGGCCAACTCGGCGTGCGTTTTTGACACCAGCTGATTGGCAGATCTCAAGAGATCAATTTCATCTTCTGTCTTAAGAAATATCATAGCAATTTATCAGTAAGCAGAAACATCTGAACGACCACGAATTCTACCAGAACTTAACAAGCCGTCATAGTGTCTCATCAACAAATGACTCTCTACCTGCTGCAGTGTATCCAGAACAACTCCCACCAAAATCAGCAAAGAAGTTCCTCCAAAGAACTGAGCGAACTCAGTACTGATACCCAGCAAACCGGCGAAGGCCGGCATACAAGCGATAATGGCCAGTAAGATAGAACCCGGCAAAGTCAGTCGAGACATCACTTGGTCGATGTAGTTGGCAGTATCATGACCTGGCTTAACACCCGGAATGAAACCATTGTTACGTTTCATATCCTCGGCCATCTGAGTTGGATTCAACGTGATAGCAGTATAAAAATAAGTAAATGCTATAATTAAGACTGCAAATATCAAGTTATAAAGCCAACTGGTGTGGTCTACCAACATTCGCATAACAGGAGTAGCATTATCCACTGAAGTATATCCTACCAAAGTGATTGGAATAAACATCAATGCCTGAGCAAAGATAATCGGCATCACATTAGCCGCAAACAACTTCAAAGGAATGTACTGACGGGCGCCACCATACTGCTGGTTGCCCACCAAACGCTTTGCATATTGAACAGGAATCTTACGAGTTCCCTGTACCAACAAAATAGAACCGCAAACGACAGCCAGAAGCACTGCGATCTCAATCAGGAAGAATACAAGACCACCGCCTGCTGCATTGGTCATTCTTGAGAAACCTTCTTGGAAGATAGCTCTTGGCAAACGAGCAATGATACCCACCATAATCAACAGAGAGATACCGTTGCCAATACCTTTATCGGTAATGCGTTCACCTAACCACAATACAAACATGCTTCCAGCGGCAAGGATAATTGTTGCAGTGATCATAAAAGCGGTCCAACTGATTGTCGGCGCCAATGCACCACCTGCCTGAACTTTCAAGTTTATTAGATAGGAAGGTGCCTGGAACAGAAGAATCACCAGAGTCAGATAACGAGTATACTGATTCATTTTTCTTCGTCCGCTCTCGCCTTCACGCTGCATCTTTTGGAAATAAGGAACAGCTACACCCAACAACTGAATTACAATAGAAGCTGAAATGTAAGGCATAATTCCCAATGCAAAAATGGATGCATTAGAAAACGCACCTCCTGAGAACATATTCAGCAAAGACATCAAGCCTTCGCTGGTCTGCTCACGCAATTTCGCCAGATTGTCGGGATTGATACCCGGCAGAACTATAAAAGAACCGAAACGATAGATTGCAGTAAACAAGAGGGTGATGAGGATCCTGTTTCTCAGATCCTCAATCAACCATATGTTCTTTAAGGTTTCAACAAACTTCTTCATTTGATTAAAGTTTTGTTACGTTTCCACCAGCTGCCAGGATAGCTTCTTCAGCAGACTTAGAGAACGCATTAGCAACCACATCAACCTTTGAAGTCAAAGTTCCGTTGCCAAGAACCTTAATCAACTGACCGTTAGATGCCAAACCGTTAGCGATCAACTCTTCAACACCTACCTTAGACAGGTTCTTTGCCTCTACCAAAGCCTGGATGTCAGCCAAGTTGATAGCCTTGTAAGCTACACGGTTAATGTTCTTGAAACCGAACTTAGGCAAGCGACGCTGCAAAGGCATCTGTCCACCTTCGAAACCAATTTTCTTCTTATAACCTGATCTTGCCTTAGCACCTTTGTGACCACGAGTAGAAGTACCACCCAAACCAGATCCAGGACCACGACCAATTCTCTTACGAGAATGAACAGAACCGCAAGCAGGCTTTAAATTATTTAATTTCATCTTTAAATCAATTTAAAAGTAATAATATAGATTAGTCCACGATGGTTACCAAGTGATGCACCTTCTGAACCATACCGCGCATTGTAGGAGTATCTTCTACTTCAACTACGTGATTCAGCTTAGTCAAGCCCAATGCGTCGAGAGTTCTCTTCTGAGTAGCTGGAGCACCAATTCTGCTCTTAATCTGTTTAATCTTTATAGTTGCCATAATATCTCCTTATCCTCTAAATACTTTTTCTAAACTTACGCCACGGTTCTCAGCAACAGTTTTTGCATCACGCATTTCTGCCAGCGCATTGATTGTAGCCTTAACCAGGTTATGTGGGTTTGAAGAACCTTTTGACTTAGCCAGACAGTCTGTTACGCCAACGCTCTCCAATACGGCACGCATAGCACCACCAGCCACAACTCCAGTTCCGTGAGAAGCCGGCTTGATGAATACCTCAGCACCACCGAACTTAGCAACCTGCTCGTGAGGAACGGTACCTTTCAATACCGGAACCTTCACCAGATTCTTCTTAGCGGCTTCAACACCTTTAGCAATAGCTGCAGTGACTTCGCCAGCCTTACCAAGTCCCCAACCGATGATACCGTTTCCATTTCCTACTACAACAATAGCAGAGAAAGTGAAAGTTCTACCACCCTTTGTAACCTTTGTAACACGATTGATAGCAACCAATCTATCTTTTAATTCGATATCGCTATTTATCTTAACTCTATTAATTGCCATAATCTATTAAAATTTAAGTCCACCGTTACGTGCTGCATCTGCAACTTCCTTCACTCTACCGTGATACAAATATCCGTTACGGTCGAAAACGACAGTTGAGATACCTGCTTCAAGGGCTTTCTTAGCGATCAACTCACCAACCTTAGCAGCCTGCTCTTTCTTAGGCATAGCTTCCATGCCCAGAGAAGAAGCGGCAACAAGAGTTGTGCCAGTCTCGTCGTTAATGATCTGTACGTAGATCTGCTTGTTGCTTCTGAACACAGACATACGTGGACGCTGAGTAGTACCAGAAATCTTATTTCGTACTCTATACTTGATCTTAATTCGTCTTTCTAATTTTGTTGTCATAATCTTACTGTTTTAAAATTACTTAGCACCAGCTGACTTACCAGACTTTCTACGAATCTGTTCACCAACAAACAAGATACCCTTACCTTTGTAAGGCTCTGGCTTACGGAAAGAACGAATTTTAGCGCAAACCTGACCTAACAGCTGTTTGTCGCAAGATTCCAATATGATAAGAGGATTCTGATTTCTTTCAGATTTAGTCTCAACCTTGATCTCATTAGGCAACTGCAAGAAAATGCTGTGAGTGTAACCCAAAGAGAACTCAATAATGTTACCCTGGTTTGAAGCACGGTAACCAACACCGACCAATTCCAACTTCTTCACATAACCTTCAGAAACACCTACCACCATGTTGTTTACCAGTGAACGGTACAAACCGTGGAACGCCTGCTTCTGCTTGGTTTCAACAGCATCATTTTGTTCATCAATCTCGAATGTGATGTGTGAATCAGCGATGTTTACTTTGATTGAAGGGTCAACAGCCTGAGTCATTTCACCTTTAGGTCCCTTAACAGAAACCACATTTTCAGGACTTACTGTCACAGTTACTCCTGCAGGAATGTTAATTGGTAATTTACCTATTCTTGACATATTCTACCCTCCAATTAATATACATAGCAAAGAACCTCACCACCAATCTTCAGGTCGGCAGCTTCCTTGTCTGTCATAACACCCTTAGATGTAGATATAATCGCTATACCCAATCCATTAATTACTCTCGGCATATCCTTGTAACCAGTATACTTACGCATACCCGGTGTAGATACTCTGATCAACTTCTTGATTGCGTTGACCTTGTTTACTGAATCATACTTCAAAGCAACTTTGATAGTACCCTGTGGTCCATCCTCAACAAATTTGTAGTTCAAGATGTAACCCTTGTCGAAAAGGATCTTAGTGATCTCTTTTTTCAAATTTGACGCCGGAACTTCAACAACTCTGTGCTTAGCCTGAATCGCATTTCTCAAACGCGTCAAATAATCTGCTATTGGATCTGTCATATTATAAATTATTTAATTAATCGGGACTCTCCCGACAATATTAAAAAAAATTTTTCTTACCAGCTTGCTTTCTTTACGCCCGGGATCAAGCCGCTAGAAGCCATCTCACGGAACTGGATACGTGAAATACCGAACTGACGCATGTAACCCTTTGGACGACCAGTCAACTTGCAACGGTTGTGCAAACGGATTGGGTTAGCGTTCTTTGGTATTGCCTGCAATTTCTGAGCAGCCTCGAATGCCTCTACAGGATCACCTGTGTTGACGATTTTCTTCAGCGCAGCTCTCTTCTCAGCATATTTGGCTACCATTTTGGCTCTCTTTACCTCACGAGCCTTCATTGATTCTTTTGCCATATTTATTTCTCGTTTTTAGCGTTCTTAAAAGGTAAACCGAACTCCTTGAGCAAAGCATAACCTTCTTCGTCAGTCTTGGCTGTAGTTACGAAAGTGATGTTCATACCCAAGATACGATCAATTGAGTCGATGTTGATTTCAGGGAAAATGATCTGCTCCTGAATACCCAATGTATAGTTTCCGCGTCCGTCGAACTTGCTCTCGATACCCTTGAAGTCACGGATACGTGGCAAAGCAACGCGAACCAGTTTCTCCAGGAATTCGTACATTCTCTCACGACGCAAAGTTACCATAACACCGATAGGCATTTTCTTACGCAACTTGAAGTTTGCAACGTCTTTCTTTGAAACGGTTGCAACGGCCTTCTGACCTGTAATTGCAGTGATCTCGTTGATTGCAACATCAATGATCTTCTTGTCGGCAGTAGCCATACCCAAGCCCTGATTGATCACAATCTTCTTGAGCACTGGAATCTGCATGGTAGAAGTATAGTTGAACTGACTCTTCAAAGCAGGCGCGATACGCTCTGCATATTCTTTCTTAAGGCTAGCAGTATTTCCCATTACTTAATCTCCTCTCCTGATTTTTTAGCAAAACGAACCAATTTACCGTCTTCGTTCTTCTTTCTTCCGATACGAGTCGGCTTGCCAGTTTTCGGATCAACAACATTCAAATTTGAAATGTGGATTGGAGCCTCCTGCTTTACAATACCTCCCTGAGGATTCTTTGCACTCGGCTTCTGGCTTTTAGATACGATATTGATACCTTCAACAACGGCACGCTGCTCCTCTACGAGCACTTTTAACACTTTACCAGTCTGGCCCTTGCAATTACCAGCATTTACGTAAACTGTATCGCCTTTTTTAATATGTAATTTACTCATTACTCTATTCTTTACTTATTAAAGTACTTCTGGTGCCAAAGAAACTACCTTCATGTTTGCTGCACGCAATTCACGAGCAACAGGGCCGAAAATACGACTTCCTCTCAACTCACCTGCATTGTTCAACAGAACACATGCATTGTCATCAAAACGGATGTAAGAACCGTCTGCACGACGAACTTCTTTCTTAGTACGTACGATCAAAGCCTTTGATACTGCACCTTTTTTAATATCACTAGATGGGATGACGCTCTTAACTGAAACGACGATCACATCACCTACAGACGCATAACGTCTCTTTGTTCCGCCGAGTACGCGGATACAAAGAGCTTCACGTGCGCCGCTATTGTCTGCAACTACTAATCTAGATTCTGCCTGTATCATAATTACTTAGCTCTTTCTACGATTTCTACTACTCTCCATCTCTTTGTTTTGCTCAAAGGACGGGTTTCCATGATCAAAACTGTATCACCTACATGACTGTCATTCTTCTCGTCATGAGCATGGTATTTCTTCGTTTTAGAAACGAACTTACCATAAATAGGGTGTTTCTCCTTGAACTTAGCAGCAACAACAATGGTCTTATCCATCTTATCGCTGATAACAACACCTGTTCTTGTCTTTCTTAAATTTCTAGCTTCCATGTGGACCATTATTATTTGTTAAGTTCTCTCTGACGCAACTCAGTCTGGATACGAGCAATTGTTCTACGTGCAGCCTTAATCTGCGCAGGATTCTCAAGTGGTGAGACAGCGTGGTTCAGCAACATCTGAGTGTAGTTTGCCTCTTCTGCCTTCAATCTTTCAACCAAGTCATTGGTTGCAATTTCTCTAATTTCTGCGATCTTCATAATTAAGCGTTTTTATCGTAATCACGTCTAACAATAAACTTAGTTGTAACCGGCAGTTTCTGAGCAGCCAGGCGCAATGCTTCCTTAGCAATCTCATAAGAAACACCTTCTACCTCGAAAATAATACGTCCCGGAGTGATAGGGAATACATATCCTACTGGATCTCCCTTACCTTTACCCATACGTACGTCTGCAGGCTTCTTAGTGATTGGTTTGTCAGGGAAAATACGGATCCAAATCTGTCCCTCACGCTGCATGTAACGTGTTACAGCGATACGAGCAGCCTCAATCTGACGACCTGTAATCCAGTGTGTATCCAAAGACTTGATTCCGAATGATCCGAAAGCCAACTGGTTACCACGCTGAGCATTTCCTTTGCAACGGCCCTTTTGCGGTCTTCTATATTTTGTTCTTTTCGGTTGTAACATAATTCCTAAAATTCAAATTAACGATTGTTGTTCTTCTTCTTGCGGAAGTTCTTGCCGCCATTGTTACCACGGCCAGTCTCTTTAGTCTGAGTAAAGTTCGGAGTAAGCTCACGCTTTCCATAAACCTCACCACGGCAGATCCACACCTTGATACCCAGCAAACCAACCTTAGTCAAAGCTTCAGCCTGGCAGTAGTCGATATCAGCACGGAATGTGTGCAGCGGAGTACGACCTTCCTTGTACATTTCAGAACGAGCCATTTCAGCACCGTTCAAACGACCAGAGATCAAGATCTTGATACCCTCGGCACCGCTTCTCATAGTGTTGGCGATAGCCATCTTGATAGCGCGACGGTAAGCGATCTTTCCTTCAACCTGACGAGCGATGTTGTTTGCAACAATCACAGCATCCAACTCAGGCTTCTTGATTTCGAAGATGTTGATCTGAATATCCTTGTCAGTGATCTTCTTCAACTCTTCCTTCAACTTGTCAACATCCTGACCACCTTTACCAATGACCAATCCCGGACGTGCAGTACAAACTGTAATCGTCACGAGTTTCAGTGTACGTTCAATGACAATTCTTGAAACGCTGGCAGCAGCCAAACGTACATTCAAGTACTTACGGATTTTGCTGTCTTCCAGCAAAGAATCACCAAAGTTCTTGCCACCGTACCAGTTAGAATCCCAACCTCTAATAATACCGAGTCGGTTGCTTATCGGATTTACTTTCTGTCCCATACTACTTCTTATTAATCATTAGTTTTAGTGCCAACGAACAAAGTCACGTGATTTGAACGTTTGCGAATTCTGTAACCTCTTCCCTGTGGAGCTGGTCTCATTCTCTTCAACGTAGCACCACCATCAACAAAAATCTTTGTTACGAACAATTCGCCGTCCTCAGCCTTACGTTCGTTCTTCTGTTCCCAGTTAGCGATAGCAGAGCGCAACAATTTCTCAACTACTGCAGATGCAGCTTTAGAAGAGAACTTCAATGTTCCAAGAGCTCTATTCACCTCCATACCACGAATCATATCAACCACATATCTCATCTTACGTGGAGAAGAAGGCACATTCTGCACTTTGGCAAAGTACTGGGTTTTGAGGGCTTCTTTTCTTTTTTCAGCCGCAATTTTTTTTCTTGCTCCCATTTATATTTAGTCTTTATATGTCAAATAATGCACCTGTTTTTATTTTTTCTTGTTACCAGCATGGCCACCGAAACGACGAGTAGGTGCAAACTCACCCAGCTTGTGTCCGACCATATTCTCTGTAACGTAAACAGGAATAAATTTATTTCCGTTATGAACTGCAATGGTGTGTCCTACAAAATCAGGAGAAATCATTGAAGCTCTGGCCCATGTCTTCACAACACTCTTCTTGCCGCTCTCGTTCATGGCGAGAACTTTCTTTTCGAGGTTAACTTCAATATATGGACCTTTTTTTAATGAACGACTCATATTTTACTCAATTAACTTAATTACTTATTACATCTTTCGATAATATACTTGTTAGACTGTTTCTTAGGAGCTCTAGTCTTCAAGCCCTTAGCATACAATCCCTTACGTGAACGTGGATGACCTCCAGACTGACGTCCTTCACCACCACCCATCGGATGATCATGCGGGTTCATTACCACACCACGGTTGTGAGGACGACGGCCCAACCAGCGAGAACGTCCAGCCTTACCTGAACTTTCCAAAGCGTGATCTGAGTTACCAACGCTACCGATAGTAGCCTTACATGCACTCAAGATCTGGCGAGTCTCACCTGAAGGCAATTTGATAACGCAATAGCGTCCCTCACGTGAAGTTAACTGAGCAAAGTTACCTGCAGAGCGTACCAGCAAGGCACCCTGTCCCGGACGCAGCTCGATATTGTGAATTACAGTACCGACTGGGATATTCTGCAATGGAAGTGCGTTACCAATCTCAGGCGCCGCATTCTCTCCGGACATAACTGTGCTGCCTACCTGCAAGCCGTTAGGAGCAATAATATAACGTTTTTCTCCATCAGCGTAATACAACAAAGCGATACGAGCCGAACGATTTGGATCGTACTCAATTGTCTTAACAACTGCTGGAACACCATCTTTATTTCTCTTGAAGTCGATGAAACGGAATTTTCTCTTGTGACCGCCGCCATTGTAGCGCATTGTCATCTTTCCGACATTGTTACGACCACCTGTTGAACGTTTTCCACTTACAAGAGACTTCTCTGGTACCGATGCAGTAATCTCTTCAAAAGTACCAATAATTTTGTGTCTCTGCCCTGGTGTTGTGGGCTTAAATTTACGTACTGCCATCTTTTATTTAAATATTGCTATAAAAATCAATAGTTTCGCCCTCTTTCAGAGTTACGATTGCTTTCTTGAAAGCGTTTGTACGGCCCTGGATCAGACCTGAACGAGTGTAGCGGTTCTTAGACTTACCTGCATAGTTTGAGGTATTTACAGCTACTACTGTAACATTATACAAAGCCTCGATTTCCTTCTTAATCTCCAGCTTGTTAGCCTCAGGACGAACGATGAAGCCGAACTTGTTCAGCTTCTCTGTTGTAGTGGTCATCTTCTCAGTGACCAAAGGTTTGATAATATATCCCATAATTGGTTAAGCCTCCTTATTTTGTTAAGATTTCATCAACGACTTTCAACGATGACTCGGTTACAACCATAACATCTGCGTTCAATACAGTATATGTATTCAGCGCAGAAGCAAGTGCAACATTCACACGTTGGATGTTACGAGCTGACAAATATACGTTTTTATCAGAAGACGGCAAAACGAACAAAGCCTTCTTGTCGTTAACTTTAAGATTATTTACGATTTCGATAAACTGTTTAGTTTTTGGAGCCTCCATAGTGAAGTCTTCTACTACTACGATAGCACCTTCCTGTGCCTTGTAGCTCAGAGCTGACTTACGAGCCAAAACCTTAACTTTCTTGTTCAGCTTGAAACCGTAGTTTCTTGGTCTAGGACCGAAAACGCGTCCACCACCGACTAATACTGGAGAGTTGATATCACCGCGACGGGCACCGCCACCACCTTTCTGACGACCCAGCTTTCTGGTAGAACCGCTAACTTCGCTTCTCTCTTTTGCCTTAGCTGTTCCCTGACGCTGATTTGCCATGAACTGCTTAACGTCCAAATAGATTGCGTGATCGTTTGGCTCAATTGCAAAGATAGAATCATTCAAGGTAACCTTTCTTCCGGTATCCTCGCCCTTAATATTCAATACACTAATTTCCATTATTTCTCAATTATTACGATTGAACCTTTATAACCCGGAACAGAACCCTTGATCAGAATCAGATTGTGCTCTGGAATTACTTTTAACACTTGCAAGTTGTGCGTAGTTACGCGGTCGCCACCCATCTGGCCACCCATACGCATTCCTTTGAATACTTTTGCTGGGTAAGAACAAGCACCGATAGATCCCGGCTTGCGTGCGCGGTTGTGCTGACCGTGAGTAGTCTGACCTACACCACCGAAACCATGACGCTTAACTACTCCCTGGAAACCGTGTCCCTTTGAAGTACCGATCACGTCTACAAAAGCTGCATCTGCGAAGATATCTACAGTTACAGTGTCACCTAAATTCAGTTCGTTCTGAAAATCTGCTGCGAACTCGGCCAAGTGTCTCTTTGGAGTAGTACCTGCTTTCTTAAAGTGTCCCATCATAGGAGCTGTAGTATTCTTTTCCTTAGCTTCCTGGAAGCCCAACTGTACTGCTGCATATCCATCCTTTTCTACACTCTTGATCTGAGTTACTACACAAGGACCAGCTTCGATAACAGTGCATGGTACATTCTTACCATCGGCACTGAAAACGGATGTCATTCCGATTTTTTTTCCTAATAATCCTGGCATTTCGTTTGATTTTTAATAATAGTACTAAACTTTAATTTCTACTTCTACACCGCTTGGCAATTCCAACTTCATCAAAGCGTCAACAGTCTTTGCAGTTGAGCTGTAGATGTCGATCAGTCTCTTGTAAGAAGAAAGTTCAAATTGCTCACGAGATTTCTTGTTCACGAAAGTTGAACGGTTTACAGTAAAGATGCGCTTGTGAGTTGGCAATGGAATAGGACCGCTAACAATAGCGCCAGTTACCTTCACTGTTTTAACGATCTTCTCAGCTGACTTGTCTACCAAGTTGTGATCGTAAGATTTCAGTTTAATTCTAATTTTCTGACTCATTTGTTTTTATTAATTATTTATTGAATGATTAATATGACAAGTAAGAAGGTATGTCGGCTAAGAGTCATTCGCTAGCCGACACCTTCAAACTCTAAATATTTCTGATTTGGTGATTATACCAAGTCTGTACGTCCCTTGATCTCCTCGAGTACGGCCTTAGCAATTGAGCTAGATACCGGTGCGTGGTGATCGTATGTCATTGATGAAGTAGCACGACCTGAAGTGATGGTACGCAATGCAGTTACGTAACCGAACATTTCTGCCAGAGGAACCATAGCCTTAACGATACGGGCACCACTACGGCTTGTATCCATACCTTCAACCTGACCACGACGTTTGTTCAAGTCACCGATTACGTCACCCATGTTCTCTTCCGGTGTTACCACCTCGAGCTTCATGATAGGCTCCATCAATACCGGCTTAGCCTGAGCACAAGCGCTCTTGTATGCCTGCAGGGCGCAGATTTCGAATGACAACTGGTCAGAGTCAACCGGGTGGAATGAACCATCCAACAACTCTACTTTCAAGCTATCCATTGGGAAGCCACCGAGGATACCATT
The DNA here is from genome assembly GCF_003477995.1 of Bacteroides sp. OF04-15BH. Taxonomy (GTDB): domain Bacteria; phylum Bacteroidota; class Bacteroidia; order Bacteroidales; family Bacteroidaceae; genus Paraprevotella. The sequence goes on from NZ_QUEM01000022.1 coordinate 17,567, forward strand.
CTTCATAGCGTTCTCGAAGCCCTTCTGTACTGAAGGAATGAATTCCTTAGGAATGTTACCACCAGTTACCTTGTTCTCGAACTGCAGACCGCCTTCCTTGTAGTCCTCATCAACCGGACCTACGTTAACGATGATGTCAGCGAACTTACCGCGACCTCCGGACTGCTTCTTGTAAACCTCACGCAAGTTAACGGTCTTGGTAATTGCTTCCTTGTAGTTAACCTGTGGCTTACCCTGGTTACACTCAACCTTGAACTCACGTTTCAGACGGTCGATAATGATATCCAAGTGAAGCTCACCCATACCTGAGATTACAGTCTGACCAGTCTGCTCGTCAGTCTTCACAGTAAAGGTTGGGTCCTCCTCAGCCAACTTAGCCAAACCGTTAGACAGCTTGTCCAAGTCCTTCTGAGTCTTCGGTTCTACTGCGATACCGATTACTGGATCCGGGAAGTCCATAGACTCCAATACGATTGGTGCATCCTCATCACACAGAGTATCACCAGTACGGATATCCTTGAAACCAACTCCTGCACCGATATCACCGGCACCGATCACCTCAACCGGGTTCTGGTGGTTAGAGTGCATCTGGAACAAGCGTGATACACGCTCTTTCTTTCCTGAACGAGAGTTGTAAATATATGAACCAGCTTCCAGCTTACCAGAGTAAACACGAACGAAAGTCAAACGACCTACGTACGGGTCAGTAGCGATCTTAAATGCCAGAGCTGAAGTCTTCTCATCTTCTGATGGCTTGCGATCTTCTTCCTCGCCAGTCTCAGGATTTGTACCTACTACGTTAGGAGTATCCAGTGGTGAAGGCAAGAATGCACATACGTAGTCCAACAGAGTCTGTACACCCTTGTTCTTGAATGAAGAACCACACAACATCGGAGTGATTTCCATTGCTACTGTAGCAGCACGCAATGCACGCAGAACTTCTTCTTCAGTGATTGTTGAAGGATCGTCGAAGTACTTAGTCATCAACTCATCGTCGAACTCAGCGATCTTCTCCAACATCTTGTCGCGCCACTCTTCTGCTTCAGCAACCAGATCAGCTGGGATTTCGTCTACCTCGTAGTCAGCTCCCATAGTCTCATCGTGCCACAGGATAGCCTTCATCTTGATCAGGTCAACAACACCCTTGAAGTTCTCCTCAGCACCGATTGGGATAACAACCGGACATGGATTAGCACCCAAAACGTCCTTCATCTGACGTACTACTTCGAAGAAGTCAGCACCTGAACGGTCCATCTTGTTTACATAACCGATTCTTGGTACATTGTACTTATCAGCCTGACGCCATACAGTTTCAGACTGAGGCTCTACACCACCTACTGCACAGTAAGCAGCAACAGCACCGTCCAATACACGCAAAGAACGCTCCACCTCAGCAGTAAAGTCCACGTGTCCCGGAGTGTCAATCAAGTTAATACGATACTGCTTGCCAGCCCAGTTCCAACGTGTTGTAGTTGCAGCAGAAGTAATTGTGATACCACGCTCCTGCTCCTGAGCCATCCAGTCCATGGTTGCAGCACCATCGTGCACCTCACCAATCTTGTGAGTCAAACCTGTGTAGAACAGGATACGCTCTGAAGTGGTAGTCTTTCCGGCATCGATGTGAGCCATGATACCGATATTACGAGTTAAATGTAAATCTTGCTTTGCCATTTTAAGCTACTTTAATAAAATTAGAATCTAAAGTGTGCGAATGCGCGGTTAGCTTCAGCCATACGGTGCATATCTTCCTTACGCTTGAAGGCACCACCCTGCTCGTTGAATGCGTCCATGATTTCAGCAGCCAACTTATCAGCCATTGACTTACCACCACGCTTGCGAGCAAAGAGAATCATATTTTTCATTGAGATTGACTCCTTACGGTCCGGACGGATTTCAGTAGGAACCTGGAATGTAGCACCACCTACACGACGAGACTTAACCTCAACCTGCGGAGTAATATTATCCAAAGCTTTCTTCCAAATCTCAAGAGCGCTCATTTCCTCATTTGACATCTTAGCCTTAACAGCTTCCAAGGCAGCGTAGAAAATTTCGTAAGAAATGTTCTTCTTACCGTCATACATCAAATGATTTACAAACTTAGAAACCTTTACATCATTAAATACGGGATCTGGAAGAATCACACGTTTTTTTGGTTTTGCTTTTCTCATTGTTCTTTAATTTTGTTTGGCTGCAGATTTGTCTTCAAACGCTCCTCCGAGCATTTTACTCAACCTATAAATACAAACCAAAACTGCGTTAATAAGTTAAATAATACTAAAATAAGAGTTTTAATTACTTCTTACCTGCTTTTGGGCGCTTAGCACCATACTTAGAACGGCGCTGTGTACGATTTGCTACACCGGCAGTATCCAAAGTACCGCGAACTACGTGGTAACGTACACCAGGGAGGTCCTTAACACGACCACCGCGAACCAAAACGATTGAGTGCTCCTGCAAGTTGTGTCCTTCTCCCGGAATGTAAGAGTTTACTTCCTTCATGTTAGTCAAACGAACACGAGCAACCTTACGCATTGCAGAGTTAGGTTTTTTAGGAGTGGTGGTATAAACACGAACGCAGACACCACGACGCTGCGGACAGCTGTCCAAAGCTGGTGATTTGCTCTTGTCTACCAGCACTGTTCTACCCTTTCTTACTAATTGTTGAATAGTAGGCATTGTCTTTAAAATTTTAATTATTATATTGTTATTTTCTATTGATCAAATTCGTACAGGCACAGAATGCACCCTTTTGGGCTACAAAGTTACGAATTATATTTCAATCTACAATATGTTTTCTTAGCCGAAAAGAAGCATACAACACCTAAAACCACCAAAAGACGAAAGATTTAAACATATTTAACCCTGACAACTAAGAGATAAAGCATTCCATTACCCCAAAACGGAACCGTTGCTTCATTTTGCAACAGAAGTATCACAGAATGATCAAGCAACCACGCACACCATTGTTTGTATTATGTTTGTATATAAATAAAAAATGGGCACGCCGCTACGGCGCACCCATAGTTATTATGCATCTCCTTTGTTTACATTGAATGGAGCAACTGTTCTAGGACCATCCTCCGGCATGTGAATCGGACCGAAGTTCTGCTCGTATTTTGAAATATTGTCCTGCAATGCATACATCAAACGCTTGGCATGTTCCGGAGCCAGGATAATGCGTGACTGTACGTTTGCCTTTGGCACACCCGGAAGGATGCGTACGAAATCAAGAATTACCTCTGAACTGGAATGTGCAATCAATGCCATGTTGGCATATACTCCCTGTGCAATCTCCGGAGTCAGCTCAATCTGAAACTGACCGCCCTGATTTTTTTCTTCGTTAGCCATGATATGTTTTTGTAAGGTGAAAAATTAGTTTTTTGATTTTCTCTTAAACAAAGATATAATCATTTTGCTAATCTCACAACATTTTCCTCACTTTATTCCTGCCTATATATATAAAAAGGAGAATATGCCTGCCGTATTACGTTTGGAATACGATCCACCCTACCGCCGAAAACGGCGCATGATGTTTTTCTTCGGGTAACATCTGCGACGCTAGCAAAGACGGGCATAAAAAAGCGGTGCCCCGTCATGGTAACGGGGCACCGCTTCATTATATCTTAAAGTCGTATCGATCAATCAACATTGAAATCCAACACAGACTTTCTGTTTGCAATCACACGGTCGTAGTCCTCACGGCTTCCTACGATGATGCGTTCGAACTCACGCAGACCGGTACCGGCAGGAATCAGGTGACCGCAGATTACGTTCTCCTTCATACCCTCGAGCTTATCGCTCTTACCGTTGATGGCTGCCTCGTTGAGCACCTTGGTAGTTTCCTGGAAGGAAGCTGCCGACATGAAGCTTGAAGTCTGCAATGCGGCACGGGTGATACCCTGCAGGATCTGGGTAGATGTTGCCGGAACGGCATCACGTACCTGAACCAGACGCAAGTCTTTACGCTTCAAGGTTGAGTTCTCGTCTCTCAACTTGCGGGCAGTAACAATCATACCTGGCTGCATAACCTCTGAATCTCCGGCATCTACTACCACCTTCTTGCCCCAGATGCGGTCGTTCTCTTCTGCGAAATCGAGCTTGTCCACAATCTGAAGTTCCAGGAAGCGGGTATCTCCCGGCTCGTCGATCTGTACCTTGCGCATCATCTGACGTACAATCACCTCGAAGTGCTTGTCGTTGATCTTTACACCCTGCAAACGGTACACATCCTGAATCTCGTTCACGATATATTCCTGAACGGCAGTAGGACCCTTGATGGCCAGGATGTCTGACGGAGTGATGGCACCGTCGGACAGCGGAGTTCCGGCACGAACGTAGTCGTTCTCCTGTACCAGGATCTGCTTTGACAGAGGTACGAGATACTTCTTCACCTCGCCCAGCTTAGAAGTTACGATGATTTCACGGTTACCGCGCTTGATCTTACCCATGGTAATCTCACCGTCGATTTCTGAAACCACAGCCGGATTTGATGGATTACGAGCCTCGAACAACTCGGTTACTCGAGGCAAACCTCCGGTGATATCGCCTGCCTTACCAACGGCACGCGGAATCTTAACCAAAACATCACCGGCCTTCACCAACTGATTGTCTTCAACTACCAGGTGACCACCGATCGGGAAGTTATAAGTACGGATCAGCTCTCCGTTCTCATCCACAATATGAGCAGAAGGCACCTTGGTCTTGTCCTTAGACTCTGTGATGATGATTTCACGCAAACCGGTTGTCTCATCGGCTTCAACACGGTAGGTTACACCTTCGATTACGTCTTCGAAAATCAGCTTACCCGGATTTTCAGTTACGATTACCGCATTAAATGGATCCCACTTGGCGATAACCTTACCCTTCTCTACCTTGTCACCCTCGTTTACATACAGAGTAGAACCGTAAGGTACGTTCTGAGTAAAGAGAACGATATTAGTGTTCAGGTCTACGAAGCGAACCTCGGCCAGACGACCAACAACCATCTTGGCCGGATTGCCCTGCTCGTCATGAATATCTACGGTACGCAATTCCTCAAACTCAATCTTAGAATCGTACTTAGCCACGATTGTTGCGTTGGCAGCAGCATTCGCGGCCACACCACCGGCGTGGAATGTACGCAGAGTCAACTGAGTACCCGGCTCACCGATAGACTGTGCGGCGATCACACCGACAGCCTCTCCCTTCTGTACCATACGGCTGGTTGCCAGGTTACGTCCGTAACACTTCATACATACTCCCTTGCGGCTTTCGCAAGTCAATACGGAACGGATTTCTACGCTTTCGATTGGTGAGTCTTCGATCTCCTGTGCCTTGTCCTCGGTGATCTCCTCTCCGGCAGCAACAATCAGCTTACCGGTCTGCGGATTGATTACATCGTGAACAGATACACGACCCAAGATACGCTCGTAGAGTGAAGAAATCACTTCGTCACCGTTCTTCAAAGCGGTGCAGACAAGTCCTCTCAAAGTACCGCAGTCTTCCTCGGTGATGATCACGTCGTGTGAAACGTCTACCAATCGACGAGTCAGATATCCGGCATCGGCAGTCTTCAAGGCGGTATCGGCCAAACCCTTACGGGCACCGTGAGTAGAGATAAAGTACTCCAACACGCTCATACCTTCCTTAAAGTTAGAAAGGATCGGGTTCTCGATAATCTGAGCACCCTCGGCACCTGCCTTCTGAGGCTTGGCCATCAAACCACGCATACCAGACAACTGGCTGATCTGTCCGGCAGAACCACGGGCTCCTGAATCCAACATCATGTATACGGCGTTGAATCCCTGGTCAGCCTCCTTCATGGTCTTCATCAAGATCTTAGACAAGTCGTTGTTTACGTGAGTCCAAGTATCGATAACCTGGTTGTAACGCTCCTTGTCGGTGATGAATCCCATACCGTAATCGTTGGTGATACGCTCAACCTCTTCGTTACCGCGCTTAACCAGTTCTTCTTTTTCTTTCGGGATGATGATATCGCCCAAGTTGAATGACAGACCACCATCGTAGGCCATCTTGTAACCCAGGTTCTTGATTCCATCCAGGAATTCGCAAGCACGAGCCACACCTACAGCCTTGATTACATCGCTGATGATGCCGCGCAGGGTCTTCTTGGAAATGATATCATTGAAGAAACCAACTTCTTCGGGCACGATTTCGTTTACGATAACACGACCGACAGAGGTTTCAATCATCTTCTTCACGATATTGCCATTCTCATCCAGATCATTAGCCAACACCTTGATCGGAGCGTGAATGTCCACGCGCTTCTCATTGTAGGCGATGATAGCTTCCTCCGGACCGTAGAAGGTCAAGCCCTCTCCCAGTGATCCCGGACGCAGCTTGGTGATGTAGTACAATCCCAACACCATATCCTGTGAAGGCACGGTAATAGGAGCACCGTTGGCCGGGTTCAGGATATTGTGAGCCTGCAACATCAGGATCTGTGCTTCCAGAATAGCTTCGTTGCTCAAAGGCAAGTGTACCGCCATCTGGTCACCATCGAAGTCGGCGTTGAACGCAGTACATGCCAACGGGTGCAACTGAATTGCCTTACCCTCGATCATCTTAGGCTGGAATGCCTGGATACCCAGACGGTGCAGAGTCGGCGCACGGTTCAGCAATACAGGGTGTCCCTTCATCACGTGCTCCAGGATATCCCAGATTACCGGTTCCTTGCGGTCAACAATCTTCTTGGCTGACTTCACGGTCTTCACGATTCCGCGCTCGATAAGCTTGCGGATGATGAACGGCTTATACAGCTCGGCTGCCATCAGTTTCGGCAAACCGCACTCACCCATCTTCAACTCCGGACCTACAACGATAACCGAACGGGCTGAGTAGTCAACACGCTTACCCAACAAGTTCTGACGGAAACGTCCCTGCTTACCTTTCAATGAGTCAGAAAGTGACTTCAATGGACGGTTGGCATCGGTCTTCACCGCACTGCTCTTGCGTGAGTTGTCGAACAAGCTGTCCACAGCTTCCTGCAACATACGCTTCTCATTACGCAAGATCACCTCAGGTGCCTTGATCTCAATGAGTCGCTTCAGACGGTTGTTACGGATAATCACACGGCGATACAAGTCGTTCAGGTCGGAAGTGGCGAAACGTCCACCATCCAGCGGAACCAACGGACGCAACTCTGGCGGAATTACCGGCAAAATCTTCATAATCATCCACTCCGGCTTGTTACGGCCACGGCTGGCACGGAAAGACTCTACTACCTGCAGACGCTTCAAAGCCTCGTTCTTACGCTGCTGGGCTGTGTCTGAGTTGGCACGGTCACGCAGTTCGTAAGACAGCTTGTCCAAATCTACGCGCAACAGCAAATCGTAGATTGCCTCGGCACCCATCTTGGCAATGAACTTGTTCGGATCAGAATCCTCAAGATACTGGTTCTCGATAGGCAGGCTTTCCATCTTGTCCAGATACTCGTCCTCTGTGAGCAGGTCGAGTTCCTGAACGTCTCCAGCCAGAGCACCCGGCTGAATGACAATATAACGTTCGTAATAAATTACAGAATCAAGTTTCTTGGTCGGGATACCCAACAGATAACCGATTTTATTCGGCAGAGAACGGAAGTACCAGATGTGAGCCACAGGCACAACCAGCTGGATGTGACCGGAACGCTCACGACGTACCTTCTTCTCGGTAACCTCTACACCGCAACGGTCGCACACGATACCTTTGTAACGGATGCGCTTGTACTTTCCGCAATGGCACTCATAATCCTTGGTAGGACCGAAGATACGCTCGCAGAACAAACCGTCGCGCTCTGGCTTATATGTACGGTAGTTAATGGTTTCGGGCTTCAGCACCTCACCATACGAATTTTCCAGGATTTCCTCCGGAGAGGCCAGTCCAATGGTAATTTTCGTAAAATTACTCTTTATTTTAGATTCTTTTCTAAAAGCCATGTTTCTTATTTATATATAAAAGAGTTACTTCGTAAAATTAGTCAAGAGTGATACTCAATCCCAAACCACGCAACTCGTGCAACAGCACGTTCAATGATTCAGGTATACCCGGAGTTGGCATCGGCTCACCTTTCACAATGGCCTCGTATGCCTTAGAACGTCCTACCACATCATCTGACTTAATGGTCAGGATTTCCTGAAGCACATGAGAAGCACCGAAGGCCTCGATGGCCCAAACCTCCATCTCTCCGAAACGCTGTCCACCGAACTGCGCCTTACCACCCAACGGCTGCTGGGTAATCAAAGAGTACGGACCGATAGAACGGGCGTGCATCTTGTCCTCAACCATGTGACCGAGCTTCAACATGTAAGCGATACCTACAGTAGCCAGCTGGTCGAACTTCTCACCGGTAGCACCATCGTACAACTGAGTTGAACAGTAACGTGGCAAACCGGCCTTGTCAGTCCACTCGCACAGGTCGTCCAAAGTAGCACCGTCGAAGATAGGAGTAGCAAACTTAACACCTAACTTGCGTCCGGCAGCTCCCAATACAGTCTCAAAGATCTGACCGATGTTCATACGTGAAGGCACACCCAGCGGATTCAATACGATATCTACCGGAGTTCCGTCTGCCAAGAACGGCATATCTTCCTGACGCACGATCTTAGATACGATACCCTTGTTACCGTGACGACCGGCCATCTTGTCTCCTACACCAATCTTACGTTTCTTAGCGATGTAAACCTTAGCCATCTGAATGATACCTGAAGGCAACTCATCACCGATTGTAATGGCAAACTTCTTACGCTTCAATTCTGCATCGAGCAGCTTATATTTCTTCAGGAAGTTGATGATCAACTTGGCAATCAGACCGTTCACATGCTCATCCTCTGTCCATCCGATCAGCTGGATTGCAGTATAGTCCAGATTTTCCAAAGCCGGTGCACTGAAACGGGCTCCCTTGGCAATCACCTCAGCACCCATATAGTCTTTCACTCCGGCAGAAACCAGATTCTCGGTCAGTTCGAGCAACTTGTCGATCAGGATAGCCTTCAAGTCATCTACCTTGCTGTTGAACTCTTCATCAATCTTCGGCAGGATCAACTTATCGGCAGCCTTGGCAGCACGGGTCTTGATTGCTCTAGAGAACAACTTCTTGTCGATAACCACACCCTTCAAAGAAGGAGAAGCCTTCAAGGAAGCGTCCTTCACATCACCGGCCTTGTCACCGAAGATGGCACGCAACAGTTTCTCTTCTGGTGAAGGATCGCTCTCTCCCTTCGGAGTGATCTTACCGATCATGATGTCTCCCGGCTCAATGCGGGCACCCACACGTACGATACCGTTCTCATCCAAATCCTTGGTAGCTTCCTCACTTACGTTTGGAATATCTGAAGTCAACTCTTCAACACCACGCTTAGTTTCACGAACTTCGAGTGAGAACTCTTCCACGTGAATAGAAGTCAGGATATCTTCACGAACCACACGCTCGTTCAATACAATCGCATCCTCATAGTTATATCCCTTCCAAGGCATGTAAGCCACCAACAGGTTCTTACCCAATGCCAACTCACCGTTCTCGGTAGAGTAACCTTCTGTCAGGATATCACCGGCCTTCACACGCTGACCCTTGTCACAAATCGGACGCAAGTCAATAGTCATGTTCTGGTTCGTACGACGGAACTTCGGAATGCGGTATTCCTTCAAGGCTGGCTCGAAGCTTACGAACTCTTCTTCCTCTGTGCGGTCGTAAAGAATACGGATTGTAGTTGCATCTACATATTCAATCACACCATCGCCCTCAGCGGTAATCATGGTACGTGAATCCTCGCATACCTGTTTCTCGATACCGGTTCCGACGATTGGAGACTCACTCTTCAACAATGGAACTGCCTGGCGCATCATGTTAGATCCCATCAATGCACGGTGAGCATCATCGTGCTCCAAGAACGGAATCAAAGAAGCCGCGATAGAGGCAATCTGCTGCGGAGCAACGTCCATCAGGTTCACTTCTGTAGGAGGTACTACTGGATAGTCATCATCCTGACGGCATTTAACCTTAGTACGGATAAAGGTACCGTCGTCGTTCAGCGGAGCATTTCCCTGACCGATAATCTGTCCTTCCTCTTCCTCTGCAGTCAGATACTGGATACCTGTTTCCAAAGAAAGATCTACCACTCCGTTGTTTACCTTACGGTATGGAGTTTCGATAAAGCCCAAATCGTTGATCTTCGCATAGACACACAATGAAGAAATCAAACCGATGTTCGGACCTTCAGGAGACTCGATAGGACACAGACGACCGTAGTGAGTGTAGTGTACGTCTCGCACCTCGAAACCGGCACGCTCACGTGACAAACCACCAGGACCCAGGGCAGACAAACGTCTCTTATGAGTTACCTCGGCCAATGGGTTGGTCTGGTCCATGAACTGTGACAGGGCGTTGGTACCGAAGAATGAATTGATTACAGAAGAAATAGTCTTCGCATTAATCAAATCTGTCGGAGTAAACACCTCATTATCGCGCACGTTCATACGCTCGCGGATGGTTCTGCTCATACGGGCCAAACCAATGGCAAACTGATTACCCAGCTGCTCACCTACGGTACGTACACGACGGTTACTCAAGTGGTCGATATCATCTACGGTAGCCTTTGAGTTGATCAACTCAATCAGATACTTGATGATCTCGATAATATCTTCTTTAGTCAGCACGCGTACATCCATATCGGTGGTCAGATTCAACTTGCGGTTGATTCTGTAGCGTCCGACCTCTCCCAAATCATAACGTTTCTCAGAGAAGAACAGGTTGTTGATCACCTCACGTGCACTGGCATCATCTGCAGGGTCAGCATTACGCAACTGACGATAGATGTAAAGCACAGCTTCCTTCTCAGAGTTACTTGGGTCTTTCTGCAGTGTATTGAAGATGATAGAGTAATCCGAGGTGTTCACCTCTTCCTTATGGATCAAGATGCTGCTAACGCCACTGTCAATGATTTCCTCTGTATTTGATTCGTCGAGCACAGTCTCGCGATCCAAGATCACCTCGTTACGCTCGATAGAAACAACCTCACCAGTATCTTCATCCACAAAATCTTCTACCCAGCTCTTCAGGACACGGGCAGCCAGTTTCTGTCCCCAATATTTTTTCAGATTAGCTCTTGAAACCTTAACTTCTTCAGCCAGATTAAAGATCTCAAGAATATCCTTATCATTTTCAAAACCGATAGCACGCAACAAAGTAGTTACCGGCAACTTCTTCTTACGGTCGATGTACGCATACATCACATTGTTGATGTCGGTAGCGAACTCAATCCATGATCCCTTGAAAGGAATGATACGTGCTGAATATAACTGAGTTCCGTTGGCATGAATGCTAGAACCGAAGAACACGCCCGGAGAACGGTGCAACTGAGATACTACGACACGCTCAGCACCATTGATAATAAATGTACCGTTGGCGGTCATATAAGGAATCGGTCCCAGGAAAACATCCTGAATCACCGTATCGAAGTCTTCATGATCAGGATCTGTACAATAAAGTTTCAGTTTAGCCTTCAAAGGAACGCTGTAGGTCAAGCCACGCTCCAAGCATTCCTCGATGGAATAACGAGGCGGATCGATATAATAGTCCAAGAACTCCAATACGAAGTTGTTGCGAGTATCCGCAATCGGGAAGTTCTCTGAAAAGACCTTATAAAGTCCATCATTCTTTCTCAACTCAGGGGGGGTATCCAACTGCAAGAAATCCTTGAACGACTTCAATTGCACTTCAAGAAAATCGGGATACGGCATCGGATTCTTCACCGATGCAAAATTTACTCTCTGATTTACTATGTTAGAAGACATCAGTTATATTATTATAATAAACCTAGATATTTATAGACACAAAAAGGTAAAGAACCCCCTACCAGAGGATTCTTTACCATATAACCTGTCAGAACAGGCAAATTCTTACTTCAGCTCAACTTCAGCACCAGCCTCTTCCAAAGTCTTCTTCAAAGCCTCTGCATCAGCCTTAGCCATGCCTTCCTTCAATACGCTAGGAGCGCCGTCTACCATATCCTTAGCTTCCTTCAAGCCCAGACCGCAAGACTCCTTAACAGCCTTAACTACCTGCAACTTAGCTGCACCAGCGCTCTTCAACACTACGTCGAAAGAGTCCTTCTCCTCAGCAGCAGCTGCACCAGCAGCAGCAGGACCAGCAACTGCAACAGCTGCAGCAGCAGGCTCGATACCATACTCATCCTTCAGGATAGTAGCCAACTCATTAACTTCCTTAACTGTCAAATTTACCAATTCTTCAGCAATAGCTTTCAAATCTGCCATTTTATTCTAATTTTTTATTTGTTTGTTACTAAATTAAATATGTATTATTTGCCTTCACCCAAAGTCTTCAAAACACCATGGATTGTATTGGCACCTGATTGAAGAGCAGAAATAACGTTCTTCGCAGGAGATTGCAGCAAAGCAACGATCTCAGCAATAACCTCATCCTTGCTCTTGATAGCTGTAAGAGCATCCAGCTGGTCTGCACCAACATAGAATCCTTCTTCAGCGTAAGCAGCCTTCAATGTAGGACCGCCATCCTTAGCTAAATCCTTCAACAACTTGGCAGGAGCATTTGCAACGTTTGTGAACAAGATTGCAGTTGTACCTTTCAAGCAGCCATATAATGGAGAGTAATCCAATTCAGCGCCTTCAAAAGCCTTGTGCAAAAGAGTGTTCTTAACCAGAACCATCTTAATCTCAGACTGGAAGCACTTTCTTCTCATCAAGCTGGTCTTAGCTGCATCCATACCGGTTGCATCAACCAAATAGAAATGAGGATACTCTTTCAGAATTTCACCAAGCTGAGCTATAATATTACCTTTATCTTCCTTTCTCATGATTTCTTAAAATTTTTAGATTTCTTCAACTGCCTTAGGGTCGATTTTAATACCACGGCTCATTGTACTTGAAAGATAAATGCTCTTTATATATGTACCTTTAGCTGATGATGGCTTCAACTTAATAATAGTTGCAATGAACTCCTTCGCATTCTGTGCGATCTGCTCTGGAGTGAAAGAAACCTTACCGATAGAAGTGTGAACGATACCGCTCTTGTCTACCTTAAAGTCGATCTTTCCTTGCTTCACCTCTCTAACAGCTTTAGCAACATCCATTGTTACAGTACCGCTCTTTGGATTTGGCATCAATCCACGAGGACCAAGGACACGTCCGAGGGCACCAATTTTACCCATGATAGAAGGCATTGTGATGATTACATCAATGTCTGTCCATCCACCTTTGATCTTTTCGATATATTCATCAAGACCTACATAGTCAGCGCCTGCTTCCTTAGCAGCAGCTTCAGCATCCGGTGTACACAAGCAAAGAACTCGAGTCACCTTACCGGTACCATTAGGGAGAGATACAACGCCACGAACCATCTGATTGGCCTTACGAGGATCCACACCCAAACGAACATCGATATCTACAGAAGCATCAAACTTAGTAGTAGTAATCTCCTTAACCAAAGCTGAAGCTTCTTTCAAAGAGTATGCTTTCCCTGCTTCAATTTTCTCAGCGACTAACTTCTGATTTTTTGTCAGTTTACCCATTTTAATTGAAGATTATTAATTTATTAACCCGGGAAGTCCCCTTTTACAGTGATACCCATACTTCTTGCTGTACCTGCAACAAGTCTCATAGCAGACTCAATTGTAAAGCAGTTCAAGTCAGGCATTTTGTCCTGAGCGATAGCGCGTACCTGATCCCAAGTAATCTCAGCTACCTTCTTACGGTTAGGCTCTGCAGAACCACCCTTTACCTTGGCAACCTCCATCAACTGTACTGCTACAGGAGGAGTCTTAACGATGAAATCGTAAGATTTGTCAGTATAATAAGTGATTACGACCGGAAGAACCTTACCAGCCTTGTCTTGCGTTCTGGCGTTGAATGCTTTACAGAAATCCATGATGTTGATACCCTTGGAACCCAAAGCAGGACCTACTGGGGGTGATGGATTTGCAGCGCCTCCTTTAATCTGTAATTTGATTAATCCAGCAACTTCTTTAGCCATTTTTTTGTTTTTTATATTGTTATTTTAAGAAAAGAACAACGCACGTAACAAAATGCCTTATTCTTTTTCAACTTGCATAAAACCTAACTCTAACGGAGTTTTACGTCCGAAGATCTTAACCATAACCTTCAGCTTCTTCTTTTCGGTATTCACCTCTTCGATGGTTGCAGAGAAACCACTGAAAGGACCTTCGGTTACTTTCACGCTTTCCCCTACTTCGTAAGGTACAGGCATTTCTTCCGGAACATCCTTCAGTTCGTCCACAACACCCAAAAGCCGGTTTACTTCGTGTTGACGCAATGGAGTTGGATGACTGTTTGATTCACCCAAAAATCCCAAGACATTCGGCGTGTTTCGCAGCAAAGGAGCCACCTCACCGACCAGAGCAGCTTCTACAAGCACATAACCGGGCAAGTGATTTCTCTCCGTAACAACGCGTTTGCCATTACGATTAGTCACCACCTTCTCTGTTGGAATAAGCACCTGTGAGACATACTTGCCAAAGTCGCCTTTTTTAATTTCGGCATCAATATACTCCTTGACTTTGCTTTCCTTTCCACTAATAGCACGCATAACGTACCATTTCATTTCAATTTCGGCCATCTCTCTTTTTTTAAGGATAAATAAATTCCATTACGTTCTGAAACACAAAGTCCATAACGAAAACTACCAATGCAATGAGTAGGGAAGCAAATAATACTACGACTGCACTGTTTGTAAGTTCTGATGGACTTGGCCAAGTTGTTTTATGAACAAGCTCATTGTAAGATTCCTTACAATATTTTGTAATATTCTTAAACATATTCGATAATATTAGCACGGGAGGAGAGGCTCGAACTCCCGACACCCGGTTTTGGAGACCGGTGCTCTACCAACTGAGCTACTCCCGTAAAATAGGTCCCCGCAAAACGGGGACCTTAAATATCTAATTGAAGTATTTCTCCAATTTATTAGTCAAGAATCTCAGTGATCTGACCAGAACCTACTGTACGTCCACCCTCGCGGATAGCGAAACGCAAACCTACGTTCAAAGCAACTGGGTAGATCAAGTCAACCTTGATTTCTACGTTATCACCTGGCATTACCATTTCAGTACCTTCTGGCAAGTGGATCTCACCGGTACAGTCCATAGTACGCAGATAGAACTGAGGACGATACTTGTTACCGAATGGAGTGTGACGACCACCTTCCTCTTTCTTCAAAACGTAGATAGAAGCCTTGAATGAAGAGTGCGGAGTGATAGTTCCCGGGTGAGTGATAACCATACCACGCTTGATCTCCTTCTTGTCGATACCACGCAGCAACAGACCTACGTTGTCACCAGCTTCACCTTCATCCAACAACTTACGGAACATCTCAACACCAGTGATAACTGACTTCTTGTCCTCACCCAAACCAAGGATCTGAACTTCGTCACCTACCTTAACAACACCCGTCTCGATACGACCAGTAGCAACTGTACCACGACCAGTGATTGAGAATACATCCTCAACAGGCATCAAGAAAGGCTTCTCAACGTCACGAACTGGCTCCTGAATCCAAGTGTCACAAGCATCCATCAGCTCCATAACCTTGTCTTCCCACTGAGCAACACCGTTCAATGCACCCAGAGCAGAACCACGGATGATTGGAGTATCTTCCTCGAAGTCATAAGCTGCCAACAGCTCACGCATTTCCATTTCAACCAGCTCCAACATCTCTTCGTCCTCAACCATATCGCACTTGTTCAAGAATACAACCAAGCGAGGAACGTTTACCTGACGAGCCAACAGGATGTGCTCGCGAGTCTGAGGCATAGGACCATCAGTAGCAGCAACTACGATGATAGCACCGTCCATCTGAGCAGCACCGGTAACCATGTTCTTTACATAGTCAGCGTGTCCCGGGCAGTCTACGTGTGCATAGTGACGATTTGCAGTTTCGTACTCAACGTGTGAAGTATTGATAGTGATACCACGCTCTTTCTCTTCAGGTGCGTTATCGATCTGATCGAAAGACTTTACTTCAGACAGACCCTTCTTAGCCAACACTGTAGTGATAGCAGCAGTCAAAGTAGTCTTACCGTGGTCTACGTGACCGATGGTACCAATGTTTACATGAGGTTTGGTACGCTCGAACTTTTCTTTAGCCATAGCTTTACTTTTTTATTTTTAAAATTAATGAATAATCTTTTTGCTTATAATCTAAAAGAGCTGTTACCGAGACTTGAACTCGGGACCTCTTCCTTACCAAGGAAGTGCTCTACCGCTGAGCTATAACAGCAAAGAATGGAGCGGAAAACGGGGCTCAAACCCGCGACCCCCAGCTTGGAAGGCTAGTGCTCTATCAACTGAGCTATTTCCGCAAATAAAGCTTAGAACCAACAACCAAAACATCAACAAAAGTTCTAAACGTGGTGGGCAAAGATGGATTCGAACCACCGAAGGCGTAAGCCAGCAGATTTACAGTCTGCCCCATTTGGCCACTCTGGTATTTGCCCGGCCAGATGATAAATCATCTTAGTTCTAAGAAACACACTCTCGTGTTCTAGAGCCTCTTGTCGGATTCGAACCAACGACCCCGAGATTACAAATCACGTGCTCTGGCCAACTGAGCTAAAGAGGCAAGCTTTGCAACCGCTTTCGCAGTAGCGTTTCTTAAACGGTTGCAAAGTTAGGTATTTTTTTTAGATCACCAAAACTTTCTCGAAGTTTTTTCAGTGATTTTTCTGTTTTTCTTTCAATTTCTCCAATTGTCGTATCAAAGCGTCTACGCATACATCAACTGCTTCCTCAAAAGTATCACAAACTTTCTCTGAGAAAAGCTCTGCATTTGTAGCCAGAACCTTTATTGAAGCTTCCTTATTTAAAGAAGTCTCAGGCTTTACGACCTTTAATGACACCTCTACCTTTCTTATTTCGTCATTGAATTTTTCCAACTTAGCAACTTTCTTCTCTATAAACTCGTGCAATTTTGCAGTAGCGTCAAAATGAATCGCTTGAATTCTAACGTCCATAATCACCTCCATTTTTTATGCTCTAGGGTGAGCTTGTTTATAAACCTTTTTCAATTCCTCAAAAGTTGTGTGGGTATAAATTTCCGTCGTAGACAGGCTTTCATGCCCCAACAACTCCTTTACGGACTCTAAATCTGCATCATGATTCAACATGACCGTGGCAAAGGTATGCCGCAGAACGTGAGGACTCCGTTTTTTCAAGGTTGTAACTTGTGCCAGATAAAACCGCACTTTTTCAGCCACCCAATTATTCGACGCTCTCACGCCTCGCCCGGTAATCAGAAATGCCGATACCTGTTCGTCATCTTTCACAATCTGACTGCGCAGACTCAAATACTGCTGTATCAACTGGCACAGATCCGTTCCAAACGGAATGAGCCGCACCTTATTTCTTTTACCGAGAACCCGGATTTGCATCCGCGCCAGATCCACATCTCCAAGATCAAGTCCGGTCAGCTCCGACAAGCGGACACCGGTCTGATAAAACATGGATAAAACCAGGCGGTCGCGCACTCCATCAAAATCCTGAGAAAAATTCTTCTCATCCAGCAAGCGTTCCATTTCGGCCTCCCTTACAAAATAAGGCAATGGCTTCTTTTTCTTGGGACCGCTCAGCAGATGCGTAGGATCCTTTTCCAGAAGGTGGCGTTTCAAAGCAAATTTATAAAAAGACCTCAACGCGCTCAGGCGTCTGTTTACCGAGGTCTCCTTATGCCCCTGCTCCATCATGTGCACCATCCATTGACGGATTACATCCGGATCGACATGCTCCCATGTCAGCGAATCATCCAGATTCCGGAAGAACTCCTCAAAGAAGTTCAAATCGTCTCGATAACTGCGCAACGTACGGGGTGAATAATTCCGCTCGTATGCCAAATAATCAAGAAAAGAATCTTTCAGATTCATGGTTCATGTTCAATTACCTTACGGCAACGAATTTAAGAATAAAAAATAACAGTTGCAAGAAAAATTCGAATAAATTATTCTTCTACACGCTGCATTTTCTGAACGTAAACCGCACGTTCCTTTGCAAGTCTCTTAAGTACAGAAGGTTTGTCAAACTGCTGTCTGCTTCTCAATTCCTTAACAACACCAGTTTTCTCAAATTTTCTCTTGAACTTCTTCAAAGCTCTTTCGATGTTCTCTCCTTCTTTTACAGGTACTACGATCATACTTTTCTTTAATAATTAATTGGTTAATAATATTTTTGCAAAATGCGGTGCAAAAATAAGCAATGTTTTCCGTAACAACAAAAAAAAGTACATTTTTCTATCAGACAGCAACAAAAAAGGTGCATACATCGCTGTATGCACCTTTATTTATCTTTCTACAAGACTTCAATTACAAGTTTGGGTTGATCTTGCTCCACTCAGAGATAGCAGGAACAATGTTCAGAGTTACCAACTCATCACGCATCTTGCACAAGTGAGCGTAGCTGGCATCCAACTTGGCAACTTCCTCTTCAGTACCTGTTGGAACTGTGTAGTGGCAACCAGTTGCATCCAAAGTTGTATTCATAGCCATCATAATGTGGTTGTATTTGTCAGTCTGTACATAAGTACCAGCCGGCCAACGGAATGCCTCACCACCCATAGCAGCACGAATCATTTCTACTGACAGGTAAGAAGGGCTCTGGAATGAAGAACGTCCACGCAACTCGATGATCTTGGCACCACCCTTAGTTACATCAACCTTCATCTGCTCCCACTCTTCTGCTGAGAACTCAGAAGTACCGATCAGGTCGTTCAATGGCTTGCCGTCGATAGTTACAGCTGAACCGAATACAGCCATCTGCTCACCGTGACCACCGTAAGTAGCACTACCGGCAACCTTGTACTGAGGAACACCGAACTTCTTAGCCAAAGCGCTCTGCAAACGAGTTGAATCCAAAGCAGCCAGAGTTGTTACCTGTGATGGTTTCAAACCAGAGTACAGCAAAGTAACCAAACCTGTCAAGTCAGCAGGGTTGAAGATGATTACTACGTGCTTTACATCCGGGCAGTAAGTCTTGATGTCCTTACCCAACTGCTCAGCGATTTCGCAGTTACCCTTCAACAGGTCCTCACGGGTCATACCAGCCTTACGAGGAGCACCACCTGAAGAAATGATATATTTTGCATCCTTGAACGCCTCAGCTACATCAGTAGTTGCTGTGATATTCACTTTGTCGAAACCGCTCTGACGCATTTCCTCAGCAACGCCTTCCGGAGAGAATACATCGTAAAGGCACAAGTTTGTAGTCAAACCCATCATCAAAGCTGTCTGTGCCATGTTTGAGCCGATCATACCGGCAGCACCTACAATAACCAATTTCTCGTTTGTCAAAAATTCCATAACTCTAAATTTTATGTTTAAACGTATCTTATAATACTTTTTTCCACAGGCAAATTTAAAGAAAAAGGTTCAGACTAACTAATTTAAAACACGATTATTTTCCTTTTTGCACAATTATAATATACTTTTGCAAAACAGATATATCAAAAGAAAGATTCTATGACGACATTAATCCATAAAAGAGTTGAGCTGCTGCGCTCATTCCTTCAGAAACAAGGCCTGGATGCATTCATTTTTCCAAGTACCGACCCACATCAGGGAGAATATATCCCCGACCACTGGAAAACGCGTACCTGGATCTCCGGATTTGACGGTTCTGCCGGAACGGCCGTAGTTACCCTCCGTGATGCCGCCCTGTGGACGGATTCACGTTATTTTCTGGCAGCCGGGGAACAGTTGAAAGATACTCCTTTTTCCTTGATGAAAGAGCGCATCGAAGGAACACCGTCTATCACGGAATGGCTCGTCCAAGTGCTGCCGGCCGGCAGCAGAGTGGGCATTGACCCCACAGTAAATGCCTACGGTTCTTTTCTGGCCTGGAAGGAAGAGCTGAAAGCAAATCAGATGGAAATGGTATTGGCTGGCGATCCGGCCGAAACCTTATGGAAAGACCGCCCGGTCGTTCCCACCGACGCCATCAGCATACAGCCCGAAGAATTCTGCGGAGAGCCTGTAGCCAGCAAGCTGAGCCGTATCCGAAACAAGATGGAACAAAACCATGCCGAAGCTGTTTTGCTCTCTGCATTGGATGAAATTGCCTGGACGCTGAATCTGCGCGGCACCGACATTCACTGTAACCCGGTATTCATCTCTTATCTGCTCATCGCTCCACAACAGGCCACCTTATTTATATATGGCAACAAACTGACTCCGGAGGTATCGGCATACTTAAAGGAAAATGATATCGACATCCGCGAATATTCCGACATCGAAGAATTCCTGAAAGCTTTCCCGGGAAAGAGCATCATGATGGATCTGATGAATACCAACTGTGCCCTGGTGGAAGCCATACCGGCATCCTGCCCGATCATCGACCGTCCGTCGCCGGTGGCACTGATGAAGGCCATCAAGAATGAAGCCGAAATCAAGGGATTCCGCAACGCCATGACACGCGACGGAGTGGCTATGGTACATTTCCTGAAATGGCTGGAAGAGGAAATGCCGCAGAACACCGTTACCGAAGTAAGCCTCAGCAACCGTCTGGAGGCCTTCCGACGGGAACAGTCTTTATATAAGGATATCAGCTTCGACACCATAGCCGCCTATGGACCGCACGCTGCCATCGTGCACTACGAACCTACCGTAGAGAGTGACATCCCTCTGGAGCGCAAGGGACTGCTTCTGCTGGATTCGGGAGCACAATATCAGGACGGAACGACCGACCTGACCCGCACCATCGCCTTAGGACCGGTAAGTGAAGAGGAGATGCGCGACTATACCCTGGTGCTTAAAGGCCATATCGCTCTGAGTTCGGCCATCTTCCCCGAAGGAACTACCGGTACTCAGCTGGATATCTGCGCCCGCTATGCCATGTGGCAGGAAGGCATCAACTATCTGCACGGCACGGGTCACGGTGTAGGTTCTTATCTGAATGTGCACGAGGGGCCTCATCAGATCAGAATGAACTTTATGCCCACTCCCCTGCAAGCCGGCATGACGGTGACTGACGAACCGGGCATCTACAAGGCGGGCCGCCACGGTATCCGTATCGAAAACACGCTGCTGATCGGCGCAGACCGGGAAACTGAGTTCGGAAAATTCCTCCGTTTCGAACCGCTCACGCTCTGCCCGATTGACAAGACTCCGATACTCCTGTCTCTGTTGGACGAAAAAGAAATAAACTGGATCAACCGCTATCATCAGGAGGTATATGAACGCCTGTCACCGCTGCTCGACGAAGCACACCGCAACTGGCTGAAAGAAAAAACTGCACCAATCATCAAATAAAACAATGGGAATTATCAAAACACTGAAGGGAATTACCCCGAAATTCGGCAAGAACTGCTATGTGACCGAGGGAGCCTGCGTCATCGGCGACGTGACGATGGGCAATGATTGCAGCGTCTGGTTCAATGCCGTGCTGCGCGGCGACGTGCATTTCATCAAAATAGGCAACCGTGTGAACATTCAGGACTGCTGCTGCCTGCATACTCTCAGCGGCAAGGCTCCGGTCATCCTTGAAGACGATGTCACCATCGGTCATCATGTCACCCTGCACGGATGCATGGTTCACAAAAATGCACTGGTCGGCATGGGCTCTACCGTTCTCGATTTTGCAGAAATCGGCGAAGGTGCCATTGTGGCTGCCGGCGCCCTGGTACTCAAGAATACGGTGATCGGCCCCGGAGAACTCTGGGGCGGTGTACCGGCACGCTTCATCAAACAGGTGAATCCGGAACTGGCTGCCAGCCTCAACCAAAGCTATGCGCAGCATTATGTAGACAACATTCCGGTGTACCGCGAAGCGGATGCGAACCCCGAAAACACCAAGCACTGCTGCTATCCGGAAGCATCGCAAGAATAAGCGTCCCTTACGAAAGGAAAAAATCATCAAAATGAAATGCAAAAACCATTTCGATCATCTTACAGAATCATCGAAATGATTTTCGCAGCTGCCGGAAAAAGCATAAAAACAAAAAAGAGACCTTACCCAAAACGGATAAGGCCTCTTTTTTCATTATTTATTCACTAATTTTATTTCAGCAGTTCCAAGGCTGTTTTCATTCTTTTCAAGGTTTCCTCCTTGCCCAGGAATGCAGCCAGTTCATACATATCCGGACCCTTTCCGGCACCGACCAATACGACACGCCACGGATTCCAAGGCTTCTTGCCATTGGTCTCGGCCCAAGTATCAATGGTCTGCTTCAAGGCTTCTACCGAGAAGTCGTCCTGACCCTCCAGAATCTGCAACAGTTCTGCCATGTCCGCAGCTGCCTGCTCGTTCCAGTTCTTCTTGATGAACTTGTCTGTCTTGTCAAACTGAGTAGGAGCAGTGAAGAAGAAGTCGCACAAAGGCCACAAATCCTTGATGAAGTTGATCTTCTTCATCTTCATCATGCCGATTACGGCTTCCATCTGCTCTTCAGTGGCCTGAATACCATTCTCCTGAAGGATCTTGGCAAAGGCAGGAACCAGTTCCTTATTGTCCTTCATCAGGATATACTCACGGTTGAACCACATTCCCTTCACATAGTCAAACTTGGCGCCGGCCTTGCTACACTTGGTAATGTCGAACAGACGGATCATTTCGTCCATCGTCATGATCTCCTGGTCATTACCCGGATTCCAACCCAACAGAGCCAGGAAGTTGATGACAGCTTCAGGCAGATAACCGCTCTCACGATAACCTGAAGATACCTCGCCGGTCTTCGGATCGTGCCATTCCAGCGGGAATACCGGGAAGCCCAGACGGTCACCGTCGCGCTTGCTCAGCTTACCCTTGCCGTCCGGCTTGAGCAACAGAGGCAGGTGGGCAAAGGCTGGCATGGTATCGGCCCAACCGAAAGCACGATACAACAACACGTGCAACGGAGCCGAAGGCAACCACTCCTCACCGCGGATCACATGAGTAACCTCCATCAAATGGTCGTCCACGATATTGGCCAAGTGGTAAGTCGGCAGCTCGTCGGCTGACTTATACAGCACCTTATCATCCAGAATGGTAGAGTTGATCACCACATCGCCACGAATCATGTCGTTTACATGCACATCCTCGTTCGGCTCAATCTTGAAGCGGACCACATACTGCTTGCCGTCGGCAATCATCTGCTCCACTTCTTCCTTAGACAAAGTCAGCGAGTTGCGCATCATGCCGCGGGTAGAAGCATCATACTGGAAGTTGGCAATCTCATTGCGCTTGGCATCCAGTTCCTCAGGAGTATCGAAAGCAATATAGGCCTTTCCTTCCTCCAACAGCTGGTTTACATACTTTTTATATATGTCGCGACGCTCAGACTGACGGTACGGACCGTGATTTCCTCCGAAGCTTACGCCCTCGTCAAAGTGAATGCCCAACCACTTGAATGACTCGATGATATACTCTTCTGCGCCGGGCACAAAACGGGTGGAGTCGGTATCCTCGATACGGAAAATCAACTCACCGCCATGCTGACGGGCAAACAGATAATTATACAGGGCAGTACGGACACCACCAATGTGTAACGCTCCCGTAGGACTCGGAGCAAAACGAACTCTTACTTTTCTTTCTGACATCATAATTAATTGATTCTTTTGCGCAAAATTAGTACTTTTTTTTCTAACCCACGTAATTTTTTCGTATTTTCGCCTAGATAACAAAAACAGAATAAAATGAATAAGTTTAACGAAAAGAAGAACCTGAACGCGCGCGATATCTTTTACCGCATCTGTGTGGGCATAGCGGCCATCCTGCTGGTGGTCTATTTCATGCCCCGCGAAGGGCGCTCGGCCTACCAGTTTGATCTGGGCCGTCCCTGGAGATACAGTCAGCTGATTGCTACCTTCGATTTTCCTATCTATAAAAGTGACGAACTGATCAAAAAGGAGCAGGACAGCGTGATGCATCTGTTTGAGCCTTACTTTGAAATCAACCAGTCCGTCGAAGAAGAACAGGTGGCCAAATTCCGGAAGGACTTTGCGCAAATGGAAAAGAGCGGCATCCCCTATTACTACAAAGGATATATCGAGCAGAAGCTGCGCACGCTGTACCAAAACGGTATTGTGCAACCGGACGACTACAACCGTCTGGTGGACGACAGTATCACGGCCATACGTATCTTTACAGCCAACCAATCGGTCATACGCCCGACGAAAGACATTTACTCGCACAAAAGTGCCTATAAGTTCTTTTTCGAAACCGATGATACGGCCCGCTACGACCGTCTGAAACTCCAGAAATGCAACCTGGACCGCTATATCGTGTCCAACCTGCTCTTCGACCAGAAGAAGTCTGAAGAACAAAAGAAAGATTTGCTCAGCTCCATCTCCTATGCCAGTGGTATGGTCATGAGCGGACAGAAAATCATAGACCGCGGCGACATCGTCACCCAGGAAACATACAACATTCTGGCTTCCTATCTGAAAGAATCAAAGCAACGGATTGACTCCACCAAGCAGGAGGCCTATCTTCTGGTCGGCCAGATACTCTGCGTGGCGCTGATCTTCCTCTGCATGATGCTTTATTTTTCTCTGTTCCGCAAAGACTATCTCGAGAAAGGCAAAAGCGTGCTTCTGCTGCTCACCATGCTGGTCATCTTCCCGGTGCTGTCCTCCATTCTTGTGGACCAGAATCTGTTCAGCGTGTATATCATTCCTTTTACCATGGCGCCAATCTTCATCCGGGTGTTCATGGATTCGCGCACGGCCTTTGTCATGCATACAGTCATCATCCTGCTGTGCGCCGTTTCACTGAAATATCCCTATGAGTTTGTAGCCACACAACTGGTAGCCGGTATGGTGGCCATCTACAGCCTGCGAGAACTGTCGCAAAGAAGCCAGCTGCTACGCACGGCCCTGATTGTTACCGTTACCTCTCTGGTGTTCTATTTCAGTCTGGACCTGATGCACGAGAAAGAGATTGACAACCTGGAATATAACATCTACATCTATCTCATCATCAACGGAGTGTTGCTGCTCTTTGCCTACCCGCTGATGTTCCTTATCGAAAAGCTGTTCGGCTTCACCTCCAACGTGACTCTGGTAGAGCTTTCGAATATCAACAATGATCTGATGCGCCGCATGTCTGAAGTGGCTCCCGGCACCTTCCAGCATTCCATGCAGGTGGCCAATCTGGCTACTGAGGTTGCCAATAAGATTGACGCCAAGGCACAGCTGGTGCGAACCGGTGCCATGTATCATGACATTGGAAAGATCTGTAATCCGGCCTATTTCACGGAGAACCAAAGCGGTGTCAACCCGCACGACCAGCTGTCGCTCATCGAGAGCGCCCGCATCATCATCAGCCATATACCCGATGGCTTGAAAATGGCCGACAAGTATAATCTGCCGGAAGTAATTAAAGGATTCATCGCCACGCATCATGGAAGAGGTAAGACGAAGTATTTCTATATCTCCTACAAAAACAAATATCCGGACGAGGAGGTCGATGAGAATCTGTTCACTTATCCCGGACCGAATCCGCAAACCAAGGAACAGGCCATCCTGATGATGGCGGATGCCGTAGAAGCATCATCCCGAAGCCTGAAGGATTATACCGAAGAAAGCATCAGCAATCTGGTAGAAATGATCATTGACGCCCAGATTGCCGACGGCGCCTTCAAGAACTGTCCGATCACCTTCCAGGATATCACTACAGCCAAAGAAGTGTTTAAGGAAAAGCTGAAAACGATATACCACACCCGTATCAGCTATCCGGAACTCCATAAAAAAGAAGAGAACAATGACACCGGCAACAAGGAATCTGCTCGTTGAATGGGCCGGAAAGTATGAATCGGAAACTTTCATACCGAATGACCCCGTACAGTTTCCGCACCGATTTTCCCGCAAACAGGATATCGAGATTGCCGGGCTGCTTACAGCCTGGATCAGTTTCGGCAACCGGAAAATGATTTGCAGAAAAGCCGATGAACTGCTCGTCCTGATGCAACACCGCCCGTTGGAATATGTCATGGGAGAAAAATGGCGCACGGACTTTCCGGAGTCTGACGGACAGAGTTTTTACCGCACTTGCCCCAAGAAGCAAATGCACTGGCTTTTTGAAAAGTTATACGAAGCTTATCGACAATATGATTCTCTCGAGGAGACCCTGCTTACCTTTGCAGGATCTCCTCGAGAGAGTTTATGCCGGTGGCTGGACATCAGCACACAGAGCCCTCAGAAGAAAATGAATATGTTTCTGCGCTGGATGATTCGCCGGAATTCGCCGGTGGACTTCGGCATCTGGAATCATTTCCATCCTAAAGACCTGGTCATCCCTCTGGACACCCACGTCAACCGGATTGCGTTTGAACTGGGACTGACCGACAAAACCACGTATTCACTGGCTCAGGCGCTCCGCATCACCGAAGCCCTGCGGAAAATCTTCCCCGACGATCCGTGCAAAGGCGATTTTGCCCTGTTCGGCTACGGGGTAGAACATAAAGACTACAGCGGGTCTACATCGAAATAAAGCTGAATACTGCTACAAGAAGACTCCTGCAAAGCCATCTGGCACACATTCTGGAGGGCGGTACGCACCTTGGAATGAGAAGCAGACAGCTCAACCTTCAACACAATCTTCCGGATGTACAAGGACTGTACGCGGCCCACAGGAGGGGCGTCGGGCCCTAGAACGCGACTGCCGAACACCTGACGCAGGCGCTCCGCAAGCTGATGGGCAAAACGGTCCAAAGGCTCTTCCTGCCGATATTTCAGAAAAACATAAATCAAATGGCAGAAAGGAGGGTAATGAAAGAGTTTCCGCTCCTGCATCTGCCACAAATAATGGGCCAGATAATCGTGGTCTACCACCTGAGCCACAACCGGAGACTCCGGATTGCGTGTCTGCAAAAAGACGATTCCACGGTCTCCCCTGCGTCCGGCTCGGCCTGCCACCTGAGCCATCATCTGAAACGCCCGCTCATAACTTCTGAAATCGGGAATGTTCAGCATGCCGTCGGCATCCAGAATGCCCACAATGCGCACCCGGTCAAAATCCAGCCCCTTGCTCACCATCTGGGTTCCAATCAGAATGTCGGTCTTCCCGCTCTCAAAATCCATAAGAATCTGCTCATAGGCCTTACGGGTGCGGGTCGTGTCCAAATCCATTCGGGCCACTTTAGCTTCGGGGAAGCACTCGTGGATTTCATACTCCACTTTTTCTGTACCCAGTCCCTTATGCTTCAGCACCAGACTGCCGCACGAAGGACAAGACTTGGGAATAGGAGCCGAGAATCCGCAATAGTGACAGGTAAGCATATCAAAGCGCTTATGATAGGTCAGGCTCACATCACAGTTCTTGCATTTGGGAATCCAGTCGCACTCCTTACACTGCACAATTGGGGCAAAGCCTCGCCGGTTCTGAAAAAGAATTACCTGTTCCTTGGCTTCCAGCGCAGTACCGATAGCTTGCAACAGTACCGGAGAAAAAACACCTTTCATCAGTTTCTTTCGGGACAGTTCCTTTATGTCTACGACCTTTATTTCCGGGAGGGCCACCTGTGCATAGCGCGTGTGCAAATTGACCAGCGCATATTTTCCGTTACGGGCATGATAGTAACTTTCAAAAGAAGGAGTAGCCGTGCCGAGCAAAGTATGGGCTCCATAGAACGAAGCCAATACCAAGGCGACATTGCGGGCATGGTAGCGCGGTGCCGGTTCCTGCTGCTTATAACTGGGTTCATGTTCCTCATCTACAATCACTAATCCCAAATTCCGAAAAGGAAGAAAGACTGAAGAACGCACGCCTACGATAACATCGTAACCTTCTGCAGACAATTGTTTTTTCCAGATTTCCACCCGTTCCGCATCCGAAAAGCGGGAGTGATATACCCCCATACGATTCCCGAACACCCGACGCAAGCGTTCGGTGAGCTGGGTAGTCAGCACAATCTCCGGAAGCAGGAACAGCACCTGCTTTCCCTGCTCCAGATAATGCTGAATCAAATGAATATAGACTTCTGTTTTTCCGCTGGAAGTCACACCATGCAACAGACAGACACTTTTTTCCTGAAAGGCCTGTAAAATCTCCCGATAGGCCGTTTCCTGCGGTTCAGACAACTGAGCTGCCGCCTGTACGTCCCGGCTCTGCCGGTCCAGACGCCCGATTTCAGCAGCATACAGCGTCAGAATGCCCCGCTTGACCAGGGTCTGCACCAAATATGAGTTCACTCCGCTATACTGCTGTAACGCTGCACGGGAAACGGGTTTCACCAGCGACGGATCGTTTTTCTCCAACGCTCTCCCCCATCCGCTCAGTTCCAGAAAAGCGCATAGCAGCTGAGTCTGCTTTTCGGCTCGCCTCACCAGATCCAGAGCCTGATGCAGGGCTTCCTCGCTACGGTAAGCTTCGCTCAAGGTTACCATCGTTTCCGTCAACGGACGATAACCCGAACGGACTTCTTCTTTCACGGTAAGCAAACCGGAATCCAACATCTTGCGGACAACAGAAAGAACCGGAAAGGCAGTGATTCTCTTTTGCAGCAACGACAGAGACATCTCTTTCTGTTCGTGCAGAAGATTCCATACCTGCTGCACCTTTGGCTGACTGATTTCTTTGGGTGTGGGCGACTCCTCGCGACACACAAGCACGGTCTCGCTCTCCAGTTTCATGCCCGACGGCAGAGCAGCCTTAAAAACATCGCCGGGCGAACACATATAGTAATCGGCAATCCAGCGCCACAGCTTTCGCTGCACCGGGAGCAATACCGGCTCGGTGTCCAACTGTTCGGCAATATCCTTGATTTCAAAACCCGAAGGTTCTTCATCGTGTATGCGATCAACTACTGCCGTGTAATACTTTCGGGCACCAAAGGGTACAATAACCCGCTCGCCCACACTGAGCTGCATCGGTTCCGGAATGCGATAAGTGTAGGTGGCATTCAAGGGAAGCGGTAAGAGGACATCAGCAAATCGGTACATATCAGGAATTATTTAATACTTTAGTATAAAAGAAAAGTCCCGACTCTCCATTATCAGGAGGAATCAGGACTCTTTATGAATCTCAAATGGCTGTTGCGCCGTCTGGCTCCTTAGAACATGTAGGCCAAACGCACCTGCCAGGTATTGTTTTTCAATTTTGCAGTCTTTGCTGCTTCTACAATTCCGGTCACTTCTCCCGTCTGGCCCAAAGCAATGTTATAGGTAACACCCAATTGCAGGTGACTCAGTGCATTGATACCGACACCGACATTCCAGCTGAAGCTGGAAGTTTCCAAAGAACCATAACTAATATCATTCAAAGTCAATGACTTGCCTCCAAGATACCAGCTGTACTGCGGACCGGTTGCAATATAAGCTCCAATCAGGCTACTGAAACCGATATTATAACGCAGGTTAATCGGAATCTCCAGATAAGGCATATTCTGCTTGATGGTTCCTTCTACCAGAGAATTATCTTCGGTAGAAACCTCCAGATATTTCTGAGAATACAGCAAGGCGGCATCAAGTCCCAATCCGATAACGGGTGCAGTAAACTGAACCTTAGGACCGATGAACCAACCGGTACGGTTCTTGGCATTCAACTGATCCACACTTACTTTGCTGGCATTCAAACCACCTTCCACACCGAACTTCAGCTGGGCACTGGCCGGCAATACACAGCAACAAGCCACAAGGGCTAAAAATAACATTTTCAACTTTTTCATACGTCCATTCATTTTTGATAGGTTCGCAAATATAAGTAAAAATTTACAAACCCAAGGAAAAATCCTGCGATTATCTTCTCTGTCTTCTCACAGATACCCGGGGAGCTGCGCTCGAAGAGGACTTTTCTACCTTAGGAGCAGACTTCTTTACCGTTGTCTTTCTCCGTGAAGAACGGGTCGTTTTCTTCTCTTTGGTTTTCTCGGTAGCAACGATTGCGGCCTGCACGGAATCTGCCGAATCCTTAGGCTGCTCCAGCTTGCCCCACACATATTTCTCTACATTGACCAGTTCCTGTTCTATCCGCTTCTGCTCTTTAACCAGCGCACTGTCTGTCTTGCAATAGTTGGCCAGAGCCAATCCCTGCAAATTGGTGGTCTTGTAGATTTTACCGTCGTAACGGTTCATGGAGAAATAATCGTCAGCGGTCATATTCGACACGTTGTTGTAATTACTGCTCATCATGGCATGACGGGCAAAATAGGACGCTACATCGCTATACTTCACCCAGAAAAGAGGATAAGGTGTAGCAGCAGCCTCACCGAACTCATCATCACGAACCATTACCGGGCAAAGGGCAGTGACCTTCTTATGGAAGGAAGAAGTCCGCTGGTCAAAGTAAACGCTCTCCTTAATATACATGCGTTTCACATCGCGCGAAGGAATATCGCTGTTGTTGACCATAATCCGGTTTCCGTTCATCTCATAATAAATCTGATACTTCTCAAGAAAGTCCTTCGGCTTGATCTGATCTTTCTCGGCAAAAGACTCATTGCCGTCGAGACCGTACTCATATACGGGAATCTTACCGTCGAGCATCAAACGGAACATCAGGGTAAACAGGTTGATCTCACGACCCTGCGGCTCCACCGGATAATAAAGCGGAGCATTCTTGTCTATCGTAAGGTCCAACTGACGGTAAATGTCCCGTTTCCATACCATATCGTCCGGCATGTCCGTTGCCGCCGGAAATTGCAAGGATGCCCGGTCCGTAACCTGCTTCTGCTCGGTTACAGCCACTCGTCTCTTCTGAGGCTGCGCATGCATACTGCCCCAGAAACAGGCACCCAACAAAAATATAAATATCCTTTTCATCCTTTTTAATTAGATTTTCTAATTGATAATCACTTCCATTGATCCGTTCAAAGTGCGCTGGATTCCATCCGGTCCCACAGCACGGATTTTGGATATATAGAAGCGCTTGCCTCTTCCCAACATTCTGAAACGGTCCTTCTGGCGAGCCGTAAACTCTCCACTGCCAGAAACCTCAGGAATGGCATTTCCCATATTATCAAAGAATACGGTTTCGAAACCGACTACGCGGAAGCCGATATTCAACAGACCATCATCGATGGCGGCACCGATACCCGGAGCCTGCATCAGCTGCTGCTTGGAAATCTTTCCACCACGGAAACGCTCCGGACCGCTACCGGTCTGATACTCAATAAAGGCTGTCGGATCAGGTAATTTGCGCACCCGGAAAGTAAATTTACCCATCTCCTGAGTTCTGCCTTCCATCTGGGCACTGACCGTAATCACGGCATCAGAACCCACGGCTGTAGGATGAGCAATGTATTTACCGGGAGCCACAGATTTCAACTGGCCGCCACTCATGGTAGCCACAATCTTGTTGACCGGAATTCCGGGGATGGAAATACTCATCGGATTTTCATATCCGGCATAGAGTACATTCATCATATCTGCGGAAACGGTTGCACTCGGAGCCACAACAGAATATTTCTGTGAGAAGTCGCGACGCACCTTCTCTCCCTTTCCATCGGTGGTCTCAATATAACCATTCAGGGTAAATTCACCGGTGCGGGAACATACCGTTTCATAAATGCCCTTGCTTGAAGCTATCGGACGACCACCAACATAGATAACCGGACGGTTGGTCGTATCCACCGCTGCCATAATAATCTGCGCAGAGAATTTTCCTCCTTGCACCACGGTCTGAGACTGTGGAATAACATAAGCATTCAATTCATTGACACGAATGTCCTTCACGTCGATATTGGCAATCAGCGAGTGAAGCACCTCGCCCTCTGCATAGCGTATGTCGCTCTGCAACTTGGTCAGCAAAGTAACAGCTGCAGCAACCGGCATATTCTCAAACATGTATTGCTGCCAATTCTTTCCTAAAGTACGGCCGTCTTCAGGTACTTCCGTACTCAGATTACCGGCAATAATCTTCTTTTGTGCCGGATCATCAATCATCTTCAGAATCTGTGTTCTGAAAGAAACGATTGCCTGATGCAACTGCTCCCCCTGTCCTCTTTTAGGAGCCAGCATGATGTGAGTAGCCGCTTCGAGGTCTTCCTTATTCTGAATGTTGTTTACATCACCATCTTTTCCGTCAGCCTCTTTCACAATCTCTGTTTTCAAAAGAGCTGCATAATTGTAGAGCGAATCAGAAATCCGCTTTACATACTGTGCCTTGTCATACCATTCCTTCACCTTGGCCGGATTAGCTTTCATCTGGCTTTCGAAGTTTTCGTAAATAGCCTGGTTGGACAAGGTTGCACTGGAAGTGGTTCGATTCAGACTTTGCTCCACCAAAGAAAAACCGTTCAACACATCCGATGATACGTTCAAGGCCAACATAGCCATCAGCACAACGTACATCAGATTAATCATCTTCTGTCTTGGTGAAACTCGTTGTTTATTTACTCCCATGGAATCTATTTGGTTTTAAAAATCCATATAACATTAAGGAGCCACATTCTGGGCACCGTTATTCTTTGGCATATTTACTGTAAGAGCCTGAATCATACGTGTATATACACTATTCAGTTCTTCGATCAGCTGGGCCATCCGCCGTGTCTGGTCGTTAATCTGGTCAATAGCGCCCACCTGCAGACTGACGCTCTTCAGCTGCATCTCATAAATGGTATTGATGCTGGTCAGCGTGCGGTTCAGCTTGTCCATTTCTTCTGAATCCTGAGTCAGATGACGAGCCTGCTCACCAACCTGACGCAAAATCTCGGTCAACTCTTTCAGTTCCTGCACATAATTCTCTGCCGCAGTACCAATCTCCGGGTTACAAGCCACCTTGGCCTGCTCCATAAGATCTTTATTGGCCTCCTGAACAATCTCAATCAGCTTTTGAGTGTCTACAGCAGCCGCAGCAGAAGCAACCGCAGCAGAAGCCGACAGATCTACAGGGGCCGGATTACCCACAACCACTGTTGGCTGAACAAAAGAAGGCTGAGGACTTACCGCCTCTCCTGTTGGCAGACTGGCCTCTGCATTTTCTTCTTCCAATTCATCCTCTTCCAATTCATCATCATCCTGCTTTTTCGCATCAAACGGACGGTCGAATCCGGAAATAATGAACACGAAAACCTCAGTGCTCATTCCGACAAAAAGCATCAAATCGGCTCCTTTTATATGAGTCAGCTTAAAAAGTGCTCCTAAAATCACAATTGCAGCACCCCAACTATATGCATAGTTCAGGAAACTCTGTCCAGGCACAGAATCCATCCAACGCTGCAAGCGTGCTATTATATTATTCTTTCCTCCTGCCATAATCTTTATTTATTAATTATTTTCTCTTATTATTACCTATCATGGAACGTACACAACGGAAGCCTACATAAGAACGCGGCTGGTTCTGATATTCATAAGAACGCCATGCCGAACGGATCATAGACTCGGGATCTTTCCAAGAACCGCCTCGTACAGACTTCTTTTTCAGACGATAAGGATCTTCTTTCGCAGCCTGATATTTCAGTTGCGGATTCATATCACTCATACTTTCCACACCGGCTTCGGTATATACCGTACTGGTCCACTCGGCCACATTTCCGGCCATATCATACAATCCGTTGGAATTGGGTGAATAAATGCCTACTTTTGAAGTAATCAGGTTGCCGTCTTTCGTATAATTTCCCTGATCGGGCTTGAAATTGGCATAATAGCATCCTTTATCACTCTTCACGTCTTTGGTTTCCCACGGGAAAACATTTCCTTCTTTGCCACGGGCCGCATACTCCCATTCGATTTCTGTCGGCAGACGGTAAGGCATGATTTGTACGCCAGACATTCCCAGACCTTTTTTCAAGAACTCGGTGCGCCACACACAGAAGGCATTGGCCTGCTCCCAGGTTACTCCAACCACCGGATAATCATCATATACCGGATTGCTGAAGTAGAGTTGCATATAGCGTTCGTTTTCGGAATTGGCAAAGTCGTTCACCCAACAGGTTGTATCCGGATAGATATTGACGATATAGGTGCTCAAGAAATCATAAGCACTGGACAAAGGACGGGTAATTGTTTCCTGCACTATGCGACCTTCATCGTCCAAATAAGCGGTATCCTTGGAGATCATTACAGTCTGATCTTCGGGAAGAGAGTGATCGGTATTCAAATCGCGTTCCAAAGGATTGATGCGGTTCTTTCTCAAAGCCGCAGCCGTATGGTCGTAGACTTCATATTTATAGTTCATCTGGCGGGCATCCAGCATCTTGACGCCGGTTACCGGATGTGTGACATACACGCTCTCTATGGCACGCAACTCATCTTCATTGGGCTTTCTCCAAGGAATAGGCTTGCTCCAGTTCAGATGCGGAGTCACGGGATTACCATACTTGTCTTCTTCAATCTTATATGTTTCATCACCGCCATAGGCCGGATCGGCCAAACGCTCGCGAATAATCGAGTCACGCACCCAAAAGACGAACTGCCGGTATTTGGCATTGGTTACTTCTGTTTCATCCATCCAGAAGCCGTCTACAGAAACTTCTTTCGTAGGAGCATTATCCCCCCACAAAGAATCCTGTTCCTGAAGTCCAACCTTTAAATATCCACTTTTGACCGCCACCATGCCATACGGTGCCGGCTCATTATAAGCCACGCCGTGAATGCCTGTCAACTCGCCGCCCACGGCAGACGATGCTGATTTAGGCCCCAAGCAAGAGCTCAGCGCCAAAGAAGCACATAAGGCCGTTACGATCCAAACACTCTTCTTGTTCATTATAATATTCTTACGCTTTTATGTTTATTCTTTCCTTTTTTAAAAATATTGAGATCGGTCTGATAACTCAGCGTAATCTCATGACTTCCGTTCAATGCTCCGATTGCCGAGGTGTACATTTCATAGGAATAACCTAAGGTGACTCCCATAACTTTACCGCCAAACAAAAGGCTGACCGAATTTGTGGGACTGTATGAAAGTCCGCCGTAAAGCTGAATCCGCCCGCCTTCATAAGCTAGCCTGCAACTGACATCTCCCCGATAAAACATAAAATCACTTCGGAACATGGCAGAAGTATACATCTTATATAACGGATTCTTGAACGAAATATTGTATCCGCCAAAAAAATAAAAAGTTTGGGGCACAGATATCTGGTTGACTTTCTCATCGCCATAAGTAATTTCCGGCCCGGTTAAATGCATGGCCGAAGCACCCACATACCACTTTTTATGCTTATAATACAAACCGAAATCCAAATCAAAACCGGAGCCGGTTACATCAGAAGTCGGAAACGCCGGATCACTGGTATCCGAAACATCCAAACCAGAACCGTCAAAACCTTCACTCAACATGCCCAACCGCAGTCCGGCACTCAAACTTCCACCCCACAATGGCTGGTGATAAGCATATTGTATATAAAACTTTTTATGTGCAAAAAGTCCGGCTTCATCATTCAGGAAGCCGACTCCCATTCCATGCTTCGGACTGAGAAAAAATACGGGAAGGTCCACACCGGCATATAAAGTGGCCGGAGCATTTTCAAATCCGACCAGCTGCATGGCATAAGCGGCCTGAACGTTCAGCTTGCCATCCAGACCGGTAGTTGCGGGGTTATAGAAAGGTTGCAGGCTCCAATATTGTGAAAAAGCCGGATCGTACTGTGCCTGAGCGGGAACGTAACTGAACAGGAGCAGCAATCCGCCTGCAATCTTTTTCCATTCTGCCATGCTTCTGATATTCATAAATAGTAATGTTTCTGTATAGAAAAAACGGACGCCATAAGCGTCCGCCAAATCTCATCTGATGTCATTAATACTCATCTTCGTTGAATAAGAAGTCCTCCTTGGTCGGATAATCGGGCCATACATCTTCTATTGTCTCATAGATTTCGCCTTCATCCTCCATCTCCTGAAGATTCTCAATCACTTCCAGAGGAGCGCCAGAACGCATCGCATAATCGATCAACTCATCTTTGGTTGCCGGCCATGGAGCATCTTCCAGCTTTGATGCAAGTTCCAAAGTCCAATACATAACACTTATTGTTTTAAAGTTTTCAGTCTAAATTTGTGATTGTCTTTATATCGGACGCAAAAATAATACTATTTTTCAAATCAGCAACGTTTCTGCCAAAGATTTTCCTGTTGTCCGCTTATAAAATTTATTTTCAAAGAAAGCATAAATAAATAATCGGACAAACGATTGATATAAGCCATGACCTCGCCTGGAACCACCTGCTCTTTAGACAAACAGCATAGCTGGCGCTCAGCCCGCCGACATACCGTCCGAGCCAGATGGGATAACGCCGCAGGCCAGGTGCCTCCCGGAAGAATAAAGCCTCCCGGCATTTCCACCTGATTTTGCATTATATCCATTGACGATTCCAATTCAAGAGTTGCTGCAGCAAACGCTGTAAGATTCTTCTGCATGGCAAAATCAGAGACAACCAAAGCACCAAGTTCAAATAACAGATTCTGCGCCTGCACAAGCACCTTACGCCCATCAGAAGGCACATCCTGCGCCAGTAGACATCCTAACACAGCATTCAGTTCATCAAGACTGCCACAGACCTCTATGTGCATATCATCCTTATCTACCCGGACTGCCCCACTCAATGATGTCTTTCCGCAATCTCCTGTTTTCGTATAGATCTTATTCAGTTTCATATCAATCCAGGAAATTTACTACATAATGTTGCTTAAACAGGCTCCGGTCAAAAAAGACCAGCAAAAAATCATAAAGATCAAAACTTACGCCACAAAACTCACTGCCCTGAATAATTTCCGAACAGTGCGACCGGACCTCAGCCGAGTTCACCCGTAAAAGCAAAGCGGAATCAGGTGTTGCCGTAAGGGCACAGCGTTCGAGCAATGCCGGCAAAGCAGTTGCATCCGCAATACTATAAAAAAGTGTTTTCCGGGGGACAGATTCACTCCAATTGCTCCAAGAAGACCAAGAAGCATTTCTACTTGCAGCCTGCATATATGCCAACTCGGCCTGCGGCAGTTTATTATCTGCGACAAAGAGTTCCGGATGCACATAATTCGTCAAGCGGAATAAAAAATGCAAACATTTACAAGTATGCGAATAGCGCCAAAAGAAACTCTTCCCATAAATACCATCCATTTCCTTATAAGCATAATATGCTCCTTTTTCAAAAACAACTCCGGTAATAAAATTGAAAGCAAAGGGAGAGTGTACTCCATAACCACAGCGCTTCCGGAAGCGCTTTAACCAGGCACCAAAATATCTGATAGAAATCATCAATCATTCATTTTATAATCACGGGCAAAAATAATTGAAAATACATCACGGTTAAAAAGTTTGTTCCAATTTTTCTTTGAAAGACGTTAATCTATGTTATTCAACATATTTTCCGGTTTTGTTTGTTTGCGCACACAGAAAAAAGAAGTACCTTTGCATTGTGTTTTTCATAGTATTAGATTTAAGGTTAACAAAGGTTGGAGTACAGCGGTACTCCTTTTTTTATTTTACCAGCAGCCTGCTCTAAAATCTGATCAAAGAATCATCAAAGACTCCTTATTTATATATAAGCACAGCAGACAAAATGCCCCAATTGGAATCTGACTTGTCGGGTTAATAATAGTTAATACACAGAAAGTTTTAACGTCCCAAATTACTTCCAACGGAATTTAATGTCTATCTTTATCCCGAAATACCTAGAAACAATAAATTATTAACCCTTAATTAACACGCAAGATGAAGAAAATTTACTCGATTTTCTCGTTGTTTCTCATGATTTTGGGAATCAACACTGCCTATGCGGGTGTCAGCTTGGGAAATTCAGTCACAGACCCAAGTACACTTACAAACGGCAGCAAGATTATCATTCATTCGAATGCATTTGCGAATGAAGCCAATGCGACTTACAAATTCTTCTCTGCATTAGCAGACAGTTTGGTTTTCTCTGTAACAACAGTTGACCCAGTTGATCCTTATGTTACTTTTTCTTTGGAAACAGCTGAAGGTAAAACTGTAAACAAAGAACAAGCTTACTACTTGAAGAATGAGTACAACGGCAAATATTTGACTTACAGATATGAAGCCGGAGAAGACGGTAGTGTTTCTGATGATGGTGCCGGTGGTTGGGTTGCTGAAATGTATCTGACTTTCACAGCAGACAAAGAAAAAGCAACACCTGTTATCATCAAGACACAAGCTGTAGGTGGCGAAATGATGGGATATGTTGGTGATGCTCCAGAGCAAGAAAACTGCATGATGATTATTGCAGAATTCCCAGAGCACAACAACGATTTGATCGCGTTGAACCACGTTTACGATCGTCCAATCGTCGCTTCCTATAACGATTGGGCTGCTTGGTGGCAAATCTACGAAGCAAACATCGTTGAGGACTACATTGCTGATTTGAGTTCTCTTTATACTAAGGTTGAGCAGCTGAAGTTTATCGGCGGTACAGATCCTGGTTGCTATGATCAGGGCATGGTAGATGCATTTGAAAAGGCTAGAACTAATGCTCAGGATCTGTTGAATTCAACAGACGGTTCTCTTACTCCAGAGAATGCAAAGACAGCTTATAAAACTTTGGAAGATGCTTACTTGGCACTGGTAGTTGGTACAGCTGTTCCTGTAACAGAAGGTTACTATCGTATCAAATCTGCCTATAGCGCATTTACTGCTCAGCAGGGTGCAGAAGCCATCAAGACCATTTATACAGATAACACGGATATCATGAAGTGGAAGAATCTGGATAACGAAGATGCAACAATGGTTTGGCAGTTCATCGACCGTCATGATGGTACTTGGTTGCTCTACAACGTAGGTACTGGTACATACGTTAATGCAGCAAAATCAACAGGACAGAGTTCAAATTATACGATGACTAGCGACTCTACTGGTTGTGCCGTAAAGATCACAGGTTTGGGTCAGAGCGCCTTTAACTTGATTTCTAATCTGTCTGGTCAATATGCATTCCATACAGGTGGCCACAGCAGTGGTGCTGGCGTAAGCGGTAACATCGTAGCATGGAACGGTGGTTTAGAAACTGGTTCTGCATGGTATATCAATAAGGTTGATGATGAGCAGATTCCTGGATTCGAAGCAATCGGTGAGCAGAACAAGTTGAACCGTAGCTTGGAAAGCCTCTACAACACTGCAAAGGCTAAATATGATATCGGTTCTAGTTTCACTATTACTACTGAACCTGAAAAATGGTTGGTAACTTCTGCTGATTACGAAGCAGACAAGAAGGTTG
Organism: Bacteroides sp. OF04-15BH; assembly: GCF_003477995.1. Lineage (GTDB taxonomy): Bacteria > Bacteroidota > Bacteroidia > Bacteroidales > Bacteroidaceae > Paraprevotella. The sequence goes on from NZ_QUEM01000022.1 coordinate 56,586, forward strand.
CAATGTCTAATGCAGACCACAATGAATGGCACCCAAGTGCACCAGACGGTGGTGGTATCCCAGCATTGTTGGATAATGACGAAGCTACATTCTGGGGATCATGCTGGAGCGATCCACAGCCAGATACAACTCAGTATCTGCAGTTCAAGTTGAACAAGAAGGTTAACGCTTTCGCTGTTTACCTTACAAAACGTAAGAACCAGCCGAACCAGGCTACTCAGTTGACATTCTACGTAAGCAATGATACAACAAAGGCTGACGGTTGGGTTAAGGCTGGAACAATCACTGGCCTTCCAGGTAGCACAGACAACTCAGGCAACGGTTTGACTTACCAGTCTAATGGTATTGAATTGGATGCAGCTTACCAGTATGTAAGAATGACATGGAAATCTGCAAACGGATTTACTCACTTCACTGGTTTCCACTTCCAGGAAGCTGTTCTGAGCCAGGATTGCCAGAACGTAACTATGGGTGAAGTTGCACAGAACTTGAAGGCTGAATTGAAGAATGCTGAGGCTCTGATTTCATCAGGTAAAGCTACTCAGGAAGCTATCGATGCATTGCAGGCTGCTTACGACGCTTATGTTGCAGAATTGGCAGACCCAACTGTTTTGAAAGCAAAATTGGATTCTATCAGCAATGTTTGCAAACTGGCAGCTACTACAGAAGGTGTTGACGGAACCGGAACAGACGGAGAATTCAAGGATGGATATCCTGGTGTTTATCCAGTTGCAGCAAAGGCTGCTTTGCAGGCTACTATCGATGAGGTACAGGCTTACATCGATGCAAACGATGCAGCAGGTACTTATAAGAAAGCTGAAATTTCTGCAAACTTAGACAAGTTGGTTAAGGCTCTCGATACATTCAAGGCTACCGCTCCTAAGTTCACTTTGGCTGACGCTTCAAACGAAGGTATCTGGTACTACATTTCTTACAGCCAGCACTACTTCAACTGCACTGGCAAGGCTCAGGATACAAGCGGTGAAGGTGATGCCCAGCAGATCCGTAAGGGTAAGTTGTATGTAAATGCAGACGTAACCAGCGACTTGCTGAACAATGCAAAAGTAAATGTTACTGGTAACAAGACTTTGGAAGAACTCGGTGTTAACGACGATATGGCTAAGTGGCGTTTCGTAAATCTGGGTGATACTGCTTATGCTATCCAGAACAAGGCTACTGGCTTGTACTTGGGTGAGAAGACTGGTGGTAATGCTGGTTTGAGCATGACTCCGGCTGCTTACAGACTGAGTGATATCGGTTACGCTACCTTCCTGATCGAGGGTTACCGTCTGAACGGTGCTGCTATCAACCCATTGCACGTCCAGACTGCCGGTCAGCTTTTGGTATACTGGGGCAACAGAGATCTGGGAGGCGGTTCTTGCTTCGACATCGAGCCGACTACAGACAACACTGCTGCAGCAATCCTGAACTTCCAGGCTGAAGAAATGATCAAGGGTCGCTTGTATACTAAGTGCTACCCAATGCCTATCGAACTGGTTGCCGATAACATTGATCCGGCTGCATATCCATACCAGATTGCAACGATCGATGTTGCCAAGAAAGAAATGACTCTGGCAGTTTATGAGGATGTTATCGAGGCTGGTCAGCCATTCTTCTACATTGGTGGTGGTGCTACTCTGGGTGTTTCACAGGAACCGACTGCTGCTGATACAACTCAGATGTTAATCCAGTTCCCGAAGAACGGTACTAAGACTATCGCTCAGACTCCAAGCAGCTACAACGGTTTGATCGGTAACTACTACAGCGGTACCAAGGTTGCCAAGGGCTTCGGTGTTGTTAAAGAGACTAAGGGCGTTCAGTCAATCGGTGCTACAACAGAAGACCAGCAGATCGGATGGAACAGCGCTTACATTGATGCTTCTAAGATCGAGAACGCTGAGACTCCGGGAACTATCGTTGTTCCTTTGACTGGTAATTTGGAAACAGCTATCAAGGACGCTATCATCGACGCTCAGACTGGTAACGTTAATGTTTACAGCGTTGACGGTATCCTGATCAAGAAGAACGTGAAGGTTTCAGAGGCTACTGAAGGACTTGCCAAGGGTATCTACATCGTAGGTAACAAGAAAGTGGCAGTTAAGTAATTAGAATCTGACAGAATATTAAAGATGACTACAGTTGTTGAAAAACAATTGTAGTCATCTTTTTTTCTGTATAAAACATGCCGAATAAAAATACTTACTCAGATGTAAAAGGCACAATCAATACCTGAAACATACCAATAAACGTTATTTAAATATTTGTTAATTTAACGCACTTGAAATATTATTCATGCAATATTTGTATTCTTAGAGAAATTAATTGTTTATCTTTATCCCGAAAAACTTAAATCACATATTTATTAACCTTGTAATTAATACTCAAGATGAAGAAAATTTCCTTTATTTTCTCGTTGTTTCTCATGATTTTGGGAATCAACACTGCCTATGCAGGTGTCAGCTTGGGAAGTTCTGTTACGGATCCAAGTACACTCACAAATGGCAGCAAGATCATCATTCATTCAAACTCATTCGCGAATGAAGAAGCTCAAACTTACAAGTTCTTCTCTTCTTTGGCAGACAGTTTGGTATTCTCTGTAACAACCGTTGATCCGGTTGATCCTTACGTTACCTTCTCTTTGGAAACAGCTGAAGGTAAAACCGTAAACAAGGAGCAGGCTTACTATCTGAAGAATGAGTACAACGGCAAATATCTGACCTACAGATATGTGGCCGGAGAAGACGGAAGCGTTTCTGAGGATGGCGAAGGAGGATGGGTTGCTGAAATGTATCTGACTTTCACAGCAGATAAAGAAAAGGCAACACCTATTATCATCAAAACTCAGGCTGAGGGTGGTGAGATAATGGGATATGTTGGTGATGCCCCTGAGCAGGAAAACTGCATGATGATTATTGCAGAATTCCCAGAGCACAACAACGACCTGATTGCACTGAACCACGTTTACGACCGTCCTATCATTGCCTCTTACAACGACTGGGCAGCCTGGTGGCAGATTTACGAAGCAAACATCAACAATGACTATGTTGCTGACTTGAACTCCTTGTTTACCAAGGTTCAGAGTCTGAATTACATCGGTGGAACAGATCCTGGATGCTATGACCCGCAACTGGTAGAAGAATTCAACACAAACAGAAGCCTGGCTGAGGAAGTGCTGAACCAAGGTCTCACAGACAAAGCTGAAGAGACTTACAAAGCTCTTGAAAAATCATATCTGGCATTAGTCGTAGGCAAATCAGTTCCTGTAACAGAAGGTTACTACCGTCTGTTTAATGTAAAACAATTAGAGGGAACAGCCGCAGCCTTCGCTACTCAAGACAGTTTCATCAAATGGGGAGAAAACAATGATGAAGATGCCACTATGGTATGGAAGTTCATTGACCGCCATAACGGAACTTGGTTGCTTTACAACGTTGGTACAGGACAATACATTGGTGGTACAAACGGTAACCACTGGAGCGGTAGCCCGCTTTATGCCATGAGCAACGACTCCACAGAAAAGGCTATAACATTTACTGAATTGGGACAAAGCCAATTTAACATCGCCTTGAAAGGTTATAATCCGCTTCATGCTGCAGGAAGTGGTTCTAGCGAATCGGTTGTAACATATCCTGGAGAAATCAACACAGCATCTGCCTGGTATATTAAATCAGTTCCTGCAGATCAGGTTGGCAAGTTCGAAGAAATTGGAAAACAAAACATGTTAAATAGAGAACTGGAAGCTATCTATAAGGAAGCAAGCAAGAAATATGCTATCGGTTCTTCATTTACTATTGAAAAAGACACTAACAAGTGGCTCGTCAGATTAGGTGATTATCAGAAAGACCCTATGGTTGTATTCTCAAATGCAGACCACAACTCATGGAACGCATCTAAAGACGGTATCGGCTATCCTGGATTGCTGGACAATGACAGCATCAGTTTCTGGCACTCAAGCTATGGAGCAAAACCTGATACAACTCAGTTCCTGCAGTTCAAATTAAGCAAGCCTGTCAGTGCATTTGCAGTATACATCACAAGACGTGTTGCAGACAATCAGGCAACTGAAATATACTTTGAAGTCACTAATGACACTGTAAACGAACCTTGGAAGAAAGTCAGCACGACAATTTCCGGTCAGCCGTCAAGCACTCAGAATCGTGAAAACCTCAGCTACCAATCCAATGGTATTGAGCTCGACGCTCCATATCAGTATGTAAGAGTTACCTGGAAGTCTGCCAATGGCTTTACTCACTTCTCAGGTTTCCACTTCCAGGAAGCAGAGTTGAGCCAAGATTGCCAGAATGCGACTATGGGTGAGATTGCCCAGAACCTGAAAGCAGAGTTAAAGAATGCTGGCGCTCTGATCCAGACTGGCAAGGCCACTCAGGAGGCTATTGATGCATTGCAGGCTGCTTACGACGCCTATGTTGCTGAATTGGCAGATCCAACTGCCTTGAAGGCAAAATTGGATTCTATCAGCAATATTTGCAAACTGTCTGCAACCATCGAAGGTGTTGACGGAACTGGAACAGACGGGGAATTCAAGGAAGGATATCCTGGCGTTTATCCAGTTGAAGCAAAGGCTGCTTTGCAGGCTACCATCGATGAGGTACAGTCTTACATCAAGGTTAACGATGCAGCAGGTACTTACACCAAGAAGGATATCACTGCTAACTTAGATAAGTTGGTTAAGGCTCTCGATACATTCAAGGCTACCGCTCCTAAGTTCACTTTGGCTGACGCTTCAAGCGAAGGTTTGTGGTACTACATTTCTTATAGTGCACACTATTTCAACTGCACAGGAAATACTCCGGATGCAAGCGGTGAAGGCGATGCCCAGCAGATCCGTAAGGGTAAGTTGTATGTAAATGCTGATGTAACCAGCGACCTGTTGAACAATGCAGAAGTAAATGTTACTGGTAACAAGACTTTGGAAGAACTCGGCGTTAACGACGATATGGCCAAGTGGCGTTTCGTAAATCTGGGTGATACTGCTTATGCTATCCAGAACAAGGCTACTGGCTTGTACTTGGGTGAGAAGACTGGTGGTAATGCTGGTTTGAGCATGACTCCGGCTGCTTACAGACTGAGTGATATCGGTTACGCTACCTTCCTGATCGAGGGTTACCGTCTGAACGGTGCTGCTATCAATCCATTGCACATCCAGACTAGCGGTCAGAAATTGGTATACTGGGACAACAGAGATCTGGGAGGCGGTTCTTGCTTCGACATCGAGC
>NZ_QUEM01000023.1 GCF_003477995.1 Bacteroides sp. OF04-15BH
CCGTGGGAGAGTAGGTAGCCGCCACTTTTAAATGATGAATCCCTTCAGAGAGCAATCTCCGGAGGGATTCTTTTTTGTATCTATCCTATATAATGAGTCGCTATCGAGAAGCATTATTTCATACTCCCAAGTCTTCAAGTCTTTTTAGTAGAGAAGAGTATATACCTCTGCATCGAATTGTGATGCGATTTTCTTTAGTTCTTTCAGAATTCTCAAAATTCGAAGGAAAGCTTTATTTCTTCAGAAAACTGAACTTTTAGTCAAGTTTTGCAATAGATATAAGACTATGGTTGTGCATTAGTGAAACGTAAGAAGAAAGTTATGATCTTTATAGATGTTTCACTCAGAGACAAATGAAAATACAGTTTGTGGCGTTTGCGTGTATAAAAAAACTGTATTCAACCAGCTTGAAAGAAATAACCACTCTTTGAAGCGATTGAATACAGCTTGAAATATTAATCGTTTTCCGATTGTTATAGAACGAATTTCAAAATACAGCCTCCATAAGCTGGAACCTGAACAGGAACGAATGAATCTGGCAGGAGGTCTACTTCGGACTTTTCTCCTGAAATCAGATCTTTTGTTGCACATTTCTCTACCGGTGTTAATTTGTAGAATTCAAAGACATGGGCAGGAATGTTGACTTTAAGTTCCTGTGCAGAACCACTGAAGTTGGCAACTACAAGCAAAAGGTTGTTTTTATATCTGCGAAGGAATGTAAAGCAGTTGTATACATCGAAATGATGCGGAGCCTGAACATACATCAAATCATAGAAATCGCCTTCACACAAGGCCTTTTCCTTATTGCAGAGTGTCAGTACATTCTGATAGAATGTGTACAGTTCCTTTTCATCGGCAGACATGTATTTCAGGGACATGCTTCCCTTTCTCCAGCGTCTAATCGTATCCACACTCCAGTAATCGAAGATCGTAGTACGTCCGTCACGTCCGCTGAATCCTTCCTGATCCATTCCCTTCTCGCCGAATTCCTGTCCGAAATAAATCATCATCGGATTGTTGCGCATGCAGGCAGAGACCATCAAAGGAGCTTTTCCTTTTCGTGCATCACCGGCAAAGAAATCAGAAGCAATGCGCTGCTCGTCGTGATTTTCGAGAAAATTCAGCATGTGATTCTGAATATCATCAACCTGTTGCCAGCAGGAAGTGATGTTGCCGGCTGAGGTGAATCCGCTACTTACGGCACGTAACGTGTCATACAGGCCTACCTTATCATATAAATAGTCAAAATGTCCTTGGAAGATATAGTTACGGTATTCTGCCGGATTGTAGACTTCTGCAATGAAAATAATGGAAGGATGCAGTGCCTTAACCTGAGGAATAGCCCATCCCCAGAACTCTACCGGAACCATTTCGGCCATGTCACAACGGAAACCATCAATGCCTTTGGCTGCCCAGAAGCAAAGAATATCCAGCATCTTTTTCCAGGTGTCGGGAATTGGATCGAAGCAGCAGGTGTGCCCGTTACAGTAATCTACACCATAGTTCAGCTTGATGGTTTCATACCAGTCGTTCTGTCCCGGCCATGCAGAGAAGACATCATTTCCAGTAGCTTTGGCCGGACTTTCCTGATAGTCTTTCGGAGATACATTGAGATTATCCAGATGTAACGGTTCACCAGGGATATAATAGAAATTATTTTGCGGATCGAAGCCCTTGCCCTTATTGTCACGTGCTCCCAAGTCTTCAACTCCTTCGGGCTTCTGGTCGGAATGATACTGTCGTGCCACATGATTGGGTACAAAATCGATAATCATCTTCAAACCAGCCTTGTGGGTACGGTTGACGAGATTCTCGAATTCCTTCATACGGTGTTCCACTTTCACGGCCAGATCAGGATCTACATCGTAGTAATCCTTGATAGCATAAGGCGAACCGGCCTTACCTTTAACAACTGCCGGATGATCCTTCTGAATGCCGTAAGCGCTGTAATCGGTTTGCGTGGCATGTTCGATAATTCCCGTGTACCAAATGTGTGTTGCTCCCAGATGTTTGATTTCATCCAGTGCTTTTGCCGTAAAATCAGCCATCTTGCCACATCCGTTTTCTTTTATGCTTCCATTATTCTGGAGTGTTGTTGTCTTGTTTCCAAAAAGTCGGGTAAAGACCTGATATATAATTATCTTCTGGCTCATAGTATTTTATTTAGAATAAACGAAAAAGGCATCTTCCGCTTTAATTACGAAAGATGCCCGTATTGATTTTGATTATAAGATTCCGTGAACAGAAACGTCCTGACCTTTCGCAATTTTGCCGATCATTCCTTGCAAAGCCTTTCCCGGACCACACTCGGTGAAGTCATTGGCACCGGCTGCAATCATATTCTGCACCTCCTGAGTCCATTTTACAGAAGCTGTAAGCTGGGCAATCAGGTTAGCCTTGATTTCTTCCGGTTCTACGTGTGCCTGAGCATCTACATTCTGATAAACGGCGCATTTAGGTTTGCTGAAACTTATTGCCTCGATAGCAGCCTGCAGTTCTTCTTTGGCCGGCTGCATCAGAGGAGAGTGGAACGCACCGCCTACGGCCAGAACCAAAGCACGTTTGGCACCAGCTTCCTTCAGTTTGGCACATGCCGCATTAACTGCGTCAATGTTTCCACTGATTACCAGCTGTCCCGGGCAATTATAGTTAGCCGGAACTACAATGTTTCCTTCAGAACTTACTTCACTGCATACCTGTTCGATAGTAGCATCGTCCAAACCAACAATGGCAGCCATGGTTGAAGGAGCCATCTCACAAGCTTTCTGCATGGCCTGAGCACGGGCATAAACCAACTTCAAACCATCTTCAAAGCTCAACGCTCCAGCTGCAACCAGAGCAGAAAGCTCACCTAATGAATGTCCGGCAACCATATCCGGTGCGAAAGCCTCGCCCATGCAAAGAGCAGAGATTACTGAATGCAAAAATACAGCAGGCTGTGTTACTTTTGTCTGTTTCAGTTCTTCGTCGGTTCCGCTGAACATGATGTCAGTGATGCGGAAGCCTAATATCTCGTTTGCTTTTTCAAAAAGTTCTTTGGCCAGTGGGTTGTTCTCATACAAGTCTTTGCCCATTCCCACAAATTGGGCTCCCTGTCCGGGAAAAACAAATGCTTTCATTGTGTGATATGTTTTTGATTAATATTCCTGCGGGCAAAGTTACTAATAAAAAGTGAGATTTAGAAAAATGTAGTCAGGTTATTGGAGTTTTATGGTCTGAATAGCATCTGGCTGAAGATGTATTATTAAAAAGATAAGCATACAAAAGTGATATCTTCAAATACTCAAAAAGAAAGTATTGGAACCGGGAAAAGAGCAAGGCTATTTTATAATGGCCTTGTGGGGATTAAAGAAGTGGTTCAGCGGTCCATGTCCGTGGCCAAACTGGATGTCAGCGCCCGCTTTTAATGCTTCTGTCAAGAAAGCCTTACCGTATTGAATTGCCTCAGACAAAGGAAAGCCCTGTGCAATATAAGTGGCAATAGCAGAAGAAAGAGTGCATCCTGTGCCGTGTGTATTGGCTGTTATGATCTGTTTCTCGGAAAAACTGATGGAAGACAAAGAGGTGTTCTCAGAAAAAAGTATATCTTTCATTTCACCGTCAGTGCGATGGCCTCCTTTGATCAATACATTCTGACAACCCATCCGGAGGAGCTTTTCGGCAGCTTTCTGTAACGAGCTTTCATCGGTGATGGAGACACCGCTCAATATTTGGGCTTCGGGCAAGTTGGGAGTGAGCAAATAACACAAGGGAATCAGTTCTTGCGTGATTTGCTGCAATGCTTCGGGACTAGCCAGAGGATATCCGGAGCTCGACACCAGTACCGGATCAAAAACAATGGGTGTTTGTTTTATCGGTTCCAGTTCCCGACAGATGGCCTGAATAATCGCGGCATCGGTTACCATTCCTATTTTAACGGCATCAGGTTGTGCATCGGTTCTGACAGTACTGATCTGTTGGCCTACAATATCGGCCGGGACAGGATGTACGGCCGATACGCCACAAGTATTCTGCACGGTTACGGCTGTAATTACCGAAGATGCATAGCCCCCCAGAGCCGATATCGTCTTGATGTCGGCCTGAATACCGGCGCCGCCACTACAGTCGGATCCGGCAATGGTCATTACGTGTACGTATTTCATGAATGGTAAGTCAGACAGAAAGAATATTATTTATGAAACTGGAATCCGGGAATCAGTTGCCAGCGTCCGCGGGTGAAATCCGGGATCTCTATCGGTTGTCCGCCCAAGGCTGCCGACTGGGCACTTAATTGCGTGATGCAAGACCATTCGGCTGCATCATACACATCCATATCCAGAGGCAATCCGTTCCGCAGACAATAGATCAGGCGTCGGTCCATAATATAGTTCATTTCATTGGTTGCTCCGGCAGCCTTACCTTCTTCGCCCAATGTTGCCGACAGAGGATGCTGATACTTTTTCAAGAAAAAGTCTGCATTCTTTTCTTCCGGCATTTCGTCCAGACAGACACAGGGCACTGGATATTTCTGTGTAAAGCCTTTGGTTCCACATGTGGTCTGCAAACGGCTGTACGGGCGTGGTGTGAACACATCGTACTGCAACAAAATAGAAACTCCCTTTTCCGTACGGATCAGCGTATTGTTAATCATCGGGCTTCCTTTTTCCGTTTTGCCCGGCATGGAAACCAGATACTTCAGACGGTCTCCGCGATGGATATTCAGCAGTTGGGCAATTGGGCCCAAACCGTGAGTCGGGTAGGGATTTCCCTGAAAGCCCTGGCAATATTCTGCCATCCATCCATTGAAATATCCTCCGTTGGCGGTATCCGCATGGTAGCGTTCACGTAAATCATGAATATAAGCTCCCTCGCAATGAGTAATGTCTCCCAGCATGCCGCTTTGAGCCATGCGGAGTGTCATCAGGGCGAAAGGGTCGTAGCAACAGTTCTCCAGCATAAAGCAATGCCGTTGTGTCTGTTCTGCTGTTTCCACAATATTCCAGCAGTCCTCCACCGTCATGGCCAGCGGCACTTCCACGGCCACATGCTTTCCCTGTTCCATAGCCTCTATGGCCATGGAAGCATGCGTATTCCAATCGGTGCAGATATAAATCAGATCTATATCCGGGATGCGACAGACCTTACGCCAGTCCTCATCTCCGGTAAACATTTTGCAGTTGCTGTGTACAGAATTACTGATTACTTCGTGTGCTTTGCTGATGTTATCCGGATTCAGATCGCAGATTGCAGTAATCTTGACTCCATTCTGTATCATGTAACGCTTCAATGTAGCCAGTCCACGGTTGCCCATGCCGATAAAGGCCATACGCACTTCCGGAATGGCATCACAACGCAGATTCAATACATGATTTATGCTATTCATCTTTCTGTTTGCTAGTTTTCCATGACACAAAAATAGTATAAAATACTGAACCGACCAATATCTGAAAAGGATAATCGCGATAGAAAACCGGTATTGCTGTCAAGCCGGAGTCATTGGATACGGAGAAAAACAGGAAAAAGGTTTTATCAGCTCATCTCTGAGTCCGATAAAACCTTTTTATGCAAATCAGGGAATAATCAGAAAGAATTAAAGTTCATCCGGATAAGGAATCAGCTCTCCGGTTTTCTTCATCGACGGTCTTTGAGCGTCGCGTTCGCGCAGATAATCAGAAAGTTCTTTTGACAGTTTCTTCACGATTTCCGGATGCTCTGCTGCCAGATCATTCTGTTCGCCGATATCTTCCTTCACATTATATAATCGGCATGTCTGAGTCTCCCAGGTATAAATCAAATGATAGTCCCCCTTCAGGATGGCAGAGTATGCGCCATAACCCTCTTCCTTATTTTGAGTTTCTCCCCAAAGGTTCGGGAAATGCCAAACCAAAGAACGGTCGCGTTTGGATTTGCCGGCTTTGAGTGCCTTGACAAAGCTCACACCGTCAATCGTCTGATAAGTCTTGTATTTCTTGATGCCTGCCATTTCCAGAATGGTCGGATAGAAATCTTCAATGAGCACTCTCTGATTGTTGATGGTGTTTCCTTTGGTCACTCCCGGCCAGTATACCATCATCGGTTCGCGCACGCCCCCCATAAAGGCAGAACCCTTTCCGGCACGGGCCGGATAATTCTGATCACGGTTTTCCTTGCCTTGACGCACATTGTTCAGGCCCTGACCTCCATTGTCGGACATAAAGAGAATAATGGTGTTTTGGGCAACTTCCGGCTGGCTTTCCAGAAAATCCAGAATATCTCCCAGACTCTTGTCCATACCTTCTACAAGAGCAGCGTAGCGGGCTTCGTTTTCATTTATCGGAGCCTTAAGCTGCTCATCATATTTGCCCCGGTAATTTCCTGAGAAGCGTTTGTCCTCATCATACGGACTATGTACTGCGTAGTGAGACATATATAAATAGAACGGGCGATCCATTTTAATGGTTTTCTGCATTTCTGCAATTGCTTCCAGAGTAAGTGCTTCTGTCAGGAAAATGTCCTGTCCGTAATATTTTTCCAGACCGTGTACGGCAAAGCGGGAACCTTCACCGAAATTACGGGTTCCCAGATAACTTCCCGGAGCACCGTTGGCGTCGCCGGCAATGTTTACGTCAAAGCCCATGTTGTGAGGGTTGGCGCCCGGAGTAGTTCGGGCTCCGAAATGAGCCTTTCCGCAATGAATTGTGCGGTATCCGTTGTTCTTCAATACCTGAGGAAGTGCTGTAATGGCGGTAGAATTATTGATCTTGCCGGCACAACTGTCCGGCTGGATTCCGTTGAAGTTCCATTCCGGAAGATCAATCACATTGCTCGTTTCATCTGTTTTCTGATTCAGTTCCAGGGTCCAGTTCGTAACCCGATGACGCGAAGCGTTCATTCCCGACATCAGACTGCAACGGGTGGGCGATGAGATGGCACAGGCGTAAGCTTCGGTAAAGCGTACTCCCATCTGTGCCAGACGCTCCATGTTGGGAGTGTGGAAACGGTTGTTCAGGTTTGTCTTCTCATTATTGTAAAAAGGAACAGAAGTGTCCTGCCATCCCATATCATCTACCAGAAACATGATGATGTTCGGCTGCGAGTTTTTTTCTGCGCAGACCGGAACAGAAGCTGCCATCGTGGCAGTCAAAAAAGCCGTAAGATATTTGTACATTGGTAAAAAGATTTATATAAGAAATACATTTCGATAGGACAAAAGTAATCAAAAACAGCTGTTTTTGCAAAAAATAGAGCCATTTCTGTGAGGAATGAAAGGAATTCCTCTGTCAGACATCCACAACACAAGCGCGCGGTGATTTTCCTGTTTTCTTCCTGTCAGACAAGCTTTTTCCGAATAACTTTTGTCTATAAATATATTTTTATAGGCTAAACGGTTTTTATTTTAAATAAATACATTAAATTTGTGGATTATAACCAACGTAAAATTGAGAAAATATGGCTGATCAGAATAATCATTTAGTAATTATGGCCGGAGGAATCGGTAGTCGCTTCTGGCCGATGAGTACACCGGAGAAACCCAAACAGTTTATTGACGTATTGGGTTGTGGTCGCACACTGCTGCAGTTGACCGTTGACCGTTTCAAGGGAATCTGCAATGCAGAAAACATTTGGGTAGTTACCTCTGCCAGCTATGTAGATCTTGTACGGGAGCAGTTGCCCGAGATTCCGGAAGAGAATATTCTGAAGGAACCTTGCCGCCGCAATACGGCTCCGTGCATTGCGTATGTCAGCTGGCGCATCAAGTCGAAATGCCCTCATGCCAATATTGTGGTATCTCCAAGCGATCACATTGTGATGAACCCCACTGAGTTTCAGAGAGTGATTCAGTCTTGTCTGGGATTTGTCGGCGAGTCGGATGCCATCATTACCCTGGGTATGAAGCCTAACCGTCCGGAAACAGGATATGGTTATATTCAGGCCGATCTTTCTGCTTCTTCTGTCCGTAATAAAGAAGTGTTCCGTGTGGATTCTTTCCGCGAGAAACCGGATTTGAAGACAGCCGAGAAATATATTCAGAAAAACAACTACTTCTGGAATGCCGGAATCTTTATCTGGAATGTAAGCACTATTGTCAATGCATTCCGCGTTTACCAGCCGGCCATTTCAGAGATTTTCGAGAGCATGCTTCCTTATTATGGCACTCCGAAGGAGCAGGAAGTCATAGACGAGAAATTCCCTCTGTGCGAAAATATCTCTGTGGACTATGCCATTATGGAAAAGGTGGAAGAAATCTTTGTGTTCCCGGCCAACTTTGGTTGGAGTGATCTGGGTACCTGGGGATCTCTTCAGGAACATGTGGCTCACGATGCTTATGGAAATGCCTGCATCGGCAACAATATCAAGGTTTACGATACCCACAATTGTATGATTCACACCACTCAGGAAAAGAAAGTGGTTGTGCAGGGACTGGACGGATACATTGTTGCAGAAAAAGACGATACACTGCTGATTTGCAAACTTTCTGAAGAACAGAGAATCAAGCAATTCAGTGAATAAAATATAAAATAATCATGGAAAAGAAAGTAGCTTTAATAACCGGTATTACCGGACAGGACGGTTCTTATCTGGCCGAATTCCTGCTGTCAAAGGGATATGAGGTACACGGAGTTTTGCGCCGCTCCTCTTCGTTCAACACAGAGCGCATCGAGCATTTGTATCTGGACGAGTGGGTACGCGACATGAAAAAGGCGCGACTGATTGAACTGCATTGGGGTGATGTGACCGATACCAGTTCTCTGGTGCGTATCATCCGTCAGTGCCAGCCTACGGAAATCTATAACCTGGCAGCACAGAGCCATGTAAAGGTGAGCTTTGATGTTCCGGAATTTACCGCAGAAACCGATGCGATTGGAGTTTTGCGTCTGCTCGAAGCAGTACGTATTCTGGGCATGGAAAAGAAATGCCGCATCTATCAGGCATCTACCTCAGAGCTCTTTGGTAAGGTACAGGAGAAGCCACAAAAGGAAACCACACCTTTCTATCCTCGTTCACCGTATGCTGTGGCCAAGCAATATGGTTTCTGGATTGTAAAGAACTATCGTGAAAGCTACGGAATGTATTGCTGCAACGGTATTCTGTTCAATCACGAAAGCGAGCGTCGCGGCGAGAATTTTGTGACCCGTAAGATTACTCTGGCGGCAACACGCATTGTGCAGGGTTATCAGGACAAACTGTATTTGGGAAATCTGAATGCCATGCGCGACTGGGGATATGCCAAGGATTATGTAGAGTGCATGTGGCTGATGCTTCAGCAGGACGAACCGGATGATTTCGTAATTGCTACCGGTGAATACCATTCCGTACGTGAATTTACCGAGTTGGCCTTCAAGGCATGTGGCATTGAACTCCGTTGGGAGGGAGAAGGTGTCCATGAGAAGGGTATTGACGTAGCAACCGGGCGTGTTCTTGTAGAGGTTGATCCGAAATATTTCCGTCCTTGTGAGGTTGAGGAACTCTTGGGAGATCCGACAAAGGCCAAGACCGTATTGGGCTGGAATCCGAGAAAGACCACTTTCGAGGACTTGGTACGCATTATGGTAGAATCCGACATGAAGTATGTCCGCAAACTGCATTTGCAGGATAAGATGGATTAAGAAGCAGGGAATTATGATAGACTTGAATGCAAAAATCTACGTAGCCGGTCATCATGGTCTGGTAGGTTCGGCTATCTGGAATAATCTGAAGCAAAGAGGTTATACCAATCTTGTAGGACGCACGCATCAGGAACTCGACCTGATGGACCCAGTGGCCGTCAAACAGTTTTTTGACGAGGAGCAGCCTGAATATGTAGTTCTGGCAGCAGCTCATGTAGGTGGCATCATGGCCAACAGCCTGTATCGTGCCGACTTCATTTACAATAATCTTCAGATTCAGCAGAATGTTATTGGAGAAAGTTTCCGTCATCAGGTCAAGAAACTGCTTTTCCTGGGCAGCACCTGTATCTACCCCGGCAATGCTCCGCAGCCGATGACTGAAGATGTGCTCCTGACTTCACCGTTGGAATATACCAACGAGCCTTATGCCATAGCCAAGATTGCCGGTCTGAAGATGTGCGAAAGCTTCAATCTTCAATACGGAACCAACTATATCGCTGTCATGCCGACCAATCTGTATGGTCCGAACGACAATTTCCATTTGGAGAACAGCCACGTGCTGCCGGCCATGATCCGTAAGATTCATCTGGCCAAATGCCTGCATACTCAGGACTGGGATGCTGTCCGTAAGGATTTGAACCTGCGTCCGGTTGAAGGAGTTTCCGGCGAAGCAACTCAGGAAGATATTCTCCAGATTCTGGATAAGTATGGCATTACGCCTACAGAAGTCCGTCTGTGGGGTACCGGCAAGCCGATGCGCGAGTTCCTGTGGAGTGAAGAGATGGCCGATGCCAGTGTGCACGTGCTACTTCATGTCGATTTCAAGGACACTTACGATCCCTCGGAAAAGAACATCCGCAATTGTCATATCAATGTGGGAACAGGAAAGGAAATCTCTATCCGCGAAGTTGCAGAACTGATTGTTCGCACAGTGGGTTATCAGGGACAACTGCATTGGGACAGTTCGAAACCGGACGGAACCTTGCGCAAGCTTACCGATGTAAGCAAGCTGCATCAGTTAGGATGGCATCACACCATTGAAATTGATGAAGGAGTCAGCAAACTCTATGATTGGTATTTGCAGGGAATCTGCATCAATCACCAGACAAAATAAGGTTATTATAAGAAAAGGACGCATTCCAAAACTCCTATACAGGATTCAGGAATGCGTCCTTTTTTATGAATCAATGATGATTACACCGCTTTGTTTCATCAAAAGCAAATCCCTCTTCTTGAGGTTTGAATTTGCCCTTCTGCTTTAAGAAGGCAATCAGCTCATCGGCATTCATGTCTTCTGCCGAGCAAGTATAAAACAAGGTATCCTCACCAAAATTCTCTAAAATCTCTTTTTTCAGAAGTTCCTCCGTATAGGTCTTTGTACCCATCATATTCAGAACCTCATGTGCATGCAGTTTCTTCATTGAATGTTTTTTGTTCAAAAATTATTTTTCGTCTAACAGTTCCTTGGCCGACGTTGTAAGCAACGGTTTCACTTCACTATAAGGAAGCGTAAAAGTAGGCATTCCGCTGGCATAAGGAGCAATTTCATACTGTTGATATACAAATCGTATGCCATCTTTCAACATTACTGGAGGAGTTTCCGGCAACGGAAGCAGGAAAGCATCGTCCGGATTCAGCAGGAAGTTTTTCAAGTCCTCTTCTCGGTCAATCTCGAAATATTGCATGACTCCCTTTTTAAGCAGGTCTCTCAACGCATATTTGTTTTCCTCGCTAAACATATTGTTCCAGCCAAATTCTCTTCCGTCTTCTTTTCTGAAAGTCTGCTGGCTGATTACAGACGAGCCGTGTGCTCCGCCTTCAAAGCGGTAAGAGTTAATGGAAAGAGACACAAACTTGCCGTTATCCGCCAATACAGAGAACGTATTCTCCCAGACACACTCAATCGGAGCCCCCATGGAAGCAAACTCCTTAATGGTCTGAATGGAGGAATCCGCCCAACTTTTCTGATAAAAGTTCAGAATGGAATCCGTATTCTGTGCATCCTTTATGGTGTAGATGCCTCCCAGCCGTTCGTTGATCCATTCATTGGTTATGCGCTTCAGCTGCTTGTTGTCTGTAGCTAGAAGGCTTCCGGTCATGGAACAATTCAGGTGATTGTGATCTACAGAGTCCGCATAGACCATATTGATGCTGACGGTATCGGACTGGGTAGCCGTTTCCGTTCCTTTATTCTCTTGACGCTCACAGGCGGTTGCCGTCATCAGCAAAGCCATCACTGCTGCGGAATAGAAAAAACTCTTTTTCATAAAATCCCAATTTAGTGTTTGCGATAAAGGTAGTAAAAAAGCAGCATACTCCAAGCAGATAAACTTAGAAAAGAAGTCAAGAAAGCAGCATGTAGAGTTATTTTTCCAAAAGATGACACAAGGAATCCTTGTCAGAAACAGAAAGGAGTCCGACATGAAGCCGAACTCCTTTCTCTCACCGGATGATTCACCGGTTTATATTCCTTAGTAAATTCCTAAAAGGAAAAAGACCTGTTTACTTCTTTACCGGAATCTTGTCGATACGAGCCTGATGACGTCCGCCCTCAAACTCCGTATTCAGGAAAGCATCCATAATCTGGCGTGCTTCCTCATGGCTGACAAATCTTCCCGGCATTACCAGTACGTTGGCATTATTGTGCTGGCGGCAGAGCTTTGCGATTTCCTCTTTCCAGCACAAACCGGCACGGATACCCTGATGCTTGTTCAGAGTCATGCTGATACCTTCGCCGCTGCCACAGATCGCGATACCCGGATAGCAGGTTCCTGCTTCAACAGCCTCTGCCAAAGGGTGGGCAAAGTCAGGATAATCACAACTTGCCTCGCTGTAAGTACCGAAATCCTGGAACTCGATACCTTTCTCCTGCAAGTAAGTCTTCACAAATTCTTTCAGTTCAAAGCCGGCATGATCAGAAGCCAGGCCAATAGTCTTTATTTCCATTAGAACATTGCTTTTACTTGGTTATACACATTTTCTGCGGTGAAGCCCAGCTTCTCGTCGAGCACCTTGTAAGGAGCAGAGTAACCGAAGCTTTCCAGTCCGAATACCTTACCGTTGTAGCCAACGAGTCCCTGCAAGGTAACAGGCAGACCGGCAGTCAGACCGAAGATCTTGGCACCGTTCGGCAGAATGCTTTCCTGATATTCGGCGCTCTGTGAGCGGAACAGTCCTTCTGACGGACAGCTTACGACACGTACCTTCAGACCGTCCTTACGCAACAGTTCGGCACCGGCAACCAAAGTAGCCACCTCTGAACCTGAAGCCACCAGAATGACATCCGGATTCTCATCAGATCCCTTCACGATGTAAGCACCGTATTTAGCCTGGCTGTAATCATTGCCTTCCGGCAACATCGGTACATCCTGACGAGACAGGATCAAACCGGTAGGAGAGTCAGTGTTCTCCATTGCCAGACGCCAGCAAACTGTAGTTTCTTCCACATCGGCCGGACGGAGAACCAGCATGGAATTCTTTCCAGAGTGGTTCTTCATCTTCTCCAGCAAACGAACCTGAGCTTCCTGCTCAACCGGTTCGTGAGTAGGTCCGTCTTCACCCACACGGAACGCATCGTGAGTCCAGATGAACTTGATTGGCAATTCCATCAAGGCAGCCATACGGATGGCCGGTTTCATATAGTCAGAGAATACGAAGAAAGTACCGCAGCTAGAGATGACACCGCCGTGCAGCATCATACCCATGCATACACAAGCCATAGTCAGCTCGGCAACACCAGCCTGCAGGAATGCACCGCTGAAGTCACCCTTCATGAAGATCTGAGTCTTCTTCAGGAAGCCGTCAGTCTTGTCAGAGTTACACAGGTCGGCAGATGAGCAAGTCATATTCTTGACTGTTTCAGCCAGAACGCCCAAAACTACGGCCGAACCAGCGCGAGTCGGTCCGTTAGGCTTCTGCTGGATGCTGTCCCAGTCGATTGCCGGAATCTTTCCGTCGAACCAATCCTGCTGCATCTGAGCCTTTTCCGGATTTGCTGCAGCCCATGCCTTTTCTTCGGCATAACGGCCGGCCATGATGATTTTCAGTTCTTCGGCACGCTTTGCGTAAAGCTCTTTCACCTCATCGAAAATCACAAACGGATTCTCCAGGTCACCGCCCAGGTTCAGGATCGTGTTCTTGTATGCATCACCACCGAGCGGAGCACCGTGAGTCTTGCAGCTGCGTTCGTAAGAAGAGTTGTCTGCCTGACGTGCTCCCTTACCCATGATGCAGCGACCGATGATCAGGGTAGGGCGCTCAGTCTCCGATTTAGCCTCTTTCAGGGCTGCACGGATTTCGTTGCAGTCGTTACCGTTAATCTCGATTACGTGCCATCCCCAAGAACGGTATTTCATGGCTGTGTCCTCAGACATAACCTCAGCAGTCTCGGTAGAAAGCTGGATGTCGTTGGCATCGTAGAACATCACCAGGTTGCCCAGACCCAAGTGTCCGGCCAGACGTCCGCCGCCCTGTGAGATTTCCTCCTGCACGCCACCGTCGGAGATGTACGCATAAATAGTTTCTTTTTCGAAAACAGGGTTACCGGTACGAGCAGCCAGGAATTTGGCAGCGATAGCGGCACCAATCGCATAGACATGTCCCTGTCCCAGAGGACCGGAAGAGTTCTCAATTCCGCGGGTGATGTCCACCTCAGGATGTCCCGGAGTAGGTGAGCCCCACTGGCGTAATTGTTTCAGTTCCTCCATGGTGAACTTGCCGGTAAGCGCCAGTTCAGCGTAAAGCATCGGCGACATGTGACCCGGATCAAGATAGAACCGGTCTCGGCCAGCCCATGTCGGATTTTCTGGATCATATTCCATAAATTCGGAATAGAGCACATTGATGAAATCTGCGCCACCCATAGCACCACCGGGATGACCAGACTTAGCTTTTTCGACCATTGCTACAGACAGGATTCTGATATTGTCGGCAGCGCGGTTCATAACCTTAATATCGTTCATTTCAAATAAAATTATATTAGATGTGATTGTTATACTTATATATTATAATTTGAAGATAATTCTTGATTTTCGGTATAGTTCCGGATTGAAGGTATAAAGATGTGCTCCCCGTTTGGAGGAAGTCTTATCTATGAGTTCCGTCTGCTGGATGTAATACATTTCGCACACGCGTTTCCGGAAGTTTCGCTTGTCTACCGGGCTGTTCAGAATCAGTTCATACAGATGCTGAAGCTGGCTCAGTGTAAAGAGTTTGGGCAGCAGATAGAATGCTATGGGGCGGATGCTGATTTTGCGCCGTATTCTTTTCAGTGCGGTTTCCACCTGCATTTTCTGTTCGCCGTTCAGGTTTGTTTCCGACAGGGTGACCCAATGAAACGAATCCGTCCCGCTGATTCCCGGTTGCAGGTTGTCGCATTGTGTCAGCACGTAATACATGATCGTGAGTTTCGGTACCTCGTGAAGCGGGTCCGACACATCGCTCGCACCGATCTGCTTGATGTAATAATCGTTTTTCTGCAAGAGGCTGTCGGCTACAGCACAAGCTGTTCCATAAAGAGTTGCTTCTGGCTGCAAAGGTTTCTGGGGGAAGCAAAACTTGCCTCCGTTTCCGTTTTGCACCAGCAGTTTGAGTTCATTGTCTTTGTAGCCAAAGAACAGGCAACACACAGACACCTGATATAATGTTGAATTGCTTGAAGGCATAGAACCCGTTTTTATGAAAATCAATTTGTTTGCTTTTGCAAAGTTACAACTTAAATTCATAGAAACATAAGGATTTCCTTGCTTTTTTGGAAAAAAGTGTATGCCATACACTAAAATCAGGCGTTTTTTCAGGATTTATCGTCTCAGCACGATATTTTTTATTCTGAAATCACTGTTCAGGATGGTGGTCAGCGAGATGTCTACCGGCTGTATGCTGTCGGCCTGATGCTCGGCATAAGTGAATCCCACGCTGGCCTCGTAGAGTGTCACCTCGTTGATATACTTCTTGCGTATTGTTGTCTGGGTGATATTCGTGATAGAACGGTAGTTGTCGAACAGGTATTTCATCAGAGCCGAGTCCGAAAGCACCACACCGTTCTGTTTCAGGCTGTCGTAGTGGCTGCTGAGTCCGTGGTCGATGGCTTCTTTCAGGCGGTTCATGATACGGTTTACCTCTGCCAGTTCGCCCTCGGTCAGCACGGTCCGTTCTATTTTCTTTTTCTCTTCAGTAGCTTCCTTGACATAACGGCCGTTGGGATGCTGTTTCAGATAAGCCACGAAGGCATCGAGCGAACGCAATTCCTGTGCTTCGTTCCAGTCCAACGAATCAATCATGCGGTCGCACTCATAGCTCAGCGGTGACTGCGGATAGCGCTTGGCAAAGTCGCGGTAGTCTTGCACATTTCCAAATTTTCTCAGGAAATCCCATTCCTTGTGTATGTTCCGGATCTGTGTACGCCGCAAGTCCAGCATATCCTGATACTTGCTGTCGGGAAAATCGCTGGTAAAGCGGTTTATTTCCTCTTCGGAGTAGGAAGTCAGGGCTATCTGGTAACGGTTGTATTCCTCAAGTTTCTCCTGCTGCTCGTCCACATAAGCCACTCCCGCCACAGCAATGCCAGCCACAGACAGTATTGCCCACATCCAGGGCATGTATTTCTTGATCATAGAAAGCAAATAGTCTGTTCACGCATTCTGCCGACAGGCACAAGGATGCCCGCCGGCAGAATGATGAAATAATGCTGAAAAAATTCTTTTTTATTTAGCCAGGTTCATACCGACCTTGATTCCGTCGTATGAGCCCAACAGAGAAGAGATTGTCTTGATGCTGGTGTTTGAAGTCTTGGCACTGATCATGTTCACCAGATCCAGCAGTTTGTCTGCATCATAAAGAACGCTGATGCTTCCGTCGCTGTTCTTCACCACATAACCTTCTGTCTTTACCAGTCCTACGGTTCCGGTAACGGTCAGCTTGCCGGTTGTCTGGTCAAACTCATAAGTTCCGGCAATGGCACGGTCGCCCATAGCATAGTTGCAGGTTCCGTCCTCGGCAAAGGTGATGCTTGATGCTCCCTTCTGGATACCGATTTTGCTGAAGGTGTCGTCAATCTTGCTTTCTACAGATGATGCGATAAACTCGCCACCGGCCTGCTTCAGCAGATTTTCTGATTCAAACTTGCACGAAGCTCCATTGTACTTCCAGGTGCCCACCAGCTGTTCCTGTGAAATCTGGTTGTTTTGGCCCAGGATAGAACCCAGCACAGCTCCCAGAATACCGCCGGCAGTTGAAGTCTGTGTGTTGCTTGTGTTGTTAGTTACTGTGTTTGTCGTACCCACACCCGGCATACCGCAGCTGCTCATCAGGGCAGAAAGTGCCAGGAATGAAAAAACATGCAAAAAATTCAATTTCATAATTAAAAGTTTTAAAAGTCCTATTTTTTCTCTGAGAATAAGTTCATGAATGCTGTTGGGAATGGAGTTTCAAAGTCCATAAATTCGCCGGTACGCGGATGCGTAAAGTTCAGGCGGTAGGCATGCAGGGCCAGTCGTCCGATCGGGTTGCGTCCGTTGCCATATTTCACATCACCGGCCACAGGGTGTCCCAAATCGCTCATGTGCACACGAATCTGGTTCTTGCGTCCGGTCTCCAGCTTCAGCTCCACCAATGAGAAGTCATCGTTGGCCTTCAGACGGTGATAATGCGTCACGGCGTACTTACCGCCGTTGTCTGTAGGGCTGGAGTAGGTGATAAAGGCCTTATTGTCCTTCAGCCAGGAAGTCACGGTGCCGCCTTCCTGCTCCATCTTGCCGCAAAGCACGGCGATGTAGCGGCGGTCGCTCACAATCGAATGCCAGTGCTCTTCCAGAATCTGCTGGATTTCTATGTTCTTAGCATAGATCATCAGTCCCGAAGTGTCGCGGTCCAGACGGTGTACCACATGAGCGGTACATTTGAAATGACGTTTCTTGAAATACTCGTCGAGGATGGTCTTCACGCAGAACTGGTTGGCAGCCGATGCCATAGACAGGATTCCGATGCTCTTTTCAATCACGATGAGGTCTTTGTCCTCATAAACGATTTTTACGAACTTGCTGTTCAGCTCTGTGCTGCGCTTGTGACGGCTCACACGCACCACCATGCCCGGTTTGAGTTCATAATTATATAAGGTAGTCATTTTTCGGTTTACGCTGACACCATGACCGGCCAAAATGGCTTTCACCTTGTTTCGGCTGATTCCCGACATTTCTTTCATCAGGAAATCCATCAGAGTTGCCGGTTCCTTTACATAAAACTCCATATACTTTGTAGCCGCATAGGCAGCGCCCGATTTATTTCTCATAACTTGTTTTGCTCTATTTTATATAATTCGCTGCAAAGATAGGAAATAAAATTGAATGATTCGTATTCCTTTTTGAATAATCCTGAATGAAAATGTGCTACTTTTTCAGAAACGGCCGAAAGGAGAAGAAAGATTTTCAATATATTTACGGGGGATAATTGAAATACATGAAGGTTATGCGAAAAGATTTGTTTTGTTTGTTGCTCTGTTCTTTCTGTGCCTTGCCGCAGTTGAAGGCGCAGGACATAGATTTTCCGCTTTCCCGGAGAGAAATAGAAAAATATGAGTCAAGATTTAAGCTTTGCCGTCAGGCAGATGTCGCAATCACTCATCCGGATGCCTACTTGCTTCGAACATCAAAGGCCGTCTATCCCGATACGGTGAAAATAATAAATCTGTCCATCATCAATCGTAATGCTCCGCCGACAGAACCTCAGTATCCCTGGCTCATGGTTTGGGAAAAAGGAAAGTGGGTCCGTTTTCCATTTAAACCGAATATAAGTTTTACAGGAATAGGGCATTTGCTGACCCAAGGGAAAACTTTTCCGGAAGAGATTCATTTGTCCGCATATCAGAATCCGCTTCAGTCCGGAAAACGTTATCAGGCCAACATTTATGTCTCTACCGATTTGGACACCTATTGCATTCTGGACGGGCAAAAAATCCGTCCGGTTTCCGGCACGGAGCACAAAGAAGCGTTCACGTTTCGTGTTCTGGAATCGGCAGATGATTCGCTCCGCATCCTGTTTGAGAATCACACGAATCTGACTGTAGTTCCGCTCTTTTTCCCAAGTGTGGGTTCGGATGAAGAATACATGTTGCACCCCCTTAAAATACAAAATGTCAGAATGTAAGTTTCTGCCCTAAGGCACTCGCTGAGATTTCATTTTTCAAATCCGCTATACGTTGCGGACTTGAAAAATGAAATCTCAGCTTCTTATAACGTGTAATATTCAGATAACTGGAAAAACCTAAAAATCCCGATTGGGCGTTTGTCCGTCTGTAACTTCTAGAATTCATTAGTTGCAGTAGAACTTATTTGGTATTCTGTTGATAAAATCCTGCTTTCTGTAGAGTATAGTTTGAGGACTTTATACAAACGAATAAATTTGCGGAAAATTAAAAAGGATATGAAGAATACAGCATTAATTGATAAAATTGACGGACATATTATAGAAACTGCCATTTACGCATTGTTATGGTCAGTATTCTTTTTGTTTCCGATCCTGATCATCGGATGGAACGGTAATCTGAGATGGGAGAGAGTGATCTTGGAATGGGTTAGGCTTGTTCCGTTCCTATTTTTTTTCATGATACATAACTGTTTGCTGCTTCCTGTCTTTCTGATGAAGAAGAGATATCTGATGTACGGATGCGGCCTGATATTCACGATAGTTTTGGTGATCATGCTTTTTCCGGTTTGCAGGGAAATTCACGTTCTCATACTTCCGGATAAAGCCTTCCATGTTATTTCCGGTATCGGATCGCAAAAGATGCCTGTCACATCCGGAGTACGGAATTTGTCAGATAAAATTCTATTCATGATTTTAATTATGGCTTTCAATCTGTTGCTAAAATATTTTTTTATACAGCAACAGAAACTCAGATTGGAAGAAACTAAAAGTAGAGAGGCCATTCAAACAGAACTGAATTTCCTGAAAAACCAGATCAGTCCGCACTTTTTCATGAATACTTTGAACAATATTCATGCGCTGATAGATTATGATCCATATGTCGCGAAAGAAACTGTCATTTCTCTCTCACGAATGATGAGACATATATTATATGATTCACAGTCAAATAGAGTTCCTATAAGGAAAGAGATGGATTTCATCAGGAGCTATGTGGAACTGATGAGACTGAAGACTTCTGAAAAGGTTGAAATATCATGCAATATTCCGGAACTTCTACCCGACAAGAATATCCCTCCTCTTATATTTACCTCATTGATAGAGAATGCCTTCAAGCACGGTGTTAGTCTGAAGGAGAAGAGTTATATTCACATAGATTTCCTTTTCCCAGATACAGATCAGTTTTCGTGCTATATTGTCAACAGCAATCATTCCGCAAAAAATTGCGACTCACATAAAGGCATAGGATTGGAGAATACCAAACGTCGCCTGGATATAGAATTTCCATCAGCTTACAGACTTGATATAAATAACTCCGAAAAGGAATATACAGTAATTCTAACCATACCGATATGATAAGATGTATAGCAATAGACGATGAACCTCATGCACTCAGACAGTTGTCAGAATACATTGAGGCCGTACCGTATCTTTCTTTGGAAGGTGCTTTTGAAAGCGCTTTGGATGCTTGCAGTTTTTTGCAGCACAATGCCATAGATTTGATATATGTTGATATCAATATGCCAGATATCAATGGAATCGACTTCGTGAAGTCGTTGTCACAAAAAATAAAGATTGTGTTTATTACGGCACACAGTGAGTTTGCATACGAAGGATTTCAGCTTGATGCTGCCGACTATCTGCTGAAGCCTATTAGCTTTACAGACTTTCTGAAATCAGCCAACAAGGTGAACGATAGATATTTTCAGCAGAATAGCAGCCTGCCGGAAATCCATCAGAACAGGGATTATCTTTTTATAAAATCAGAATACCGTGTTGTACGCATAAACTTCAAGGATATAAAATATATTGAAAGTAAACGCGAGTATGTAAAGATATATCTTGAAGGTAACGAGCCGATAACCTCTCTGATGAGTATCAAGAAACTGGAAGAAGCCTTACCAGATCATCTATTCATGCGTGTCCACCGTTCCTTTATCGTCAATCTGGAAAAGATTACAGTTGTGGAGCGTAACAGAATCATTTTCGACAACAAGGTATATATACCCATCAGCGAAAATTATGGAGAAAAGTTTCAGGAATATATGGAGAAGGGATTTGTATGATTCTGTTTACATCCAAGACTGTTGAATATTCTAATTAAAGTAGCTTTATGAAAGTTTTTGCATTATTGATGTGTATTGCGTTCCTGTTTTCCGGTTGCAGTACAACAGTAAAGGCCGTTCCGGCAAGAGAAAGACGTGTAGTATTGGTTAAACGGTATCGCCACAGACACAAAATCCCCAGAAGGGTTGTCATCTATTATAAGGATACCCCTTATCTGTATGCAAACGGGGTGTACTATAAATCTGTGGATAAGAACTATGAAGTGATAAAGCCAGAAATCGGAATGGTTGTACCTGAATTGCCGAGAGAAGGAGTGACCAGAATGAAGATTAAGGGTGAAATCCTTTTTGCTTATGACCATGTATTGTATAAAAAAATCCCTACATCAAATGGAGTGCAGTTTGAAGTTCAGGGATTTATTAATGAATAGTATAGAAAAAGATGAAAAGAAGATTGTTTTTGGCGTCTGCCATATTACTGGTTATGCAGGCGGGTTATTCACAAGTGAAGTATCCGATAGTGGATACAGGACAAAATGAATGTTACAGCATCAATAAGGTTATTGATATGCCGGAGTCGGGACAGGATTTCTACGGACAGGATGCCTGTATACAAGGGAACCAGCCAAAGTATAAGGACAATGGTAACGGCACAGTTACAGATCTTGTTACCGGACTTATGTGGGAGAAGGATATGGGAGAGAAACTAACTTTCGAGGAAGCAAAGGAAAAAGCGGAAAAGCTCAGAACCGGCGGTTATGATGACTGGCGTGTGCCGACCATAAAGGAACTGTATTCGCTCATACAGTTTACCGGAAGATCTATGGGAGAGCGCGTTATGATTCCATATATTGATACCGATTATTTCAATCAGCCAATAGGTGATAAAAGCAAGGGAGAACGTGAGATTGATGCACAGACATGGTCTTCAACCGTCTATAAAGGCAAGACTATGGGAGGACAAACAACCGTTTTCGGGGTGAACTTTGTGGACGGAAGGATAAAGGGATATCCGTTAAGGAAAAGAAGAGAAGAAAACAAGATGTATTTCCGTATGGTGAGAGGCAATACAGAGTATGGAAAGAACCAGTTTGTAGACAATGGTGACGGTACTATTACCGACTATGCGACAGGATTGATGTGGCAGAAAGCGGATGATGGAAAACTTTATGACTGGAAACAGGCCTTGGCTTATGCAGATACGCTTTCACTCGCAGGCTATTCTGACTGGTATCTGCCCAATGCCAAGGAACTTGAATCCATTGTAGATTACGGTAGGTCGCCGTCCGTTACTGATTCTCCGGCAATATCTCCGTTGTTTGAGTGTAGCAAGCATGAGCTCTATGACGGAGTGAATGGATACGCATATTATTGGAGTTCAACCACCCATCTGGATGGGCCAAATCCTTATAAAAATGCTGTATATATATGTTTTGGCGAGGCCTGGGGCAGAGAGCCGAGAACCGGAGAATTCTGTGACGTACATGGTGCTGGAGCTCAAAGGAGCGACCCCAAATCAGGATCATCATCAGAATATCCTCGGTTCTTCGGGCCGCAGAAAGACATGCTTTGTGTGTTTAACGCTGTAAGATGCGTCAGAAAGATAAAATGACTTGAATATGAAAAAGATATTTCTTATGATAATCAGCTGTCTGGCTTCAGTGCTTGTGATGTATGGACAGGATGGTGGTTGGCGCTTTGCCGTTGTTGGAGATACACACGTGCCTCAGGCATATACCATCAAAAAAATTGTTCCATCATTGATTGCAAACCAGGTGGAAGTTATACTGTTTGTCGGTGATTTGATACAGGGTGGTAAAAGACAGACCGCCCAGGGCATGTATGAGGAATTGTCGCAGTGGCAGGAATTGACGAAGCCTTTAAGAGATGCTGGTATAAAGATTGTTGCAATACGAGGCAATCATGAAGCCGATATAAAAGGGGATAATCTTAAGCCGTGGAAAGAACTGGTTTCTCCGGATCTGAACCTAATGTATTCCTACAGAAATATAACATTTATTGGAATGGATAATTATCTGAACGGTGAGCACACTGTTGACACAGGATGGCTGCAAAAGGCGCTTAAAAAAGTAAACAAAGAGCATATAATTGTTCCGTTTGGCCATGAACCTGCGTTCAGTTGCAATACATTTCATCCGGTATGTCTTGATGCAGACGACAGCAACAGGAGCAAGTTCTGGAGCCTTCTCGAGGAGTATGGCATAGATTATTACTTTTGCGGACATACCCATCAATATAACCATTGTACTGTAACGCATAACGGGAAAACCATTCATCAGATAGTTTCCGGTGGCGGTGGTGGTTTCCTTCAGCCCAAACGAGGAGGTATTCACAGCACCGATGAATATCAGATAAAGTCTGTGGATCTGAAAAGCGAAACCGGATATGTTCTGGTAAACGTATCAGATAGAGACCTGTCCGTAAAATGGGTCAATATTTATGATGAAGATGTAAAGAGCAGACCAATACCTCAAAGGAAAAAGCGTTCTCAAAAACGTTAACTCCGGTACTTTCCTTGAAGTTACAAAATGTCAGAATGTAAGTTTCTGCCTTAAGTCACTCGCTGAGATTTCATTTTTTACGTTCACAACGGAGCGTGGACTTGAAAAATGAAATCTCAGCCTTTTGTTTTCTGTAACATGCAGAATAACAGAGTTATGCAGAAAGAGCTCTGATAAAAAGACACTCCTTCCAGAACGCTTTTTTGTCCGATTTCGTCATTTTCCACTTGCGTATGTGCTGATTCTGAAGATTCACCCTGATGATTTTCCGAAACAGACATGGCAATCCGCTGCAAATATCAGCAGAAAATTCTGCATAAAAAACGGATAAAAGCTGCCATATACACCCCAGAATGGATGTTTATGCAGAATATATGCATCTAGATGACGACTATGCCCGGAGACAGAAATAATAAAAAGGTTACCTTTTGCCGGAAATACCGCATATTTTCCGACAAAAAGACAGGAGGGCAGAGGATACGAAAAAAGGACGTCCGAAGACGTCCTTTATAAGAACCGCACCGATGATGTGATGAAACTCCGAGTATAATAAGATTTGAGTGCCCACCTCCTTTGTAATCCACCGGCATAATGCTACCCGAAGGCGTGGCCCGCCATTGGAGAATGAAGCTTTCTCGGTTTTCAGAAATTTTTTGATGAGTATCCCAATCTAACCGATGCGGCAATTTTTATACTACAAAGGTAAGTGTTTTTGCATTATCTGCCAAATTTTACTGCAAAAATATCGATATTTATTTTTGAAACTCTTGAAAATACATAATGATTTTTTATCTTTGCGATAAAGAATCAGCCGCGAGGAAAAAAACACTTCTGCCTCCGGAAACGATTTCTAGAAACCCAAATAACAGAAAAGCATGAAACTTCACTTTACGATAGACTACCACACCCATTGGGGCGAGCGCATCGAGGTTGTTCTGCGTATGTACTTGCCGCAAGGAAAGGTGAATGAGTGCAGCATTCCGCTCGACACTACCGACGGTGCGCAGTGGAAGGGCGACTTTGTATATACCCATCCGGCGGCATTGTGGTTTGAATACCTGTATGTGGTGCGCGCCGGCGAACAGACCGTACGCCGGGAATGGAAACATGCATGGCGCCGGCTGCGTGCCGACATGACGCGCGAATATTTCCTGCCGGACAGCTGGCAGGCCATTCCGCCTTGCGATCATCTTTATTCGGCTGCCTTTTGCCCGCAACAGGAACATGAACCGGCCGAAGGACCCGTGCACGATTCTTATTACGACCGCTCCGTGGCCTTTCGCATCCATGTGCCGCAACTCGAGGAGGATGAGTTGCCGGCCATCATCGGAAGCATCCCTGCCATCGGTGCCTGGCAGACCGACAAGGCACTGCCGCTCACCAAGCGCGGACAGAACGAATGGGGCATAGCACTCAGCGCAGAGGGCATGCTCTTTCCTTTTGAATATAAATATGTCATCATAAACCGCCACAACGGTCAGGTGAAACGTTGGGAGGAAGGCGACAACCGCGTCACCCAGTACAAGGGACTGGAGCGCAACCAGACTCTGGTCTATCACGACGGTATCATCCGCATGGACTATCCGCGCAAGAAGGTTGCCGGAGTAGTGATTCCGCTGTTTTCCATCCGCACGGAGAAGAGCTGGGGTGTGGGCGATTTCGGTGATCTGATGATGCTCACCGACTGGGCGGCCTCGGTAGACATGAAGGCCGTGCAGCTGCTTCCTATTTATGATACGAACACCACCGGATCGTGGGCTGATTCTTATCCGTACAACTGTATCTCGGTTTATGCCCTGCATCTGCAATATCTGGACATGAACCGTTTGCCGGCACTTGCCGACAAGGATAAGATGGAACGGTTCCGCAAGCGGGCTGCCGAACTCAATGCTCTGCCGGCACTGGATTATGAGGCGGTGTATCGCCTCAAGACGGATTTCCTGAAAGAAAGTTTCCGACAGAATGGCGCGCAGGTGCTGGACACCAAAGCGTTCCGCCAATATTTTGACGAGAACTCCTTCTGGCTGCTGCCGTATGCGGCTTATGTCTATCTGAGAGAAGTGAAGGGTACCGCCGACTACCGGCAGTGGGGCGAATATGCCTGCTACGATGCCCACGAAGTCTATAAACTTGTAAACGGCAATGCGGACGCCGCAGAGCAGATCCGGCTCACCTATTATGCGCAGTTCCTGCTTTACAGTCAGATGAAGGAGGCACACGACTACGCCCGCAGCAAGGGCGTGTTGCTCAAAGGCGATATTCCGATCGGCGTGTGCCGGGCAGCTGTGGATGTGTGGATGGAGCCGCATTTCTTCAACCGCAACGGTCAGGCCGGAGCGCCACCGGATGCCTTCTCGGCCAACGGACAGAACTGGGGATTCCCCACCTATAACTGGGAGGCCATTCTTCAGGACGGTTGCCGCTGGTGGACCCGCCGCCTGCAAAAGATGTCGGAGTTCTTCGATGCCTACCGCATAGACCATGTGCTGGGATTCTTCCGCATCTGGGAAATTCCGACGCATGCCGTACACGGACTGCTGGGTTATTTCACTCCGGCGCTGCCGCTTACCATCGAAGAAATCCAGAATTCCGGTCTGGATTTCCGTAAGGATGCCTTTACGCGTCCTTACATTGCCGACTGGGTGCTGGAGCCGCTCTTCGGTGAGAAAACGGCCTTGGTGAAACGTGTCTTCCTCAATGCCCTGGGATATGACTGGTACGAAATGAAACCGGAATTTGCCACACAGCGTCAGGTGGAGGCGTTCTTTGGTCGCCAGAAACAGAGCGAGGAGCGCCGCCGCATGAAGGAAGGGCTCTACGAACTGATTTCGAATGTACTCTTCATTGAAGACCCGCGGCAGCCGGAACATTATCATCCGCGCATCTCGGCCATGCAGAGCAGCATTTTCCAGACGCTGACCCAACGCGAGAAGGAAAGTTTTGCCGCCCTTTATGAAGAGTTTTACTACCATCGCCACAATTCGTTCTGGTATCAGACGGCCATGCAGAAGTTGCCGCGCATGATCGAGGCTACTCCGATGTTGGCCTGTGCCGAAGATTTGGGTATGGTGCCCGAGTGCGTGCAGTGGGTTCTGAACGAACTTCAGATACTGACGCTCGAAATCCAGTCCATGCCCAAGGGGATGGACGGACGCTTTGCCCATCTGGAGAACAATCCGTACAAGAGTGTGGCCACCATCTTTACCCACGACATGCCGACCCTGCGTCTGTGGTGGCGCGAGGATGCCGACACCACCCGGCAGTATTATCACGAGATTCTGCAAAAGGACGGAGAACCGCCGGCCGACATTCCGGGCTGGCTCTGCGAGGAGATTATCGCCCGCCATCTGTTCTCGCCGTCCATGCTCTGCCTGATCTCCTGGCAGGACTGGATGTCGATAGACGACCGTCTGCGCAATCCCGACGAGGAGAGCGAACGCATCAATATTCCGGCCAACCCGCGCCATTACTGGCGCTACCGCATGCACCTCACCGTGGAGCAGCTGATGGCCGAACACGAGTTTAACGACACCGTGCGCACGCTGATTCTGAGAAGCGGACGCGCCAATGACTTTTTGAAAGAGCATCAATAAAAAACATTTCACGATTAAAAATACATGGTTTCAGTAGAAGGATTAACAGTAGAATTTGGAGGAACAACATTATTCAGCGACATCTCGTTTCAGATTAACGAAAAGGACCGCATCGCGCTGATGGGTAAGAACGGAGCCGGCAAGAGCACCATGCTCAAGATTCTGGCCGGAGTGCGCCAACCCACCCGCGGAAAAGTAACCACACCGAAGGATTGCGTGGTGGCTTATCTGCCGCAGCACCTGATGACCGAAGACGGACGCACGGTGTTTGAAGAGGCATCGCAGGCCTTTGCTCACCTGAAGGAGATGGAAGCCGAAATCGAAGCGCTGAACAAGGAACTGGCAGAGCGCACGGACTATGAGAGCGACTCTTACATGGCTCTGATTGAACAGGTGGCTTCGATGAGCGAAAAATTCTATGCCATCGATCTGACTCACTTTGAGGAGGATGTGGAGAAAGCCTTGCTGGGACTGGGATTCGAACGTGAGGACTTCAACAAGCAGACTTCGGAGTTCAGCGGCGGATGGCGCATGCGTATCGAGCTGGCCAAACTGTTGCTGCAAAACCCAGACGTGCTGCTGCTCGACGAGCCGACCAACCATCTGGACATTGAGAGTATCCAGTGGCTGGAGCAGTTCCTGATGGAAAGCGCCAAGGCGGTAGTTGTGATCAGTCACGACCGTAAGTTTGTGGACAACATCACCACGCGCACCATCGAGGTGACCATGGGACGCATCTATGACTATAAGGTGAACTACAGCAAGTATCTGGAGTTGCGCCAGGAGCGCCGTGCGCAGCAGCTTAAACAGTACGAGGAGCAGCAGAAGATGATTCAGGAAACGAAGGACTACATCGAGCGCTTCAAAGGTACCTACAGCAAGACGTTGCAGGTGCAGAGCCGTGTGAAGATGCTTGAAAAGCTGGAACTGGTAGAGGTGGACGAGGAAGATACCTCGGCGCTGCGCCTGAAATTCCCGCCTTCGCCACGAAGCGGAAACTATCCGGTCATCATGGACGGAGTAGGGAAGCGCTACGACGAGCACACCGTATTCCAGAACGTGAACCTGACCGTGGAGCGGGGAAATAAGATAGCCTTTGTGGGCCGTAACGGTGAGGGTAAATCAACGCTCGTAAAGTGTATCATGGGTGAAATCCCGTTCGACGGTACGCTGACACTGGGTCATAATGTGAAGATCGGTTATTTTGCCCAGAACCAGGCTTCGTTGCTGGATGAGAACCTTACGGTGTTCCAGACCATTGACGATATTGCCAAGGGAGAAATCCGCAACAAGATTAAGGATTTGCTGGGTGCCTTTATGTTTGGAGGTGAGGAGAGCACCAAGAAAGTGAAAGTGCTTTCGGGAGGCGAGCGCACCCGTCTGGCGCTGTTGCGTCTGTTGCTCGAGCCGGTAAACCTGCTCATTCTGGACGAGCCGACCAACCATCTGGACCTCAAAACCAAGGATATTCTGAAACAGGCCCTGATTGCCTACGACGGTACACTGATTGTCGTGAGCCACGACCGTGACTTCCTGGACGGACTGGCCACCAAGGTTTATGAATTCGGTGGCGGTAAGGTGAAAGAACATCTCTGCGGTATCTATGAGTTCTTAGAGGCGAAGAAGATGGAGCATCTGAATGAGTTGGAGCGGAAAAAGTAAAAAGTTCCCTATTTTAATGATATGCTTTGTAGTGTCCGATTATTCGAAAGATTTTAATAATCGGATTCTACAGAGCATATCATTTTCCTAACTAATAGACAAAATCAAACTTAGGGATTTATCCTGCAGCATATTTGCATGCATATTCACAAACAGAAGCAGGAATATCATCTTTCATTTTCCAAACGATTTGTATCGGTTTATTACCTGAATAACTTACTAATTCAACCTCACCCAAATATACATATCCTAAGGTACGGGATTTATCCTCAGAAGAACGGGCCTGTTTTCTAACAAAAAGTAACATCGTCTGTTCTTGATTTATATAACGTTGTCCCTCTTTACTATCTTGCCGCACCCTATTTTGTGTCTCCCAATGGAATAACCCTTTACTTTGTGCAAAATCATTGTAATTAGTATTTGAACCAACCTCACGATCTTTTATAATATCGACAAACATAGCTTCAACGGGCTGTCCATTAATTATTTGCCTTTCACAACCCTCGCGTGCTGGCGATTTTCTTTCTAGAGTAGATGTTTGAATAGCTACTTGTATTTGGGTTTTAGTATAAACCCCATGCAACTTTAACGGGAAAGTCATCGCAAGCGAAGAATTATCAGGTTGCTCCAAAGCTTCGCAACGGTCTTTTAATATATCAATAACCTCTATTAATTCTTGGATGAATACTGAATCCTCGCTTAAAGCATTAAACATTGCTTGCAAGGATGGAAAAACTCCTGCTGTATCATATAGATCATAATATAACATTAGTGACATACGTTGTTCAATTTCAGTCATTGTAGATACTTTGACATTGAATTCTTTTTTAGCTAGTCCTTCTATAAATGTAAAATAGCTATGCGAATCCGTAGATAACCATTTTCTGTTAACAGCCCTTGCTAATTCTGAATTGAACCGTGACATTTTATTTCTCAAACCAGCCTGGACACAAAGTTCGTTCCAAGTCCTCCCTTTGTATATTTTCTCCAAGGGTACATGTGTTAAGCGAATAAACGACTTCAAAGAAAGAGGCTCAACAAAATTATTTCTAAACGTTTGAATATTTCGAATTATTTTATCTAATCTGAAGCTATTGATATAGTTGTTAATATTTTCAAGGATATATTCTTTTGCCTTTTCCTCTAAATGAATGTGGCATTTTAGTGGAAGATGTGGAAAATCTTTTTCCACTTCCTCCTTCACACTCATAGTCGTACGTCCCATTAACGCCTGAAAACGTTCTGAGTAATTAAATTCTGCTCTGCTATGACCAACAAAGTCTAAAACTGTAAGATGTGATTTACCTTCAGTCTTACGCAATCCACGACCAAATTGCTGTAAAAAAATGGTTATACTTTCGGTAGGACGAAGGAATAACACTGTATCAATTGCAGGAATATCCACCCCTTCGTTAAACATATCTACCACAAACAGGTAATTTATTTCTTTATTTGCCAAGCGTTTGATTTCTCTATTTCTAGATTCGCTATAGTCGCTCGTCATCACTGCGCATTTTAAACCTGCAAGTGTAAACTTAGCACACATATATTCCGCATGCTCTTTATCTACACAAAAGCAAAGTGCCCGCACATCACAATAATTGGGCAAATATTTCTCCAGACTTCTAAAGATCACCCCTGTACGTATATCATTGTGAGTGTATATTTTAGACAATTCCGATGCCACAAAACGCCCACGTTCCCAACGTACATCTGCAAGATCAACACAATCGGTGATACCATAATAATGAAAAGGTGCCAACAATTGGTTATTCAGGGCTGTATCTAATCTAATTTCTGCAGAGATATGACCATCAAAATAGATCGTTATATCTTGTCCATCCATACGTTCCGGCGTAGCCGTTAAGCCTAAAAGGATTTTAGGCTTAAACCGTTGTAATATTTTTTGATAGCTTGATGCTACTATATGATGAGCTTCATCAAAAATGATATAATCAAAATAATCTTCCGGCAAATTCAGTGCATCTATTCTATTGTTTAGCAAATCTTTTGAGGCAAACAAATGATTATATTGTTTAGCCTCATGACCACCATACCACATATCACCGAAGTTTTCGTCTTGTAACACATGACGAAAGGTCGCACACGCCTGTTTTATAATTTCTTCTCTATGTACTACAAATAAAAAATTTGCTCGTGGATGAGTTTCTTTGAATCTTTTGTAATCAAAAGCGGCAATAACAGTTTTTCCAGTACCAGTTGCAGCTACAACAAGATTGCGAAAATGATTGTGTAGATTTCGCTCTACTTCCAATTTCTCTAATACTTCATTCTGATAATCTTTTGCACGAATCAAATCTAAGACAGAATAATCCAAAAAAGCAGGATTATCCTCTTGTTGATTTAATGCTTTTTTTAGTTTTTCATCATCTACTCCTAATACAAAATCCTCAAAAGTTGGATCTTCCCAATACGTATTAAATGTATGTTTTACTGTAGTTAAAATATGTGGTAATTCCACTTGTGTTGCTTTCATATTCCATTCCAGTCCCTCAGTTAATGCAGCTTTTGAAATATTTGAAGAACCGATATAGGTTGTATGAAATCCAGTGTTTCGGAAAAATAAATATGCTTTAGCGTGTAACCTGTCACTATTTCCATTATAGGAGATCTTAATTTTCGTATTTGGGAGTTTTGCTAACCTAATTATGGCCTCATATTGCGTAGCACCCATATATGTAGTCGTAATAATACGAAGTGTATTACCTTTTTTAGTAAATTGTTCTAATTCTCTAAAGATTAAGTTAATTCCACTCATACGGATAAAAGAGACCACAATATCAACTTTATCGGATGAGAGGATTTCTTTTTTTAATTCACTGCATAATTCAATTTGATCATTTTTTCCAGTAAACAGAGAACTTTGAGTAAGTGAAGTTAGAGGTGTAATTTGAGATAGATATTCTTGTAGATTAGGATAATCAAAACTTGCTTTTTCAATGATATATGTCAAAATCGAGGCTTTAGCATCAATCAAATTATTCTGATAATCATCTATGTTAAAATCTCTACCAAGTTCTTTAATAATAGAGTTTATAAACTTGATACTTTTTTCTACACCACCATCTTCATCTACTACACTTGATATTACTCCTTGAATGATATTATATAAATAACGAGATAAATGAATAATAGCTTCTTCGCGATCTATTATTTTCTCTCCAACGTAATAGGAAGCACTATTATATTCTGCTAATTTAGCACGAAATAGTTGGTTGATTATCTGTTCGTATATTCCTTTTTTTAGCATAAAACTTAGAAAAATTTAAGCAGTCAATTAAAGTGTTTTTAGTATGTTCTCAAATAGGAAGCTGCGGATTTTCTTTTAGAATTTTATTCACACCTATAGTTGAATCATTCTTTATTTCCAAGAAACAATTATATTTGCAGCCATAATAAAGAGAGATTATTTTCGATAACAGCAAGAATTCTAATGACGCTCTTTTATTAACCTCTGATTTTTACTATTTTATCAACATCGAGTTCTGCATTGCAGACAGATTCGATTTCTTCAATGATTTCAATGCAGCGTTTTCGGCTTATACGGATACCTGTTCCGGCAGAAATGATATCTTCAAGGCTTGGATTGCCCGAGTATTTGACAGATGTTGCATGTTCGCCTCTGGTGCCTTCCGGAGAGTAAGTAATGTCGTATGCAGGAGCAAGTGTCCATCTACCGTTTTCGCAGAGAAAACTGAAATTCTTGGCGTGATCGTCCTTGTTGGCGCATACAATATTGAAAACCATTCTGCGAAACATTTGCTCCACCTGTTCTGGATCTTGAGTAAGGTAACCGGTTAGGGCAAGAAGATTTACGTAATCTATGTTCTGAGCGCGAAAATCCGATTGTAAAAGGGCTGCCGCAGTAAGTACATGGATACGATGACCTTTGTAGATATCGAATCTTTTAATTGAGAAGTAGCGATTATTAATGAGACGGATTTCAGGAATGTCAATTCCACATTTCTTAGCTGTCTTCATGTATTGATATTCTGTCTTACCAATATCTGAGGGATCGTATATATGTCTGAATTTTACGATCCATTCCGAACCGTCAGCTGCCTTATATACCGCCTTTGGTCTTGCTCCACCAGAGTTACGGCTATTATAGTACAGGAAGGATGCATCCGCATCGCTTTTCTCAGAGAGTACATCTAAAGCTTTACGCTGAAGTTCGTCAAAGTCGTTGTCTGTAATGGCAGTAGGATGTTCTTTGGAAGCTTCAGGCTTATAGCAAAGTGCTCCCATTCCGGAACTGCCAACTAAAGACAGCCTCTGAAGAGGAGATAGT
This sequence comes from Bacteroides sp. OF04-15BH, assembly GCF_003477995.1. Classification (GTDB taxonomy): domain Bacteria; phylum Bacteroidota; class Bacteroidia; order Bacteroidales; family Bacteroidaceae; genus Paraprevotella. The sequence goes on from NZ_QUEM01000023.1 coordinate 32,857, forward strand.
TCGGCCAAAGAACTGCCTTCACGTCGAAGCATTCTGTCAAGCAGATAAAGGCCGTACCCATCTGGCATACTGTCTTCAAATGCTGCAAATCCGCCCCCAAAACTATTTTCTTTTGAGTATATGAGTCCCGTCTGGAGTGGCAATTCCCATGGGGATATTGAGAATCCACTTGCTATCCAATCCTTGTCGTATTCGAACACACTCCGGTCTCTTTCGGGCGTCATCTGCAAAGTGCCGACTGTACGTCCGTTTAATGAAACTGTGATTTTCAGTATATCTTTCATCGCCCTTTCAGTCTTCCTTGATTCTTATTTATTGTCTCAAGTTCCTCTCCTGTGGTAAATTTGCTTTTACTCATAATAGCACTCATTTCGTCAAACCAGCCAAATTCAACGACCAATTTCAGAAATGCTTCAAGAGATATCTTTCCCTTGGTTTCAAAACGCTCGAGCGTTGGTTCCGGTATGCCCGTTCTTTCAGAAAGACTGCGTCTACTCAGACCTTTATCAAGTCTGCGCTTACGACAGTTTTCTGCCAAAATTGTTGCCAAGCGTTCAGGATTCTTATCGAAAATATCAAAACTATATTCCATAATATATTCTGCCAAAGTAGAAATACTAATACTTATCTCCTAATATAATATGCCAAAGATAGTAATTAGTGTGCTCATAGACAAATAATTTTGTATGATTCTAGCCTTTTTAAAAATTTGTTTTTCTTACTAACTGCATTAGAGTACACGCTTTCTCATATTTTTCTGGAAGATAGAAGGATAAAGCCGTATGAAGAAATAGAAGAAGAATCGCAGGTGGTTGCAGATAGTGCTATTAAGATATAACCATACAAAAGTTCAAATACCGCATCAAATGTAAGTTGCACAAGTCTATAAAGGGTACTTACGTTAATCAAAAAGCAAAAAGGCTTTTCTTTCATAAAAAATACCGAAATGACAAAGCTTGAGGCTTCTCAAAGATGAGTAAGTTGGAAGAGAAAGAATTTTCATTCTATTCTGAATGTCAGATGTTTATATACAATTAAGCCATAATGTTTCTCAGAATTCGATTTGCATATCTGTTAACAACCCCAAAATACCATCTTGACAAGGATAGGCAATTCCATTATCTTTGTTCATACCTTAATTTCGAAAACAATTTGTCAATACAAAAATGATTACCCTATGAAAAATTGGATGCCTTTTGCAGCCTTATTGCTTTTTGCTGCATGCAACACAGAAAAGAAAACTGTCCCAACGGAATCATCAAGCGAACTTGTCGGTAACTGGATTGAAGTGATGTATGCCAATCCACAGATTGTTCAGGGCGTTACGCTGAAAGCCGACGGCTCCGCCAATTCTATCGGTATGAAAACCCTGCTTTACGAACGGTGGCAACAAATAGGAGACACGCTGATACTCTCCGGTAAAAGTGTAGGCAACGGTCAGACACTGGCATTTGACGATACGCTGGACATTGTACGGCTCACCGAAGACACGCTTGTGGTGGGCAAATACGGAAACTATCAAAGAGTGTATTACCGGACGGATAAGGTGGAAGCCGTGGATGTGGTGGACTCGCTGAAACTGATTCCCGACGGAGGTCCGGTAGTGGCACAGACCTATAAAGGAACGCTGCCGGCAGCATCGGGCCCAGGAATTGAATACACCGTTACCATCCATCATCAGGAGCATAGTGGCAACGGAGTGTTTCAGGCTGCTCTGAACTATCTGGAAGCTGAAAACGGAAAGGACCGCTGCGACATTATTTACGGGCGACAATATACTTTACGCGGGCACTCGGGAAACAAGAATGCTACGGTTCTGGAGCTGATTTCCTTTGACCAGAGCACGAAAATGTATTTCGAACAGAAAAAGGATCAGCTGGTAATGCTGGATCAACAGATGAATCCGATTGACTCCAAGTTGAACTATACATTAAACAGACAGTAAGAATACTTTATCTTAATAAATCTATGGACGAAGAAGAATGGCTTTATCGGGCAATGAATCCAGAAGATGACTTCTATATGGGCCCTGACGATGGGGAAGAGGACGAAGCTACGGATGATGAATCCGATTGATTCCAAACTGACTCATACTTTGAACAGACAATAGAAACAGGAAGTCCTGCCCCCGAAAGCCATTTCTTTTTGGCTTTTCTGAGGCAGGACTTTTTATAGAAAGGATGAAAGGAATGGTTCTCGTTAGAGCCACTTGACAAACTTGTGAATGTACCAGTTCTTGACAAACTGAGTCAGCACACAGTAGCAGAGCAGGATTCCAATAAGCCAGGGGAAATAGCTTAGCGGCAGAGGCTCCAGTCCGATGGAATGGCCAAACGGACAGAACGGAATGAGGATACCGATAGCCATAATCAGCAGCGTGAGTCCGGTTACTTGCCAAGAGGCACAGCTCTGAATGAACGGAATCTTACGGGTGCGAATCATGTGCACGATGAGTGTCTGCGACAGCAGTCCTTCGATGAACCAGCCGGACTGGAACAGGGTCTGGTGCTCGGCAGACTGGCATCCGAATACATACCACATCACCAGATAAGTAATGATGTCGAAGATGGAACTGATCGGTCCTACATAAATCATAAAACGGCTCAGGTCTGAAGCATCCCACTTGCGTGGCTTGCGCAAATACTCGGCATCCATACGGTCGAAAGGAATGGCGGTCTGCGAAAGATCATAAAGCAGATTCTGGATGAGCAGATGGATCGGCAGCATGGGCAGGAAGGGCAAAAAGGCACTGGCTGCCATGACGCTGAACATGTTTCCGAAATTCGAACTGGCGGTCATCTTGATATATTTGGTGATATTGCCGAATGTCTTTCGTCCTTCAAGCACTCCGGCTTCCAGCACCATCAGGTCTTTCTCCAGCAGAATGATATCGGCACTTTCTTTGGCTATATCAACGGCTGAATCAACAGAGATTCCGATATCGGACTGGCGCAAAGCAGAGGCATCATTGATTCCGTCTCCGAGGAAGCCTACAGTGTTGTGCTGTTCCTGAAGCAGCTGAATGATCTGTGTTTTCTGAATCGGAGTGAGCTTAGAGAATACTGTCGTGCAACATACGGCTTCTTTACGCTCGCGCTCGCTCATGGCTTCGAGCTCGGGACCGGTCAGTGCCTGACTGGTGTCTATGCCTACCTGACGGGCTATGGTGCGCACCACGGCATCATTATCGCCCGAAAGGATTTTCACTTCAATGCCGTGCTCTTTCAGCTGACGGATGGCGCTGGATGCTGATTCTTTTGGGGGATCGAGAAAGGCCAGGTAACCAATCAGTACCATATCCCGCTCGTCGGAAATCTTGAAATTGCAATCCTTGTCCAGATAACTCTTATGGGCTACGGCCAGAACCCGCATACCTTGTTTGTTCATCTGGCGACTTACCCTACGGGCTTGTTCCCGCAACTCGGAAGTAAGGGCAAGTACCTGACCGTTCAGTTCGGCGTGAGAACAGATTTCAAGCATCTCTTCCACGGCTCCTTTGGTGATAATCTGACGCTTGCCCTGCAAGTCCTCTACCACTACGGACATGCGGCGGCGCGTAAAGTCGAAGGGGATTTCATCTACCTTTTTATAGTTGTCTTTCAGATACTCCAAATCCAGTTCCTTTACGTGCGAAAGGATGGCCTTGTCCATCAGATTCTTCAGTCCGGTTTGAAAGAAACTGTTGAAATAGGCATGGCGCAGAATGCGCTTCTCGGTGTCGCAACTTCCGTCGGCATTAATATATTTTTCCAGAACAATCTGGTCGCAGGTCAGCGTACCGGTCTTGTCCGTACAGAGAATATTCATGGCGCCGAAATTCTGAATGGCGTTGAGGTCTTTAACGATGGTCTTCTTCTTCGACATGGCAACCGCTCCTTTGGAAAGATTGGCGGTAACAATCATGGGCAGCATCTCGGGAGTAAGTCCCACAGCAACCGACACGGCAAAGATAAAGGCTTCGAGCCAGTCGCCCTTGGTGATTCCGTTGACCAGAAAGACAAAGGGAATCATCACCAGCATGAAACGGATAAGCAGGAAGCTCACTTTGCTGATACCCCGGTCGAATGCTGTGGCGGCGCGATGTCCGACAATGCTTTTGGCAATGGTGCCCAGATAGGTGCTGTTTCCGGTGGCGCATACGATTCCACGGGCCGAACCGCTCACAACCGTAGAACCCATGAAACAGATGTTTTCCAACTCTACAACACTGGCCGAACCGGAAAATGCCACTTGGCTCTCGGGACGTTTCTCTATCGGATCAGATTCTCCGGTAAGCGAAGACTGGCTCACAAAAAGGTCCTTGGCTTCTATGACACGCAGGTCGGCGGGAATCATGTCGCCGGCTGCTATCTGCACCACATCACCCGGAACGAGTTCTGCTATGCTGATTTCCATTCCGTCATTCTCCTGACGCTGCACGGAACAGGTATTCGTAACCATCTTGAGCAGGGCTTCGCTCGACATGTTGGCTTTCCATTCCTGACAGAAGCGCAGAATGGCACTGAAGATCACCATCGTGGAGATGATAATAATGGCGGTCCAATCCTGCTCGCCCGGTGCTGCCAGTAACACATCCAGAATAAAGGATATGATGACCAATCCTGTTAGTACACCGATAAAGGGATTGATAAAGGCTTTGATAAACGTGGATATCGGCTTTTTCTTCTTTTCGTGTTCTACCTCGTTTTTACCATATAATGCCTGACGTTCTTCCACCTCGTCGCCGTTGAGTCCCAAAGGAGTGGTCTGAAAGAAAGAATAGACTGCTGCCAGCGGCTGCGAAGCGGCCAACAGAATTTTCTCTGCATTAAAGGTTACAGAAGCTCTTTGTGTTTTCTTTTTCCACATTGCAATTCGTTTTAAAGGTTTTCACTTAGTTTTCTGATCACACTGCAAAGGTAAGCCGGCTGTTTTAAAACGGCTGTTAGAAACTTATTAGAATGGTATTAGAAAACCATTAGAATTTATGGTTCCTTCCTTAAAAGGACAGAGCAGAAACAGAAGCCTAGGAAGGTGAAAACAGCTCAAAAAGCAAACTTGTTTAAACAGGGAAAAAGTCTGTTAAATATACCGTAAAAACAGTTCGGACTGTTTGGGTTGAAGAAAACATTTTCTATATTTAGCCGTCGCTAATCTAAAATTCATGAAGCACATTCTTTTACCCGATTCACGGGAGCGCAGACTGGTGTTTTATCTGGCTATGGAGGAATTTCTGGCCCGGGAAAACAATGATGAAGAAGCTTTCTTCATCTGGCAGGTAGCGCCTACCGTAATCTGCGGCCGCAATCAGAATATCGAAGCCGAAGTCAATCTGGACTATTGTCACAAAAACAAAATCAATGTATTCAGAAGAAAAAGTGGGGGAGGCTGTGTCTATTCCGATGAAGGGAATCTGATGCTTACCTGGATTACCCGCTCCGAAGGAGTACAGCAGACGTTTGACCGTTATCTGCACCGGATTACAGAACTTCTCAACGACACAGGGGCGCAGGCCACGGTATCCGGACGTAATGATATTCTGATAGACGGACGGAAAGTATCGGGCAATGCTTTCTATCAGACTCCTGTCAAAAGTATTGTGCACGGCACCTTACTTTATCATACCAATTTCGAAAATATGGTGCGGGCCATCACTCCGGCGCAGTCCAAAACAGAAAGCAAAGGAGTAGCTTCGGTGCGTCAGCGGGTCACCAACCTGACAGAGCATACCAACTGGAGCAAAGATGCCTTAAAACAGCACCTCATTCGCGCGCTCTGTGATGAGGAACGGATGCTCACGACCAATGAGATCGAAGCCATAGAGGAGATCGAAGCCACATATCTTACGGATGAATTTCTTTGGGGCAAGAATCCTGCCAGCAATCTCATTTATGAAGGTCGCGTGAATGGAGTGGGAGGCTTTACGGTCCGTTTTCGAATGCGCATGGGAAAAATCGACGGCCTGACGCTGGAAGGCGATTTCTTTGTTCTGCAGGACCCGCTTCCGTTACTTGAAAAATGTCTGTGCGGACTGCCGATTCAGGAAGATGCTTTCCGAAAGGCATTGGCTGATGTGGACTTGGGAGAATATATCTACAAACTCCATACCGAGGACTGGATACAGCTTATTTTCCGCAAACCGGATCAGAAATAGATTATCGTTTACGATGATTCATCAACCTTATAATAGTTTTTATACATCATGGAAGACCTTTTGAAAACCTGTCTTTACGACCGTCATGAGGCGTTAAAGGCACAAATGAGCCCGTTCGGAGGCTTTATCATGCCTATTCAGTATTCGAACATTTTGGAAGAGCATCAGGCTGTGCGCCAGAAAGTGGGCATGTTTGATGTTTCGCACATGGGTGAAATCTTTGTCAGCGGACCGGATGCCGAAGCATTCATCAATCATATTTTCACAAACGATATCCGCATTATGCCTGCCGGAAAGATTCAGTATGGCATGATGCTTTATCCCGGCGGTGGAGTAGTTGACGACCTGCTTGTTTATAAGCTCACAGCACCGAATCATTATCTGCTGGTAGTCAATGCTGCCAATATCGCCAAGGACGAGGAATGGATTCGTAATCAAAGTAACGGTTACGAGGTGTGCATCGACAATCAGTCTGACCGATGGGGAGAAATTGCCTTACAGGGACCGGAGGCCGAACGTATCGCCATTGAAGTGCTCGGACTGGAAAATGCCCGTGATCTGGCATTTTATACCTTTACAGAAACAACCTGGAACGGATCACCAATCTTGTTAAGCCGCACAGGATACACCGGCGAAGACGGATTTGAATTCTATGCGGCACCGGAGATTATTGTGGCTTTATGGGACAAACTGATCGAAAACGGAGTAACTCCTTGTGGATTGGGATGCCGGGATACACTGCGTTTCGAGGTGGGACTTCCGCTCTACGGACATGAATTAAGCGCGGAAATCTCTCCGATAGAGGCCGGACTGGGCATATTTGTAAAAACAGATAAGGAGGAGTTTATCGGACGCGACAGTATCCTTCGTCAGAAGGAAGAAGGTACGCCTCGTAAGCTTGTCGGTATCGAGCTTACGGAGAAAGCAATTCCTCGGGCCGGATACCCGGTGGAATGTGACGGAGAGGTCATTGGTGAAGTAACTACCGGCTATCAGTCCATCTCTACTGGAAAATATGTCTGCATGGCATTGGTCAAACGGGCTTATGCAGAAATTGGACGCTCCGTATCGGTGCGGGTTCGCAAAAAAACATTTGCAGGAGTAATCTGCAAAAAGCGTTTTTACGATAAGAATTATAAAAAATAAAGGCTTTGACAGGCTTTTATCAGAGTCATATTCATCTAGCATTTCATAGACCCTTATTATAAAACCCTTAAAACATAAAGAATCATGAAAACAGTAGAAGGTTTATATTACAGTGAATCACACGAGTGGGTAAAGGTTGACGGCGAAGTGGCCATCATTGGTATTACAGATTTTGCCCAAAAGGCGATGGGAGACATTGTTTATGTGGATATGCCCGAGGTGGACGACGAGGTCACAGCCGAAGAGGAATTCGGTGCGGTAGAGAGTGTCAAGGCCGCCAGTGATCTGATCAGTCCGGTTTCGGGTACCGTAACGGAAATCAACGAAGCGCTTGAAGACGAATCGGGATTGCTGAATCAGGATCCGTATGAAAACTGGATCATCAAGGTACAAATGAGTGATCCCGGAGAAGTGGACCGTCTGATGAACGCCGAAGCCTATGCGGCTTTCTGTGCTCAACAATGAGAAGTTTTCTCCAAGAATCTTACAGCTATTATCTAAAAAGAAACAATTATGAGTTTTGCCTATTTTCCACATACCGATGAGGACATCCGGCAAATGCTTGAGCGTATTGGTGTAAAGTCGCTCGAAGATCTGTATGCCGATGTTCCGGCAGAAATTCGTTATACGCGGGAGTTCGATCTTCCGGACTCCCTGTCGGAAATTGAACTGAGGCGCAAATTTGAGGAACTGGACCGTAAGAATAACCGGCTGACGGTGTTCTGCGGTTGCGGCGCTTATGACCATTATGCGCCGGCCGTGATTCCGTCTTTGATTGCACGCAGTGAATATCTGACAGCCTATACTCCTTATCAGGCAGAAATCTCGCAGGGAACACTGCGCTATATATTCGAGTATCAGAGTATGATTACCGAACTTACAGGGATGGACTGTACGAACGCATCCATGTACGACGGACCGACTGCGGCAGCCGAAGCCATGCTGATGGCTATGGCGGCCACAAAGAAAAAGAAACGTGTCTTATTGGCTGATACCTTATTGCCGCAAGTGCGCGAAGTGGTGAAGACCTACGCGAAATATCACGGCGTGGAGATTGGAAGAATCGCCCAAAAGGACGGAAATACGGATCTGGAATCTCTGCAGCGGGAATTGGAATCCGGTGATGTGGCCGGAGCTCTGATTCCTTCGATAAACCGTTTCGGTATCATTGAAGATCTTTCAGGCATGGCCGATGCTTTACACGCTGCCAAGGCTCTGTTGATGGTTTACGCCGATCCGTCGGCACTGGCCGTAATCAAGACACCGGGAGAATGGGGCGCAGACATCACTTGCGGAGACGCTCAGACTTTAGGACTTCCGCTGTTGTTCGGAGGACCTTATGTGGGCTATCTGGCCTGTCGCAAGGAATTGGTGCGCAAACTGCCGGGCCGCATTGTCGGCGCTACGCATGACGTAGATGGCAAGCGAGCTTTCGTACTGACCTTACAGGCCCGTGAACAGCATATACGGCGTGAGAAAGCAAACAGTAACATCTGTTCCAATCAGTCGCTGATGGCTCTTTACGTAACCATTTATCTGTCATTGATGGGTCCGGAAGGCTTACATCAGGTAAACGCATTATCGTATGGAGGCGCGCATGAGCTTCATGACCAGCTGATAGCTACCGGTTTGTTTGAAGAGGTGTTTGACAAACCGTTCCTCAAGGAGTTTGTCCTGAAAAGCAAGATTCCGGCAGCCACATTACAGCAGGCTCTGCTTCAGGAAGGCTTCCTGGCTGCCTTGGAAACAGAAGAGGGGTATGTGTCATTCTGTGTTACCGAGAAAAGAAACCGGGAGGAAATCGACCGGATGTTATCCATCATTAAGCAATTGAAGCCATGAAATATTACGATAAACTGATTTTTGAGCTTTCCAAAGAAGGCCGACAAGGTTTTTCTCTTCCGGAAAACACATGGACTCAAAGCCTGGATGCGTTACCGGATAGTCTGAAGCGTGGCCAACGTGCCGCACTTCCGGAAGTAAGTGAACTGGACGTGGTGCGCCATTACACCAACTTGTCGAATATGAATTTCGGAGTAGATACAGGCTTTTATCCGTTGGGAAGCTGTACCATGAAGTATAATCCGAAAATCAATGATGAAATAGCTGCTATGGCGGGATTTCAGGGAATTCATCCTTTGCAACCGGTTGAAACAGTGCAGGGCGTGCTTCAGATTTACGACGAACTGGACCGTGCCTTATCGGCCATTACCGGAATGGCAAAGTTTACGCTGAATCCTTTTGCCGGAGCTCATGGTGAACTTACCGGCCTGATGATTATGCGACAATATCATTTGCAGCGTGGCGACACCAAACGCACAAAGGTCATTGTGCCCGACAGTGCCCACGGTACCAATCCGGCCAGCGCGGCGGTTTGCGGACTTCAGGTGGTTGAAGTGAAGTCTACACCACAGGGAACCATTGATGTGGAGGATTTGCGTCCGTTGCTTGATGATAGCATTGCCGGCATCATGATGACCAATCCGAACACACTTGGCCTTTTTGAAACGGAGATTCTTCAAATTGCCGAACTGGTTCACGGCTGCGGAGGATTGCTTTATTATGATGGAGCCAACATGAATCCGCTTGTCGGTGTGGCCCGACCGGAAGATATGGGATTTGATATTCTGCATCTGAATCTGCACAAAACCTTCTCCACACCACACGGTGGTGGTGGACCGGGTGCCGGACCGGTTGGAGTTGCTGCTCACCTTATTGAATACTTGCCGAACCCTAAAGTCGTGCGTCAGGAAGACGGTCGCTATACCATTGAAGGAAATGATACCGCCGCCGGACGAATTTCCGGATTTATGGGAAACTTCGGTGTACTGATGCGTGCTTATGCCTATATTCTGAGACTGGGACGGCAACACGTTAAAATGGTGGGTCCATTGGCGACACTGAACGCCAATTACATCAAAGAGGAACTGAAAGACTGTTTCAAGCTTCCAATTGACGCCTGCTGCAAGCATGAGTTTGTCTTTGACGGATTGAAAGACCAGTCAACCGGTATTACTACTTTGGATGTGGCCAAGCGTCTGCTGGATTATGGTTTCCATGCGCCGACCATCTATTTCCCGCTTCTTTTCCATCAGGCGATTATGATCGAACCGACCGAAACCGAATCCAAGGAAACACTCGACGGATTTATTGCGGTGATGCGTCGCATTGCTCAAGAGGCTCTTGAGAATCCGCAAGAACTACGTACGGCACCGCATCACACACCGGTGCGCCGATTAGATGAAACAACGGCCGCCAAGCAACCTGTACTCACTTTTGCCGATCTGACTGTTTCTTGACCGAAAAAGAAATAGCGGATTGGATAACGTTATTAAAATTATGTACCTTATGAATACACATCAAACCGTACATAGCCCCTTGCTGATTATCGGTGCCGGTCCGGGTGGATATGAAACCGCACTGTTGGCCGCCCGAAGGGGAATCGAAGTGACTCTGATTGAAAAAGGACCGGTGGGAGGTACTTGTCTGAACGAAGGGTGCATTCCGACCAAGGCTTTTTGCCGACATGCCCAGATACTCGATGATTTGCGGGAATCGGAAACGTTGGGAATCCGTAACCAGAACTTTTCATTTGACATTCAGGCGGTGCTTCAGCGAAAGGAGCAGATTGTCGGACAGCTTCGTCAGGGTGTGGAAAGTCTTTTGCAAAACAAACTGATCCGGTTTGTGAACGGTGCAGCACGCTTTGAGGATGAGCATACAGTGCTGGTCGGTGAAGAAAGATATTCTGCAGATCATATTCTGATTGCCACAGGTTCTGTGTCCCAGACCTTGCCGATACCAGGCCATGATTTGCCACATGTGATGACTTCTACCGAAATTCTGAATCTGGATTGCATTCCGCGCCATCTGTGTGTCATTGGAGGAGGAGTTATCGGACTGGAGTTTGCTTCTATATTCAAAAGCTTCGGCAGTCAGGTCACCGTATTGGAATATTGCCGGGACATTCTTCCGCACTTTGATACAGATCTGGCCAAACGCCTGAAACAAAGTCTGGGTAAACGAGGCATCGACATTCAGACTCAGGCACAGGTGCAACAGATAGAAAAGACCGAAGACGGTCTGCTTCGCGTGCACTATCTGAAAAAGGAAAAGGAAATATGCGTAGAAGCTGATTATGTGCTTATGGCCGTAGGACGGCGTGCCAATATCGAATCGTTGAATCTGGATGATATCGGATTACGGTACGCCAAACGGGGTATTGAGGTAAACGAACAGATGCAAACGAATGTGCCCCACATTTATGCCATAGGAGATATCAACGGGCGACAGATGCTGGCACACGCAGCTACATTCCAGGGGATAAGGGCCTTGAACCACATGCAGGGACTCACCGACACGTTGCGACTGGATATTGTTCCGGCTGCGGTATTTACTCATCCCGAAGCGGCTACTGTTGGACTGACCGAAGAAGAGTGCAAGGCAAACGGCATTCCTTATCGGGTTCATAAGTCTTTCTTCCGGGCAAACGGAAAGGCTGTCTGCCTTCAGGAAACGGAAGGCTTCTGCAAACTGTTGAGCCACAAGGAAAGCGGAGTATTATTGGGCGGACATCTGGTAGGACCACATGCGGCGGATCTGATTCAGGAACTGACCGTTCTGATCCAGAACGGAAATTCGGTGAATGATTTAAGAAATACCATTCATCCTCATCCCACATTGGGTGAAGTCCTTTTAGATGCCGTTAAGGAAGAATAAAAAGAGAAAAACGGAACTTCACGTTTTGCCGGCATTCAAAAGAACATAAAAGCAATGTAGTAAAACAAAAAAGTCCATAAGAGAATAAGAGAAGCTACGGATTGTAGCTATAGCATTTAAAAAGGGACGGATCAAACTCTGAATTGAGTCGTGATTCGTCCCTTTTCTTTTATCATTGTAGGATACTCCAAATTTAAATCGTAAGTTCACATTTGAAAATTAAAGTTTGATGCATCCTCGTATTATATCCCGATTTATTCAAAAATTAGAATGAACCGGTTATTTGATATTTCTCTTGTTCAAGGCATCCGTATATTTCTGTGCATTCTGCAAATGCTCTTCGTAGGTTCGGGCAAAATTATGCGTTCCGGAGAAGTCTTCCTTAGCACACATATACAGATAATCATGATCAACCCGGTGGAGCACAGCATCGATAGATGCTACAGTAGGAATGCGGATAGGTCCTGGAGGCAATCCTACATTCTTATATGTATTATACGGACTGTCAATAGTCAGATGCTTGTGATAGATGCGTCGCAAAGAGAAATCCTTTAAAGCATACTTGATGGTAGGATCGGCCTGCAACGGCATCTCCTGCTTCAGGCGGTTGATATACATTCCGGCCACCATAGGCTTTTCTGCATTGTTGGCTGTTTCCTCCTCTACAATAGAGGCAATGGTAATCACCTCATTCGGGGTCAGTCCCAACTTTTGTGCCAGTTCCGCGCGTCCGTCTGTTTTCCAGAAGGCTGCATTTTCTTTCTGCATGCGCTTCATCAGGTCTTCCAGACTGATGTTCCAGTACACCTGATAGGTGTTGGGGATGAAGAGCGCCATGATGGTGGCTGTGTCATACGAGAGAGTGGCGCAGAATGCAGAATCCTGCAGTGCCTCGCAAATCGCAGTGGAGTCAACCATCAGTTTGCGTCCCAGCACACCGGCCAGTTTATCCACCGTGCGCACACTCGGGATGGTCAGGTTTACAGGAGACTGGTTACCGCTTGCCAATTTACGATAGGTTGCCAGTTGTCCTTCTTTGGGACTGACGGCATAACGTCCCGGATGGACAGTCATGGGCTTCAGAGTTTCCAGAATGGAATAGCCCCACAGACAAGACGGCTGAGCCGCTGTCTCTATCTTGCTGCGGATAGAGTCGTTCGTGTCGTCGTCATCTACATAAACATACACGGTTTCGCTGATCTTGTAGCAAGAACTGAAGAACAGGGAATACACCGCAACGCATGCGGTTACCAATACAACGGCACCACCGATCAGAAGTGCCTTTTTCTTTGTTTTCATATCTTTACTGTAATTTTTTATTCTGTCGGTGCTGCCGGCTTCTGTTCGCTTCCCTCGGCCGGTTTGTTTGACTTTCTGCGGCGATGATGGCTTCTTCTCTTTTTGGCCGGTTTCTTTTCAGCCTGTTCTGCCGTCACCTCTTTCTTTGCGTCACCCGGTTCCTTCGTTTCAGACTTTGGGGCCTCCTGAGTTCCGTTTGTTTTCTGCGGCTTCTTGGATTCTGACTTTTTGGCCTCTGTTTTGGGTTTGCCTTCGGCAGAACCGCCCTTTCCTTTTTTCTTGGACTTTCTGCTTTTTTTCTTGAAAGACTCTTCCTTCAGCTCCGGTTTGGCAAAATCTTCGGGAAGTGTCACCGCCGGAATTTCAATCTCCAGCTGTCTTTCCATCCGTTTGAAACCGGTATATTCTTTTTCGCTGATCAAGGTCAGAGCATTTCCATCGTTGTTGGCACGCGCTGTTCGTCCGATGCGGTGCACATAATCTTCGGCATCGTGCGGCAAGTCGTAATTAACGACCAACTGAATATCGTCAATATCAATGCCACGGGCCACAATGTCCGTAGCTACCAGAATATCGATTTGCTGTGTCTTGAAAGAATACATCACAGCGTCGCGTTCTTTCTGGTCCAGATCGGAGTGCATTTCTCCCACATTGAAACCTTTGCGGAGCAAGGCACGGGCAATATCCTTCACTTTAATCTTGGAAGAAGCAAAGATGATGACGCGCTGCGTAGGGTAGTGTGTGAAGAGCCACTTGACAGCTTTCAGCTTTTCTGCCTCACAGCAGAATACCACCTCCTGCTTGATTTTTTCAGCCGGTTTGGATACGGCAATCTTGATTTCTACCGGATCTTTCAGGATATTGCGGGCCAGCTGCTGAATCTTGGCCGGCATTGTGGCCGAAAAGAGGATAGTCTGGCGTTCGCGCGGCAGAAGCTTTTCAATTTGCAGGATGTCCTCGCTGAATCCCATGTCCAGCATGCGGTCGGCCTCGTCCAGAATGAAATATTTCACATGAGACAAATCCACATTGCTCAGACTCAGGTGACTGATCAGTCTGCCCGGAGTGGCAATGATGATGTCTGCTCCCATCAGCAGTCCGCGCTTTTCCTGTTCATAACGGATTCCGTCGTTGCCTCCGTAAACGGCAACGCTTGAAATCGGCACATAATAGGAGAAACCGGCCAGTGACTGGTCAATCTGCTGTGCCAGTTCGCGTGTCGGCGACATGATGATGCAGCTGATCTTGTTTTCCGGTCCCGGGTTGTCGCACAAGCGGCTCAGCACCGGCAACAGATAGGCTGCGGTCTTTCCGGTTCCGGTCTGTGCCACTCCAATCACATCCCGTCCTTCCAGAATGGCGGGAATGGCATGCTCCTGAATCGGTGTGCAATCTATAAAGTTCATATCATCCAGGGCATCCAGCACCTGGTCGTTCAAATCTAATTCGTAAAAATCCACGTTTCTAATTTCTTTATCTTGGTGCCTTCTTGTAAAGGAAGAAAGCAATTATTGTAAATATGATATTCGGCAGCCACACCGCCAAAGCAGAAGGCCAGTCGGCATTGATGGCCAGAGTCGAGGAAATTGTCTGGAAAAGGATATAAGAGGCACTCAATGCCAGACCGATTCCCAGATAAAGTCCCATACCTCCCTTGCGTTTTCGGGCAGAAAGCGACAAACCGATAGTGGTCAGAATAAAGGACGCAAACGGGGTGGCATAGCGTTTGTAATATTCCACCTCAAAAGGCTTCACATTACCCAGTCCACGTCGTTTCTGCTTTTCAATATATACCTTCAGTTCCGGATTGGTCAGAATCTCCTGCTGGTTACGCGTCTCCAGGAAGTCGGCAGGCTCCATCATGATGAGCGAGTCCAATTTGGAACCGGAAGTGATACGCTCACGCATTCCTTTCATTTCGCGGATGGTGTAGTTGCTGATTTTCCAGTGATACTGCTCGTCGGCAAGAGTATCATACTTGATAGTGCTGGCGGTCAGATGCGAAACCAGTTTCTTGTTTTCAAACTTATCCAAGGAGAAGCGGTAGCCTGTTTTGGTCTCTCCGTCAAAATGCTCGATAAAGGCAATCACACCGGTGTCGACCTGCAGCTGCACGTTCTGTGCAAAATTGGCACGCTGTTTCTTCTTGTAGATATTTTCAAAGTTGAGTCGTTTTTCACTGCCTTGCGGTATGACATACGAACCCAATACAAACGAGAGCAAGGCAATGATAGCAGCAGAAATCATGTAAGGGCGCATCAGGCGCTCAAAACTCATTCCTGTTGACATCATGGCTATGATCTCCGAATTCTCTGCCAGTTTGGAAGTGAAGAAGATCACGGAAATGAACACGAACAGCGGACTGAACAGGTTCGAGAAGTAAGGAACAAAATTCAGGTAATAGTCAAAGATGATTCCTTTGAGCGGCGCATTGTTCGTGGTGAATTTATCAATGTTTTCGTTATAATCGAAGACAATCGCTATGGAAATGATCAGAATGATCGAAAAGAAGTAGGTTCCCAAAAACTTGGCAATCAGATAGCGGTCCAGTCGATTCAACAACTTGACAGAAGAAAGCCATCCCAGCGGCTTTCTTCTGTCTGAGTTATCCTTGTTTTTCTTTTTGAAGAGTTTCATGCAGGACTGTTTTTATAATCTCACAGATACTTTTCTTACCATCTCGGCTTTCCATGCAGAGAAATTGTCGGCCAGAATCTGCTTTCTGGCTTCCTGAACCAACCAGATATAGAAAGCCAGATTATGAATCGAAGCAATCTGCAGGGCCAGCAGTTCCTGTGCCTTGAACAGATGATGCAGATAAGCCTTTGAGTAGGCTGTGTCTACGTATGAAGTTCCGTCAGGGTCTACCGGCGAAAAGTCGTCGGCCCATTTCCGGTTGCGCATGTTCATAATACCGTTCCGTGTGAAGAGCATGGCATTACGTCCGTTGCGTGTAGGCATCACACAGTCGAACATATCCACTCCGCGCTCGATACCCTCAAGCAGGTTTACCGGAGTGCCCACACCCATCAGATAGCGGGGCTTGTCCTTAGGCAGAATCTCATTCACAACCTCGATCATTTCATACATCACCTCGGCCGGTTCGCCCACCGCAAGACCACCGATAGCATTACCGTCGGCGTTCTTGCTGGCTACAAACTCAGCAGAACGGCGGCGCAGGTCGGGATAAGTACATCCCTGCACAATCGGGAACAACGACTGCCCGTAACCATATTTCGGGGCGGTTTCGTTATATCGGTTGATGCAGCGGTCCAGCCAGCGATGTGTCAGCTCCAGACTCTTGCGGGCATATTCATAATCCGAATCACCGGGAGGGCACTCGTCAAATGCCATCATGATATCCGCACCGATGGAGCGTTCGATGTCCATTACCTTCTCGGGAGTGAAGAAATGCTTGGAACCGTCGATATGCGAACGGAACTCGCAGCCTTCTTCACGCAGCTTACGGATACCGGTCAGCGAGAACACCTGAAAACCGCCGCTGTCGGTCAGCATCGGTTTGTTGAAACCATTGAAACGGTGCAGGCCGCCCGCCTTTTCCAGAATCTCCGTTCCGGGGCGCAGATACAGATGATAGGTGTTTCCCAGAATAATCTGCGCTTTGATATCCTCCGTTAGATCCTTCAGCTGGACACCCTTAACGCTGCCCAAGGTACCCACAGGCATGAAGATCGGAGTTTCAATGTCTCCATGATCCGTTGCCAGCACGCCGGCGCGTGCGTTGGTCTTCGCGTCGGTGTGCAGCAGTGTAAACTTGGAATTGGTCTGTTTATTTATGGTCACCATTGTTTTCTTCGAATTTAAAAATAATCGGATGCTTAACTTTTTCCTTCAGCAAAGCAAACTGAAGCACTTCCTCCACATTATCTACATAATGGAAGGTGAGTCCCTTCAGATACATTGCCGGAATCTCTTCGATATTCTTCTTGTTTTCCTTGCAAAGAATGATATCCTTGATGCCGGCACGGCGTGCTGCCAGAATCTTTTCCTTGATACCGCCCACAGGCAACACCTTGCCACGCAGCGTAATCTCACCCGTCATGGCCAGATTGCTACGTACTTTGCGCTGGGTCAAAGCTGAAGCCAGAGACGTGGCCATGGTGATACCGGCCGAAGGACCGTCTTTAGGCACGGCACCCTCGGGCACGTGGATATGAATGTTCCAGTTCTCAAAGATGCGGTTGTCGATGTTCAGGTCCTCAGCGTGTGCCTTGATATATTCCAAAGCCAGCATGGCCGACTCCTTCATCACATCGCCCAGATTTCCGGTCAGCGTCAGTTTTCCGGGTTTTCCCTTGCTCAGACTTGTTTCTATGAACAGAATCTCACCGCCCACAGAGGTCCATGCCAGTCCGGTTACCACACCGGCATATTCATTGCCCTGATAGATGTCGCGGGTAAACTCCGGCTTACCGAGCAGCGTTTCGATGTCTGCCGGTTTGATTTCGCTGTAAGGCATTTCATTGGTCCGTGCATATTCCAGAGCAATCTTGCGGAACACCTTGTTGATTTTCTTCTCCAGACCGCGCACACCGGATTCACGGGTATAGTTTTCAATCATAAACTCGATGGCCGAGCGCGAGAACTTGATGTCGCTCTTTCCGGCCAGACCGTTGTTTTCTTTCTCCTTGGGGATCAGATGACGCTTGGCAATCTCAATCTTCTCTTCGGTGATGTATCCGCTCACCTCAATCAGCTCCATACGGTCGAGCAGAGGGCGGGGAATAGTACCTATATTATTAGCGGTAGCAATAAAGAGCACCTTGGACAAATCGTAATCCAGGTCCAGGAAATTGTCATGGAAAGCGTTGTTCTGTTCCGGGTCGAGCACCTCGAGCAATGCCGATGAAGGATCTCCCTGCACGGTATTCTGACTGATTTTGTCAATCTCATCGAGGATAAACACTGGGTTAGAGCTTTCCGCCTTGATCAGATTCTTGATGATACGTCCCGGCATGGCACCGATGTATGTTTTGCGATGACCACGGATTTCCGACTCATCATGAAGTCCGCCGAGCGACATACGTACATATTTTCTCTTCAGGGCTGTGGCCACACTGCGTCCGAGCGAAGTTTTTCCCACTCCCGGAGGGCCATACAAACAGATGATCGGTGCCTTGAGATCACCGCGAAGACGCAACACGGCCAAATGCTCCAGAATACGTTCCTTGACTTTCTCCAGTCCGTAATGATCCTTGTTGAGCACCTTTTCGGCATTCTTCAGGTTCAGGTTGTCTTCGGTATAGGTATTCCACGGCAGGCTCAGCAGGGTTTGCAGATAGTTCAGCTGCACATTATAGTCCGGACTCTGCGGATTCAGACGCTCCAGCTTGGCCAGCTCGCGCTGAAACACCTGCTCGATTTCCTCATTCCAGTTCTTCATCGCGGCCTGATTTCTCAGCTGACGGATATCCTGGTCTTGGGGAGTGCCTCCCAGCTCATCCTGAATGTTCTTGATCTGCTGCTGCAGGAAATACTCTTTCTGCTGCACATCCAGATCCTCACGGGTGCGTCGCTGAATTTCGGCACGCAGCTCGGCATACTGGATTTCCTTGTTCAGCTGGCGCAACAGAATCTCCGTACGCTTCACCATAGAGCCTTCACTCAGCAATTCCATTTTGCGGCTGATGGCAAACGGGAAGTTGGCACAGATAAAGTTGATCAGGAAAGTCTTGTTTGAAATATTCTTGATGGCGAAGATCGATTCACGGGGAAGCTGCTCGTTCATCTTGATATATTTCATGGTCACCTCGCGACAGCTCTCCACCAGGATTTCATACTGTGCATCATCCTTGGCCGGCAATTCATCGTTAATCTTAACGGCATTACCTATTAAATAAGGAGATTCCTCGATGATGCTCGAGAGCTCAAAACGGCTCATACCCTGAAGAATCACGGTGATGGACTGATCCGGCAGTTCAAGCACCTTTACGATTTTTGCCACTGTACCGACATGATACAGGTCTTCGAAGAGCGGATTGTCTGTTTCCGGTGTCAACTGGCACACCACGCCTATATGAAAATTCTTCTTCTCTGCCGCCTTGACCAGCTTGAGCGAACTCTTGCGTCCTACAGCAACCGGCATGACTACTCCCGGAAACAGGACCATGTTCCGCAGCGGAAGGATGGGCAAAGTTTCATCCACATCAACTTCAAATACGCTGCTCTCGTCTCCTTCAAAGTCGGCAACTAAAGAAAAAGGATTCTGATTTTCGTCAATTTGCATAAACTCTCTATTTGTTTTTTATATTTTTTGTGAAACTCGGCAAAGATACAAAATTGTGTCTATTATACCAACTATAAATATTGTATTTGATTTTAATTAGTTATTTTTGCAACAACTATAAACAAAGACGAAGATTTTTTGAGCAATGAATTCATTCCATTTCAAGCAATTTTCCGTAAGTCATGAGCTTTGCGCCATGAAAGTGGGGACCGACAGCGTGCTGTTAGGCGCGTGGGCCGACTGTGTGCCGGCGCAGCATATTCTGGATGTGGGCACCGGCTCGGGCATTCTGGCTCTTATGGCGGCCCAGCGCAATCCGAACGCCTCGGTCACTGCTCTTGAAATAGACCCTTCGGCGGTGGAGCAGGCACGCATCAATGTGGCGCAGTCTCCGTGGAGCGGGCGTATTCATGTGGTTCAGGCAGACATCCGCACCTGGCAGTCGCCCGCGGTATTCGACTGCATCCTGTGCAATCCGCCGTTTTATACCAACGGACTGATGTCGCCCACTGCCCAACGGAACCAGGCCCGTCAGGCGGCCTGCCTGCCTTTTGACGAACTGATAGCCCGCTGTGCGGCTCTGCTGACGGACTGCGGCACCTTCCACGTCATCATTCCGGCCGAAAGCTGTGACTCATTCAGCATGCTTTGTTGGGAAAACGATTTGTATCTGCAAAGGAAAGTATGGGTACACACCAAAGAAAACAAACCGGCCAAGCGGGTGCTGCTTTCTTTCTCGCGCGCCCGATGTCCTTATCCGGCGGGGGAGAAACTGATTCTTAAATCGGAGGAGAATGAACCCACCGATGCTTACCGGCAACTGACCGGAGACTTTTATCTGAAATATTGAAACGATTTGCCCCTTGTTGCATGCTTCATTCACATAGAAAGCATGCAACAAGGGGCAAAAATATTTTTGCAGCAAAGGTTATTTCAAGCGTTTCAGACTCTTACGCACGTGCTCCTGGTGCGAACGGATAAGGCGTTTCTGCTTTTCGATGATTTCATCGCGGAACTGGTTCAGGTCGCTGTAAAAGTTTGAAAACATTCTCAATAGCGGCGGCTGCGGAGTAGTGTGTGAATTGATAACCACATTCAGTCCTTTTTCTACCAGAATCACATCCACATTCTTGCCGGCCATGACCGGATCACCGTCAAAATGAATCACTCCCGGAGCCGCTCTTTCGATACTTACCTTCTTGCAGCGGAAGGTTTTGATCTTGCTGTTATGATCTATCGTGCGGTTGAAAAGCTGAATGGCTATCTGTGGTGCCTCGAGCACAGAGATGGGTTCCATAATGGTCACGTCCATCAGTCCGTCGCTCATCGAGGCATTCGGAGCGATATAGGCATTGTTGCCGTATTGCGACGCATTGGCACAGGCAATCAGGAAAGCCTTGTAAACCATCTGTTTGTTGTCGTCAATCGTGATGGTATAGGTGTCCGGCTTATAGCTCAAGCCCTCGCGCAACGTATTCTCTATATAAGTAAGGAAACCGCGCTTGCCGGCTTCAGCAAATTTGGAACTGACAAAAGCGTCAAACCCAATGCCGCAGGTGCAGAAAAAGGGAATGTTGTTGATTTTGCCATAATCCAGCTCGTGAATCACACATTCGTTGAGCACCTGTATGGCTCCCACGGGATCAATCGGGATTTCCAGATGCCGGGCCAGTCCGTTTCCGGAGCCGCAGGGAATGATTGCCAGTGCGGTCTGGCGGTGCACCAGCGAGCGGGCCACCTCGTTCACCGTGCCGTCGCCGCCGATGGCAACCACGATATCAATGCCGTTGTCGGCCGCTTCGCGGGCAATCAGGGCCGCGTGCCCCGCATATTGCGTATATTTTATCTCATAGTCAAAGCGTGTTGTATCCAGATAATTGCCGATGTCTGCAATGATCTGGTCCTTTTTCTGGGTGCCCGAAATGGGATTGATTATGAAATGGATTCTTTTCTTCTCAGCCATAAGTAATTGAGTAAAAAACATGTTGTTTAGCAAACACAAAGATACTCTTTTTTTTCCTCTTTCATGTTCTGAACTTCATGAAAGGCAGACTTTTTGTTATTTTTATGTTTGATTTTCCCCGATTAAAAATTTTAATTATTATTTTTGCAGCGGACTTTCAAAGAAAAGGTCCGAAGAATTTCTATAAACCTAACATTGAAAATGGGATTATTACAAGACAAATTAGCAAAGTATGATGCGCCCCAGAAATTTATGGAAGCAGGGGTGTATCCTTATTTTAGAGAAATTGAAGGCAAACAGGGGACAGAAGTTTTGATGGAAGGACACCGTGTCCTGATGTTCGGTTCCAACGCTTATACTGGATTGACTGGAGATGAACGTGTCATTGAAGCCGGCGTACAGGCACTGAGAAAATACGGCTCAGGATGTGCCGGTTCCAGATTCCTGAACGGAACTCTGGATCTCCATGTGCAACTGGAAAAAGAACTGGCTGCCTTTGTAGGAAAGGACGAAGCACTTTGCTTTTCTACCGGATTTACCGTAAATTCCGGAGTGCTGGCCTGCATCACCGACCGCAATGACTATATCATCTGCGACGACAGAGACCATGCTTCTATCGTAGACGGAAGAAGACTGTCTTTCTCACACAACCTGAAATACAAGCACAACGATATGGAGGATCTGGAGAAACAGCTCCAGAAGTGCAAGCCCGATGCAGTGAAACTGATTGTCGTTGACGGTGTGTTCTCTATGGAAGGCGACTTGGCCAACCTGCCGGAAATCGTGCGCCTGAAGCATAAGTACAATGCCAGCATCATGGTTGACGAGGCACACGGACTGGGTGTGTTCGGACGCAACGGACGTGGTGTGTGCGACCATTTCAATCTGACCGATGAGGTAGACCTGATCATGGGAACATTCAGTAAGTCTCTGGCTTCTATCGGCGGCTTTATCGCAGCGGACAAGTCCATCATCAACTGGTTGAGACACAACACCAGAACCTATATCTTCAGCGCTTCAAACACACCGGCTGCCACAGCCTCTGCACTCGAAGCCCTGCACATTCTGCAGCAGGAGCCGGAGCGTATCCAGAAACTGTGGGACGTTACCGACTATGCCTTGAAGCGTTTTCGCGAAGAAGGCTTCGAAATCGGTGCTACCGAATCGCCGATTATTCCATTGTACGTGCGCGATACCGACAAGACTTTCCTCGTGACCAAACTGGCATTCGACGAAGGTGTGTTCATCAATCCGGTAATTCCGCCGGCCTGTGCTCCTCAGGACACCCTGGTACGCTTTGCCCTGATGGCCAACCATACCAAAGAGCAGGTTGACGAAGCTATCGAGAAACTGTCTAAGGTATTCAAGCAGTTGGATATCATCCGATAAAAAGGTTTTTTATGATCTTATAGAAAATAAATTGAAGTGGATTCTCCGTTTCCGAACGGGAGTCCACTTTCAATGTTTATGCTTTTACCCTGAAAAAACAAAACTATCTATGAAAACAACCCGATACACAAGATGCAGGAGCGGGGCTGTTCTGTCTCTGGGAGGACTTCTGTTCCTCATGACTGCCTGCGCTCCGAAAACACCCAAGGAAAACAGCAGCGAAGCCCCTGCCATCTTTCCGGACTACAAGAATGTGGTCGTGCCATGCAATATAGCACCTCTGAACTTTATGATGGACGGGGCATCCAGAATCTCGGCCGACTTCTTTGTTGGAAACGAGAAACTGTTTACCGTCAGCGGAACAAACACCATCAAAATTCCCAAAGACGACTGGCAGGACGGTCTGAAACAGGCACGGGGAAAACAGATGCGTGTCTCCGTCTCCGTATGGAACGACCAGCATCAGGAAGGAGTGAAATATCGTGATTTCCAGATTACTGTGTCTGCCGACTCCATCACTCCCTGGATTGCCTACCGCCTGATCCCCCCGGGCTATGTGCTTTGGAAGAGCATGGGCATCTATCAGCGCCATCTGGAAAATTTCGAGGAGGAATGCGTGGTAAGCAACAACGAAAACCACGACGGCTGTGTCAACTGCCACAGTTTCCAGAACTA
Organism: Bacteroides sp. OF04-15BH; assembly: GCF_003477995.1. Lineage (GTDB taxonomy): Bacteria > Bacteroidota > Bacteroidia > Bacteroidales > Bacteroidaceae > Paraprevotella. Next base: position 56,428 of record NZ_QUEM01000023.1, read on the forward strand.
TTCTCCGGAGCGTTTTCTGTTTCACGCACGAGGCAAGAACGGTTGCAGTGTGCTGGTTCAGAACGGAGTACCCGAACGACTGGAACTCGACAAGATGGAGCCTCACTTCAAGGGCACTTACCCGTTCTGGCACCCGAAAGGCCGTTTCATCGTACTGGCCAACTGCGACACGCATCAGGCTTTCTATGGCCACAGCAACAACAAGGTGGAGGTCTATGATCTGGAATCGGACCTGATGGTTTACGACACGAAAGAGAAGAAAGTCATCACCGACCCACGGTTCACGGAAAAACAGTATTGGGAAACGTTCCCGGCTTTTTCGCCCGACGGAAAGTCGCTTTATTTCTGCCGCGCTCAGGCCTGCAACATTCCCAAGGAATATGACAAGTTGAAATATGCTCTGCTGCGCACGGACTTCAATGAGCAGAACGGCACACTGGGCAGTAGGGTAGACACCCTCTATAATCCGGCCACCGAAAAGGGCAGTGTTTCTTTCCCCCGCATCTCGCCCGACGGGAAATATCTGCTGTTTACGGAATCAGACAGCGGTACCTTCCCCATCTGGCACAAAAAGGCCGACCTGAAAATGATCAATCTGGCTACCGGCGAACGTGTAAATACCGATGCCCTGAACAGCAGCGATGTGGACAGCTATCACAGCTGGGACCAGAAAGGAAAATGGATTATCTTCAGCAGCCGTCGCCTGGACGGACGGTACACACGTCTTTTCATCGCTCATTTTGATGAGAAGACCGGATTCTCCAAACCTTTCCTGTTGCCGCAGAAAGCTCCGGTGCAGAACAACGAACGCATGTATTCGTACAACATCCCGGAATTTGTAAGCGGACCGGTTGATCTGAAAGAGTCCGTTGCCGATTTATTTGAATAACCCAAGAAATTACTGACCATGAATTTCAAGAAATATTCCCATCATGCCGGCAATCTGCTGCTTTGGATGGCCACGTTCGCCACTCTGGGGCTTTGCTGTCCAGCAACCCTGAAGAACATCGAAGCCCAAAACCCTTTGTTGGGAGCCGGTGACTTTATCTCCGAAAGCCTGCGCTATCCGGGCGGACTGGTATCCATCGCCAACACCTGGCTGCAACAGTTTTATGTCTATCCGTGGCTGGGAGCAGCCCTTACGGCCACCCTCATCATGGCGTGCAGCCTGAGCATCGGTGCAGCTCTCCGCAGTCTGAAAACCCGCTGGGGAGCCCTTGCCGGACTAATCCTGGCCTCGGTCATTCTGTTTGTGGAGTTTCCCAACCAGCTGACTTTGTTGCAAATCACCTTGTCGCTGCTTCTCTATGCCGGATATGCTGCCCTGAAGATGCGGAACCGCAGCGCAGGGCCTGCCATAGCCTGCCTGCTCGTCTTTCCGGTTCTCGGAAGTGCAGCCGCCTTTGGTCTTTATCTGGCCTTTTTGCTGACCGATCTGGCCGAAGGCCGCCGCGTAGGTTCGTGGATTTATAGCGCCGTAGGGCTGTTCCTGAGCATTCTTTTCCCATACCTGTGGAGCGAAGGCATCAGTTATCTTGATGAAAATCAGCGCCAGTTGTTCCGTATGGATGCCCTGTCGTTTGTGTTGCCCCTGCTGCCGATAGTTCATCTGTTCTGTAAATCGAAAGCAAACACTACGGACATAAAACATCCGGCAGTGGAGTGGGGCTGCCATCTGGCCGCTGCCCTCATCATACCGGCCTTATTCCTGATACAGAAAGGAAAAATAGCGCAGAAAGAAGACCTCTATCACATGGAGCAGGCAGCCGAAGAAGGCGACTGGAGCACCGTGTATCAGCTGGCCAACGCCAACCGGCCCAATTATACGGACTTGCAGCTGAGATATGCACTGCTGGCCGAAAGTGAAGCCGGAACGCTGGCCGACAATCTGTTCTTCTATCCGGTGACCTCAACGGATAATTTCTACTTCAGTCGGAAAACGGAAGTGATCCCTGCTTTCTTCAATGCCTTGTTTTACAAAAGTGTAGGGGTGGGTGACGAATATATGCATCAGATTTTTGAAATGGGCGTGCAGAATCATGCTTCGGCTTCAGCCCGCACCATCCGCCATCTCACCGAAGCCGCCATCATGCAGGGCGACAAGGCACTGGCGCGCAAGTATTTTGACATCGCTTGCCGAAGCCAGAAGGAACAGCAATGGACCGAGCGCACCGCACAAAAACTAAACGAACTGAACAGCACACAGGTCACAAAAGATTCCGTGCCGGACCGCTCGGGTTACTTTATCGGTTCCTATGCTCCCAAACTGGAATTCACTTATATGGCTCTGGACGACAGTACCAACACCAAGCGCATCAATCTGATGCTTTGCAGTTTCCTGCTTGAAAAGGATATGGGACGCTTCAAACAGGCTCTGAGCATGTATCGGGAACTTTTCCGGCAGCATCTGCCCAACGCTTATGCCGAAGCGTATCTGCTGGCCAATATGGACGACCGGAACTATGTATTGCCGTTTGATGTGCCGCAAAACAAGATGCAGGATTGGATGAATTATCTGCAACTCCTCAGTGAGGATCGTATCGGAGAAATCAACCAGCAGTATTCCAATACGTATTGGTATTATTATCTGTATTCGAATGCCCAGGCAGCAAAGCAACAATAAAGGGGCCACGGATTGGGAAAAGAAATCCGGAAGCCTTTAAAATCGAAAGCCTCAAACCGAACAGACAAGAGTCGGTTTGAGGCTTTTTCCGTATGAAAAAACTAGAGCGTTTTAAATCCGAATCCAGAAGTCCTGTGAGCATGCAATAAGGAGCAGAAGCTCAAACACATGGAAAGAAGCTTTTAGCATGAGAAAATCATTGTGATAAAATTCAAAAACGGTGCTGATGAAATGAAAAAATCATCAGCACCGTTTTCAAAGGAGATTTCGGGGCATGACTATGCCTAAAATTACTTCACACATTTTTGTTTATATTTACTGATTCACTTTACATGTTAATAAAACTCTTCCTGCTTTACTTTACATATTAGTTAGCAACAGGTTTAAATGCGATGCATTAGTAACAAATCAGGACAAATAATATTTAATGAACTAATCTATGAAAAACACCGCGGAGGTTTGCCTAACGGCTGGAGGCGCGAAACCTCCAAAGAGTGTCATGCAACGGACGCAGCTCTCATTTATGCGGGCGTCTTCATGCCATTACTCCTATGCGGTCTTTTGGTGTTATAAAATTCTATGATCTGTTTTATTAATGTCCTGGCCTGTCTGATATTCGCAGGTCTTTTCATTCTGTAAAGCCATTCCTGCTTGATGATTCCATTAACCCGCTCTGCAATGGCATTGTCTGTCGGATTACCGTCTTCTGTCATACTGATTGTGACCTTGAGTTCCTCAAGCCGTTCCACATAGCGGTTACAGCAATACTGCACTCCACGGTCCGAGTGGTGAATCAGATGACTCAGATCTGCTTTCCGGAACATACTCAAAGCCTGTTCCAAAGTTTCAAGTGTATTCTCGGCAACCAGACTCTCAGAAAGGGTCCAGCCGATAATCTCATGCGAAAATGCATCGGTCAGCAAATGAAGGTAACAGACACCTTCATCCGTATCTATATAAGTGATGTCTGCCACCCAAAGCATGTTTATTCCCGTTGGTTTATAGCCTTTTATCAGATTCTTATACCTGCGGAAACGGTGGTTTGAGTTGGTGGTATGCCTACGCTTCTGGGGAGGAAGCATCAGATGTCTGCGATGGAGCAGGTTATAAAAACAGTCACGTCCCATAACTCTGGAACCATAGACATCACGCAGAATCAGAAACAGTTTGTAGGCTCCGATACCTGGAGCCTGTTGGCGGATATCCCTTACCAAAGACAAGACCTTCAACTCATTCAGCTTACGTTCCTCGCAAGTGCTCCGGCTGACTGAATAATAGCCTTCACGTGTCTTGCCAAACAGTCCGCTCAGACATTCTATAGATACTTTAGGATGTCTGAGCCGAAGGCTGTCTACTGCTTGGCGCCAGCTTTTTTTAACAGGTCGATTCCATATTCCTCACGACCGATCCGCAAAACCTCATTCAAGGCTTCGTTACGCAGTTCGGAATATTCCAAAGCTTTCCGAAGGCGGGCTATCTCGGCTGCCAGTTCTTCTTCTTTGCTTTGAGGAATCCCTTCACGCTGGTGTTTGGCTAATCTTTCCTTACGCATAAGAGATATCTTTTCCAATAGTTCAGAGGATAAAGGTAGCTCTTTTTCGTTCAAAACAAACTCTTTTTCCCAATAATAAAGAGCGCCCTTGGCCAGATTATACTTCTGCTCGGTAAAAGATCTTGACTCTGCAGATTGATAATACTCACTTAAAACTCGAAGTTTAAAATCAACGCTAAACTTGCGATGAGGTACATTTCTTGTTCCCATTTTAATCTTTTAATTGTTAAAACGGTGTGAAGTATTTCTGTATTAAGACA
>NZ_QUEM01000024.1 GCF_003477995.1 Bacteroides sp. OF04-15BH
AAAAAAATATTTTATAATAGTGTTGCGGAATTAAGGAAAATCAAAAGAAGACTGATTTCTTTTAATGCGTAACAGAGTTGATTTGACAGTTGGTGGTGGCAAGAAACTTTCAGGACTTACCTCATAGACAAGTTTCAAATCAAAAAAAGTATGATAGAAAACAGTATATGGATTATAGAGCTTACTCGAAAACAACTTTTGAGCAGGTTCTAACTGAAGGACAATGGAACCTCCGAGAAAATTTTCAACACTCTCAAACATCAGAATTTTGAATATATCGGAAGTAATTCCATAAGGAATGTTTGACACCACCTTGAAAGGAAACTTGGGAACTGCAAAATTCCTAAAATCACAACCGACAATTTGAACATTGCGGGCATCAGAAAATAATTTTCGTAAATATTCAACCAAAGCTGTGTCGTTTTCAATAGCTACGACAATGTTGGCGATTTTTAATAAATGGACAGTGAGAAATCCCTTGCCTGCCCCAATATCCAAAACCGTATCCTGACTATTTATATTTGCTTGTTTTATTGCATCTTCTATTAGCACTTTATCAATGGTAAAGTGCTGACCCGTGAAACGAACGGGCAATTTCTTTTTTGTCATTAATTACTTCTTACAGGTTAATACTTGTCGGTTTTCTCCCCTTTCTTTATTATAGGATAGGTTACACTATCTGCATCGACAACGATTTTTCCTCCGTTCGCCGCCAAAGCACGGGCAAGATGAACCTTGTTCAATGTTATTACCAAGAGAACGAGTCCTCCGATTATAAAAACAATGGCAGTACTCGTAGGGCCAAGTATTCGGGTACTGCCTATTCTTATACCGAATGGATAAACGAGCGGCACGACAACCATACCGACTGATACAGCCAACATTGTAATGTTATCCTTGATAGGAGAGGCTGGAGCATAATTAAACGTTTTCATAATTCAAAAAAAATGTAGAGTTAATAAATATTTTTTAATAAAGTATCACCATTTTATATAAGTCCAAGGGCTTTTGGTATCTGTCAGTAAATCTTCTGCCAATCCAATCATGTTGGTAGTTCCCATCGACAAAGTACGACCAAGAACATAACTATAAGCATAGTCTTTCCAATTGGTATAAACTTCTTTGGTCATCTCGTAAGCGGCATTGATACACTGCATACATTCTTCTTTTACAATGTACTCTTGCTCAAGGCAAAGTCTGCTGATAAAGTTTAATCTTCCTGCATCCCACGCAAGTACTCCGAGTTTGCCCATTTCTTCTTTGGATACGACAATTCCAGCTTGTTCAATGTCCGGATATTTTTCCTCCATCGTTTCCAACTTTTCCAAACAGTCATTTCGGAAATCGGTGTGTTCTTTCAATTCTTCATTTTCATTAAGCCACTTCCTGCTTATATTACCCCCTCCTTGAAGAAAAGCCGTATAAGCATAGTGAAACATTGTTTGCGAGGGAGCTTGCGACAACCAATTCAAAGTTTCGATGGCACTATCCCTATCCGTTATACCAAAGTATTCACCTAAAATAACTTTACGAACAGAGGGAGTTACGCCAGTTTCGAATGTGTTCAATACACCTTGTTGTTGATATACATACAGATTGCCAAGACTTATCTTGCGTAAATCCGCTTCTGGCAAATGTGAATTTTCATCCACATTCAAACCATCCTGAAAGAAACTCTGCAATTTTGCAAGTCTTCCCCAAAGAGATGTCATGTCCATAGTACTATGTTTGTCTTTCCAGCTCCTTAAGACCTTTTATTATTAAACCACGAAGCGTGGAACTGCAATGCCACGTCTTTGTTGAAGGTCGTAGGAAAAACCTAATGAGCAGATGTAGTAATAGCAGCCCACGCTATAGCGTGAGAACCACTATGCCATCCTTGCTCATTTTGAAAATTTCCTACGTTTTCAACAACAAGATAAGCATAACGCTTCTTTCTTTTCTAATATGTCTTGGACGGAGTTTCCCTAATCCAACCACAAAGGTAGTGAAAAGTTGTGATAATCACTTATGTTGCAATAGATTTATTTGCTCGCTGTATAAAATTGGAGCTTTACAGTTTCATACCCCTGCTTTTCCTTTGCTGCTGTATAGGTTGCCGTATGTTCTGCCTTAACTTCTCGAACTGTTCCTTGAACCACTCGGCAATGGGCTTTCGGTCAATGGCAAGAACCAACCTCGTCCCGTCCGTGGGGTCTTTCAGCACTTGAAACCCAGCCTTTTCGGTCGTGAATTTCCGTCCGTGTTCCTCCGAGTAGAGTTCCCCCGCATACTCCAACGTCTTTCCCTTGACGAGCGTTGCGGTCTGCCTTTCATCGAATCCCACAAGGCGGCACAGGTTTTCGATACGGAGCATTTCACGCAGGTAGGGAAACCATGCCGCCGCCTTTGCGATTACCGTTTTCAGAAACGATATTTCCTGCTTGTGCCTTGTGTCCTTGTCCGCTATCTCCCTGCCGTGCTTTTGCTGCATTTCCCGTATCTCCCGGCTGTGGTCTGCCTGCATGGTCTGTATTCTGTCTTGCAGGGCTTCGATGGTTTCCTCGTGGTCGGCTACCTCCCTATGCAGGGCGGTGTTCTCCCTTTCCAACGTCTTGACCTTGTTACTGCCAAAAAGAGAACCGACACTCTCGGCAATGTTGGCGGCTGCAGCAGTTGCCGCCCCTTTCAGCTTCTCGGTCTGTATCTCTTTTTTCGCCTGCCTTAATTCCTCCTGCGCCGTTTCTTTCTGCTGCTGCAAATCCACCACCTCCGCTTTCAGACTGTCGGCGAGTTTCTGTATATCCCGATAATACTGCTGCGTGGACTTGTGGCGAGCTTTCGAGCCGTCTATGCCCCTTTGCAGCCCGTATTTCGCCATCGCTTCGGCATAGGTATCTTGGTAGGACTTCAATTTCAGCCGTGTCATAATATCGTCTGCGCACAGTCTCACGGTGTCGGTCGGCTTCTTGCGGTATCGCTTCTTCGTCTGCTCCTCCCGTTTCCTGCGCTTTCGCTCTCCCTTGACGATGGGGACGAGTGTGACGTGTATGTGCGGCGTTTCCTCGTCCCTGTGCAAGTGAGCCGCCACGATGTTCTCCTTTCCGAACGTGTCGGCGAAGTATTTCAGATTGTCGGCGCACCACTCGTCCAAACGCCCCTCTTCCTCTATCCGCTTCATGTCCTCGTGCGTTCCCGATACGTTGATGCGGATAGCCCGTACTTGGTTGCTTCCGATTTTGCGTGTCAGCCCAGCTTCTTCTAATCTCTGCTGTATAGCCGCCGAACGGTCTTTCACCCCGTTGGGGTATTCGATGAGCCTGCGGTTTAGGTGCGTGCGTGTGGGGTCGGCGTTCTTCGGTATGATGAAACGCTCGATATGTGCGGTCGTTCCGCTGTCGCTGCCGTGCGCCTTTTCCATGTGTAAAACTACGAAACCCATATATTCCTTTCTTTTCTGGCTTGTGAAACAATAAATCTGACTATCTTTGAGGGCGGCGAAATGCCGTCCCCGATGGGGTGTGCAGAGGGGCTTGCCCCTTGCCTTATTGGGGAATTTTCAGCGATACGTAGTATTGCGGCTCGGAAAATTCCCTAATAAGCTACGGTATTTTCTCCGTAAATACCCTGCGGCGTGCCGTCTGCCTGCCTTTCGGCTATGGCTGTCCCTGCCGTCTGCTTACCCATATAACCCCACCTTATTTTTCCCCTTTCGGTCGGTGGGTGGCGGGGCGGTCGTTTTCGTTTTCAAAGGCTCTTTTGCATGGGGCGGTCGGATACAAGGTTTTCCCGATAAATACACTCGCAGCGAAGCGAGAGGAAGATTTATCGGGAAACGGCGCAGCCGCCCGACCTTTTAGCCGACGGAAAGCCCCGTGCTTGCTTTGCCTTTGTAAACGGAAATGATTGCTCCGCTTTCTTCTGAAAAGAGAAATAGACCCTGCAATATATATCACCATAGTGATAGGTTTGCATGTTGGCATGTTGGCATGCTGGTACGTTTGCATGTTGCTATGTTGGTATATCATCACGCTTTCCAACGGCTGTTGGGCTTGCCGTCCGAAACAACCGACACGAACACCGTCGTTTTTTCTTTTCGCACGTGCATAATCCTTTCCAGCAATGCCTTGCGGACTTTCGCCGCCCCGAACGATTCGACACGGAAAGCGAGGGCGGCTATCGTTTCGAGGTTGTAAACCTCCGCGCTGTATCTGTCCGATATGCGGATAATGCGCTTTATGTCATATATACTCAAAACTCCGCTTTTGCAGAGTGCCTTTATCCCTGCCCGAACCGTCGGGGCGATAACCCCGAACAGTTCGCAGATTTCCCACTCGGTCATGGCGGTTGCACCTATATCGCTCGGCAGGGAGATATTGCCCCGCTCGTCCATCGTGATAATGTTCCTTTCTTCTTTCATCGGTATTCTGCTTTTAATTAGATGGCTCGGCAGATATTCTTCTCCATGTCCTCCAACTTGTGCGACAAGGTTTCCATGTCTTGGCTTATCTTCTGGGCGGTGATTTTGGCGTAAATTTGGGTGGTTTTTATGTTCGTGTGTCCCAAAAGGCGGCTTACGGTTTCGATGGGTACGCCGTGCGACAAAAGCACGGTCGTGGCGTTCGTGTGTCTTGCGACATGATAGGTCAAACGTACCTTGAAGCCACATTGCCTGCCTATCTCTTTGAGTATCTTGTTGCAGCTTCCGTTACTCGGAACGGGGAAAACATGACCGTCCCGAGCCAGTCCCTTGTACTTCTCGATGATACGCTTGGGAACATCCAAAAGGCGGATGTTCGATTCGGTGTTGGTTTTCTTTCTTCGGGTGATTATCCAAAGATTGCCGTCGAAGAAGGTTTGCAGGCGGTCGGCGGTGAGGTTCTTCACGTCCGAATACGCCAGACCCGTGAACACGGAAAAGACGAACAAGTCCCGTACAAGCTCGTGGGTGGCGTTCTTCATCGGTGCGTCCATGAGCGTCTGTATCTCCGTTCGGGTGAGGTAGCCCCTGTCCACGCTTTCGGGAGAGTTGATATATCCGGCAAAGGGATTAAAGGGCAAACGTCCGTCGTTCCTCGCAATGGAAACGATGTGTTTCAACACAATCATGTAGCCCCACACGGTATTGGTACGGCATTTCTTCTCCGTGCGCAAAAAATACTCGAAATCGTTGATGAATGTGAGGTTGAGTTCCTTTAACGGAATATCCTCACGCTTGTAGCTGTGGGGCAGGAACTCCCGAATATGGTTACAGACCGTCCGGTAACGGGTAAATGTACCTTGCGCCCTGCTGTGTCCGACTTTCTTCTCAAACTCGGCGTTGTGCTGCTCAAACAGCTTCAGCAAAGTTTCCTGCTTGACGCCGATACCGAGATAGGCGTCTTTGAGTTTGGCGGCGGTTACATAACCGTCCGTCTGCATCAGTTCTTGATAGCGGCGGTTTACCTCCACACGGATTTTATCTACCGCAAGGTTGATTCTCTGTGCTTCGACGCTCTTGCCCGAAGCACGGCTGTTCTTCACGTCCCACAACCGTGGGGGAACATCCATTTTGCAACTGAACTGTTTAATCTCGCCGTCCACCGTGATACGGCACATCAGAGGCAGGTTGCCGTTCGGCTTCTCGCTGCCTTTCTTCACGTAAAATAATACCTTGAATGTACTACGCATAACTCACTCCTTTTTTGGTTACAAAATTAGTTATTAGTGAGTTACCGACAGCTATGTAAATCGATGCAAAACGCAGAAACAGAACCGTTTAGCAAGAAATCTGCACCCGTTACGGGAGTAACGAGGTGGTAACTGAACTTCTGCACCGTTTGGCTTCGAGGTGGTATTTCGTTGGCTCTGTCCCATAGAAAAACAAAGCGTAACGAACGCTCTATCAGCTAATTCGCTACGCTCTGCCCAAATTTACTTTTTCGCTATGTGTTTATTTTATGCATTTGCAAAATGGATACTGTTGTCGGGGATAATATCCTTAGTACGCTACTTCAGAGATGCGTAATCCATTTCAAATGTAGTGTAATGGTCAAGATCAATCGATATATGACGAGAAATGTGTGACTGGTTGTGAATGACTATCGGACGTCCAAACTTATGTGTGGCAATATCAACTATAAGACTTAACTATACTATATTGGGGAGATATAATCCATAGTCAATACTACTAATAGGATTAAACATCTCAACCGTAACTTTAAAAGAGTCTATTTTCTCATTTGAGTATATTAAAAAATTAATGTTTTTTATATGAAATAAAAATTGTCTATTAACATTTTATCTCACTCTTAAGTCAGATTTGAAACACCCGGTGAAATACTATCGTTTTTGATTGGATTATGGACTGATTTCAGCTTTTGATAGAATAATTCTTTCCGAAATTTCATTTTAATCTTGTAACTTTGGACTTCAGATTATATTTATAGAAAGTATTGCGTAAAAAACGACGTGTATCGTCCTTTATAGAATAACGAGAATATGATGGAATATACCTTTGAAGTGTGTGCCAATTCAGTAGAGAGTTGTATTGCGGCGCAGGAAGGCGGAGCGCAACGGGTAGAGCTGTGTGCCGGAATGCCTGAAGGAGGAACGACGCCTTCTTACGGGGAAATCCGGATGGCGCGCCGTTATACGGACCTTCGTCTGCATGTCATTATCCGTCCTCGCGGCGGAGATTTTCTGTATTCTCCTTTAGAGCTGGAAATCATGGAAGAAGATATCCGTAGGGCACGTGAGGCAGGAGCCGATGGAGTGGTGTTTGGATGTCTTACAGCTGATGGCGCTATAGACCGTAAGGCTATGGAGCGACTGATGTCGGCAGCCGAAGGATTATCGGTCACTTTTCACCGTGCCTTTGATTATGTGGTCCATCCACAGAAGGCTTTGGAGGAGCTGATAGCTTTGGGAGTAGACCGTGTGCTGACTTCCGGACAACAACCTACTGCTTTGCAGGGAGCGGACTTGTTGCGCGAACTGGTGCAGCAGGCTGAAGATCGGATTGTGGTGATGCCCGGTTGCGGTGTGAATGAACAGAATATTCAGGAACTGGCGCGACGAACCGGAGCCTGTGAGTTTCACTTTTCGGCACGAGAGCCTTTGGAAAGCCTGATGCAGGTTCGCAATCCGGCTTTGTCTATGGGTGGAAAAGGGCAGGACGAATATCTTCGTGAGGTGACTACGGCAGCCCGTGTGCGTCGTACTATTGCCGCATTAACCCGATAATATCCTAATAAATTAGGATTGCCGTGCTTTTGTTTTTTCTGTTACTTTGCACTCAGAAAAACAAGAACGAAACAAATCAATGAAGAAAGGACATAAGACATTAAGACCATTTTGCACCTTTGCTGCAACTCTTGCTGCCGGTTCTTTGGCAGCTGCTTCCCATACAGAGGCGATACCAGTTTCAGAAACAACAGCTCCGGTAGCGGCTGTGGCAGATACAGCCAAACTGATGGATATCGAAGAACTGGTGATTATCGCCACCCCGAAAGAGAACAACCGATTAAGACAACAGTCGCTTTCGTCTACCTCGCTTTCACAGCAGGATATGCGGAACAACGGCGTGAACTCGGTGAAAGCACTTACCGGACTGGTGCCTAATCTGTTTATTCCGGATTACGGCTCCAAACTGACCACCTCGGTTTATGTGCGTGGTATCGGTTCGCGTATCAACACACCGGCGGTAGGATTGTATGTGGACAACATTCCTTTCATTGACAAGTCGGCGTTCGATTTCAACTACTCGGATATTGAGCGGGTGGATGTGTTGCGCGGACCGCAGGGAACACTTTACGGACGCAACACGATGGGTGGACTGATCCGTATCTATACCAAGTCGCCGTTCACCTATCAGGGTACAGACCTCACTTTGAGTGCTGCTACCTATAATAATTATAAGGCTTCTGTGAGCCACTATCATCGCATTTCCGATCAGTTTGCCTTTTCGGCCAATCTGTTCTATGAGCATAAGGGCGGTTCCTTCGAGAATATAGCGCGCAATAACAGCAAGATCGACAAGGGGGATGAGTTCGGAGGTCGTTTCCGTGCCATCTATCTGCCGAAGGAGAATCTGAAGCTGGACTTCACCTTGAATTATGAGTTTACCGATCAGGGCGGTTATCCTTATGCGTACACCGGACTGGTGAGTGGGGAAGAGGACCGTAAGGACTATATCGGCAAGATCGCCTACAACCACGAAAGCGGATACAAACGTAACCTGTTGAATGGTGGATTGAACCTGGAGCATCAGGCTGATAATTTCATCCTCAGCAGTGTGACAGGATTTCAGTATCTGAAAGACCAGATGGATCTGGACCAGGATTTCACGGAGCAGGACATCTACACCATGATTCAGAAGCAGAACTCCAAGACTATCAGTGAGGAATTGGTATTCAAATCCAAGCCCGGTCATCGCTGGCAGTGGACTACCGGAGTGAGCGGATTTTACCAGTGGCTCGATACCGAAGCACCGGTGACTTTCCGCGAGGACGGACTGGCATGGCTGAACGGTATGGTAAACGGTATGGCCAACAAATATATGCCGCCAATCAGCATGGGACCGATGACCATGAACTTTGTGTTCAGTGATATCATCAATGGACAGACTCTGCCGATAGAGGGCAAGTTCAGCACTCCGGTCTGGAACGGAGCCGTGTTCCATCAGTCCACCTTTAACGACCTGTTCGGAGCCAAAGGACTTTCGCTCACGGTGGGTATGCGCTTAGATTACGAGCATTTGAACCTGAACTACAATACCGGTTGTGGATATACGCATACTTATGCGCTCTCCGGAAAACTGACTCCGGGCAACAAAGAAATTACGATGGTACCGGCGCAGACTTTTGAGAAAAGCATCTATTATCAGGGCGAGTTGAATCACGGTTATTTGCAGTGGTTGCCGAAGGTGGCCTTGAAATATGATTTCAACAGTCAGAATAATATCTATGCCACTGTTTCCAAGGGATACCGTTCGGGAGGTTATAACATTCAGATGTTTTCGGATATCTTACAGGGCGACATGCAGAGCATGAACATGAAGGATGTGGCCGATGTGACAATCAAGGCACTGGATAAGGCACCGATGGTATCGGATGAGGTGAAGCAGCAGGTGGCCGGCATTCTGAACCGCTTGTCGCAGTCGGTAGAAACAGATGTGCAGAAGGCTACCTTGTATAAACCGGAATATTCCTGGAACTATGAGGTGGGTGCACATACAACCTTGTTCAACGGCAAGGTGCAGGCTGATGTAGCCGCCTATTACATGGATACCCGCAACCAGCAGATTTCCCGTTTTGCGCAGAGCGGACTGGGACGTACTACGGTGAATGCCGGTAAGAGCCGCAGTGTGGGTGCTGAGGCTGCTGTTGTGGCACGCATTACCGATGCCTTTACACTGAATGGAAACTACGGATATACGCACGCTACCTTTACCGACTATGTGACCAATGACAAGAGCGGAAATGAGGTGAGCTACAACGGAAAATATGTTCCTTTCGTGCCGATGCATACCTTTGGAGCCGGAGCACAGTATGTGTTTGCCCTGAAGCACTGCAACTGGCTGGACAATATTACCGTGAATGCCAATTACCGTGGTGCTGGACGCATCTACTGGACCGAGCAGAACAACGTGAGCCAGTCAGTTTACGGAACCTTGAACGGACGCATCAGTCTGAACAAAGGTAACGGACAGATTGGTCTGTGGATCAACAATGCCCTGAATACCAAGTACCAGACCATCTATTTCGAGACGATGAGTCGCGGATTTGAGCAGCAGGGACGCCCGATGCAGATCGGTGTGGATGTGCGTTGCCGCTTCTAAATGATTAAAACAAGAACAGATTATGGAGAAACTGAAAGAAATTCTCCTCCACGACCGATTTGCAGCCGAGGCAGGAGTGGAATTGATTGAAGTGCGTGAGGGATATGCCAAAGCCCGCATGCAGGTTATTGAAAAGCATCTGAATGCCGGAGGTGTATGTCAGGGTGGTGCCCTGTTTACGTTGGCCGATCTGGCCTTTGCCGCTGTGGCGAACAGCCGCCGGCAACTCACCCTGTCGCTGAATGCACAGATTACTTTTCTGAGTGCTGTGGCCCGCGGATGGGTGTACGCTGAGGCCGAAGAGGTCTTTTCGCATGCCCGGGTGCCTTTCATCGAGGTGCGGATTACCGACGAAGAAGGCAAGCTGGTAGCCGTGCTCACCAGTTCGGGCTATCGCAAAAAGGAGAATCTGTTTTGAGAATAAAGGAACGGGACTTTTCCGGGGAAACCTTATTCAGTTTCCCGGAGAAGTCCCGTTTGAATCATCATGTCACGATAACAGATGGCTTTTTGTTCCAGTTTCATGGGATAGGCTCTTGAGCTTGAGGGCATCCGGTAGAGGCGGAGTGGCCGGTCGCGGTGCGTGAAACTGATGTATTGCCCCACAGCTGGCATCTGCGTTTGCCCGAAATAGTTGCAGATCGTTTCGGTGGCTTTTTCACCGGTAGTCACAATCGTATGGCATTCCGGTATCTGTCGCAACAGAAGGTCCAGATCCGTGGGTTGTACCACCTCCAGAAATTTGTCCGATGCATTGTCCTTCAGGCGGCGCACGGCGCAGGCCGTGTCATAGAGTGCGATGCCGCGCTGCAGCAGGAAGCGGATGATTTTCTCCTTGTCAAAGGTCTTTTCTTCGGTTTTGACAAACTCATTCCGGTCGCCGTAGAAGATATGTCCCATGATTCGCCACATGTCATTGATCCAGTTCGGGTAATAAAATTCCATGCACCAGCGTTTTTTCTGAGGCGGGAAGCTGCCCAGCATCAGCAGTTGCGCGTGAGCCGGGAGGAAAGGTTCCAGAGGATGTTCTTCTACCTCCGGCAGGATGATTTTTTTCTGCGTATCGGTCATAAAAGAATGATTAAGTTACTGATTTATGAATATGGAAAAAGATGAAATAAAGATTCGCCGGTGCTCCCGGGAAGAGGCGCCGCAGATTATCCGTCTCGTGCAGGAAGTCTGGCAGCAGGTGTCTGACAAATCCTGGTTTGCTGTGGACGAGGACGGTTATCTCGATACCGTATGCCGTGATGAGCATACACTGCTTTGGGGGGCTTTTTGCGGAGAGCGTCTGGCTGCCGTTCTGATTGTTGTGTTGCCTGTAACCGACCGCTATCTGGATGCCTGGTTGCCCGATTCCATGCTTCCGGTGGCCTATATGGACATCGTGGCTGTAAGTCCGGATTTCCGGGGGCATCGTTTGCAGCAGCGGCTGATGCAGGGAGCAGAACCCGAACTGAGAAAGCAAGGTATTGACTATCTGCAGTGCACGGTTCATCCCGACAATATCTATTCCCGGAACAACATCCGGACTTTGGGATATGAGGAACTGGCCGAGGTGTCACTCTATGGCGGTCATCCGCGCGTGGTGCTGGGCAAACGGCTTTAGACTACTTGTCGCGATACTCCTTGCGCTTGATGAAATTCAGTCCCACGTAGAAGTTCAGGGTGCCGAATGTGTTGTTTGTAAACAGGTTGGTGTGCTTGAAATTGAACGTATGCACGATGAGCGACATGCCGGCAAAGTATTTCGTGTTGTTCCACACCACTCCCATACGTCCTGTGCAGTTGATGTGAAAGTTATTCCGGTTGAAATGTTTGAACAGCAATTCTTCGTTGGCTTCTGCTGCCGCATTCAAGGTGGTATGCCCATAGTTATGTGTATAACCGATGGCCGGAGTGAGCGAGATGTTGAACAGGCAGTTCTTCTTGAAAACCCAGTTATAGCCATATCCGGCCGAGAAGCTCAGATTCCAGTATTTGGTCTGCTTGAATTTCAGGTCATTGCTGATCGGAATGTTGTTGGGCAGTTCCTTATAGTCAAAATTCAGTTCGTGCAGATCAAAGGAGAAGCCGGCTTTCCATGTGCCGCAGCTTTTCTTCTGTACGGTACTCTGGGCATACGCTGCCGGATAGGAAAAGCGCTTGTGGTTGAAGATATAGTAGGCATTGATGCCTGCCGTGTAGCTTCGCACACCGTTAAAGTGTTCTCCCTCCAGCTGTTCCACATTCTGGTCAAAGCCGCTCAGGCGGCGCAGTTTGAAGTCATCGCCCGTGCGGCGGTAAATCAGGTCGCACATCAGCATGGACGAATAAAGACTCAACTCAAATTCCGTTTTGGTGGATTTGCGTCCTTTGCCCAACGAATTCACATCAAAGGTATATCCAAAGAAAAGCCAGCGCCAGCCCAGATAAGGACCAATCTTGATGCCCGGTTTTGGGGAGAAGGTGATGCTTTGCGAAGCCCGTGTATCTTTTATGGTGTAACTTTCAAAGGCATTGGTGTTCTGGAGCATCACCGCCCAGTTGTATTTGTTAGGCTGGATGTATGTGGTATCGGTTTCGTTGAATGCCCGGATAAAGCGCTTGATGAAATTTTCTTTGGGACGGCGGAGTGTGTCCTGATATACCGGCATACCGCTGTTCCGACTGCCGTCAGACAGCCGGACTGAATCCTCTGGCAGAGATACTTGTGCCATAGTAGAGGAGACACAGACCAGAAGTGCGGATAACCCGAGCAGTAGTCTTTTCATTTAGAATTTGTTCAATATTTTATCCATAACCCAGTTTACCGGAGTGGCGCTGATGCTGTCGCAGGTGCAGATGCTTTTCTTTTGCAGGTGCTCCACCACGTTCTGGATCAGCGGTAGCTGCACATGGTCCGGATTGGGGATGACGAACTCCTTCCGTCCTTCTTCCGTATGCAGAGCTATCGGCTCATAAGTAAACACTGAGAAACTGATTTGTCCTTTATCGCCGACAATCTCGATGCGGTCGGTTTTGGCCGATTCATGTGCTACGAAACACCACGAACCCGAGCCGGGAATGCCGTTGGCAAACTGGAAGCAGCCGCTCACCGTGTCTTCGGTGGTATAAAGTCCGCCCCGATTGGTGCAATATCCCTGAGCCTTGAGAATCGGGCCGAAAAATTCCTGAAGCAGGTCAAGCTGATGCGGTGCCAGATCATAGAAATAGCCTCCGCCGGCAATGTCGCGCTGCACGCGCCACGGCAGATTCTGACTGTTATAGTCCAGGTCGCGTGGAGGCACGGCAAAGCGGATGTGTATGTTCAACACCTTACCGATGGTATTTTGCGCCAGAAGCTCCTTTACTTTCAGAAAATAAGGCAGATAGCGGCGGTAGTAGGCCACGAAACAAGGCACTCCCGTTTCCTCTGAGATGCGGTTGATGCGGGCACAGTCCTGATAGCTGGCAGCCAATGGCTTTTCCACATAGACCGGTTTGCCCGCCTTCATGGCCATGATGGCGAAGGTGGCATGTGAGGAGGGTGGAGTGGCGATGTAGATAGCGTTTACTTCCGGATCGTCAATCAGTTCCTGAGCATCGGTATACCATTTTTTAATGTGATGGCGTTCGGCATACGAGCGCGCACGCTCCTTGTTTCGGCTCATGACCGCTTCGATACGGGAGCCCGGTATGATGTTGAAGGCGGGTCCGCTTTTCTTTTCGGTCACCTCGCCGCAACCGATGAACCCCCATTTGATGATGATTTCTTCGTCCATAAGTATCTTTTTGTTTGGATAATCAAAAATAGCCCTTCAGGCTTTAGTCTTTCTACACAAAATTAGTTTTTATTTTGGAAAAAAGAAAGCTTCCGTGTTTTTTTATGGCCGTCAGATGTAAACACCTTCGAAATAAGAATAATTTTGTTTGCATTTGCTTTTTTCGTCTTGTCTTTCCTGCTTCTGTATCGGATTTTTTGGGTATATTTGCCTCGTATTAACCGAATGAAGTTATGGAAGAGAAGAAAGATGTTGATCTGAGTTTTTATAAGGTGAGGAGCTATTCGTCATGCCTGATAAAAGGATTCAAGCTTTTCGCCGACAATCTGTGGACCATTCTGAAGAGTACCTGGACCTCGATTCTGCTGTTTGCCCTCTGTGTGGCTGTGTGCAGTTTTCTGTATCGTCCGCTCGCCCGTCTGGTGTTTACTTTTGCCGATCCTTCCAGTCTGCCTTATTTCCCGCAGATGCTGTTTGGAATTCTGCTGGTATTCCTGTTCGTTGTAGCCACACTGGCTTCGGCATTCTTTGGCGGTCAGCTCACGGTGCTGGTGCGTAATTATGTGCAGACCGGACATTTGCAATATACCGGAAAAGGCCGTCTGGTAAAGGCCGCCATGGAGCCTTCGGGCAAGCTGTTGGCTTTTGACTTTATCTTCTTGATTAAAGTGGCCGTACTTTCCGGAGTGTTTCATTATTTTGTAGGCTTTGCTTGGTGGAGCTGGTTCTGGGATGTGTTGCTGATATTGGCCGTATTCATTCCTTACACCGCTTTTGTGGTATCTCACATTCTGGATCCTAAGGCCTGCAAATTCAGCCTCACCTCCATTAAGGACCTTTATAAGAGTTGGGGTGCTTGGTCGGCAGTCTTCTTTGTCAGCGGACTGTTCTGTGCGCTTTGTGCGGTATTTTTCAGCATGCCTTCGTTCGTGTTGCTCTTTGCCCGTTCCGAGTCTTTCTTTATGGAGTTGGGCGGTGATTTGACCGATTTGCCGGCAGCTTTTAATGTGATGCAGCTGCTCATTGTGTTCCTGTCATCTGCATTGAGTCTGTTCCTTTTCACAACCATGTATTTTTCCCTGCTGTTTATGTACGGCTCTCTGGAGAAGAAAAAAGAAGAGATTGCTCTTTATGAGCAGGAGCAACAGCGCCTGATGCAGGCATAAAGACGATAAAGATTTTTAAAGCCGCTTCCATTCTGCGTGTCAGAGTGGAAGCGGCTTTTCTATAAAATCATCCTGATGACTTCTGAAAATGATTGAGATGTTTTTCGGAAATCATCAGGATGATTTATTTGTTTGTTCACAAAAATATTGAGGGGCGAATTTTTCAATTCTTTTTATGGCTTTCTCCGTGCAGTTTCCAGTGCCTGGCTATGATAAGCAGGCGCATGAGGAAACCTCCGGAAGGAGAGGCTTTCCGAGCGCCTGTAGCACGTTTTTCGGCTGTTGGGAACAGCTGTTTCCGACAAGCCGTCTTTGTTTCTGAAAGCCTTGACGGTGCAGGCATCAGTTATAGAAATTCCAGGAGAGTCCGAACCGGATTACCATCGGGTTGATCGGGTAATGCGGTGCCCAGAAAGCGTTTCCGTTCATGGAAGAGTTGATGTGGCTTCCCATGATATAGAAACGGAAGTGCTTCAGAAGCAGGTTGGCATAGACGTTGCAGATCGGGTAGTTACCGATGGATACATACGAATTGCGGTCCTGGTTTACAAACTGGCCGATGGCCGGAGAATAGTCCGGAGCATTGTATTTGGTGAAATAACGCACATCACCACCTAATTCCAGATTCAGCACCTTGGCTATCTTGAATTTGATATACAGATTGCTGTATAGGGTCAGGTCGGGCAGCGGCAGGGCTGTGGCGTTGCTGGACTTCTGATACGCAATTTCGTTTTCCCAGTTGAAAATGCCGAAGCGGAAGTTCTGGTTCAGGATGGCACTGAACACCTGAATGTTTCCGGTATATTGGTTGACCACCGTGTTGTGGCTGTATCCGGCTATCTCGAAGTTCTGCGTATATGGAGTCTTTTCCATGGCAAAGTAGGTGTAGTTCTTGATGTTTTCTACACCGATGCGCAGGGTAGTACCCGACTTCTTCGATTGTAGGGTTCCTTCCAGACGGGTGCGAAATTCATAACTCAGGTCGTTGTTCCACCATGTGAACTGCGACTGGTAGTGGCGGTAGTAGAACGAAGGGTTCAGATTCTTCATGTAGGCGTGGGCCGACAGGGTTATGGTATCCTTGAAAAGGCGGAAGTTCAGATCGGCAGTACCGTCGATATTGAACTGGCCTACATCCTCACCCAGCAGGACAACATCTCCCACAGCCTGGTAATGAAGTACTTTTCCTTCCTTTTTGCTGAGCACACCGCCCACCGACACATTGTTTTCCGTGTAGCTTTGTCGGTTCAGTCCGTTGGCCCCCATGCTGAGAGGCAACTTGAAGGTGCGCAGCTCGTGGGTTGCAAAAGCCGTCAGTCCAGCCTTGGCCCATTTGTTGAAGCCTTCACGCAGGGCAATGCCCAGAGTGTTCTTTACAGACAGTTCATCGAAGAGGTCTTTCACCTGATTCTGGTCGCCATAGTAATGGTTGGTATAATAAAAATCAGGAGTTTCGTAGCTGTAGTAACCATGCATGCCGTGGCGCACCTTCAGCGTATGGATAAAGCTGGTCACGGGCACAAAACGTGTGGGGAGCGCCAGATCGGCCATGTATTGCTGATACAGTGAGTCGCGCACCTGCTGGCGGAGCAGAGAATCATTGGCAATCCGCACGCGCAGCACGCTGTCTTTCAGAGATTTGAACAGAGTACTGTCGGCAGGTGTCAGTTTGGCAATGGAGTCCTCTGAAATCAGGGCCTTGTCAAAGCCCAGATTGTAACGGTGCGTCAGGAAATAAGTCTGGTCGTCATTACGGTTCCAGGTCTGTGCCAGCACCGTAGGGATATCTTTCGAGCGGAACGACTGGCTGAAGCTTTCCGGATTGGTAATATACGCATCATCGTCGATACCGCCGTTTTCGCCCATCTTGATGTGGTTGGAACTGATCCAGGCATGCATGTTATAGCGGTCGCCCAGATAGTAACCGTAAAGAGAACCGTTGAAGAGCGAAGTGGCCTGATTGTTGTAGAATCCGCGTCCGTAGGCATAGTCCAGCAGGAATCCGATGCCCGAAATCTTGTTGATGTTCGTGGCAAAGTAAGCGCGCACGCGGTCTTCACCGTCCTGCGTATTGCCGGCGCGGTGATAGGACAGGTTGGTAAACGGGCTCTTGGTGTTGGTAAACATAAACTCGTTTACGTGGGTATAGAAATAGCTATAGGGTTCCATGAAGAACGTTTCCGAAAAAACGCTCCGGTCCATGAAGAGTCTGTTCAGGCGCGGAGAGCCCAGGTTACCCAAAACATTGTAGGAACCGCTCATGCCGTCTGTATTGTTGAAGTTCTGGAAGCGGTACATCACCGTGTCGGCTTCCGTAGGGATGACATCGCCGAACCGCTCGTCAATCCGCCACATATTTAGTCCGATGGGAATGGGCTTGTCGCTTTTGGTGGTGTCGCGTCCCCATGAAAAGTGGTTGCTGCCGCCTTGATCCATTCTTCCGGATTCTTGGTTGTATTCCTGATTTTGCAGACTGAAATTGTCAATCTGAGCCCGTCCGATGGCCGGGATAAGGAATAAGACTAGTAGTGCTAGAATATATTGCTTCATAATGGGTGCAAAGATAGCAATAAATTAAAAAAGAGCATGTTTCTGTATTCAAAAACATGCTCTTTTTTCCGGGAAATATCGTCTTATTTCACTTGATAAATAATCTCCATTCCTTTGCGCAGGGCGGCCTCGTTGACCGGAATCAGCTTGTGATGGCGTTCCGGCAGGGTTTTCCGGAGGGCGAGCAGCACATTGTCCAGCTCAGCCAGCGGATGAATCTTGAGCAGTCCTCCCAGCACAATCATGTTGAATGCCTTGGCATTCTGCATCTCGGCAGCAGCTTCCATGGCCTCGATACGATAGATGGAAATATCGGTACGGGTGGGGGGAGTGGTGATGCCGTAGCTGTCATAAATCAGGGTTCCGCCCGGTTTGATCTGCTGTTCGAAACGGTCCAGCGAAGGCTGGTTCAGGATGATGGCCGTGTCGTAAGTGCTCAGGATCGGTGAGGAGATGCGGTCTTCGCTCACGATGATGGTCACGTTGGCCGTACCGCCGCGCTGTTCAGGACCATACGACGGCATCCAGGAAACTTCCTTGCCTTCCATCAGGGCAGCGTATGCCAGAATCTTTCCCATAGACAAAACACCCTGACCGCCGAATCCGGCTATAATAATTTCTTCTTTCATAATGGTCTAACTGTTTATTCCAGGTTTGTACTGTCTTTCAGGTCGCCCAAAGGGTATGACTTGAACATGTTCTCTTCCATCCAAAGGTTGGCTTTCTCGGGCGACATCTTCCAGCCGGCGTTACAGGTAGATACGATTTCCACCAGGCTGGAACCTTGGCCGTGCAGACTGTTCTCGAAGGCTTTCCGGATGGCTTTCTTGGCTTTGCGGATAGCGGCCACACTGTGTACCGACTGGCGTGTCACGTAGGATGTGCCCTCCAGAGTGCTGGCAATCTGGGTGATGTTCAGCGGATAACCGTGGATGTCAGCCTCGCGTCCGTAAGGACAAGTGGCTGTCTTCATGCCCATGAGCGTAGTCGGTGCCATCTGTCCGCCGGTCATACCATAGATGGCGTTGTTGATGAAGATGATGGCAATGTGCTCTCCGCGGTTCAGGGCGTGGATGGTCTCGGCCGTACCGATGCAAGCCAGGTCGCCGTCGCCCTGATAAGTAAATACCAGACGGTCGGGCCACAGGCGCTTGATGGCGGTGGCCAGGGCCGGGGCACGTCCGTGGGCAGCCTCTACCCAGTCCACATCAATATAGTTGTAGGCAAAGACGGCGCAGCCCACCGGTGAGATGGCCACTGTCTTTTCTTCCATGCCCATTTCCTCTATGATTTCTGCTACAAGCTTGTGCACCACTCCGTGACTGCAGCCCGGGCAATAGTGCATGGGGTTATCGTTCAGCAGCTTGGGCTTGCTATAAACCAGATTTTCCGGTTTTATGATTTCATTTTCAGTCATAGTCATTTTATTTAGAACATGAAACGTATGAAGAATTCAATGACTTTGAGAATCATTCCTCCTCCTACAATCCCCAGACCGATCCAGCGGTTCTCGGGTATGGCAAAGTAGCAAACCAGTCCCACTACGGCTGCAATCAGAAACAGCGCGTTGAGCACTTGGCGTATTTGGTCTGTTGAAGGCCCTTTGCGGTGCTTTCTTGCCTGGCTGGCCGATTCTTCAACAAGTTTTTCTATTTCTTCGCGGTTCATCTGATCCTTCTTTTTACTTGGTGATTAGTTCTTTTTTCAGGGCTTCGACCACCTCTTCCGGAGTAGGGACAATACCGCCCATGCGTCCGTAATAGGCCACCGGAGTGTTTCCGGCCACTGCCAGACGGATATCCTCGATCATTTGTCCGGCATTGATTTCAAAGCTGAGCATACCCTTGACGCGCTTGCTCAGTTCGTGAATCTCTTTGGTGGGGAACGGCCACAGGGTTATGGGTCGGAGCAAACCGACCTTCAGTCCTTCTTCGCGGCACAGCTCAATCACTTTCTGGGCAATGCGGGAAGCGGAGCCAAAAGCGATAATCACATATTCGGCATCATCGCAGAGAATCTCCTCATAGCGCACTTCCTTCTCACGGATTTCCTGATATTTGGCCTGCAAATGCAGATTCTTTTCTTCCATGTGGTGCGGCTCCAGTTCCAGAGATGTCAGAATATTCGGTGCGCGGTGTTGCTTTTTGCCCATAGCGGCCCACGGGCATTCCTTTTCGAGTTCTTCCTCGGTGCGGCGTGGCTTGAATGGAGGCAAAACCACCTTTTCCATCATCTGACCGATCACACCGTCACTCAGAATCATGGCCGGATTGCGGTATTTGAAAGCCAAATCAAAAGCCAGGTCCACAAAATCGGCCATTTCCTGAACCGATGCCGGAGCCAGTACAATGACATTGTAGTCACCGTTACCGCCGCCGCGTGTTGCCTGAAAATAGTCCGACTGACTGGGCTGGATGGTTCCCAGACCCGGGCCTCCGCGCTGCACGTTCACAATCAGACCCGGAATTTCCGCGCCGGCCATATAAGAGATACCTTCCTGCATCAGGGCCACACCGGGGCTGGAGGATGAAGTCATGACTTTCTTTCCGGCAGCTCCACCGCCATAAACCATGTTGATGGAAGCTACTTCACTTTCGGCCTGCAAGACCACCATACCGGTTGTTTTCCAAGGCTCTTCGGCTGCCAGCGTTTCCAGAACTTCAGACTGAGGGGTGATCGGATAACCGAAATACCCGTCACATCCGCATCGGATGGCAGCGTGGGCAATGGCTTCATTGCCTTTCATTAAAACTATTTCTTCCTTTGCCATACTCTTAGATCTCTTTCTTTTTATAAACCGTTATACATCCGTCCGGACAGACAATGGCGCATGATGCACATCCGTTGCAGACATTGTCGATTGTCTGTTGGGCAAATCGATAACCTTTCTTATTGACTTCTTTTTCGGCCAGTGCCAGCAAGTTCAGCGGGCAGGCTACCACGCACAGGTTGCATCCCTTGCAGCGGTCGCGGTCAATAACAATTGCACCTCTTATTTTTGCCATAAATATTTGTTTTAGTCGTTTGGTTCTTTCTTAAATCAAGGGTTATATAAGTCTTTATGATAAAAGTTGAGAATGTCCAGAATCATGGTGCGTGCTTCGCGTGCCGGGCTTTCCGGATTCACGGCCACGGCTTCCGAATAGCAATTGATGGCCTGCTGCCAGTTCTGTTGCTTGCGGTAGGCATTTCCCAACAGGTAGTAGAGTTCGTCTGCCGGATGCGTCCCGGCATGAAGCAGTTCCTGAATCCGCTGCATGACTTCCTCAATCTGCCCTTCCTGTAATAATCTTTTGCATTCGGTGATTTCGTTCATAAATTCTACTTTTAATACTTAGTACAAAGATACTCTCATATTCGCCAATTGTGTTCTATTTGATGGAATTTAAACGAATATTAATTTAAAAAAATAAAAAATTATGGTTTATATATATGCTAATCTGTTGATTTATAGTATGTAATAAAAATGCCTCTATTTAGTTTTACTTGCAACTATCTGTTTGTGTCACTTCGATTCGGATTGCTCATTTCCAAGCAAAATGTGCTAAAAAAACAGACGACAGAAAACTTGTCGCATGCTTTTCTGTCGTCTGTTATGAGGATTGAATAAAAAGTGTTTATTCTGTAATCAGTTCGGTTGCCTGATTCTGTTTCTTTACTTCCTTTTCAAATTCTTCGCGGGCCTGCTTGAAGATGCTTTCCACGCGGTCGATTGTCTTTCTGCGGAACTTTCCGGAAATTGGATAAAGCTTGGTACCGGCCTTGTTGATGGCCTCCTTGTCGCTGATCCATTCTTCGGCTTTATAGGTTTCGCCATTGTGTCCGTCCATGTCTTCGCGGTAGTAGTAGCTGATCTGTGTGATGACCATTTTGCACTTACCGTCGGAGCAGGTCACGCTCAGCATGTAGTTAAAGCGGGTGCGGTCCAGATAGAGAATCTTTTTCTTGAAAACAAGCCATTCCTCAAAACGGGCGATAATGATACCGTTGGCAGGGTCTTCTTCTGTAATACGGGTGCGTGACAGCTGGTTTTCTTCCTGCGTCATTCTCTTCACGAAATCGCTCATCACCTGATAAATCTCACTTTGACTCTTGTCTTTTACGGCAAATGTCTGCTGAAAGACAATCTGTCCGTTTACTTCGGGTACAGCGCCGGCCAGATATTTCGAGTCATCGTTGTTGGCAAAAGCAAACAGTGGCAGGCACAGCAATAAGGTTAATAATAACTGTTTCATATTCGGTTTTCTTTAGTTTCTCTGCAAATTTAAACAAAACGGCAATATAATTTATATGTGTCCTGTATGTTTTATTCAAATTAACTACTTTTTTACACTGTATGTTCATTCAGAAAGTTCATCAGGGCGCTTTTGTAACTTTCTGAAACCGGAATACGTGTTTTACCAAAGACAATGACACCCCGTTCCAGAGTTTTTACTTTTACGGTCTGTACGATATACGAGCGGTGCACGCGCATGAAGCGGGGAGAAGGCAGCCGCTCTTCCATGGATTTCATGCTCGCCAGGGTAATAATCGGGCGTGCTTCGTTTTCGAGATAAATCTTCAGATAGTCCTTCAGTCCTTCTATATAAAGAATGTCCTTCAGGGCGATTTGAATCAGTTTGTAGTCTGATTTCACATAGATGAAATCATTGTCAGTAGCTTCCTTTTCCGGGCCGGAGTTCTTCATTTGAAACCATTCCAACGCTTTCTTCACAGCCTCCATAAAGTCGGTATAGCTGAATGGTTTGAGCAGATAGTCCAAGGCGTTGGCCCGGAATCCGTCCAGGGCATACTGCTGAAAGGCTGTGGTGAAGATGATGCGCACACGGTTCGGGAGCATTCTTGAAAATTCAAGTCCGTTGAGGTCCGGCATCTGTATGTCCAGGAAAATGATGTCTATCTGGTTCCAGTCTACCTTCGACAATGCTTCTACGGCACTGCTGTATTTTCCTTCCTGAATCAGGAAGGGAGTTTTCTGGATATAGGATTCCAACAAGTCCAGAGCCAACGGTTCGTCGTCAATGATTACACAATGAAGTTCCATAATCTTATTCCGTATAAATAGTGAGTTCAGAGATATAAGTATTGTTTGCCGCATCCGTGTATTGCTTCCACTCATGGTGGTTGGGGTACATCAGGAGCAGTCTGCGTTTCACCTGTTCCAGTCCGATACCGCTGCCGCTCACATCGTTCTTTTTCTTCGGGAAGTTGGAGTTTTCCGTACGGAAATAGATGGTGTGCCGTTCGTCGGTACGCAGGGAAATGTGGATGAAACTCTTTTCCATCGGACTGATTCCGTGCTTGAATGCGTTCTCAATCAGCGAGATGAAGATCAGCGGGGCAATAGGCAGATCCTGGTTCTGGAACAGATCAATGTGGAATTGCACATCGACTTCCTTGCTGAGGCGGATGCGCATCAGTGAAATGTAATTGTTCAAAAAATCGCATTCCTTTTTCAGACTTACAAATTGCTGTTCATTGTCATAAAGCACATGGCGCAGGAGTTTGCTCAGATCCAGCACCGCATTTTGCGCTTTTTCCTGATTGAAGGCAATCAGCGCATAGATATTGTTCAGCGTGTTGAGCAGGAAATGCGGATTGATCTGGCTGCGCAGATTCTGCAATTCCGCCTCGGCACGTTTGAGTTCGGCATCCTGTCGGGCCATTTCGGCGTGTTGCCATTGCTGGCTCATTCGGGTGATGGCTGCCAATGCGGTGGCGAATATGTAATGAACCAGTTCGCGGATGCAGAACAAAACCTTGTCGCTCCACTCCAATACCCGGTGCATGTGATGCGGTCGGATGGGATAAAGCGTGTCCATCAGGGTAAACCAGAAGCGAGTGAACAGAAAGGCCACAACAAAGGTGCCCAGATTGGCTAGAATGAACTCCTTCTTCCGGTGTGCCAACAGGTATTTCGGAACCCAGAACAGATAGTTTCCGTAGAACACGATGCTCAGGGTGAGCGGAGCGCCCATCATTTTGATCCATTCTTTCGGACCGAGGTCTTCGCTGCCCCGGTTCATGAGCATGAAGGGGAATACGAACAGAAAAGCCCAAGAGAACAGGTGGATGACCCATTCTCTCGGAATTTTACCTTGTGAAAAGAATATTTTCAGTTTACTCATATCGGATAGCTTCTATCGGGTTCATTCTTGCTGCTTTCTGGGCGGGGTACCATCCGAAGAACACTCCGATGAAGGTACACACACCAAAACTTACAAAGATACTCCAAGGTTGGATATAAATAGGCATGTTGGCCAGCATTTTTATTAAAAATGAAGCTCCGATGCCGAAAACGATTCCCAAAATACCTCCCGATATGCTCAGCAGGGCGGCTTCGATGAGGAACTGGCTCAGAATGTCAATGCCGCGGGCTCCTACAGACATACGCAAACCGATTTCCTTGGTACGTTCGGTCACTGATACATACATGATGTTCATGATACCGATACCGCCGACAATCAGGGAGATTCCGGCCACACTACCCAGTAGGATGGTGAGCAGGTTCATGGTAGAGTTCATCATGGAGGCCATTTCTTCCTGACTTCGTATCGTGAAGTCGTCCTCCTCGGCCTCGGTCGTTTCCGTTGCATCTTTCAGCTTGTGCGTGCGGCGCAGAATGGAGGTGATGTCCTCTATGGCCTGGTCGGTAGCTGCTTCGGTCACTGCCGAGCAGTTGATGCCCTGAAGATAAGTCACGGCCAGAATACGTTTCATGACGGTGGTGTAAGGAGCCAGCACCACATCGTCCTGGTCCTGTCCCATGGAGTTGTAACCTTTTGACTTGAGAACACCGATTACGCGGAAAGGGATGGAGTTGAAACGGACCACCTTACCAATCGGGTCACTGCCGTCGGGGAAGAGGTTGTCCACTACCGTTTTACCCAACAGACACACTTTGGCTGCCGTTTTGATGTCCTGATCGGTAAACATCTCTCCGTCCTCCACTTCCAATTGCCGGATTTCCAGATAATCCTGATTGATACCATAGACGGTAGACGGGGTGTTGTTGTTTCCCGATACGAACTGTCCGCTGCTGTTTACGGAAGGGCTGATGGCGGTGATGAAACGGGCCTCATCGCGCAACGCTTCAAAGTCGCTGATCTTCAGCGTCTGCATTTCGCTCGGGTCCTGACGCACGCCTCCCCGCATATCTGCTCCCGGATGAATCATAATCATATTGGAACCCATTTCGGAGATCTGCTGTCGGATGCTTCGTTTGGAGCCTTGTCCGATAGCCAGCATGGCAATAACCGAAGCCACACCGATGATGATACCCAGTGCCGTAAGGAACGAGCGCAGCTTGTTGGCCGCGATGGCTTTCAGTGCTATTTTGAAAAGATTGATTGTATTCATACTGCGATTCTATTAGTCATCCTGAGGTTTGGGCAGCTTGGCCAGTGCCTCGGCGGCAGAGAGGATGTTCGGATTGATCACATCTTCCCGGATCTTGCCGTCGCGAAGCACGATGTTTCGGCTGCTGTATTGTGCGATTTCAGGATTGTGCGTTACAAATATGATGGTTCTTCCCTCGCGGTGCAGTTGCTGGAACAGCACCAGAATCTCGAACGAGGTGCGGGTGTCCAGGTTACCGGTAGCCTCGTCGGCCAGAATCACCGCCGGATTGTTTACCAGAGCGCGGGCGATGGCCACACGTTGCATCTGTCCGCCCGACATCTGGTTTGACTTGTGGTAGAGGCGGTCGCCCAGTCCCACCATTTCAAGAGCCTTGATGGCTCTTTCCTTCCGTTCCTTGGTCGATACGGAGGCATTATACATCAGCGGCAGTTCCACATTCTCGATAGCCGTGGTCTTGGCCAGCAGATTGTAGTTCTGAAACACGAATCCGATTTTGCGGTTGCGCAGAATGGCGCGCTGGGTGCGGCTCATGTTCTTCACCGGAGAGCCGTCCAGAATATATTCTCCGCTGGTCGGCGTATCGAGGCATCCCAACTGGTTCAGCAGGGTAGACTTGCCGGAACCGGAAGTACCCATGATGGTGACAAATTCTCCTTCATAGATTTTGAAAGACACTCCGCGCAGGGCGTGAACAATTTCGTCACCAACCAGAAAGTTGCGTTTTACATCCTGTAGTTCAATGACTACTTTTCTTTTGTCTTCTTCCATAATCCATTCTGATTTTATTTCTTTTTCTTATCTCCCGGATGTGGCATGAACGGGCTGCTTTCTGCCTGTTGCGGTCCTTCTTCCATACCTTCCTGAAGCTCTTTTATACTCATGATTACCTCTGTGTTCTCAGGTACTCCGCTCAGAATCTCCGTGCGGGTTCCGTCGGAAACTCCGATTCTTACCGGATAAGCCTTCAGCACATTGCCGTTCTTCACCCAAAGTTTGTTAGCTCCCTTGCAGTCTTCGATTTTTACATCCTTCAGAGTAGTGGCAGAAGGCGTGAAGCGCAAAGCCTTGGATTTCACACTGACTACATCCGGGCGCTCGATGGTGGTGATGCTCACATTGGCGGTGAGTCCCGGTTTCAGTTTCAGATCCTTGTTCGGTGCCGAGATCACTACTTCATAAGTGACCACGTTGCTTTCGGTTACGGCTTCCTGACGTACCTGAGTGACCACTCCGCTGAAAGTGTCATCCGGGAAGGCATCTACGGTGAAACTGACCTTCTGTCCTTCCTTGATGTTGCCTATGTCGGCCTCGTCAATATCGGCTACTACCTGCATGTCGGTCAGGTCCTGAGCGATGGTAAACAAGGTAGGAGTGCTGTAGCTGGAGGCTACGGTCTGTCCTTCTTCCACGTCCTTGCCCAATACGATACCGTCAATCGGCGAGGTGATGATGGCATAACCCAGGTTGGTCTGCGCCTTCTTCACGTTTTCCTCTTTGGTCTTTACGTCCTCGGCTGCCTTTTGAAAACTGAGGCGGGCCACTTCGTAATCGTTCCGGCTCACCAGTCCCTTGTCATACAGATTCTTGTAGCGTTCGTAGTTGGCTTTCTGGTATTGGTAATCGCTCTTCGAACTGGTCAGGTTGGCCTGCGCGCTGTTGAGTTCGCTGATCAGGTTCGTCTTGTCGAGTTCCGCAATGACCTGTCCCTTTTTCACCACACTGTTGTAGTCTACATAGATTTTGCTGATGATACCGGATACCTGTGTACCCACATCCACACTGGTTACCGGTTCGATGCTACCGGTGGCCGTTACGATACTTTTTATGGTGTCCTTTTCCACTTTGGTGGTTTCGTATTCCTGTTTCAGGGAAGTGTCGCCTTTGGGCCAGAAGAAGAATATTCCGGCGGCGATGATGACGATGGCCGAAGCCACGATGATTTTATTCTTTTTCATGATTCTGTTCTGTTTGTTGGATATGAGTTGTTTTTATAAGGTAATACTGTTGCCCTGATAGAATTTCAGAAGTTGGATATTCAGCAGGGTGGTGTATTTGCTTTGCAGCTTTTCCTGTTGTGCCTGGAGCAGATCGTCTTTTCCAGTGAGCAGCTCCACCACGTTTTTCAGTCCGTTTTCAAACTGTTCGTTCAGCAGTCTGTAGCTGCTCTCCATGCTTTCGGTCTTGGTGATCGAAGCCTTGAACTTTTCCTGATTGTTACGGGCCTGCAGATTGTAGCTCTCGATGGTGTTATACAGATTCTTCTGCTCTTCGGTAAGTTCCAGAGACTTGGTCACCTGATCCAGTTTTGCACGTTCCACAGCGCTTTTGTTCTTACGGTTGTCGAAGATCGGTACGGAGAGTGTCAGTCCGATGGTTCCGTTCAGATTTTCTTTCAGCTGGCTGGCCACCTGGGCTCCGGTGCTGTAGTGACTGTCGCTGATGGAAGCGTTGAGCGAAAGACTTGGCTGGTATCCGGCCTTGGCCACATCCACACTCAGCTTGGCAGCCTCGATGGCAGTCTGCTTGCTCTGGATTTCCGGGCGAAGCAACAGGGCCTGACTGTAAACCTCGTTGCTGGAAGGTACCAGCTGCAAAGCCTGTTCGTCAGAAATCTCCAGATTGGCAATCTGGAAATCCGTACCCGGGTCCAATTCCAGCAGTTGCTTCAGTTGCAGATTGTAATCGTCAATCTGAGTCTGTGCGTTGACCACATCATACTGGGCGCTGCTCCATTGCGCCTCGAGCTGTTTCAGTTCCGTTTCCGAAAGCAGTCCGTTCTGCATCATTTCCTTTCCGCGTTCCACCTGCTTTTTGGCGGTTTCGAGAATGCTTTCATTCACTTTCTTGGCCTCGGTGGAGTACAGGATCTGAATATACAGCTGGGTGATTTGTTCCGTAATGCTGTTCTTACTGATCTCTGTATCCAGCTCGGCCATCTTCTTGTTTAACTTTTGTATCTTGATTGTGTTTGTGTTCGATTTGCCATCCCATACGGTCCAGGAGGCATTCAATGAATAATTTCCGTTTTCGGTCAGCTTTTTGCTGGAAGTGTTGGCCATGCCGTTGGCTACGATGCTGTTCGGGTTACTCTGCAGCGGACGGTAGTTGAGTGACTGGTTCATGCCGAATGACAGGCTGGGGAAGAGGGCAGCCTGCGATTCCTTGAGGCTGACGTCCTGCTGCTGTTCGCTTACATTGGATTTCTGAATCTGAATGTTGTTTTCCAGGGCATATTGGATGCAGCGCTCCAAATCCCAGGTCTCTTCGTTGCCGGCTCTGATGTTGTTCATCATGAAGAGCGACAACAGAGCTAAAAAATACTTCTTCTTGCTCATAATCGTCTTGGTTGGTTTTTACGAAGGCAAATTTAGGAGCGCTTTGCCGCTCTTACAATTATAATATACTAAGGGGGCTTTTTTTTCGACGAAACACCCTTTTTATTCTATTAAAATATTGTACCTTTGAAGGGTAAAAACCATAAATGCAAGCTTATGTTTTCTGGAATAGTAGAAGAATGTGCCCAGGTGGTGGCCATTGAAAAAGAATTGGAAAATGTGCATTTCACCCTGAAATGCTCTTTTGTGGATGAGTTGAAAATCGATCAGAGTGTGGCACACAACGGAGTTTGCCTTACAGTGGTGCGCATCGAGAACGGTACCTATACGGTAACGGCAATGAAGGAAACGCTCGACCGCAGCAATCTGGGTCTGCTTCAGGTGGGTGATGAAGTGAATGTGGAGCGTTCCATGATGATGAACGGCCGTCTGGACGGTCATATCGTGCAGGGTCATGTAGACCAGACCGCCGAGTGCGTTTCCGTGGAGGATGCCGAGGGAAGTCATGTGTTTACTTTCCGTTATGCCTTTGATCCGGAGATGGCCAAGCGCGGTTACTTCACTGTGGACAAAGGTTCGGTAACCGTGAATGGAGTGAGCCTCACGGTGTGCAATCCTACGCAGGATACTTTCCAGGTGTGCATCATTCCTTATACTTTCGATCACACCAACTTCCACACCTTCAGACCCGGCAGTGTGGTTAATCTCGAATTTGACATTATCGGCAAGTATCTGAGCCGCATGATGTCGCTCACCGGACAGCAGGGCTGATACCCGCCGGTGCGGAACATATAAAAACGGAAAAAGCTGTTTCCGACTTGCCGTGCAGGTCTCGAAACAGCTTTTTCCGTTTATTCTTTTCCTGATTGCGGTTTGGAAACTTATTCCGTCAGTCCGGCTTCCTTCCACGACTTCATGATGTCGCGGGCGTCGTTCAGGGCAGTTTCCGCATCCACTTCATATTCGTCGAGCAGCAGCTGGGCCAGCTGTTCTGCTTCGAACTCCGTATCTTTCACCTTGTTCCACAGATAGGCAGCCGATTCGTTCAGGCTGATAATCTTGGTAAAGTCGATGTTCTCTTTTCCGTAGGCCACAATAACGTACTCGTTGCATACGTTCTTCAGGTCGAATCCTTTCTTTATTTTCATGATTTCTGTTCTAGATTTAGTTTATAGATCCATAATAAATATTTTCTGACGGGCAGCAGCTTTCTCCACAGGCGGGCATAGCGGTTCCATTTTTCGTCGTCGGCCGGTATGGCTATTCCGTTGCGGATGAAAGTGCGCACCACGGCGGCCACCTCTTCGCGCCGGCAGTATTCCTTGCCTTTCAGGTTACCGTCGCCCATGAGGGTCACTTTGTCTCCATCGAGTCCGATGATGCGGTGCAGCACATACTTGCCCGGGAAAATTTCTCCCAGGGCCACATCGCCCACCTTCAGTTCCGAAAAAGGAGCCAGCACCACACTGTCGCGGCAATGCTCCAGAAAGGGGCGCATGCTGTAGCCCTTCACCATGATGGTCACGGTGTGCCCTTCGCGCACCAGTTCCTTGACCTGTCCCAGAATCAGTTCGTTGGGGAAACTCATCCGCGCCACGTTTTCCCGGGCCGATGCTGTCGGGGCAGGGGCTGTGAGGCGCCGTATGGGAGCGAATCCCTTCCACAGCATTCCGAAGATTCTTTTCTTGACGCTCTGTTTCATGCTGAGGTAACGGTTTGATGGCTGAGGCGGGCCGCTTCTTCGTCGGGCAGGCAGCCCAAATGATATACCGGGGTGCGTGACAGAATCTCGGATATCGTGTTACAGATATCGTTGTAGACCCGTTTGTCCCATTTCATGACCGATACGGACGACAGGATGTGGGCAAAAGAGTGCAGAATATCTTCACGCCGGATTTCGTTTTGCTTTTTCTGTTCCAGCTGGACAAAGGCTCCGGCCTCGGCTTCGATGTTGCGGTAGCAGGGAGTCTTTCCGCTCCAGGGAGAGCCGTAGACAAAGGTCTTTCCTCCCACCACGCGTACCACTGGATTGTCGTCGTTCATCAGATCCGAACCCGGGATGTGCTTGAGCCAAAGACGGGTATGCGTGCTTTTTCCAGTACCGCTCTTTCCCAAAAACAGATAGCCCTTATCGTTGTTCCGGATGACGGAAGAGTGAATCAGCAGGGTGTTGTGCGGCGAGGTGGCAAAGGCATAGACAATCATCAGGGCATTGTTGGTGCCAAAGGCACGCTCCTCTCTTTTTTCTGCAAGCAGATGTACGGTGGCCAGACTGAAGTCGGCATTGACGCGTACGCGGCAACACGGCACATTGTTTACATTGCTGATGACGAACTGGTATCCGCCGTCGTTCATCAGATATACGCCGTGGTTGCATCCGCCGCAGTCAAACTGTCCGATTTCCTCGTGAGGGGCTTCGGTGCAGGCCGACTCGGTGACGGTCATTTCAAACAAGGGAGAGTCCTTTGCTTCGGTGCAGACAAAGGGAGTGCATGAGGGCAGCAGGTCTTCAATCTCTTCCGCGGTATGAAAAGTAATGCGGAACAGATGACCGGCCACTTTATATAAATTCGTTTTCATGAATTATTCAGAAATTACTTGGTTGATTTCCGACTCGAAGCGGAATTCATCCTGAGACAGAGTCTTCAGAATGGTGGCATTGCTGTTTTTGTAGCGCTTCATAACCTTGTTGTATCTCTTGCGGAGGTTTTCCAGTTTTTTGTCAAAGAAAACCACACAAGTAGTGTTCGGACGCTCTTTATGATCGGCCAGGAAGAACTGCAACTGGTTGCCATAAGCGGTGCGTCCTACAAGAAATTCTGTTTTAGGTTCTATCATTACGGAATCCACTGCCTGAATGTCGGTGATGTAAATCAGAGAGTCGTTAAAGGAAGCCGAAAATCCGAACATGTAAACTTTAGTCGGTCCTGTCGTGTTCTTGTCCTTGGCATAAGTGCTTATGCCGATGGCCAGTGTTGCGAAAATTAATAGAAAAGAGATTTTGAAACGTTTCATACTTTAAAGTTTTTACCGTTACAAAAGTAAACAATAATCTTTCATCAGCCAACAAATTAAGTCTTTTTTCTCTTTTCTCCGGATTCCGCTCCCGAGACGTGCTTTCGGAAAGTTCGTCCGTGGGGTGTTTCCGTTACGTTTCTTTTAAGTGTTCCGGGAGGCTCCTGCCGGTTGCGTCAGATTATCATCAGTGCGATAATTTATTACCGTCAGGGAGATAATTTATCATCATGCCGATGATTTTTCTTTGGGAGCACGTTCCCTTCTCCGGTTGGAGGGATACAAAAAAGGGGACTCCGCTGTGATTGCGGAATCCCCTTCTCCTTGCTTGATGCAAAATATGTTTCTGTCTTTGGGATTATCCCAAATAAGATTTCAGCAATTTGCTCTTTGAGTTCTGTCTCAGACGGCGGATAGCCTTTTCCTTGATCTGTCGAACACGCTCGCGGGTCAGGTTGAATTTGTCACCGATTTCCTCCAGAGTCATTTCCTGATGGTTGATACCGAAGAACATCTGAATGATTTCCTTCTCTCTTTCGCTAAGCATAGACAGGGCACGGTCAATTTCGCGTGACAGAGACTCGTTCACCAGTGAGCGGTCGGCCATTGGAGAGTCGTCATTGACAAGTACATCCAGCAGGCTGTTGTCCTCGCCTTCCACAAAAGGAGCATCCACAGAAATATGTCTGCCGCTTACCTTCATGGTGTCCGAAATCTTGTCTACCGGGATGTCCAGTTCGTCTGCCAGTTCCTCCGGGCTTGGTCTTCTTTCATTCTCCTGCTCGAATTTGCTGAATGCCTTGCTGATCTTGTTCAGAGAACCTACCTGATTCAGCGGCAGACGCACGATTCGGCTTTGTTCGGCCAGAGCTTGCAGAATAGACTGTCGGATCCACCATACCGCATAACTGATAAATTTGAAACCTCTTGTTTCGTCGAACTTTTCGGCTGCCTTAATCAGACCCAGATTTCCTTCATTGATCAAGTCCGGCAGACTCAATCCTTGGTTTTGGTATTGTTTTGCCACAGATACAACGAAACGAAGATTGGCTCGTGTCAGTTTTTCAAGCGCGATGCGGTCTCCTTTACGGATTCGTTGTGCCAACTCAACTTCTTCTTCAACGGTAATCAGCTCTTCGCGGCCGATTTCCTGAAGATATTTGTCTAAAGAAGCACTCTCACGATTGGTGATACTTTTGGTAATCTTTAATTGTCTCATTTCTTCTTAACAATTTTAGGTTGCTAAATTATAAAGAAAAATCGAGAGTTGTATATAAAAGGTGTCAAGTTTATCTTTTATTAATACGTTTATGCTTGATTTAAGTTTTATAAACAATAAAAGGCGGATGCAAAGTCGTTGCATCCGCCAATATGTGCCCGATATGCCCTGAGGCATGGCTTTATTTCTTCTTTTCGTCCTTCGGGTCGTTCAGTTCGATAACCAGACTCTTCTTGATACCGCTTTGGGTGATGGCTCTGATCCACAGAGTGCGGTCGGAAGACTGGTTGGTTTCCTTAACCACATCTTCGAAATCCTCCAGAGTACGCATCGGCTTGTCGTTGATCATCAGGATGATGAGTCCCTTAGTGACACCGGCATCCTTCATCTTTCCGTTGCGCAGGGCGGCCACTTCGAGTCCGTAAGGCAAGTTCAGCTGAGCCTTGGTTTCTTCGCTCAGCGGTTTGAGAGCGGCACCGAACTGGTCGATGTCGAGTTCCTCGAGTGCCTTGGTGTTACCCTGTGCGTTGCGGAGCGTTACGGTTTCGTTGTGCGTCTTCTTATTTCTTACGTAAGTGATCTTGATCTGGTCACCCGGGCGGTGTTTGGCCAGTTCTTCCTGCAACTCGGCAATCTTGGTGATATTCTTGCCGTCGATGGCGGTGATGACATCACCCTTTACCAGGTTCAGTTCGGCAGCCGTAGAGTTTGGTTCGATACCGTTTACATAAACACCCGAAACAGTACCCAGGTCTACGGTATTTCCCTTTTCCTTCTCGCTGTCGATGTAGTTCAGCACATCGGTTCCGGTTACACCCAGCACGGCGCGCTGCACAATACCGAATTCCTTCAAGTCATGCACCACCTTGTTCATAATGGTTGTCGGGATGGCAAAACCATAACCCGAATAAGAACCGGTCTGTGAGTAAAGCATGGCATTGATACCCACCAGTTCGCCTTTGGCATTTACCAGAGCACCACCGGAGTTTCCGGAGTTGATGGCCGCATCGGTCTGAATGAAGCTTTCGATGGAGTTGGCACCCAATGAACGGGCCTTGGCGCTTACGATACCGGCTGTTACGGTAGAAGTCAGGTTGAACGGGTTACCGACTGCCAGTACCCATTCGCCCAGTTTCAGGTCGTCGGAGTTACCGATTGGAATGGTGGGCAGGTCTTTACCCTCGATTTTAATCAGAGCCAGGTCGGTCTGTTCGTCGCAACCGATGATGCGTGCCTTGAACTCACGGTTGTCGTTCAGTTTGACCACCAGCTCGTCAGCACCGTTCACCACATGGTTGTTGGTAACGATATATCCGTCCTTTGAGATAATGACTCCCGAACCGGAAGCCTGTCTTTTCGGAGTCTGTATCTGTCTTTTCTGCGTACCGCCGCCACCGAATCCAAAGAAGTCACCGAAGAAATCGGAAAACGGATCCCGTACGTCTACGGTTTGCGTCTTGCTGTTCATTGTCACTTTTATATACACCACGGCGTTTACCGATGATTCGGCTGCCTGAGTAAGGTCTACCATTCCGCTGGGGATTTCGGCAGCATAAGCCGAAGAAAAAGTGGGGCAGAAGCCCATCAGGCCGGTACCCAGTAATACCATACCGGCTGTTCCTGCAATTCTCTTAGTTAGCTGTTTCATAACTTAATTGATTTGTAGTGTTAATTTATTTGCGTTATTGATTTTTTTCTGAGGCAAAAGTAAATACAAATGCAATTGATTAGTCCTGCTATATTCCTATTTTCCTTTCTTTTAACAGTGCAGAAAGTGGGATTAACGGTAGTTAATTCCGCCGGAACTCCTTTTTTGCATTCGTTTAACTTGTTTGAAACAGAATATTTGATTACTTTTGTATCATAAAAGCAGTCGGGCAGTCTGTCGCTGGCCTTTTGCAAAAAAGGCGGGAGGAAAGTCCGGGCAATATAGGGCACCCCACTTCTTAATGGGAAGTAGTCCGCGAGGGTTAGATCATGCAGAAGAAAACAACCGCCTGTTTCGGCAGGTAAGGGTGAGAAGGCGAGGTAAGAGCTCACCAGGCGGGCGGTGACGTCCGTGCTGTGCATTCTGGGGATTGAAAGTTCGCGTAAACCGGCGTTAACGAAAGGCGGCCCGTCTGAGTCGGAGGGTAGAACGATAGAGCCTTGTGGTGACACAAGGCCTGGATAAATGACAGACGCCTTGATCTTCAAGGAACAGAACCCGGCTTATCGCCCGGCTGCTTTTATGTTTTTTATTTAATGAGAAACCTATGCAGTTCAGTTATCGTCAGATAGAATTCTTTTTCACTCAGAAGATATGGTATATCAACGAAAGTGAGCTTTCTCCGGCACGACGTTATGTGTTCCGGATGATGAAAAAAGTGGTGCTTACGATAGAGTGTTATTTCCGCAGGAACATCAACAGCTATGCTTCGGCTCTTACCTTTTCTTCCATTCTGGCGATAGTGCCCATTCTGGCCATTATCTTTGCCATAGGGCGCGGTTTCGGTTACGGCACGATTATCGAGAATGAAATCAAGCGCAACCTGAGTGTGAATCAGGGTTTTGCCGACTTGATTTTTGATTTTATCGGCTCTTATCTGGAACATACCAAGAGCGGCTTCTTCATCGGTTTCGGTCTTCTGTTGTTGCTTTATACCATTATCCAACTGACCAGCAATATCGAGATTGCGCTGAATGAAATCTGGCAAGTGAAGAGCCAGCGCAGCATCTACCGGCAGATCACCGACTATATCAGTGTGTTCCTGCTGTTGCCCATATTGATTATCATTTCGAGCGGTCTGAGCATCTTTCTGGCTACCATCGCGCAGCATTTCCCGAACTTTCTAGTGCTGAGCACCACGGTACAGTTGCTTTTGCACCTGTTGCCCTATGTTATCAGCAGCCTGCTTTTCATGGGACTTTACTGTTATATGCCCAACACACGGGTGCAGGTGCGTCATGCTTTCTTCCCCGGCATTCTGGCCGGAGTGCTGTTTCAGTTGCTTCAGTACTTCTATATCCATTCTCAGATCTGGGTATCTACCTACAATGCCATCTACGGTTCGTTTGCGGCATTGCCTATGTTCATGCTTTGGGTCAACTTTTCCTGGATCATTTGCCTCTTTGGGGCGCAGCTTACTTATGCCAACCAGAATCTGAAAAGCTATTTCTATCTGAAGGACATTCACCGCATCAGCCGTCATTATCACGATGTGCTGGTTATCATGATTCTGTCCCGCATCTGCAAGCGCTTCGAAAAGGATATGATTCCCTATAGCCTCTACGGACTTTCGGCAGAAACGACCTTGCCTGTGGGCGTGATCGGCAAACTCATTCATGAGCTGCACAAAATGAATCTGATTGTGGTGGAGGGAGACGATATGGAAGCTACTCAGCGGGTAGTGCCCTCATTTGATATTCATCGGCTCACGGTAAACGAAGTGATGGCCCGCATTGATGCGTATGGCGATTTCTACACCAGCAAGGCAGCGATGAACTGGTTGCAGCCCGAGTGGGAGAATCTGCTCCGCATCCGTAAGGGATGCCGTTTCGAGGAAGGGGATATTCTGCTCAAGGATCTTTAGCAAGCAGCAGACGGCAGATGAGAGAGTTTTCTGAAAAAACAAGCATCCCTGCAAATCCGAATCATGAATCAGGATTTGCAGGGATGCTTGTTTCTTTATTTGTATGGCGCTGCTTATGCCTCGTCTTCGCCTTTCAGTACCGGAAGCTGCCAGTGGTATTTGACGGTCAGAATACGAATGGCTACAACCGTGATACCTGAAAGCAGAGCGTTTATTTCGGCAGAAAGTCCCAGCTTGTGGCAGATGACATAAACAATGCCGCCGATAACACAGGCAATGGCATAAATATCCTTACGGAAAATCAGCGGTTCTTCATTGATGAACACATCGCGGATCACACCTCCGGCAGCACCGGTAATGCTACCCATGATAATCGCCATCCAGAAAGGGTAATCCATATTCAGGGTCTTTTCGATTCCGATGATGTTGAACAGAGCCAGACCGATGGCATCAAATATAAACCAGGTGCTGTTTTGGCGGATGATGCGTTTGCCGAATGCGATGACGTAGAACAGAGCCAGGGCGCAGCAGATGATGTAAATGGAATTGGTCATCCAGAAAGGAGGAAGGCCAAGCATCACATCACGGATCGTACCGCCGCCGATGGCAGTAACCATTCCTACGATATAGGCACCGAACCAGTCGAACTTTTTTGCCGATGCCAGTCGGATACCCGATATGGCAAAGGCGAATGTACCGATAAACTCGATGATCACGAATGAGGCGGGGATGCGCAGGGCTTCGCCCATTGTTTGCAGTATGTTTAGGATTTCTTGCATTTTGTGTATTTGGGTTTATTGAATGACATTTTGGGGAGTTCCGTTCAGGAAAGCTTTTATGTTGTTGGCACAGATCTCCATCAGGCGCTTGCGTGCCTCGGTCGAAGCCCAGGCAATGTGCGGCGTGAGATACACATTCTTGGCCGTGAGCAGCGGATTGGTCGGTATTGCCGGCTCCACACAGAGCACATCGGCTCCGTAGGCGGCAAGGGTGCCGTTGTTCAATGCCTCTGCCACATCCAGTTCGTTAATCAGATGGCCGCGTCCCGTATTCAGGAGAATCGCAGTCTTTTTCATGAGTGCCAGGGTTTCGCTGTTGATGATCTGTCGGGTATTCGCTTTGAGCGGACAGTGCAGACTGACGATGTCGCATTCACTCAGCAGCTCCTTCAGTTCCACTTTTCTGATCCATTCCGGCATGGATGAGGCTTCACGGGCGGTATAGGCATATACCTCCATTCCGAAAGCATGTGCTATTTCGGCAACAGCCGTTCCGATATGTCCCATACCGATGATACCGAACTTCTTGCCGTGAAGTTCCATAATGGGGGAGTCCCAATAGCAGAAGTCCAGCGAAGTGTTCCAGCGTCCCTTGCGGTTTTCTTCGGCATAGTGACCCACCTGGTTGGTGATGTTCAGAAGATGGGCAAACGTCATTTGCGCTACCGAAGCGGTGCTGTAGGTCGGAATGTTGCACACCACGATTCCCTTGCTTTTTGCAGCCTCGATATCCACAACATTGTAACCGGTAGAGAGAATTCCGATATACTTCAGTTTGGGCAGGCTCTGCAAGGTGCCGGCCGTGAGTATGGTCTTATTGGTTAGAATGATGTCGGCATCAATGGCCCGATGTATGATTTCTTGATCACTGGTGCGTTCATATACCGTCAAGTGGCCAAGTGTCTTGATCGCCTCCCAGCTTAAGTCACCCGGATTCAGTCCGTAACCGTCTAATACTACAATGTTCATTTGTTTTATACGCTTAAAAATTGGAATGCAAAGTTAATGCTTTTGCCGATATGGTGTACGGCTTTTAAAGATTCTTATAAGAATATCTTTCGGGCTTTTACTGCCCCACGTAATTCATTTTCCGATAACCCACAAGGCGGTCGTAGCGCTCGCCCGGTGAACGATGGTACACCAGCACGATATATTCGTTTTCGGTCTGGAAGAAATCTCCGTCAACCACGCTTTTGCCGGATGTAGTTCCCGGTGCAACCAGCAGATATTGGTAGTTATAGTAGCCCTGCTTCAGCAGCAAGGAAGCTTCATAGGCCTGGGTCTTCTGGTTGTAGCTCATCCGGTATTCCGGTGTGAACTGGTTGTAGGTCCAGTTTCCGGCAATATAAAGCTGGCCGGAGCTCAATTCCGGGCTCTTGAGCGTGAAGTGTACCCACACGTATTCCGACGTGGTTTCATTGTCGCTGTTGTCTTCGTTACGCACGACAGCCGCTCCGTTCTGGTCGTTTTCGAAGATATAGTTCTTCTGGGGGCGGTCTTCGTTCAGGATGACGTGATAGTAAGGGTCATACCACTGAATCTGGTCCACATTCATATTGGCGCGGTTAAAGCCCAGAATCTCAAACTTATGAAATTCGTTTCCGGCGTCGAAGATGAGCTGCCGGTTGTGCAGATATTCCAGTGTGTTCACTTTCTGCACATCCGGTTTGGGATTGATCACCCAGTTGTCTGTGCGTCGGTTCTGCATGACCACAGTCTTCAGTTCCCGAATCGGGTCATTGACCGTGAGAGTGCCGTAATTTATGGAGAAACTCAATTGCTGATGCGTCTTGTTGAAATCAATGTCCGTGTTCGATGAGACGCTGGCGCTGATGCCCACCTCAGGTTCCACGACCGAGAAGCAGGCCGTGAGCAAAGGTTGATCCGGGTCTGCTCCTTCCTCGTCGCGATACACATGAACCTTGTAGTTGCCCGACAGCTTGAGCGATACGTCGCTGTTCGGAATCCGTATCCGGTAATGAGTATAAAGCAGGTTGGTGTTGAAGCTGTTTTCCACATCCTCGATGACCTGGCCGTTGAATCCTTCCAGATAATCCGATTCGAAGATGTCGGTCGAGGGAGTCCAGTCGGCATTGCAATGCTCCACCTTATATATCAAGCGGTGATAGTCATGACTGAGAATGTCAAAACCGATATCCACCATATTGTTGCCGCCCAGATTGATGATGGGAGGCTGCAACATATCTTCGTTGGCAATTACTTGCAGGGTTTTGACATAATCGGCATAGACACGTGAGTTCTGTGCCTGCAGCGGGTGCAGAGTCAGAAACAGAAGGAACAGGCTGTAAAATAGTTTTTTCATGTCACAAAGTTAGTTCTTTTTTCATCAGAACCGTTTTTTCTCCGTATTTTTGTATTCTTATTTTAAGGAAGATTTAAAGTTATATCATCATGCGGAATTCGATTTTATCTCTTGTTTTTTTGTTATGTTGTGGTGTTCCCGTACAGGCTCTGTCGCTCAAGGACGTGAATTATACTTCTGCCGATTCGGCTCAGGTGGTACAATGGCTTGAAGAGGCCCGCGACCAGTATGTAAAGGCGGATCGAATGCTGTTTTTTGCGCGTAAGTTTCTGGGGTTGCCATACGTGGCAAACACGCTGGACCGGAATAAAAACGAAGAAAAACTGGTGGTGAATCTGCGTGAGTTGGACTGCACCACCTTTGTGGAGAATGTTGCGGCACTTTCGCTGACGGCCGGAAGGGGAAGTACCTCGTTCTATGACTTTTGTGAAGCTCTGGAGCGCCTCCGTTATACCAACGGTATGCTTTCGGGATATGCTTCCCGCAATCACTATTTCAGTGAATGGATTCAGAGCAATCAGGACATGGGGCTGCTGAAAGATGTCTTTGACGAGAGCACCGTGGGGAAAGGCTCGGCATTGACCCCGTTGTCTGTTCAGGTAAATTACATGAGCCGTCATGCCGACCGCTATCCGTTCTTGAAGGCACATCCCGAGGCGGTCAAGACAATCGTCGGAAAAGAACAGGCCATCAGCGGGCGTAAGGTGTGGTTTCTGCCCAAAGGGAAAATAAAGGGAAATACGCGGGACATACAGCTTGTGCAGGAGGGAGACGTTGTGGCTTTCGTGACGAAACGCGCCGGACTGGATATTGCCCATGTCGGCATTCTGTGCCGTGAGCGCGGAGAGTGGCATTTTATGCACGCCTCCAGTTTGCGGAAAAAGGTTGTGTTGGAACCTCTTTCCCTGGT
Organism: Bacteroides sp. OF04-15BH; assembly: GCF_003477995.1. Taxonomy (GTDB): domain Bacteria; phylum Bacteroidota; class Bacteroidia; order Bacteroidales; family Bacteroidaceae; genus Paraprevotella. The sequence goes on from NZ_QUEM01000024.1 coordinate 39,774, forward strand.
GGAGTATTTGCAGAAACAAACGATGCAGACCGGCATTCGTGTGGTGCGTGTCCACTAATCCGTATCGCTCTCTTTTTGCGAAGGGAGCAGGTCGATGTGCTTCATTTGTCTCATGATAGCAGTCTGGCGCTTGAGCATGTAGCGGGACGGGTCTTTGGAACTGTATCGTAAAGGATTAGGCAGCGTGGCCGCTATCAGCGCACAGTTGGCACGTGTCAGATTGGATGCCGGACGGCCGAAATGCTGTTGGGCAACCGCTTCGGCTCCATAAATACCATCGCCCATTTCGATGGAATTCAGATACACCTCCATGATGCGTTCCTTGCTCCATGTCAGCTCTATCAGTACGGTGAAATAAGCCTCGAACCCTTTGCGCACCCACGAAGAAGTGGGCCACAGGAATACGTTCTTGGCCGTTTGCTGGCTGATTGTGCTGCCGCCGCGGATGCGTTTTCCGTTTTCTCTTTCTTCCAGAGCATTCTGAATTTCCACGAGGTCGAAGCCGTGGTGTGTCATGAAGCGCTGGTCTTCGGAAGCCATGACAGCTACCGGAAGATATTTGGAGATGCTGTCCAGCGGTACCCAATGATGCTTGAGCCGCACTTTTTCGCCGCGGGCCATTTGCTGGGCGCAGCGGATCACCATGAGCGGAGTGACCGGCACGGGGGCGAACCGGTATACTAAAACAGCAAGGATTGTACTTCCAAAGAACAGAAGTACAATCCATTGCAATACTTTTTGAATCCGTTTCAAAAGAAACATGATTTTTTACTTTATTATTTTGCAGCTTCAGCCTCGGCAGCCTTGATCATTGCCTCGCTTGCATACAAATAAACTTCTACACGACGGTTTTCCTGACGGCCGGCAGCAGTTGAGTTGTCGGCAACCGGATTAGCCTCGCCCAATCCTTCTACTGACTTGATCTGAGCTGAACCTACACCCTGATTCTTCAGGTAAGACTCAACAGCCTGTGCACGCTGCAAAGACAGAGTGATGTTCTTCTGTACGCTCTGCTCGGCTGTGCTGTTCTTCCAGCCCTGGTTGTCTGTATAGCCCTTGATGGCAACGTCCATATCTGTATTCTGGAGCAATACGTTGGTTGCAAAGTTCTTCAGTGAAGACTGTGCTGTTGTGCTCAGAGTAGAGCTGCTTGTGTTGAACAGGATACCTGAATCGAAGGTAACCTTAACAGCCTGCAAACCGTTAGCATCTGTTACACTTTCAACTTCTGCGTTCTCAATCTTTTCAGCCTCAGCCTTAGCCTTGTCCATCTTCTTACCGATTAACGCACCTGCGGTAACACCTACTGCTGTACCTACTGCAGCACCGATAGCAGCACCCTTACCCTTGTTCTGGCTGGCCAAAGCACCAATCAATGAACCCAGGGCTGCACCACCACCTGCTCCGATAATTGAGCCTTTACCTGTGTTAGACATACCACAGCTACTCAACACCAATGAAAAGCAGAGAAAACCTGCTGTCAATTTCATTCCTTTCATAGTTAACTTTAAAATTAAAAATTCTTCAAAACGGCGGCAAAGATAAGACATTTTTTCCTTTTCACACAAGGAATAAAAACTTTTTTGTAATTTTGCGCCAATAAATAATTAAGATAAACATTATGGCGAAAGAATTGAAAAATCTGACAAAGAGAAGTGAAAACTATTCTCAGTGGTATAACGAACTGGTCGTAAAAGCTGATCTGGCCGAGCAGTCTGACGTGCGCGGCTGTATGGTCATCAAGCCTTACGGTTATGCAATCTGGGAGAAAATGCAGCGTATTCTGGACGACAAGTTCAAGGAAACCGGTGTGCAGAACGCTTATTTCCCTTTGTTGATCCCGAAATCATTTTTGAGCAAAGAAGCAGAGCATGTTGAAGGTTTTGCCAAGGAATGTGCTGTGGTGACTCACTACCGCTTGAAAACCAACGAGGAGAAAAACGGGGTAGTGGTAGACCCGGCTGCCAAGCTGGAGGAGGAACTGATTATCCGTCCTACTTCCGAAACCATTATCTGGAACACTTTCCGCAACTGGATTCAGAGCTATCGCGACCTGCCGGTGCTGTGCAACCAGTGGTGTAACGTGATGCGCTGGGAGATGCGTACCCGTCTGTTCCTGCGTACTGCCGAGTTCTTGTGGCAGGAAGGTCACACCGCTCACGCAACCCGTGAGGAGGCTGAAGACCGCGCCAAGCAGATGCTGAAGGTATATGCCGACTTTGCCGAGAAATATATGGCCGTTCCGGTGGTTCAGGGTGTGAAGAGCGAGACCGAGCGTTTTGCCGGTGCTTTGGATACCTATACCATTGAAGCGATGATGCAGGACGGAAAGGCTTTGCAGAGCGGTACTTCTCACTTCCTGGGACAGAACTTCGGAAAGGCTTTCGATGTGCAGTTCATCAATAAGGAAAACAAGCTGGAATATGCCTGGGCTACTTCATGGGGCGTTTCTACCCGCTTGATGGGTGCCCTGATCATGACTCACTCTGATGACAATGGTCTGGTATTGCCTCCGAAGTTGGCTCCGATCCAGGTGGTTATTGTACCTATTTATAAGAATGAGGAGCAGCTGGCAGCCATCGACGCCAAGGTTGAGGGTATCGCTGCCAACCTGCGTGCCATGGGTGTTTCTGTGAAGTATGACAATGCCGACAACAAGCGTCCGGGCTTCAAGTTTGCGGATTATGAGCTGAAGGGTGTACCGGTACGTCTGGTAATCGGTGCCCGCGACCTGGAGAACAACACCGTAGAAATCATGCGTCGTGATACTCTGGAGAAGGAAACCCGCACGATGGACGGTATCGAGCAGTATGTGAAAGACCTGTTGGAAGACATTCAGAACAACATCTTCGCCAAGGCCAAGGCATACCGCGATGCACACATCTACGAGTGCGATGATTATGAAGACTTCAAGAAGCGCGTTAAGGACGGTGGTTTCTTCCTGTGTCACTGGGACGGTACAGCCGAGACAGAGGCCAAGATCAAGGAAGATACTCAGGCAACCATCCGTTGCGTTCCGTTCGAGTTCGAGCAGACTCCGGGTGTGGATATGGTGAGCGGCAAGCCGGCCAAGTGTAGAGTATTGATCGCACGTTCTTACTAATCCGTCAGGAGCACGCTTTCCGGCGGAAACGAAAAATACAGAAAAGAGCATGTCTTCGGGTGCAGACCCGCGGACATGCTCTTTGTCGTAAACAGACCTCTCCGGCTTTCGGAATTGGCTAAACTGCTGTAAGATTGGGTTAAATATCAGTTTTACGTTGTCGGGTTGGTTATTTTTTTATACTTTTGCACTCCGAAAGAAATATCAGTTTTTTTGTATATAAAAATTAATTTATGTTGGAGCACAAACAAGAAGACCAGCAGGATCTGTTATTGATCAGAAGAAAGTTAGATTTATTATTGAGAACCGGAAAATTATTGGTAGAAAGTCTGGCCGACACCAATAGAGTTGTACGCAACATGAATCGGGTAGCAGCCTACTTGGGCTTGCCGGAAGATAAACTGCACATTGATGTAGGTTTTACCATGCTGCAAGTGAACCTGAGTGACAACGCCCACTCTTTCTCCAAACTCCAGAAGTGCGAGCATCATGGTGTGAACATGACCGCCATTTCGGAAGTCAGCAAACTGTCATGGAGAGCCATTGAGCAAGACTATTCTCTGGATCAGTATGAGGCTGAATTGGAAAAGATTCGTACCAAGAAACGTAACTACACCCCGTGGCAGGTGGCTATCGGTGCCGGTTTTGCCTGTGGCGGATTCTGTATTCAGTTCGGTTGCGACTGGGTGGCTTTCCTTTATGCTTCCATTGCGGCCATTCTGGGTATGCGCGTGCGCGCTATCTGCAACGAGTGGGGTATCAATCACTATATGAGCATTGCCATTGCGGCATTTATCTCTACGCTGATTGCCTGGTCTACCACTTATCTGCCTTCGGAATGGACCAGCACTCCTTATCATCCGCTGTTGGCCTGTGCCCTGTTTATCGTGCCGGGTGTGCCATTGATTAACTTTGTGGACGATATGCTCGACAATTATATTCAGGTGGGTATCGTGCGAGCGGTCAATACGCTGTTGATCGTCACCTCTATGGCTTTCGGTATTACCTTCGTCATCAAGTTCTGTAACATTCCGGAACTGTTTGCCACCCTGAGCATTGTGCCGCATCACGCTTATTGGGAATATGCCATTGCCGCCGCTATTTCGGCTATGGGATTCTCCATGATCTTCAACATCCCGCGCCGTTTGTTGTGGGTGGTAGCCATTGGCGGTATTCTGGCTGTATGTACCCGTAACTTTGTAAACTTAGGACCGAGCACCAACAATATCGGTCTGGATATGGGTCTGGTCATGGGTTCTTTTGCCGGTTCAGTATTGGTGAGCCTCATTGCCATCAAGGCTGTTCACTGGTTCCATGTGCCTAACCACGTGCTGACCATTCCTTCTGTCATCCCGATGATTCCGGGAGTGCTGATGTATCGCATGCTTTTGGGCTTTATCAGCATGAACGTGAAGTCTTTGGATGAGATCACTCCGTTTATGAAAGCTTTGGAGAGCGGTGTAAATTCCGGTATGGTCATCTTCTGCATTGCCTTGGGTGTTGCCATTCCGAACATCTTTGCCCGTCGCTTTATCGCCAAAGACCGTCAGCGCTTCCTTCAGGAAGAATTGCGCAAGAGACGTGAGCGCGGAAAGTTCATTGAATGGTAATGAAAAAATCGTCACGATGAAATGAACCAATCATTTTGATGATTGCATGAAAACATCACGATGTTTTTGAGAGACGATGCTGCCGGTACTTTTCAGGCAGCAAACAGAATAAACAAACAGCGCGGGGCTGTGTCCGTTCAGACACAGCCCCGCGCTGTTTGTTTTTAGCAGGAATCCGTCTTATGGGTTCTGCAAATCCTTATCGTCAGTTTCCGTTTTCACGGAATCGTTTTCCAGAATCTGCGGCCGTTTTCTTCTTGAGATTTTGAAGAGATCCTTCCAGGCGCCGAAATCCTTTTTGAACTGAATTCCGATGCCCTGAGTGGTCAGTGATGACTTGGTAAAGTAGCGGTCGTTTGTTTCGCTGTAGGCTTTCAGAGACAGGTTTCCGCTTGGCGTCAGGAGCCATTGGATGTCAAAGTCACCGATAAAGTTAGACGACTTGTAAGTGTTCGTATTGTCGCGATAGCCGAAATTACCGTTAATCAGCAGGCGGTTGTTCAGCAGTCGGCCCGACAGCAGTCCTTCCACATCCATGTCGCTCCAGCCCTGTTCGCCGGTGCTCAGGTTGGTACCGAAGTTCCAGTTGTTGTTGCCGATGATGTTCGAAAGCATTTCGTTCAGCTGTCCGCTCAGGGTAGACGAGAGCAAGGACTTCATCGCTACAGAAGACTGGCTCTGGTTCGGGTTGTTATAGTCATAAGTATAGAAGCGGCCGATACCCAGCAGATATACAATCTGCATGTTCTTTTCCTCTTCGGTGCTGATGAGGCTTTTCACCATTCGTTTTTCATCCTCGTTGACATTCGGAATGTCGAAGTCGAAGCTGATGTGCGGCTGTTTGGCTTTTCCGGTGATGTTCATCAGACAGTTTACGCGCACGTTGTTCTGGCTGAAGGTGCTTCCGGAGCTCAGGTCATTGAGCGAAACTGACGGCACGCTGTAGATGGCCTGCAGATTCAGTCCCGCTTCGTTCGGATCGCCGCCAAACACGATGTTTCCTCCCGGCGACAGGACAAAATCTTTTCGGATAACGTCCTGAAGCGACAATTTATACACACCCTCCTGCACCGTAAAGGTGCCGTACATCTGGAATTTACCCTTGTTATAGAACGAAGCCTTGATGTTTCCGCTTCCGTTTACAGAGATGTAGTCTCCGGCGCGGGCATCCATCAGGATTCTCATGGTGGCACGCGGTGTGATGTGCAGATTGAAGTTTACCCGCACGTCGCTGCTTTTTTCTTCGGCAGCGTCCTCGGCGGTCTTGCTGGTCGCGGCCGATGTCTGCTCGTTGTCCTCAGCGGTCATGTCCTCCGATTCCAGCAGGAGGTTCCGCCGGTCCGTTCCCGTCTTTTTGCTGGATACGAACTTGACGAACTGATTTTCCGTGAGCACGTCCGGGCGCGACAGGTTATACATGAAGATGGTGTTTTCTTCCGGCCAGGCATCAATATCCACGTTGAGCACTCCCGGCCATCCCTTGATGCCCACTCGTCCGGAGGCAATGGCAGTACCGCAGAACAGCTCGTCGCCGAACTCTTTCTGGTCGTACGCCAGCAGCTGGTCGGCCTTGATGTCGATGTCGTAGCTCATGTTCGAGAAATGCTCGTGGCTCAGTACGCCATTCAGCAGAGCCTTGTGGCCCAGAGTCTGGGTACCGCCGTCCTCGTCGTAAATCACGGCATCGTCGAATATGATTTTTCCCGGTCGGATGGCCACCTTATTATTATACATGTGATACTGCGTGTTCAGGATGTCCACTTTCATGCGGGCATGTTTTACCAGCATGTCGCCTTCGAGGTCGATGCCGCCAAACGGACCGAATACGCGGAGATTGCCGGTGGTGCGTCCTTGCAGGTTGGTGAAGATTCCTGCCGTATATTGGTTCAGGAAGTACAGATTGGTGTTGTCGGCCGTGATGTTCAGGTCGAGTCCGCTGCCCGGCTCATGTCCCGGAGTGATGGTACCCTCCACGCGCGTCATGCTGCTTTCCATCGGGTCGTTCATCAGGGCATTCAGGAAAATGGAATGCTCGCTGGTTTTCCATCGGGCGTAGGCGTTCATGGCCCCCATCGGAGCCAGGTTGAACGTGAAGTTCTGCACGTTCAGATATGCTTCAACGGTAGGATCCTGTTTCAGGTCGTGGGCATAGACACGTCCGGTGGCATAGCCGTCGAACTCCACGGCGTGGAAGTTGATCATGTTGAACACATACTGCAGATTGATGTTCTTGAGATTGGCCACAAGTGTGTCGTTCTTCTGGTCGGAAACCGATCCGTGAACACTCAGATAGCGGTCGGCCGACTGGTCGATCAGGAAGTTGTCAATATGCACAGAGCCGGGTTCGATTTCCACGCGCGCCGGATGAACATTCCATACGGAGTCGTTGATGACAATGCTGCTCGGGTTGAAATTGATGACCGTGCGGGTCTGCTTGTCCTCGGTCTCTTCGAAGAGCGTGCTGATGGCAACATTGCCGGAATATTTCTTGCTCTTGGGGATATTCCAGTGCAGGTTGTTGTAGAGAATACCGTCGCGGATATCCGTGTTAACCCCGATGCGCACCATGTTTTTGCCCATTTCTCTGGAGAGAGACAGAGCGCCGTTCAGGAATCCGTTGCTGCCCGCATAGTTTACGTGGATGTTTTTGATGTTTTCCGTGCCGTAAATCACATGAGGGGCGTTCACCTGCATCTGTATCAGGTCCTTTTTACTGTTGAACGACGCGTTGATGTAGGCCGCCTGCTTGAAGTCAATCGGCACGTTCAGGATATATTTCAGTGCATCCAGATTCTGAATGTGTACGATGGCCGAAATCTGGCAGTCGGAGGCTTTCTTTTCCGGAGTCGGTATCAGTCCCGGAAGATACTTGGATACTGCATATTGTCCATTGTGTATCAAGTCTTTGAATGTGAAGTCACCTTCAACGGTGGCTTGCAGGAAGTCGCTGTATAACCGGATGCTTTTTTCCTGTTTTTCCTTTTTGATCCAGTTCAGGGACAGGTTGCCGAAATGGCGTTCTTCTTCTGCCTTACGCACCAGAAAATCATGGATGTTCAGACTGCCGTTCAGCTCGTCGGCCTTCAAGCCTGAAAAATCCGCCTCGATTTTTGTAGTGAAGTGCATGCCGCTCATCTTGTCGGTGAGTTTCAGGTCGTGTGGCGACATGTTTTCCAGGTCAAGAGCCACATTCACTTTCGGTTCCTTCAGATAAGGATTGATGCTGCCGTTCAGACGGATGGTTCCGTTGGGGTCTTCCATGGACACGTTGCCCTCGAATCCCTGGTTTCCGTATTTTCCGTCAATCTGAATATTCTGATAGTTGTAGGTCTTGTATTCAAAATTGTTGATGACTCCCTTGGCCACGATTTTCGGAATCTTGTTTTCCAGATTTCCGTTGAGATTCAGGTTGAAGACCAGGTTGCCCAAACCGCTTTCCGGAGCCAGAATCTTGTTGAGTTGCAGCTGTTTGGATGCGACGGTACCCTTGAACTGTTTGGTGCCGTTGAACGTGCCGTTGATGGCAATATTGCCGGCCGAGCAACTGATCTCTCCATTGGTATTCAGTAGGTTATGCGTTGCTTTCAGTTCTCCGTTAAATCGGATGAATTCAGCCTTTTCGATAAAGGGTGCTGCGCCGGAGAGTTTGTTCTTGATCTCTTCGGGCAAGAGTTGGATCACCTCATTCTCGATGTCCAGTGAGAGTGCGGATGCATGCAGTCCGCGCTTCTGTTTGTTTCTTACATTATATAAAAGCAGGCGTGTGTGCAGGTCCACTTCTTCGTTTTTGGTAAACAGATGGATGTGGTCGAAGAACACATGTTCACGGACCCATTCTCCATACAGATTCAGGTGGAGCGGTTCGTGCATCCCTTTGAGAGCCGGGACAAAACAAGCCAGATCATGAGGCGTTACGTAAGAATGGTCCACACGCAGCACGGCATGGAATCCGTCCATCCACTTGTTCCACCCGATAATCCTCGGAGAACCGGGGTAGGTGGCCTGAAGCGAGTCGATGGTCAGCCGGCTGTGAGGCAGCTGCACATCGAGTTGGGAGATATTGGCATGCTTGCTGTTTGCCAGAATCTTGAAACGGAAATTTTCCATGCTGATGCCCGACTGTTCCTTGAAAGACAGACGTTTGACCTGAAAATTCAGAGAGTCTTTGGTGAACGCCTTCAGGGCTATGTTTGTGCTGAGCTGCCGGATGTGCAGATGAGCCGGGTTGAAGACTCCCGGCGTTTCGGCCACAAACCGCTTGTTGAAGCGCACTTCTCCTCGTCGGATGAGGATGGAGTTGATGCGCAGGTCGATGTCTTTCTTGCTCGTCGTGTCCTTCGAAGCAAAGGCATCGATCAGGAATTGCATGTTGGTCTTTCCTTTCGGGTTGTTCTGGTAGATATTGACGTAACAGCCAAACAGTTGCGTGTTGTTGATGACGATCTTTCCTTTCAGGATGGAGGCGATGTCCAGCTTGGCCGAAAGACGGGCTGCCCGCAGCAGAGTGTCTTGCTGCTGGTCCATAATCAGCACATCATCTACAATAATGCGGTTCAGCAAGCCGATATCCGTCCGCCCGATGCGTATTTCCGTTTTCAGATAGTCGGAAAGCCGGGCCGCTAGAAATGCGGACATGCGTACCTGTATTGCTGGAATATTCAGCAATAGCAGTCCTGCGAGATAGAATGTCACGATTCCACCAATCAGGCGTCTGGTTATTTTCTTGAGCGTTTTGATATTTTATAATATTTTGATACACGAAATTACAATTTTCTTTGGAGAAACCTTTCCCTTTTTCTATTATTTTACGTAAATTTGCGCCGTTTTAATTAAAACCATTTTTTATAATCCAAATATATGGCAAGTGTAATTAAATTACGTAAGGGTCTTGATGTCAATCTCAAGGGCAAAGCCGCCAAGGAAAAGTTTCAGGTAGCGTGTCCGGGAACCTACGCATTGGTTCCTGACAGCTTCGTGGGAATGAAGCCGAAAGTGGTTGTCAAAGAGGGAGATGTCGTGAAGGCCGGCGAAGCCTTGTTTGTAGACAAGGCACATCCTACAGTGAAGTTCGTTTCACCGGTGAGCGGAACCGTGTCATTGGTAGAGCGTGGCGAACGTCGTAAAGTGTTAAGCGTGCAGGTTAAGGCTGATGCAGAGCAGCAGGCTGTTGACTTCGGTAAGAAGCAGGTTGCATCTATGGACGGCAGTGCAGTGAAGGAACTCCTGCTGGAGTCCGGACTCTTTGCTTTCTTCAAGCAGCGTCCTTATGATGTAGTGGCTACTCCGGATGCAACTCCGAAAGCTATCTTCGTGTCTGCATTCAACTCCATGCCGTTGTCCGCAGACTTTGAGTATGTATTGGCAGGTCAGGAAAGCGATTTCCAGACAGGTCTGGATGCATTGTCAAAGATTGCCAAGACTTACCTCGGTGTGAGCAGCAAGCAGAAGAATGCCGCTTTGACTCAGGCCAAGAACGTTACCGTGAACGTGTTCGACGGTCCGGCTCCTGCTGGTAATGTAGGTGTTCAGATCAATCATGTGGATCCGATCAACAAGGGAGAAATCGTATGGACTATCGGAGCCGAGGAAGTGATCTTCATCGGTCGTCTGTTCAACACCGGTAAGGTAGATCTGACCCGTACCATCGCTTTGGCAGGTTCAGAAGTAAAGGCACCGGCTTATGCAAAGGTAAAGGTCGGCCAGCAGCTGACAACCTTGCTGAACGGTCGTATCGCAACAGACAAGACCGTGCGTATCATCGACGGTAATGTCATGACCGGCCAGAAGACTACTGCCAACGGATTCCTGGGTGCTCACTCAACAGAGGTGAATGTGATTCCTGAAGGTGATGATGTTCACGAAATGCTGGGTTGGATCATGCCTCGTTTCGATCAGTTCTCTACCAGCCGTTCATATTTCAGCTGGTTGTGTGGCAAGAAGGAATACACTCTGGATGCCCGTGTGAAGGGTGGCGAGCGTCACATGATCATGAGCAACGAGTACGACCGTGTATTCCCGATGGATATCTTCCCGGAGCAGCTGGTTAAGGCTATCATCACCGGTGATATCGACCGCATGGAGGCATTGGGTATCTACGAAGTGGCACCGGAAGACTTCGCTCTCTGCGAATTCGTTGACTCTTCAAAACTGGAGTTGCAGCGTATCGTGCGTGAAGGTTTGGATATGCTTCGCAAAGAAATGGCTTAATTTAAACTTATAAAATACGTAAATAATAATGAACGCGTTAAGAAAATATCTTGATAAGATAAAGCCGAACTTCGAAGAGGGAGGCAAGCTTCACGCTTTCCGTTCTGTATTTGATGGCTTCGAGACATTCCTGTTCGTGCCCAATACAACATCGAAGTGTGGAGTAAATGTACACGACGCTATTGACAGCAAGCGTATCATGTCGTTTGTTGTGATTGCTTTGATTCCGGCTCTGTTGTTCGGTATGTACAACATCGGTTATCAGAATGCCATGGCTGCCGGAAAACTGGCTGAGACCGGTTTCTGGGAAATGTTCGGTTATGGTTTCCTGGCTGTATTGCCTAAGATTCTGGTTTCTTATATCGTAGGTCTGGGTATCGAGTTCATCGTGGCTCAGTGGAAGAACGAGGAAATTCACGAAGGTTACCTGGTAACCGGTATGTTGGTTCCTCTGATTGTGCCGGTAGGCTGCCCTCTGTGGGTGATTGCCATTGCCTGTGCTTTCGCCGTAATCTTCGCTAAGGAGATTTTCGGTGGTACCGGTATGAACATCTTCAACGTAGCTTTGATCACCCGTGCATTCCTGTTCTTTGCTTATCCTACCGTAATGAGCGGTGACGCTTGCTGGGTAGCTACAGAGAGCATCTGTGGCTTGGGTTACAACCTTCCGGATGCCTTCACAATGGCTACTCCTCTGGGTCAGGCTGCAACAGGTGCTGCCATTACTTCTTCTTTGTGGGAGCAGTTCGTAGGTCTGATTCCGGGTTCTATCGGTGAAACCAGCGTGATTGCCATCGGTATCGGTGCGATCATCCTGTTGTGGACCGGTGTTGCCAGCTGGAAGACTATGATCAGCGTATTTGTCGGTGGTGCTGTTATGGGATTGATCTTCTCTAACTTCGGTCCTGAGGGCAATGCAGTAGCTGCTATGCCTTGGTATCAGCACATCATTCTGGGTGGTTTCTGCTTCGGTGCCGTATTCATGGCTACCGACCCTGTAACTTCAGCCCGTACTGAAACCGGTAAGTACTATTATGGATTCCTGATCGGTGCCATGGCTGTTATCATCCGTGTGCTGAACCCGGGTTATCCAGAAGGTATGATGCTTGCCATCTTGTTGATGAATGTATTCGCTCCGCTGATTGACTACATCGTTGTTCAGAACAACATTGACAAGCGAGCTAAACGTGCAATTAAAAAATAATTAAAGGAATATGGCTACAAAGAAATTTAAGTGTAAAGTATGCGGCTACATCCACGAAGGTGATGCAGCTCCGGCCAAATGTCCCGCGTGTCAGGCTCCGGCTTCAGAGTTCGAAGAAATCACTGAAGGCGGACAGCCAAAGAAGAAAGGTATCAATACCAGCAGCAATACCTATACGATTATCTACGCTTGTGTGGTAGTAATCATCGTGGCTTTCTTGCTGGCTTTTGTCTCTAAGGCGTTGGAACCACAGTCAATGGCCAATGTACGTATTGACAAGAAGAGCCAGATTCTGGCTGCCCTGAATATCCGCGATCTGGATAAGGCTAATGTAGAAAGCAAATATGACGAAGTGGTTGTTTCAGACCAGATCATTACTTCTAACGGTGAAATGGTTAAGGATGGAGCAAGCAAGGACAAGGATGGTTTTGCTGTAGAAGACAAGGAAATTTCTGCTGAGAACCTCCCTCTTTATGTTTGTAACGTAAACGGTGAAACCAAATATGTGATGCCTTTGACCGGTAAAGGTCTGTGGGATGCTATCTGGGGTTATGTGGCTGTAAATGCCGACAAGAACACTATCTATGGTGTTTACTTCTCTCACAAGGGAGAAACTGCCGGTTTGGGTGCCATCATCACCGAGTATGAGAAGTTCCAGAAGCAGTTTGAAGGCAAGAAGGTGCTGAATGCCGACAAGAGTGCTGTGTTGATCAGCGTGGCTAAGAAAGGCAAGTTCGTAGAAGGACTGACCGATGACAGCCGTTGCGATGCCATCACCGGTGCTACTTTGACTTCAGACGGTGTGAACAACATGCTTCACGAGTGCTTGTCACGTTACATGACTTTTTTAACAACTAATGAATAATTGGAGGTAGAAAAAAATGGGAAAATTATTTTCAAAAGAGAATAGAGAGGTATTCTCATCACCGATCAACCTCAATAACCCGGTAGCAGTACAGGTGTTGGGTATCTGTTCGGCTTTGGCTGTAACTTCTCAGTTGATGCCTGCAATTGTGATGGGACTTTCTGTAACGGTCATTACCGCTTTCTCAAACCTGATCATTTCTTTGATCCGTAACACCATTCCTAACCGTATCCGTATCATCGTTCAGCTGGTAGTGGTTGCGGCTCTGGTAACCATCGTAAGTATGGTCCTGAAGGCTTTTGCTTATGATGTAAGTGTTCAGCTTTCTGTATACGTAGGTCTGATCATCACCAACTGTATCCTGATGGGACGTTTGGAGGCATTTGCCATGATGAACGGTCCTTGGGAGAGCTTCCTGGATGGTATCGGTAACGGTTTGGGTTATGCCATGGTATTGGTTATCGTAGGTGCTGTACGTGAGTTCCTGGGTAACGGTAGTTTGCTTGGCTTCCAGATCATCCCTGACGGATTCTACGAAATGGGTTATATGAACAACGGTATGATGACCATGCCGGCTATGGCCCTGATTCTGGTAGGATGTTTCATTTGGGCACAGCGTGCAATCAATGATCCGGACAAGAAGAAAAAGTAAGTAACACATACTAGATAAAAGAAAAATTATGGAACATTTATTAAGCTTGTTTGTCCGTTCAATTTTTGTGGACAATATGATTTTCGCTTTCTTCTTGGGTATGTGTTCATACTTGGCCGTATCTAAGAATGTAAAGACTTCACTCGGATTGGGTATCGCCGTAACTTTCGTGTTGCTGGTGACTGTTCCGGTGGACTATTTGTTGCAGACCAAAGTTTTGGCCGAAGACGGAATCTTGGGTCAGGACCTCACTTATCTGGCATTTATCCTGTTTATCGCCGTAATTGCCGGTATTGTGCAGTTGGTTGAGATGATTGTGGAGCGTTTCTCTCCATCACTTTACTCTGCATTGGGTATTTTCCTTCCGTTGATTGCTGTGAACTGTGCCATCATGGGTGCTTCTCTGTTCATGCAGCAGAGAATCCAGATGGATCCGGCTACCAGCTCTCAGGCTATCGCTAATGTATGGGATTCTCTGGCTTATGCATTGGGTTCAGGTATCGGTTGGACTCTGGCTATCGTTTCTTTGGCGGCTATTCGCGAAAAGATGGCTTACACCAACGTGCCGAAGCCGTTGCAGGGACTGGGTATCACCTTCATCACTGTAGGTTTGATGGCCATGGCATTTATGTGTTTCTCAGGTTTGAAAATTTAATAGGAAAGGGAATAAACAATGGATATGAATTTTATTTTTACGAGCATTGGAGTATTCCTCGTGATCATCCTGCTGTTGGTGATTATCTTGCTCGTAGCAAAGAAATATTTGTCGCCTAGCGGAAATGTAAACATCAAGATCAATGGTGACAAGACTGTTTCTGTAGCTCAGGGCGGCAGCTTGCTGTCTGCTTTGTCAGAGCAGGGTATTTACTTGCCTTCTGCCTGTGGTGGTAAGGGTTCTTGCGGTCAGTGCAAGTGCCAGGTTCCTGCCGGCGGCGGTGAGATTCTGGATTCAGAAAAGGGACACTTTACCCGTAAGCAGATTAAGGATAACTGGCGTCTGGGATGTCAGTGCAAAGTGAAGAGCGATATGGAGATCGTGGTACCGGAATCTGTAATGGGTGTTAAGGAGTACGAGTGTACCGTTATCAGCAACAAGAACGTGGCTACCTTTATCAAGGAGTTCATCGTGCAGTTGCCTGAAGGTGCTCACATGGACTTCATTCCGGGTTCATACGCTCAGATCAAGATTCCTAAGTTCAAGATGGACTATAACAAGGATATCGACAAGGATCTGATCGGTCCGGAATATCTGCCGGCATGGGAGAAGTTCGGTCTGTTCGGTTTGAAGTGTGAGAACACTGAAGAAACCATCCGTGCTTACTCAATGGCCAACTATCCTGCCGAGGGTGACCGCTTCATGCTGACTGTACGTATCGCTACTCCTCCGTTCAAGCCGAAAGATCAGGGTCCTGGCTTCATGGACGTAATGCCGGGTATTGCTTCTTCATACATCTTTACCCTGAAACCGGGTGATAAGGTGATTATGAGCGGTCCTTACGGAGACTTCCACCCAATCTTCAACTCTAAGAAGGAGATGATGTGGGTAGGTGGTGGTGCCGGTATGGCTCCTCTGCGTGCTCAGATCATGCACATGACCAAGACATTGAAGACAACTGATCGTAAGATGAGTTACTTCTATGGTGCTCGTGCGCTGAACGAGGTATTCTATCTGGAAGACTTCCTGCAGTTGGAGAAGGACTTCCCGAACTTCAGCTTCCACTTGGCTCTCGACCGTCCGGATCCGGCAGCCGATGCAGCTGGCGTGAAGTATACTCCGGGATTCGTTCATCAGGTAATTTACGAAACATATCTGAAGAATCACGAGGCTCCGGAAGATATCGAATACTACATGTGTGGTCCTGGCCCGATGTCAAAAGCTGTGGTTAGCATGCTCGACAGTCTGGGTGTTGAACCGGAAAGCATCATGTACGATAACTTCGGTGGATAGTCTGTATCAGATTGATAAGACAATCGAAAAACTCAATAAAAAGGAAACTGCCCGCAAGGGTGGTTTCCTTTTTTTATTGCTTTTTTTGTTAAGGAACTGTAAAATCTTCCAAAAAGAACGTGATCGGGTTCTCTCAAAAAGAAAACTTTATATCTTTGTAATCAGTACAAATTTAAAGATATGTAGGATTATGAAGAAGGCTTTTGTATTGGGATTGCTTCTATCCCTGTTTTCCTTGATAGGAATTGCACAAACACAAAGTGAGAAATATCAGTTGTCCAGCCATATACTTGATATCAATGTCGGTAAACCGGCAGCGGGAGTAAAGATTACACTGAGTCGTCAGGATGCTTCGGGCGACTGGACTCAAATAGAAGAGCGAGTGACGGACGAAAACGGACGTGTGAAGGACTTTCTGAAGGAGACTCCTGCGGGAAATATCGGCATATATAAGCTGACCTATCATATTGCTCCTTATTTTGAGACTCAGGGACAGGACACCTTTTATCCATTCATAGAGGTGGTTTTTCAGATTAAGGATGGAGCTCACTATCATGTGCCTATTACATTGTCTCCTTACGGCTATTCCACTTATCGGGGTAGCTGATCGGTATATAAGTTTAGTTTAGGGTTTATTTTCGCAGGATGCTGTCCAGCTTTTAGGCTGGGCGGCATTTCTTATTATTATCCCGCTTTGATTGCTGGGAATAACTCTTGTCATATAGGGCGGTTTTTAGCCCCGTGAGGCGCAGAAAATGAAAAGGGAGGAGAATCATATTCCCCCTCCCTTTTTAATTGGTGTAATGTGGATTATAGAGTTTCTATGTCCAATAGTTGTTTTCCTTGTTTATTCTTTGAACATATCAGGATCAGAAGCAGCAGAGGTGTTCGTCGGTGTGTCAAACATGTCATCCTCGCTATTGCTTGTAGAGGTGTTATTGTTTTGCTGTTCTTCACTATTTGTCTGTGCAGGTTCGCTGAACATGTCATCTTCATCGGTATTATCTGTACTGGTCGTTGTTTGAACCTCTTCCTCTGTTTCCGGAGAAGTAGTTTGGAATGAATAATCGTTTCCTTTGCTGCTTTCCATACTCCAGCCTGCCCAGGATAATCCTCCACCCATCAGCAAAGTCAGTAAGACCAAAACAACAGAGCGGTAAGCGACGCCGTTGGCATGCTTTGGGCTCAGGAAAATAAAGACAGAAATACTGATGAGTATGAGCGTGATGGCATAAGGCAAGATAAAGCCAAGGATTGCAAAGAGACACATCAGCGGATAGAATATGATGCAGGCATAAATGATCGGCTCTATGACAAAATGCCCCAGCAGTGGAAGTATGATATGCCCAAACATATTATCCATAATATCATCGTTGCGTTCTGCATACTTGTTTCCGTATTTGTCTTTATAAATGTTCACCGGCTGCCCTCCCCAGTGTCCGAACTTGCCCCAGTTTACAATGGCGAGGATAAAACCAACGACAAAGAGGGGAGAAAACCACGCAGACTTAAAGATATTCCATTGTATCTCTATGCCAAAGTCTGCCGCTGTAAACATCTCGTAGATAAAAAACAACGAGCTGGCAGCAACCAGTGTTCCGCAGATATAACTGGCGTAAGCATAATTGGTATCAGAGAAATTAGGAAGCTTGTTGAATGATGTCATTTTCATGTGTAGAATATATTGGTAAGTGGAATTGCATAGTTACCCTTAGAATTTTAATTCAATCTTTGGGGTGTTTTGATCAATACGCACGACTTTTTCTTTGGTTTCAAAATCTTTTTCCTGTTCGCAGGTTATTGTAATCAGATGTCTGCCTTGTTTGATTTTGACTGGTGTACCGTCATTCTTCCATTCTGGAACTTCCTTATTGTCTATAAACAGACTCATTTTTCCTTTTCCCTTACCTGTTATGATTACAGGAATGAAGGGTTTGGGTTTCAATGTAACATTGAGATCTTGAGTTCCTTCTTTTTCAAACTGGATTTCCTGGGTATAGTCTTTCCAATCCTCAGCTACAACACGTACTTTATGTTTTCCTAATGGAATTTCAAGAAGTCCGGGGCCGCCGATCTTTTTGTTGTTTGCATACAGTATGGCTGTAGGTACATTGCATACGAAATTTACTTTAGCCGTATATGCTTTTAATTTTAGGGGAATTATTTTTGATTTGGAGACATCAGTAACTTCAAATTCTCCCTTTTTGTCTTCGTAATAGGTTGACTGAGCGGTATAAGTATATTTTCCGGGCAAAAGTTCAGTCTGTATGACTCCCTTTTCTATAGGATAAGTTTTTCCGTTAACCGTTATTTTTCCTGTTCTGGGGATCATGTTAAAGACAACTGTCTGTGTCTTCTTTTGAGTCATACCCGATTTTTTCAGATTGATGGCATAAGTCTTTCCACCTTCAATATTAACCTGAAAATCCCTTTTGAAATTAATAGAGGCAGGCAGATAGTCATTGTGTTTCATCTCTATAGAGTTAATACCACCAACGACATACACATTGTAGTATCCATCTATATATTTGATATTCCTCAAATCCGCAACTAAGCTCTTCAGCGTCCTTCTTGC
>NZ_QUEM01000025.1 GCF_003477995.1 Bacteroides sp. OF04-15BH
GCTGAAAGCGGCTGACGCTATGTATGCAGAGCCGTTGCCAGCCATTTCTATGCCCGTTTCTTGGGCGAGCAGCAGGGCGACAGCCTGACTGTTCGCATATTCTATCCGTATGTAGTCCGCACCGTCCCTTGCGTCTTTGTGCAGCACGATGCTTCCTCTTTGTTTCTGAACCTTATCCATGTCGCTGAATTTTGCTTCATGCTCCAAAGATAAAACAAAAACATCATATTTTGAACATTCGTTCAAAAATAGTGGAAGTTAAAAAAACAAAACTCTATCAGGCTTTAAGCAGCGAATAGATATGGCGAAAGTTTTCTGCCAGTTCTTCCACGTTCAGACCGTTCAGAAATGCTTGTTCGTATGACAGTCCTAAAAACATTTGCCGGAACATGATAGCCGTTTTCTTCACGTCCGTGTCACTCCTGATTTCTCCGCTTTCTTTTGCTTTCTGTATGACTTTCTCCCATAGTTCATAGTCTTGTCGGTAGATTTTCTCAATTTTCTGCCTGATGCCCGGATAGTACATGCGCACTTGTGACAGAAAGTGAAAGTAGTAGAAGTTAGGACTACAATCATGCGGGCTGCTATTATCGCCAATCAGTTCAACAATCCTTTTCATGGAAGCGGCTACCCCCGCCACGTATTGCCCGATGAACTCCGCCAACGTAGCGGCGGGAGCGGCAAACTTGTTTTCCGGTTCGTGCATCTGCAACACGTATTTGTCCGCCACAGCCATAAATAAATCCAGCTTGTGCGGAAAATAATAAACGATACCCGTTTTTGTCACCCCGCAGGCTTTGGCAAGCGTGATGATGCTTGCTTTCTCGTAGTTCATCCTGACAAATACTCCGAACGCTTTATCTATTACTTCTTCACGGTTAGTTATTATCATACACGTTTGTTTTTAATCGGTTACGAAGATACGGATTTTGTTTTAACCATTTGTACCCCAGTGCTTTTTTTTAGTGCAAGGTGCAAGTATATATTTATATATATAGCTTGCACCTTGCACTAACCCAAAAATATTTATTATCAGATATTTGCGAGTTTCAAAAGAAAGCCGTATCTTTGAACCCGAAAGTTAGGCAGACAAACAGCGGTCAAAGTTGGACAAGCCCAACATCTGAAAATCGTTACTGTTTCGTTACCTATTTGAAATTTTGAAAGCGAAGTAGCTGAAATATAATCGGTTAGAGTTGTAGGTTCAAAACCCGTTCTTTCTCCTTGTTCGTATTAAAGGCTCCCATAATACCTTGATCGAAATGCAGGGTTTGACCCTCGCTCAGATTATCCGTAAACATGGAGGCTGTCAGGGTGTCGCTCTGCAAGTCGTCCCACTGGTTGAAAAGGGAATGACCGTTGGCATGGCGCTTTTCATAATCGAAGTTGGTATTTATTCTCAGATAACCCGGTTTGGTAGCTACATACTCATTACTCAGCTTCACTTTCCAGTTACCGGAATGGCTGGTGCTTTCGGTCTGTGACAACGGATGGCTGCCTTCCAGGAACTGTTCCTGGCGACGGCGCATCTCTCTGTCATCCGATGTGCTGGTGTAGTCTGCCACAAAATTGTTCTTACGGACCTTGTCTTTCGACTGATAGTCCAGATCAAAAGCCGCACTGCGTGTGGTGGTCAACGAACGGGGCATGGTGGCCGGAGACCAGAATCCGCGCTCGCCGATATGACGGCTCTCATTCACATTATTCAGATTGGCCATCACGGAGTAACGCCACAAATCGGTGAAGCCCAAAAGAAAGCCACGCCCCAGCCAGCGGTCGTTCGTACCTCCGGCGGCTTCCACATTGGCTATGTACCCCTGACTGTATTCCGGTTTCAGATTCACATCCATCACAAACTTGCGGGGTTCCACATCGTAACCCAGAGCCACACTCTTGTCCGTCTGCTTGTCATAAACCTTGATGTCCTTCACCGTGTAATAAGGCAGATTCTCCATCAGGACTTTCTTGTTGCCGTGCATGAAAGTGCGCGATCCCAACATCAGTTCGTCCACCTTACGCCCGTTGACAAAGATCTCTCCGGACTGATTCATCGTTACGCCCGGAAGCTGGTCTATCAGGCTTTGCAGCATCGAACCGTCCGGAAGTTTGAAGGCATCGGCATCGTAGACGATTGTATCTCCCTTATAATACATCTTGACTTTGGTAGCCTTGACCACTACCTCGCTCATCTCCTCCTTCCATTCCTTGCGCATCATGAGGGTGGACAGACTCAGCTCACTTTTTTGCGTGGAAGGTACGGAAAAACGGCGCCACACATCCCCATAGCCAGCTCTTTTGGCACGCAGCAGGTAATGACGGCCGGCTTTTACAGAAGCCGTATAAATCTCTTTCAGAGACTTGCCGGAGGTAGAACGAATAGAGATACAGGAAGCGGAATCCACTACAACCGCACTGTCCGGAGTCAGCACGGACAACTTGACACCGCTAAGCGGCATCTTCAGGAACTCGTCTTCAATATCGACTTGAATTTTCACGGTTTGGGCTACCGCTCTTATACAGCAACAGAGCAGCAATATGCCCATCAAAAGACTTTTTTTAGTCATTGTTTTTGAGTAATATTAGTTATAGATCTCGTTTTAAACAGTTTTCTGAGTAATAAATTCTATTTTTTATAGTAACAGGAAAGTTATTTCAGCGTTATCGGAATAGAAAACTTACTCTCTACAAAAACAAAATTGGCGGATGCCGGATGCCAACGGAACTTTTCGCTCATCTTTGTCAGTGACTCGGTCACCTTTTTCTCCAAATCCGGATTCTTCGTTGAGTTTCTGACGCATGTGATCTCACTCATTCTTCCATCCTTCTTTACCACAAAAGAATAAAGTAATTTTCCGGAGGATTTCTCAGGCATAAGGGTACTCAGGTAGTTTTGAAACGCCTCCAAGCCGTCGGACGGATGAGCCGGGAGTTCCGGGTCCACATAAACCGGACGGCTGTCTGCCTCTGTTTCTTTCCGTTGACATTGATCCCATTCGGATTTACTCAGATTCAGACGCACCACACAACTGCTGGCCACCGCCTTACCATCCTGCCATGCCGGCAAAGCCTTAGGAAGGGAGGAAAACATGCGCTCCATCTCCTGCTTCACTGCCGGTGAATCGGCCTCCGGAACAACATCGGTTATTTTTCCATCCGGACCAATCGTAAAACGGACTTCCGCAGACAGAGGCTGCTCAGACGGATATCCTTCCGGCCACTTCAAAAAGTGAAGGCAAATCAATTTCACATTGTCTGCAAACTCCGGCTGATAGTCATACAGTTGGGAGTCCTCTACCGTGAAAGTGCAAACATTTCCTCCGTTTGTAGAAGGCGTATTCCGGTTCTCCGAAATTTTTTCAATAAGATATTTTCCGTCATTCTTGCCCACTTGCACGCGGAAACACACTTCTGGTGCTTGCCCGTCCTTAAAAATGTCATAAGAGACCTCAAAAGTCCGATCATCTACAGGACGGATCTTAAAACTGTCTTTCCAGAAAGCGTCAAAGTCCGATTCGCCGACCAACAGGTCATAAAAGGGCACTCCGTCCATACGCTGCATGGTTTCCCTTTTCTTATCAAAAGCCTGCAAAACCGGTTCCGCACAATAGGCCGAACGCAAATGGGACAACTCCTGTTCCAAAGTATCGGGCATCAGGATATAGGCGGACAGGTATCTTTCATAAAACGAGCGGACAAAATGCTCCGCCGTGCTTTCCTGATCCACAGGCTGGCGGGAAATCTCAAACAGGGAATCTCCATACTTCGTACCGCCCCAGAATGGAGTGACGTAAGAAATGCGGTAATTACCTTCTGTTCCGACAACACGCACCGGAATATCCGTCAGGGAACCATCCGGAGAAAAGCGCCAGGAAACAGCATACCAGTTACCGTCCAAATGACGGCAGGTCACCGACTGGGCAGCATAGGAAGTCACATCCTGAGAGCGGGTCATCAAGTTTGCATCCACCACATTGCTGGCCCGATATACCTTCGCAAGCATGGCCTTAGTGAGATATTTCTTGTTCGCATCCTCAGTGCGGTGTATGTCCTCATTCAACCAATACTCCTTGTATTGTTGTGTCAACCAAGGAATAACCCCTTCGTCCTGATCTAAATTCGTAAGGGGCTTGCTATTTGCAGCCCATGGTAGCAGCAAAAGGCCAAGTAAAGCAACACGATAATTCATACCAAAATCTTTTAATCGTTAAACAATAAGTCCTTATATTTTTTGCTCTATTCCTATAGGAACAGGTCATTAAAATAACCTTTACTAGTAGAAACATATCACAAAATGAGCCCAAAAAACAATGTAAAGCAAATATAAATGATGTTTTTTTGTTAAAAGTATACTTAAGTATACCTCAGAAGAAATATTATGAGGGATATCATTCGATGAAATAATAAAAAACATTATCTTAGCCTAAATAAAATATAGGAAGACAATGAACATACATAAATTATTTAATGAATGGAATAAAGTAACTGATACGGATCATTTTTCAGAAGAGCAAATTGCCCAACTGATCCATCTTATAAAACTGATTTTGCTGGATGAATACGAGAGTTTTTATATCATAGATTATAGCCAGAAGCGATTTGTATATGTCCATGACAATCCATTGTTCTTGTGCGGACATTCTGCCCATGAGGTTCAGGATATGGGATATAAATTTTATGACCGATACGTACACCCCGAGGATATTCCATTTCTGTTCGAAGTCAACGAGATAGGTTTCCGGAAATATCGGGAACTGTCAGAAGAAGATCGCAATAAAGACGGCTATATCTCTTATGATTTCCGCATCAAAAACGGGGACGCTTATTTTCCCGTGCGCCATACTCTGATTCCATTGATCAAGAACGAGTGTCAGGAAATTGTCTGGGCACTCTGTAAGGTTTCTCTGACCGATCAGAAGCACCCGAATATGATCATGGCCAAAGTGGGCGAAAAAGAAATATTATGGAACCGGGAAACAAAATGTTGGGACGAAATGCCAAGTCCTCAATTAAGCGAGAAAGAAAAAGAAATTGTCAGACTGTCTGTTCAAGGGTTTACAGAAAAAGAAATGTCTGAGAATTTGCAATTGTCTGAGAGTGCCATTAAAAAAAGAAAAAAAATCCTGTTCCAGAAACTACATGTAAAAAACATGTCTGAGGCCATTATCTGTTGCACCAATAAAAAACTGTTTTAACGACATACAACAATCCCCTCCTTTTAAAACCGTTTTAAAGCGGTTTTAAAAAGAGGGGATTGTGATATAGCTTCCTTATTTCATCAGACAGTACCGAATATCCTCTTCACTCATTCCCCTTTGTCTCATACGCTCCGCAATACCCTCTAATTCATCCTTGCTTGGTGAACGGGTGCCTTGCTTGTGTTCATACAGCAAGCGGGACAAAGTTCGTATCGCATTCTGAATTTTCCGTTTCCCCTCGTCTGTATTGAGATCAATCCGACAGAAAGGAGAACATTCCTTATGCAGACACAGATAATAGATTCCGCCAATCAGCAAACTGGATATGGCACTGATGTCCATTCCAGAATCCTTAAAATCCGCCTCATACTTATCCACCAGAGGGATGGTATGCAGCTCGCGGTTCATGGCCGTACGCAAGGTAACCTGATTGGTGTCTGATATCTCCCAACGCAAAAGCTCCAGCATGATGGATTTTTGGCTTAATTCATTGAGTAGATTGATCAAGAGTTCGGCATAAACTTCTTCTGTGCGAACCTGATTATTCTCCGCGCTCATCGTGTCCTTAAACCAGTAATCAAACTCACGCACAAAATGCTCAAAGAAATCTTCCTGGTTCTGATAACGGCTGTAAAAGGTAATCGGTTCAATCTTGGCGCGCTTAATGATGTCCAAAACGGTCACATTGGAGAATCTCTTTTTCAATACCAGCTCCTTGGCGGCTTTGTCAATGCAGTTTTCTATATCGGCTTTGCTTCGTCTCGGTCTCCTCGGTTTACGGTTTTCCTGTTCCATTATAAAAAGTATTATATAGGGAATATCAATCCCGTTATTACACAAATTCAGCAATCGGACAGGCTCACCCATCCAACTGAATTCAAAGTTATAAAAACAATGCTGACGAGAAAAAGAAAAGCAACTTTTATTTTGAATACATGTAAATATTTATACAACAATGCAGCGTTTTCTAGAAAAAATAGTTTTCCATCCACTCGGTCTTTTTCCGTTTTTTGGCTTCTTTACGGGCTTTATAAATTCCGGCCGCGTCCACCCCGTAGGGCGCGTTTTCCTGCTGACGGACAAAAATGCGCTTGCCCGTCTTGGGATCGACAATAGACTCCACCATCATATCCCGAGTGGTTTCCCGAAATGTCTGGCAGGAGGCCAAAAGGACAAAAACAGAACCTGCCATAAAAAACAAATTGAATAAACTGGATTTCATCATAATTTGGTTTAGTGAAACAAAAAAAGCAGACTGCATCTCATACCGAAGATACAATCTGCCATTATACTTTTATTGATTATTTCTGAACCGGAAACACGTCCTTATAGCGTTCACGGATGGTCTTGATCCGTTCTGCCGAGAGCGGTTCCACATCCTTCAGCGGATAAGGCAAGCCCAACTGCTCGTACTTGAACACACCCATCGTGTGATAAGGCAACCATTCGATTTTCTCCACCACCGGATAGCCCTTGAGATATTCCACCAGGCGGTCGAGCTGCTCGTCGTCATCGGTCAGTCCCGGCACGACCACGTGACGGATCCAAACCTTAACACCTCGCTTCTGGGCCTCGTCCAGATAGCGCAAGGCATTGCGCCCGTCGCTGCCGCATACCTTGCGGCACAGGGCCTCATCCAGCGCCTTGATGTCGAGCATCAGCAAATCGGTATAGTCCAGCACGGCCAGCGTCTGCTCATTGCAGATGGCTCCCGAAGTATCGAGCGCCGTATGCAGTCCGGCCTCGCGACACAGACGGAAATACTCGCGTGCAAACTCAGCCTGCACCAGCGGTTCGCCACCGGTCAGAGTCACACCACCGTTACGGATAAAGCTTTTGTAGCGCAACACCTCTTCAAGCAGTTCCTGAGGGGTGTACTCATACTTCACGGCACGGTTCTTGTCCCAGGTATCCGGGTTGTGACAGTACTGGCAACGCAGAGGGCATCCCTGCAGGAAGGTCACAAAACGAATTCCGGGACCGTCAACGGTCCCGAAACTCTCCAGTGAATGTATTTTTCCTTTAATCACTTGTTCAACAAATTACAAAGAGTGGTTGATGGTACGTGAAATCACGTCGAGCTGCTGCTCACGAGTCAGTTTCACGAAGTTCACCGCATAACCGGAAACACGGATGGTGAGCTGCGGATACAGTTCCGGATGCTCCATCGCGTCGATCAGCAATTCACGGTCGAACACGTTCACGTTCAGGTGCTGTCCACCCTGCGGAGTGAAGTAACCGTTCAACAGACCAACCAAGTTGTCTACCTGAATGTCGCGCTCCTTACCCAAAGTAGCCGGTGAGATACCGAAGGTGAATGAGATACCGTCGTGTGCGTGCTGGAACGGCAACTTGGCCACTGAAGCCAGAGCGGCAACAGCACCCTTCACGTCGCGTCCGTTCATTGGGTTGGCACCCGGAGCGAACGGAGTTCCGCCCTTACGTCCGTCAGGAGTAGTACCGGTCTTCTTTCCGTAAACCACGTTGCTGGTAATGGTCAGAATAGACTGGGTAGCCTCAGCGTTGCGGTAAGTCTCGTGCTGACGCAGATAGTTCATGAACTTGGTTACGATTTCCACTGCGATGCTGTCAGTACGGTCGTCGTTGTTTCCGTAAGGAACATATTCACCCTCACGCTCGAAGTCAACAGCCAGACCGCGCTCGTCGCGAATCACCTTCACCTTGCAGTCGCGGATGGCAGCCAGTGAGTCGGCCACGATAGACAGACCTGCGATACCGGTTGCGAAGATACGGTGCACGTCTCCGTCGTGGAGCGCCATCTCGTATGCCTCGTAGTTATACTTGTCGTGCATGTAGTGAATGATCTTCAAGGCGTTGGTGTAAACCTTGGCCAACCATTTCATCATCTGCTCGTATTTCTCCATTACCTCGTTGTAGTCGAGATATTCAGAAGTGATAGCCTCGAACTTAGGTGCTACCTGATCGCCGGTACGCTCGTCGCGACCACCGTTGATGGCGTAAAGCAAGCACTTGGCCAGGTTGGCACGCGCTCCGAAGAACTGCATCTGCTTACCGATCTTCATCGGAGATACGCAGCAGGCAATTCCGTAGTCATCACCGTACTCAACACGCATCAGGTCGTCGTTCTCATACTGGATGGCAGAAGTATCGATAGATACCTTGGCGCAGAACTTCTTCCAGTTTTCCGGCAACTTCTCAGCCCACAGAACAGTCAAGTTTGGTTCTGGAGCAGGGCCCAGATTGTACAGGGTGTGCAGGTAACGGAAACAGGTCTTGGTTACCAAGGTACGGCCGTCTACGCCCATACCACCCAAAGACTCGGTTACCCAAACCGGATCACCTGAGAACAGGTCGTTGTATTCCGGAGTACGCAGGAAACGAACGATACGCAGCTTGATGATCATCTGGTCTACCAGTTCCTGTGCCTCTTCCTCTGTCAGCTTGCCTTCCTTGATGTCCTTCTCGATATAGATATCCAGGAATGTAGCGGTACGACCGATAGACATGGCAGCACCGTCCTGATCCTTCACGGCAGCCAGATAAGCCAGATATACGAACTGAACAGCCTCACGAGCATCCTTGGCCGGACGGGTTACGTCGAAACCGTAAGAAGCACACATGCCTTCGAACTCCTTCAGAGCCTTGATCTGCTCGGTGATTTCCTCGCGGCGACGGATCGTCTCCTCGGTCATCTCATTTGACTCCAGACGTTTCTGGAAATCCTTCTTGTCCTCAATCAGAATGGCAGTACCGTAAAGAGCTACACGACGGTAGTCACCGATGATACGGCCACGGCCATAAGCATCCGGCAGACCGGTAATGATGGCGTCGTGACGGGCTTTCAGGATGTCCTGAGTATATGCTGAGAACACACCCTCATTGTGGGTTTTACGATATTTTGTAAAGATCTCTTTGGTCAGCGGATCCAACTGGTAGCCGTATGCCTTCAAGCTGTTCTCCACCATGCGGACTCCACCTCTCGGGAAAATGGCACGCTTCAAAGGTGCATCGGTCTGCAAACCAACGATTACCTCGTTCTCCTGGTCAATGTAACCCGGTCCGTAAGTGGAAATTGACTGCGGAAGTTTGGTCTCAGTGTCGTAAACACCGCGCTCACGCTCTACCTTGAACATCTCGGTCAACTTGTCCCATACTTTGCGAGTTTTCTCTGAAGAAGGCTTCAAGAAAGAATCATCTCCCTCGTAAGGAGTGTAGTTGTTCTGGATGAAGTCTCTTACATTGATCTCTTTCTTCCAAAGATCGCCTTTAAAGCCGGCCCAGCTTTCCTGTGTAAATTCCATAAAAATATTGATAAAAATATGATACTTCGTCTTTCTCTTTTCTCGATGCAAAGATACGTATAATTTTTCAAATATCTCATACCTAAATGTAGGTATTTTACAATAAAAAATATTATGAGGCTAAACTTGAAACAATTACAGGTTTTGCTTCTTACAAATCTAAAGAGATTTTCAATTGAAAAAAAGTCCCCTTGCCTTCTGCCACACAGAAACCGCCCGGAAATTTCATTTCGATGAAAAATGCAAATCATCAGGATGAAAGGAAACAATCATTGTGATGATTTGAAACGGTGCTCCTGCCGGCCCGGAAACGGATGCAGTGCCGCTGCGTACGCGGGTAAAGATCTTTCAAAAAAGAAGGACTTCCGGAAGCAGAAGCAAGTCCGGAAGTCCTTGAAAGTCTTATTGTTTTTCGTAACACTTGATTCGGGTACCGTCCCAACCCACAGCCATGATGTAGGCTGCCTTTTCGGAATCGGTCTCCGGCCACAATACCTGTGTGAATTTGTATCCTGCATCAGTATCTTCGCCAAGACCACCCATAGAGATGCGCAGCAGATTGCCTTCGGCATCGTAGGTCTCAAAGGCCACGGCATTCTTCCATACGTCGTGCGATACCTTGATGCGCTTGGCATCGCCGGCCGGCACTACAGTGCAGCCTTCGCCCACAGAGGCTCCTTCGAGCGGCAATTTGTCACGATAGATTTTCCAGTTACGGGCCGAAATGTAATTGATTTCGCCCTGTGGTTTCGGATATCCCTTCTGGGCTACATACTCACGCAACTCGCTGATCATGCCTTCGCTGATCTTCAGCCAGGCTGCTCCGTAGTCTTCGATAAAGGCATTGATCGGACGCAGCATACCGGCCTTTTCGAAGAAGTCCAGGAAGTCGAGACCGGTAGAATCACATACCAAACGCATGAAGCGCATCTGGTGCATACCGTTGCTCATGTTGCTGTCGTCGTCCTTGCGCAGGGCTTCAATCACCTTGCCGAATACGTTAGGAGACACCTTGGCTTCCTGACAATAAAGCTGGAGCTGCCAGAACGGAACAAGTTTTACAAAATGGTCGAAGTTACGGGTCAACACAGTGGTGTCCTGACCCAGAGTGTTTCCGGCATAGTCTTGGTTCTTGACCACCTTCTCGTTGTACTGAGAACCGTGATAGTCAGGACCGTCGGCCAGCTGCCAGCTCACACCCTTGCGCACGTTCTCCTCGAGGTAAGTGTTGAAACGTCCGCCACGCAGACCGCTGTAATCGTTCACACCACTCTGCTCTGATTCCAGACGGTGATATCCCTTGCCAAGCTTGTGCTCTACCCAAGAAGAATAGATATTGTTGGTGGTTTCGCCACAACCTACCCACTTCAATCCCGGAGTAACCTGGTTCACATGACCCAGCTCATGACCGAAGCCCCAAGGCTCAAAATTGCTTGGAGTCATCCATCCGGACAGGGAATTATCATGAGCGGCAGCTCCCACACCGTCGGCAAACATAAAGCCGCTCCAAACGACACGGGCAAACTGACGGTTCTTAGGCTCCTTGCCCAACAGACCCATGATGTCGCGCTCATAGTAGATGGTACTGTCGCTCAACAAGGCCAGCTCGACAGCATTCTCCGGACAGTACTGCTTGAAGCGGGCTGTCGGATAAGCCACCTGGATGCGTTTGGTACGCAGGTCGATGATGTCTGACTTGGCGTTCTTCAACAAATTAATCCAGTCTTCGTTGGTATCGCCGCGCTCCAGATCGAAGTAACCGTTCTCTGTAGCCATCGCAAAGTGAATCTTCACCGGAGAGGCTGTCTGGTAATTGGCGGTATAATAAGAGATGTAACCGTTACCGCGGTTCTTCGGATTGATGATATTCACACCGTTCTTGAGCGGATAAGCGCTCTCGCTCTGCGGCTCTCCTTCGTAAGCACGACCGAAATTCTTGATTTTCAGGGAAACCTCGTCCTGACCGATGCCTTCAACAAAGAGCACCAGAGGCTTGCCTGCCTCAAAATAGATACCGGTAGGATTCTCATAAGCATTATAGGTATTGACCTTCAGACGAGAAGACAAGGTTGACAACGGCTCGTAGGCATCGAACGAAGCGATGCGGTATTTTGATTCGGCATAATCCGGATTTGCCAGCACGTAGCTCACGAGCATGCGCACGTAATTGTTTTCAATCTGAGCAGCCATCTCCTCGTCCACCTCTGGTTTCAGACGGGTGCACAACGGATCCTCGAAATAGGCAGAGAACAACTGGTCCAGTTCGTGATTCCGCTCATAAAAAGCCATCTCGGCACAGCTGGCATAGTTTCCGTAACCGCTGAGCACCTCAATGCGGACTGATGACACATTGTCTACACCGTTCTCGCCCAGATCAATAGACGAAGCTGCCGATGACTGACCCAAATCCTTCTGGGCAACCAACTTGAAGTCTGTAGGATTGTCTTGGGTGGCGCAATATACATTTACCTTACCGAACACACCGTTCATACCGCCGGACTGACGGGGAGTATAAATCAGATAGTCTACGTGTGACGGAGACTTCAGATTATAGGTCAGTGTCACCGGGAACTGTGTGCCGCTGTATGGAGAATGGTAAAGAGTGGACACATTACCGTCGTAAGAACGGGAAATATCCTCGCCGGGCTGGAACTGGCTGGCTACAGCAGAACCGATCTGAAGCTGCGTGTCGCTGGGCAGTTCGTTGGCCGAAGTGTTTCCTGACTGAAGAACCACAATCTCGTGAGAGCAGGTACCGTCGGCCGAAGTGAGCGTCAGTTTTCCGGTACGGGCATCGGGCTGTCCGTTATAACCCACCAGGAAAGTCAGTTCATCGGCTCCCTGTTTTTTCACTTGCAGCATTTTCTCCGCGTCGGGCGATACCTTTACGGTATAGTCCTGATCTGTAAGCAGAGACAGGTGAGAAAGTCCCTGATTATATCCCATGGTCACGGTATCCTTATCGGTACGGATCACGGAAACATGCCCTTTGGGAACATTCAGGCGCAAGGGCTCGGCAACCTGAGCTGCCAGCGGAAAAGAAGTGAAGGCCAGCAAACAGGCCGCAAATGTTTTATATCTGTTTTTCATAATGTGTTTCAATATTTTATCTTACAAATACCTTTTTCTTGTTTACCAAATAAACTCCGGAAGGAAGATTCCAGGTGTGTGTTCCGGAAGACACCTGCTCGGTCAGCACCAAGGAACCGTCGGCACGAAGCACGGTAACCGATGTCGGACGGGCACACGCAACCGTCAGTTGCTGCTTGCCCGCAGAAATCGTGCAGTCTGCATCCTGAGTGGCATCATGCACACCGGTAGAAGAACCCACCTGAATACCGTCAATCTGCATCACGAAATCGGGATAAAGCGAAGAAGTCACGTCACAGCAGACAGCTCCCACCGGTTCATTGAAGATAAAGCCTACTCCTCCGCGGGCATTTTCATAAGAGCCTTCGGGCAGCGGATTGCCGTTCTCCTTATATTTCCAAACCACCTCCGGATTAAGCTGAGCACCCCAGGCATTGCGATACAGCAGAGAGTCCAGTTTCAAAGTCTCTCCCACCGGTACCGAAACATTCAGGTTATAGGTCTGCTGCGGTGATACCGATACGGTAAGACTGCCCGAAGGTGTCGGGAATGAATTGTAGGTCAAAGCATTGCCTGCCACAAAGAAGTTTTCCAGAGTCAGACGGGTGGCACGTGAAATGCCGACACTCTTCAGTTGGTTGTTTTCGGCAACCAGACCTTCCAGAGCCTCCTGGGCATTCAAATCCAGATTAGTCAACTGGTTGTCCGACAGCCAGAGCTGCTTCAATCCGGTATTCTGCTTCAAATCCAGTTCCTGCAATTCGTTCTTCGAAACATAAACTTCCTCAACCGAAGCAGGCAGAGTGATTGTAGAGAGTGTTCCTTCCTGAGCGATGCAGACCTTCAGATCCGAATAATTGGTTGCATTGAAACGGTTCATCTGGGTCTGTGCCAGATTGATATAGGCCAACTGAGGAGCGCTGGTCAAGGTCAGTGTAGTCAAAGGATTCTGTGCCACATTCAGGCGTTCCAGCTCCTTATTGGTCTGCAAAGACAGGCTTTTCAGCTGGTTGCGCTGGCAGGACAGTTCCTGAAGCTGAGTATTGGTGTAAAGAGAAAGCATGCTAAGGTTGTTGTCATTACAAACCAGAGTCTCCAGGTTTTTCAGGCCGGCAACATTCAGCTGGCTCAGCATATTTCCACTGCAATAAAGCTGGGTAATGGTCTGCTCACTGTTCACCTGCAATGTTTTTCCGGCAACAGGAATCTCCAGAAAGTCTCCCGTAAAACGCACTTCCTGCCGGGTAGTCTCATCGTCGTCCCACATCACCGTGGCGCGCACACCGGCATTCACAGCCAATGACAAGACCTCTCCTGTCGGTTTATCCGTAACCACAGAAAAACCATCGGCATAAAGTGGAGAGCCAAAAGCAGTCAGTAAAACTGCTGCAAAAAGATTTTTACTATAAATATTCATAACGAATTAATCATTTAGTTTTGTTTAGTAACATTCGAAAGTAAGGAAATTTAAATTAAACTCATAATCGGCAAATTGAAAGCAAACGAGATTTTGTTCTTTTTAACCAAAGAGAGACAACCTTAACGACTTCAACGCCAATTAGAACATCCTGACCGCAAAAAATAAAACCGGAAGCAGATTTGCAGAATACAGTTTTTTTTACCATATTGCCACCGCTAAAAAAACAATTGAAAAGACCCATGTACGTAAAAGAAATCACAAACCCCAACGAACAGGATATACAAAGCCTGAAAAGGCTCTTACAGACACTCAGCAGCAACTGCACCTTTTCGGACGAGAAACTGAAACAGCTGATTCAGGCGGAAGAAAGTCATCTGTATGGCTTGTACGACGAAGAATCACAGACACTTGCAGGCTGTTGCTGCCTGGGTATTTACTATAGCATCACCGGCAAAAAGGCCTGCCTCGAGGATGTGACCGTACTGCCGGAATTCCAGGGCAAGGGCGGAGGACGCATGCTGGTGGCATACGCCACCGAAGAGGCCCGCAAACTGCAGGCCGAACAGATGATGTTTACTTCTAAACCAACCCGCATTCAGGCCAACAAACTGTATCAGAAAATGGGATTCCCCCAAAAGGAAACAAACGTTTATCTGAAGAAATGGTAGGGCCAAAATCGCCGAAAAAAGCAATCAAATAACAAATAAATACATTCTGATATACATTTTTATATAGGAAATACAGCAACAAATACGAAAATCATTGCCTTGCTCGGAAAACTTTTGTATTTTTGCGATTAAATACAGAAATTGTAACGATCATGAATATTTTAGAATTAAGTGAACAGGAAATCGTAAGACGTAACAATCTGAATGAAATGCGCGCTTTGGGCATCGACCCGTATCCGGCTGCCGAATACCCAACAAACGCCTTCTCAACAGATATACGCAATGAATTCTGCGAAACCGATGAACCAAGAGAAGTATGCATCGCCGGCCGTATGATGAGCCGACGCATCATGGGTAAGGCTTCCTTCATCGAACTTCAAGACTCAAAAGGACGCATCCAGGTGTATATCACTCGCGATGATATCTGCCCGGGCGAAAACAAGGATATGTATACCACTGTCTTCAAGAAGCTGCTCGACTTGGGCGACTTTGTCGGCGTCAAGGGATTCGTATTCAAGACACAGACCGGAGAGATCAGTGTGCATGCCAAAGAACTGACCGTTCTGGCAAAAAGCATCAAGCCGCTGCCTATCGTAAAGACCAAGGACGGCGAGGTGTATGACTCTTTCGATGATCCTGAATTGAGATACAGACAGCGTTATGTGGACCTGGTGGTAAATCAGGGTGTGAAGGAAACCTTCCTGAAGAGATCCAAGATCTTCAAGTCTATGAGAGACTTCTTCGACAAGGACGGTTACACTGAGGTGGAAACTCCGATCCTGCAGTCTATCCCGGGTGGTGCCTCTGCACGTCCGTTCATCACACATCACAATGCGCTGGACATCGACCTGTATATGCGTATTGCCTGCGAGCTGTATCTGAAGAAACTGATTGTGGGCGGATTTGAGGGTGTATACGAATTCTCAAAGAATTTCCGCAACGAGGGTATGGACCGCAATCACAATCCGGAGTTCACCTGCATGGAGCTGTACGTTTCCTACAAGGATATCTACTGGATGATGGATTACACCGAAAAACTGTTGGAAAAGATTGCTCTCGACGTAAACGGTACTACTCAGGTTAAGGTGGGTGACAACATCATCGACTTCAAGGCTCCTTACAAGCGCATCACCATTCTGGACGCTATCAAGGAGAAGACAGGATATGACCTGAACGGCAAGAGCGAAGAGGAAATCCGTGAGGTTTGCAAGGCTCTGAAACTGGAAGAGGTGGACGAGACCTTCGGTAAGGGTAAGATGATTGATGAAATCTTCGGCGAATTCTGCGAAGGAACTTTCATCCAGCCTACTTTCATCACAGACTATCCTATTGAAATGTCTCCGCTGACCAAGAAGCACCGCAACAATCCGGAACTGACCGAGCGCTTTGAGCTGATGGTTAACGGTAAGGAGCTGGCAAATGCATACTCTGAGCTGAACGACCCGATCGATCAGGAGGAGCGCTTCCAGGAGCAGTTGCGCCTGAGCGAAAAGGGAGACGACGAGGCCATGTTCATCGACCAGGATTTCCTGCGCGCCCTGCAATATGGTATGCCAAACCTGGCTGGTATCGGTATCGGTATGGACCGTCTGACCATGCTGCTCACCGGACAGACTACCATTCAGGAAGTTCTGTTCTTCCCGCAAATGCGTCCGGAAAAGAAAATCCCGAAAGACGCTCCGCGTGAATATGTAGCAATCGGTGTGCCCGAAGAAATCGTTCCTGTGCTGCAAAAGGCCGGATATAATCTGGTAAATGACCTGAAAGACGGCAATCCGCAAAAGATTCAGCAGCAGATTGGCGATATCATTAAGAAATACAAATTAGAGATGAACAAGCCTTCCGTAAACGACATCGCGGAATGGGTGGAGAAACTGAAATAAAAAAAACATCATGGAGAATTGCGGAACCATAGCAATCATGGGTGGCGGTAGCTGGGCTACCGCCATAGCCAAGATGATGCTGGAGCAAAACGACTCCATTTATTGGTATATGCGACGGGACGACCGCATTGAGGAGTTCCGTCGCCTGGGCCATAACCCGGCTTATCTTACCAGTGTTCATTTCGATGTCGACCGTATCCATTTCTCTTCTGATATTAATAAGGTAGTGGAGAACTCCGATACACTGATTTTCGTCACTCCGTCGCCTTACCTGAAAAGTCATCTGAAAAAACTGAAAGTGAAACTCAGAGACAAGTTCATCGTGACGGCTATCAAAGGTATTGTACCCGATGAGAATCTGGTTTGCTCAGAATATTTCCATCAGGTATATAATGTGCCCGACGAGAATCTGGCCGTGCTCGGAGGACCGAGCCACGCGGAAGAGGTGGCGATGGACCGACTCACCTATCTGACAATCGGCTGCTCGGACCTGAAAAAGGCGCAGTGTTTTGCCGACATGATGGCCAGTCAGTACGTAAAGACCAAGATCAGTGCCGACGTGATTGGTATTGAATACGCCTCGGTACTGAAGAATGTCTATGCCATCGCTTCGGGTATCTGCAACGGACTGAAGTATGGCGACAATTTCCAGGCGGTGCTGATTGCCAATGCCGTGCAGGAAATGAAACGCTTTCTCAAGACTGTGCACCCCATTGAACGAAGCCTGATTGACTCCGTTTATCTGGGTGACTTGCTCGTGACCGGCTATTCCAACTTCAGCCGCAACCGGGTATTCGGAACTATGATTGGAAAAGGATATAGTGTGAAAAGCGCACAAATCGAAATGGAAATGATAGCAGAGGGTTATTATGGAACCAAGTGCATGAAGGACCTGAACCGCCATCTGCACGTGAATATGCCTATATTGGACGCGGTCTATAATATATTATACGAGCGCATTTCCCCTAGTATTGAGATTAAACTGTTAACAGATTCATTCAGATAACAATATACTTATTTTAAAGTGTAAGAAATATGAAAAATATTCAATTAGACATCACAAAAGCAACTCAGTTTCTGAGCAACGATGCAATTGCAGCATTCGAACCACAGGTTAAGGCAGCACAAGAAGCTCTTGAGAATGGAACTTGTCCGGGAAACGATTTTCTGGGATGGTTGCACTTACCTTCTTCCATTACCAAGGAGTTTATCAATGAGCTGAACGCTACCGCTCAGGTAATCCGTGAGAATTGCGACGTGGTGGTTGTGGCAGGTATCGGCGGCAGCTATCTGGGCGCAAGAGCCGTAATCGAGGCTCTGAGCAACAGCTTCCAGTGGTTGCTGAACGACAAGAAGAACCCTGTCATCTTGTTTGCAGGTAACAACATCGGTGAGGACTATCTGGCAGAATTGAGCGACTATCTGAAGGACAAGAAATTCGGTGTCATCAACATCTCCAAGAGTGGTACTACTACCGAAACCGCTTTGGCGTTCCGTCTGTTGAAGAAGCAGTGTGAAGACCAGAGAGGAAAAGAAGAGGCCAAGAAGGTCATCGTGGCGATTACAGACGCCAAGAAGGGTGCCGCACGCACTACAGCCGACAAAGAGGGTTACAAGAGCTTCATCATCCCGGACAACGTGGGTGGACGTTTCTCTGTACTGACTCCGGTAGGTTTGCTGCCGATTGCCATTGCCGGATTCGACATTGAGCAGCTGGTTGCCGGTGCTGCCGATATGGAAAAGGCTACCGCTCCTGAAGTTCCATTCCTGGAGAACCCTTCAGCCGTTTATGCAGCTTGCAGAAATGCCCTGTATCAGAGCGGCAAGAAGATTGAGATATTGGTGAACTACCAGCCTAAGCTGCACTTCATGAACGAATGGTGGAAGCAGCTGTACGGCGAATCTGAAGGAAAAGACGGCAAGGGCATCTTCCCGGCAGCTGTTGATTTCACTACCGACCTGCACTCTATGGGTCAGTGGATTCAGGAAGGCGAGCGCACCATCTTCGAAACAGTTATCAGCATTGAGTCATCAAAGCACACTCTGCTCTTCCCGAGCGACGAAGAGAATCTGGACGGTCTGAACTTCCTGGCCGGAAAGAGAATCGACGAAGTGAACAAGATGGCCGAGCTGGGTACTCAGCTGGCTCACGTAGACGGTGGCGTGCCTAACATGCGTCTGTCTGTACCGGTTCTGAATGAATACTATCTGGGACAGATCATCTACTTCTTCGAGAAGGCTTGCGGTATCAGCGGAAACCTGCTGGGTGTAAACACCTTCAACCAGCCGGGTGTAGAGGCATACAAGAAGAACATGTTTGCCCTGCTGAACAAACCGGGCTACGAGAAGGAAAGCGAAGCTATCCAGGCAAGACTGAACAAATAATCAAGATAACCATGTTCGAAAAAGAGAGAGAACAATATCTTACCTCCAACGGCTTTGAGACTACCCGTCTCAAAGCCGTCTTATTTGATATGGACGGAGTGCTCTTTGACTCGATGCCGAATCACGCATACGCCTGGAGCCACGCCATGACACAGTTCGGACTCAAGATGAGTCCGGAGGAGGCTTATATGCACGAAGGAAGAACCGGAAACGGTACCATCAACCTGCTGACCCAAAAATACTGGGGACGCGATGCCACCGAAGAGGAACTGGATGAAATCTATCAGGCCAAGGCAGATGTGTTCAACATGCGTGAGGAAGCTCCCGAAATGCCGGGCGCCAAAGACATGCTGTATGCCGTGAAAGAGGCAGGATGCCAACCGGTGCTGGTTACCGGTTCGGGACAGCTCTCGCTGATAGACCGTCTGAACAAACATTTTCCGGGCATCTTTACCAAAGACAAGATGGTGACGAGCTTTGACGTGAAATATGGCAAGCCTAATCCCGAGCCTTACCTTATGGGCCTGAAAAAGGCTGGTGTGGAACCTTGGGAAGGTATTGTCGTAGAAAATGCCCCACTGGGTGTAGAAGCCGGTGTGGCTGCCAAGATATTTACCATTGCCGTAAATACCGGTCCCCTGCCCGACCAGGTACTTCTGGATGC
Source organism: Bacteroides sp. OF04-15BH (assembly GCF_003477995.1). Lineage (GTDB taxonomy): Bacteria > Bacteroidota > Bacteroidia > Bacteroidales > Bacteroidaceae > Paraprevotella. The sequence goes on from NZ_QUEM01000025.1 coordinate 19,589, forward strand.
CGGTGCCAACCTTCTGTTTCATTCCATGCAGGAATTGAGAGACAACTGGGAAGAAATTCACCGCACCTTTATCTAAAACAAAAAAATCAGGCAAGAATCCTTGCCTGATTTTTTGTTATGTATCTGTTTTAAAAACTGACTGATCTTATTTTCTGGACGGCATCGATACGCGCTCCCACACTTCCTGGCAGTTCATTTTCTCTCCATTCTCGTCTACGATCTGGAAAGTGATTACCATAAGATTCTCGTTCAGGAACTCATATTTCATCAGATTATCCACTCCGTCCATGGCAGAAGAAACCAGCAATTTCTTGATGTGCTCCACATAACTGCTGTCCGATTTCTTCTCATACGTACCTTCCATGGTCAGGAACACGTCTCCTTCTTTGGAAATCATCAGGTTGGTCAATGCACCACCCGGGCTGAAAACCTTTAGATACGGAGCACGTTTGATCTCCGGAGATGAATCCAGCATTCCGTCTATCATGTTGCATAGCTGCCATGTACCCACCAAATCTGCTTTCTTCACAGACTGCGCCGAAATTGTAGTTGCGCCCAAAATGAAGGCAAACAACATTAAAAATTTCTTCATCATGTCTTTCCTGTTTTAAAGTTAATACTTGGGTTAACTGTTCGAAAGTTACGAAAAAAATATTATAAAAAAAATATTCTTGCAGAAACTTTTCCAAAAAAAACAGAAAGATGAGAAAGCTCCTTTAAAGAGGATAAAAGGCATGCTTCCGAGCGTTACTCAGCAGAGGTGGTATCGAGCGTTTCCACCACATTGTCGAGCACCAGATCCTTGGCCACGTCATAGCTTCCGTCAGGACGCAAGGTGATGACCAGCGGTATGTAAAGGTCTGACATCGGGTAGCTTACACTCACGGCAAAACACAGGTTGCCGTCCTTCACCTTGTCAAAAGCCATGCCTTCCAGAATGGCGTGCTCATAGAAATCACGCTCCATGTATTCCTTAAACGAACGCTTGTAAAATGTTTTCTGGAACAGCTGACGGTCGCCCTGGTTCACAGTCAGGGTAATCACATTGTCGGCATACTTCGTTCCGGCATCATCGGTCACCAGCGGCAGGGAATCTACCGAATGGCGATCCACCTGATAGGTTACCGAACGGCTGCCCCACTTTATCTGGTCCGAATAATGGTATTTGTTCATTTTCTGCACGGCACTGGCCGTGTCTTTCGAATAAATTCTGGTTTCGGCATCGCTCCCGGCAGCCTTTTTCTCGTCACCACATGCCGAAAAAAGTCCGAGCAGCAAACCGCACATTATTGCTGTATGTAACTTCATGTTTTTAATTTTTATAGAACAAAGGAACAAAAAAAGACCAAAACCACAAAACAGATTCTCCGTTCATTGAAAATATGAGGCCTGCATTTACAAAAAATAACATAGAAAAGTGCACTTGCCTGCACGAAATGAAACAAATAAAATAAAATCATTGTATCTTTGGTAAAACGTTATCTAGAAACCGATATGAAAAAGAGATATCTTTTGTTTGCGGGGCTGGCCGTGCTGCTTTCGGCCAGCGCATGCCGGCAGGAAACGGCCGGACAAGCAGAAAGCGCCATCGAGCAAGCGGACTCGGCCACCGTGGTTCTGCGGCTCCAGCAATGCTCGCGAATCTACTCCACCGAATACAAGATTCACAAAATCATCACCAACCGGGACCAGATGAAACTGGAAGGAAACATCATCAACCGGAAGGTGGACATGCCCATCCCCAGCGGAACACGCAAAATAGCCATTCCCATTGATGTGGTGATTAAAGGATATACGGATCTGTCCCAGATCAGCGAGAAGAACATCAAGGTGGAAGGCAAAAAGATTTCCATCATCCTGCCCGACCCGCAGTTTGCCGTTACGGCCGTGAAGATAGACCGCAAGAACATAGCCCAGACGGCCGAACTCATGCGCAGCCGCTATCAGGAGCAGGACATCAACCGGCTGACCCGTCAGGGTGTCAACAGCCTGCACAAGGATCTGCCGTGGAACGAGTTTCTGGAAACAGCCCGAAGCAATGCGGCCTACACGTTGTTTCCCATCCTGCAGGCTATGGGCTTTAAGGAGATTCACATTCAATACAGAGACAATCTGAAGGAAGATTCCAAAGAGTCTTTGCTGCTTTTTAAAACAATTGAAGAGAGAAAGTCATGAAAAAGAAAATCATATTCACCCTGATTCTGGTCGTTGTGGCGGCCGGACTGCTCTTTTGGGCGGGCAGCAAAGTGAAGCAAGCCCTGGATAACGGCGGACTGGTGAACCTTTCGCTGACCACACAGCAGGATATTGACCAAACACCGATAGAGATCAACAGCATACGCCGCATCGGACAATGGGAGTTTCTTTCCATCAAGACCGAAGAACTGGTGGACTCGGTGAAAAAGGGATTTTTCTTCGACGACCGCATCGTGTGCATCTATCGGGGCACCCTGTCGCTGGGCATTGATATGGAGAAATGCGACAGTACCTGGATTTCCGCACAGAAAGGAGACAGCATTGCCCTCCGGCTGCCCGCAGTGGGACTGCTCGACCAGAATTTCATCAACGAGGCCGAGACCAATGTGTTTTTTGAAGAAGGAAACTGGAACGAAAAGGAAAAGGAAGAGCTCTATCAGAAAGCCAGACGGAAAATGCTGCAACGTGCCTACTCCAAGGAAAACCGCCTGACAGCAGAGCAGCAGGCCCGCATCCAGATTACGCAGCTGATGAACTCCATGGGATTCAGTCATGTGAGCATTTCGTTTGAAGGAAACACTTCCGGAAAGAAAAAATAAGAGCGTTTCTCCAGGCAGAAACGCCGCTGCAAACCATAACTCCCGTATGGGCCGCACCACGCGCCCGTACGGGAGTTTTTTTTGAAAAGCACCGTCCGAAAAATTCATCTCAATGAAATGAAAAAACCATCGTAATGACTTTCTGAAATCATCACAATGGTTTGAAAACTTATTTTCCGCCTTCCGGCAAGGTGAGGTCGAAGTCGTTGCAGCGGTACACCTCTGTGTAGAGCCAGCGCTTGATGCGTTCAAAATCGGCCGCCTCATCCAGTCCCTCTCCCCGCACCATCAGATGCAGGGCTATCGGCTGGCACTCCTTCTGATAAGGTGGTTGCACATAAGGACTGTTCTCCCAAAGCACAAAACCGTTGCGACGGTAGAAACCGATTCTCCGTTGCGCCAATTCTTCTACAGGCAACTCTACCTCGAGCACCAGCGGAACGGTATATTGCTGCGCCAACAGGCCGAGCACCTCGCTGCCGATGCCCTTGCCACGCACCTCGGGCACGGTGGCAAAATGTTCCACATACACAAAGTCGGGGCCCTGCCAACAGGTGACGAATCCCACAAAAGCGCCTTCCTGATTCAAGGCATAGGTAATAAAGAAAGGACTTTCGTCGGTCACCCGGCGCTGGTCTTCCCGGCTGCGTCTTTCCTCGGGCGGGAAGGCGGTTCCAAACAAATGCTCCACCTGGGCATATTCCGCATCTCCGGTCTTAATCTTTTTCAGTTCAATCATAGCATCAAAATTTATTTACCGGCAAATGTAAGAAAACAAAAGCTCAGAAACAAATATTCGTTTTTTTGTTTTCGCCGCATAAAAACATGCCGCCGAAAAAAGTTATCTTTGCAGGAGTAACCAAAAACAAATCGGTAAAACAAGAATCCGGAAATCATGACTGAAAGCATCATTTTTTTATTCATCGGTATTTTGGGAGGCTTTGCCGCGGGATGGCTCCTCCAGAAAAGCAGAAACGGGGGCATGCTGGTGCAAATAGCTGCCAAGGATAGTGAACTGGAGCGCGAACGCCAGCTGTATCAGCTGGAACAGGAACGGAGCAAGCAGCGCGAACGCGAACTAGAACAGCGGCTCACCCAAATGAATGAGGAAAACAAGGAACTGCGCTCGGCACGGGCCGTTTCGGAAAAGGAAATAGAACTGCTCCGGCGACAGATTGCGCTGGAGGAAGAGGCCGGAAAGGAGCGCCTGAAGGAACAGATGGATATGGTAAGACAGCAGATGCAGAATGCCACCCAGGAAATGCTCAAGCAGCGGTCGAACGAACTGTCGGAGCACAACCAGTCACAGATGAGCGCCCTGCTCACCCCACTCAAGCAGTCTATCTCCGAAATGAAACAGACGATGGAGAGCAACCGTGATGTGCACAACCGCAACACGGCCTCGCTCGAGAAAGCCATCGAGGAAATGATGAAACGCACGGTGGACATCGGTAAGGAAGCCGACAAGCTGGCTCACGCCCTGCGCAACGAGAGCAAGACGCAGGGTAACTGGGGTGAGCTGATTCTGGACGACCTGCTCTGCGGACAGGGCCTGAAAGAGGGGCTGCACTACGAGAAACAGGTGACGCTGCGCGACGGACAGGGACGGGCTCTCCGCAATGAGGAGTCGGGCAAGAAGATGATTCCCGACACCATCCTGCACTACCCCGACGGCAAGGACGCGGTGATCGACTCCAAAGTGTCGCTGACGGCCTTTGTGGACTATCAGAACGCGGAGACCGACGAGGAACGGAACGAGGCCCTGAAACGGCATGTGCAGAGTGTGAAGCAGCATGTCAGCGAACTGGCACGCAAGGACTACAGCGCCTACATCAAACCGCCGCGCCAGTCGCTCAACTACGTCATCATGTTCGTACCCAACGAATCGGCCCTGCAGCTGGCCCTGCAAAGTGAACCGGCTCTGTGGCACGACGCCTTCGAGAAAGGGGTGTTCATCACCAGCGAACAGAATCTGATGGCAGCCCTGCGCATGATCCAGATTGCCTGGACGCAGGTGCAGCAAGCACGCAATCAGGAGGCCATATTCGACACGGCGCGCATGTTGCTGGACCGTGTGTCGGACTTCATCAAATTCTTTGATGAGATGGGACAGAAGCTGCAGGAAGCGCACAACTGTTATATCAAATCGGCCAACAAGTTGCGCGACGGCAAGCAGAGCGTTGTGGGAGGCGCCAACAAACTGATCCGCCTGGGAGCCAAGACAAGCAGCAACAAGACACTGCCCGAAACCAACGAAAGCGGCATCCCTTCACAATCGGAAAACGCCGCTTATCTGACCGACAAATCATAAACCTGCCGATACAACAACGCCCGGACCGTGCTTTTCTGCAACCGTCCGGGCGAATTTATAACTCTTATCTACATACGATGTATCAATCGTCCATTCTCAGGAAATTGCCCTGAGCATCAAACTCTACAGAGAGGTCGTTCTTCAATTCCACCTCATAGCCACCTTTTCTGTAACGCTCGATTTTCTCAACACCCACATTCGGGAAGTTCTGCTTGAGATAATTCTTGATGGCCGTCGGGATCAAGGCAGCCGGCACGGCATTCAACTTGCAGTCCACTTCGGTCCATTCTCCCTTGCTGTTGAACTCCACCTGAGTGCCATCCTCAAAAATCACTTCGTAAGTGGCAGCTTCCAGAAAATCCTTGTCGATCTTGATATAGGAAAGCTTTGCCTTCGGGAAATTCTTCTGAATGACAGTACGTGCTGCCTGAGGCAACTGGTTTACATCGCGGGTTATCACATCTTTAGCTATTGCTTGAACTGACAAACCAATCATCATCACCAATAAAAAAAACAGTTTCTTCATAATCGTAAATTTTTAGATTTCTATTTTCAGTTTATTTAATCGTCCATTCTCTTGAAATTGCCTTCTGTATCAAAAATCACTTCCAGGCCATTGCCTAACTCCACTTCCATCTCGCGGGAAGTGCGCTTGACTTTCTCTACCGAGTCGGTTGCAAAGTTCTGATTGAGATACAGCTTCACAGCATCGGGCAAAAACCGTACCGGTACGGCCGTTCTTTTGCATTCCACCTCTTTCCATTCGCCGTCGGAATCAAACTCCAGCTCATCGCCGTTGGTCAGCACCACTTTGTATTCTGTGGAAAACAGTTCGCGGTCAATCTTGATGTACGAGATGTGATACTGCGAAAAGTTACTCTGAACAAACTGTCGGGCGAGTTCCGGAAGCTGAGCCACATCGCGGGTCACCACATCATCCTTACACGACGTCAGCAGCAAAGTGCCGGGCAATAATAAATATAGAAATAAGCGTTTCATATCTTTCTCCTTTCTTCGTTGGTTATTTTTGATACGACAAAGGAAAACATGAAAATAGGAATCATTTAGGAATTTGCATCGGTTTTCTCGATATTTACAATCTTTAACTTAAACACGTGCATTCCCTCATAATTATAGATCAGAGGAAGGTGATAGAAGTCGGCTATCGACTTGACCAGAGCCAGACCAAGGCCGGTGGACTCGGAAGTCTTGCTGCGGTCATGATAGAATCTGCGGAAAATCATTTCGGAATCGAGAGGGGTGTTTCCGCTGTTTTTTACCATCAACCACTCACGGGTCAGCAGCACTTCTACCTTTCCGCCCGACGGAGTGTGCACCATAGCGTTCTTGAGCAGATTATTGACCAGCACATGCGCCAGCGATTCATTGATCAGAACCGGCTGCGCGCCGCTGCACTCAAAATGCGTGTCGATATGCTTCGACTCATAGATGTCGTTCATAATCTCCAGTATGTCGGCAATCATCTGCGAAAGGTCTACCGGAACGGAGTCAATGAACTGTCCGTTGTTAATGCGCGAAAGCAGAAGCAGGGACTTGTTGAGCTGCACCACCCGATTCAGGGCCGTAAACATGTCTCCCACATATTCCAGCTGTTTTTCGGTAACTCCGTCCGATTCGGCCAGCAACTCCAGCTTGCCGCGAATGATGGCCAGCGGAGTCTGCAACTCGTGCGACGCATTCTCCGTGAACTGTTTCTGCTCCCGATAGACCGATTCGGCCCGGTGGGCCATATCCAATGCGGCATCGTTCAGGATGCGGAATTCTCGGATGGCGGTATCGTTTTCCAAGTCGGGTACCGGCTTTCCGGGCGTCATCTCCTGCAACCAAAGCACCAGACGGTGCAACGGACGGAACACCCGTTTGAGCGAAGCATATACTCCCAGTGTGGTGCACAGCAGCAGCACGACATACAGCACGACCAAAGCCCACCAGATGGCCCGGATCAGATCATCGCGCTCCAGCGTGGAACTCATCAGCGTGAGCTCATAATAAGCCCCGTCAGCCGTGCGGAAACAACTTTTCATCACGCGCACGGGCTCAAACTCATTCTCGGTCTGTATGTATACCGACGAGTCGAAATAGGTTTCCCGATAGTTTTCCGCCTCTTCTTCGGTTATGGGACGGAACTGGTAGCGCTGCATGATGGAATCGTTGCTGTGGAGCAGCTCTGGATTGTGCAGCACTTTTCCGATCAGAATCTCACGCGTGTTGTTCAACGCATCATCGGTTTCATCCATCACTTCGTAAAGCACCAGGAAATAGAACACCGTGCCCCACAGAGCCAGAAAGAACAGAACAATCAGGAAAATCACCCGATTGGTGTATCGCAATAAATTCATAGGCGCTCTATACGATTAGTTTATATCCGAACCCGTACACGGCCTTGATTTCGGGAACAGCGCCGGCTTGCTTCATCTTCTTACGCAGATTCTTCACTTGCGAATACAGGAAATCCAGACTGTCCGCCTGGTCTATATGGTCGCCCCAAACCGATTCGGCCAAAGAAGTCTTGTTGATCAGACGGTTCGGATTGGATACAAAATAATACAGCAGATCGAACTCCTTCCGGTTCAGCTGTATCTCCGTATCGCCCACCATCACCTGTCTTTTGTCGGGATAAACCACCAGATTTTCCAGAATGATGCTGGTATCGCCGTGTGCGTTCTTGCGTCGCAGCAACGATTTGATGCGGGCATGCAACTCGGCCAAATGAAACGGTTTGGCCAGATAGTCGTCGGCTCCCATGTCCAGACCCTTGATTTTATCATCCACCGAATCCTTTGCCGACAGGATGATCACACGCTCCTGCTTGCGCAGACGCTTCAGTGCGGAAAGAATTCCCAGCCCGCTTCCGCCCGGCAACATGATATCCAGCAACACACAATCATAGTCATACTCCTGCACTTTGGTCAGAGCAGTTTGATAATCGGACGCGCACTCCACGATATATTTTTCTTTTTCCAAAGATTCGCGCACCATATCGCGCAGGCCATCTTCGTCCTCCACTACCAGAATTTTCATAAGCGTTTCTGTTTTTACATCAGTCCGTCCACCTGGAGATCTTCGCGCTTGCGATAGCCCGAACTGGTCATCAGAGCAATCAGCTCCCCCTGCCCGTCAGTCACGCGCACTTCTATAAAAGGTACTTTTCCGTGGTTCATCACCTCGCGGGCCTCGGCATACAGTTCTCCGGGATGAGCGGGTTTCAAGAAAGTGATTCCGGCATTCAGCGACAAAGTCAGCTTTCCCCGGCTGTTGGCGGCTACTCCGAAAGCCATGTCTGCCAAGGCAAAAATCACTCCTCCGTGACAGATTCCTCCCAAATTCAGGTGACACGGCTTTACGGTCATGCGCACCCGGCCATAGCCTTCGCGGGCCTCAACCACCTCTGAACCCAACATTCTTTCAAACTCATCGCAATCGAACAAATCTTTCAGTGTACTCATAAATCTATTTTTCTAATGATTGGATAAAGTTAGTAAAAAGTGATGGATTAAGAAGAGTTTGAAATGATAAAAAAGAAAAAACCGAAATCACGAACAACCTGTCTGATTATTGCGTATCTTCGCTTTCAGTAAAAAAAAGTACCATTATGATCAGTATAAAAATAGAAATACAAAGCTGGAAAAAAATCCTGTTGTTCTGCCTGGTTCTCGGAGTAATCGCAGCAGGAGCCTATTGGACCACCCGCTGGGTGATTCCGACACATGATTTTGAAATAACCGACGATCTGGGAGGAAATATCTTCCCCTCGGCCATTCTGTCTACGGCCACAACCGATGCCATGATCATCAAACCGACCCTAAAAAACTATCTTGGAAATCCGAAATCGGGACTGGCCCTGAAAATCAACTCCCCGTCGGAAAACTGCAGAATTCAGGTTACCGTTGCCGAAACGCCTTTTTACCGCACCTCGGTCTCGGAATTCGTACTTCCGGAAAAAGGTACCGAATATACCGTTTATCCGGACATCATCTGGAACTATGAAAAGCTGCGCAACAACGAACAGGCCACACCAATCAACGTAGTGATGCAGGTCAGCGCCAACAATAAGGACTGGGGACAGCATATCAAGACCTTTTCCATGCGCAGCATCAATGAATGCCTGTTGGGCTATCTCGGAAAAGACAACAAATATCACACGACTTATGAGTTCTTTGCCGCTTATGTGAACGAAGAGAACCCTCTCATCGACGAGGTGCTCCGCGAGGCCCTGAACACTAAAATCGTGAACCGCTTTCTGGGATACCAAAGCAAACAGCCCGCTTATGTGGACAAACAGGTGTATGCACTCTGGAACGTGCTTCAGAAAAGAAACTTCAGATACAGTTCCATTTCTTACAGCAGTCTGTCGAGCAACGTCGTATTCTCCCAACGGGTGCGCACCTTTGAGGATGCCCTCAAATCCTCACAAATAAACTGTGTGGACGGAAGTGTCCTCTTCGCCTCACTGCTGCGGGCCATCAATATCGACCCGGTGCTGGTTCGCATTCCCGGCCACATGTTTGTAGGATACTACACCGACAAAGGACACAAGGAAATCAATTTTCTGGAAACAACCATGATAGGTGATGTGGACATGGACGAATTCTTCCCCGAAGAGAAACTCGACTCCACAATGGTAGGAAAGAGCCAGAACGAAGTGTCACGCATTGCTTTTGAGAAATCCAAGGAGTATGCCAACAAGAAATATCAGAGTTATGAGAAACTGTTCGGCACCGACAACAAGAATTACATGTTTCTGGAAATTTCCCGCAACATAAGAAAATCCATTCAGTCTATCGGCAAATAAGGAACTGCACAAAGCCGCAGCCGAGGCCATGGCCTACATAAAATAACCGCATCAAAACTCACGTATGAGTTCTGATGCGGTTATTTTTATTGGAATTCAGTGTGGTTCCATTAAGGAACAAACACTTTCATCTTGTTGACAATATAGATTCCTGACTTCAGAAGAACAGGACGTGTACCGACTACCTTTCCGCCAAAGACCTGCGTACCGGCAACAGTATGGATCGTTACCATCTGAGGTTCGTCGGACGACAGATACAATCCTCCGCGTACCACGCGTACCTGAATGTCCTTTGTCTGCGGAGTCACTGTTTCCAGTCCTGTCGTTTCTCCATTGGATTCAATCTCATCATAAGGAATCTCTGACAGAGTAAAACGGCTGATTGTTCCGCTACCCCAGTTAGAAGGATCACGCCAGTCAACCAGAACGCCCAAAGAAACCGTTGCCGGTTCCGAGAGCTGGAACGCCACTTTTCCGTTGGCAATGTCGTCATACACCAGAGCCTCATCCAGATGATCAACGTCAGGAAGTCCTTCTCCCTTATTGACCACCAGATAAGAAGTCAGGAACTTATAATATGGACCAAAGTCTACAGAGAACTGATAGAAGCCGGCCGGAAGTTCTATGGTCTGGTATACCTTATGGTTTGGAATCTCCTGAGCAAATCCTCTACCGGCTTCGACCACCATATTATAATTATATTCCTTATCGGTTACATGGAAACCGGTTGGAACACTACCTTGAGCGATATTCTCCAATATCCATCCCGACTTGTCGGTTTCTGTTTCCAGTTCATAATTCTGATACTGTGCAATCGGATCCGTATAGAACGGAGTTTCTGCATGCAGGAACGGAGCTTTATAATTAGTCAGGTACTGGTCTGAAATATCTTTCACCTGACGCTCGTTGAAATTCAGCCAGAAAATGCCCTTGGCGCTGCTCCAGGCATCACCATCCGGTCCGAATCCTTCACGGCGACCGGTATTTCCGTTTCCGGACAAGTCCTGCACATCTCCAGAGTTCTGATTGAACGGAGAATACAATACCAGACCAGCTTCCTTAGCTTCGGACACTGTAGCCGCAATCTCTCCCACTTCCGGACGTGCCTCCTGGTCCGGCCAGATCGGTGCATTGGCATATTGGCGGATCTGATCTACGGTAAGTGCTTTCTTCCAAACCTGAAGTTCATCAATCACGCCATAGAAAGGAGCTGAGGAACCTCCCAAAATGAAGTTGTCGCCAAAAGCTATTTTTGCAGTAGGCAAATTCTGACTCTGGCCGACCTGCTTGCCGTCGCGATAGAAAGACACACTGCCATACTGGAAGGTAACGGCATAATGATGCCATGAACCCGACAGCATATATCCCGCAGGCGACTGCACATGACCATCGGCAGTATACAGATGCATGGATCCATCCGCCTCGGTATACATCAGGAAGTCCTTCTCCGTATTTCCGATTCCATTACCCTTAATCTGCAAAGTATTCGGATACATCCACCAGCCGATGGTGAACGATTCGGACTCAGTCATCGGAGACTGATAGACCACACGCGCCTGATCGCCATAGAAACGCAGTCCCTGTTTTCCGTCTGCATTACAAATAGTCAGCGCCTTCACCTTGGTGAGCTTGTCGCTTCCCATGGCATTGGAAGTAGACAGAGTGATGTCGTAGATACCCGTTTCCTTGGCCACGAAAGAAGTATTCTGGCCATGTACCAGCAAGCGGTAGTCGCCATTAACAAGCTCCCACTGCCACTGATTCGGTGAGTATTCGGTACGGTCTTCCAAAAAGACCTTCTCGCCTTTCACCACAATATCCGGAGCCACGGCAAAGGCAGTCTTCGGAGCTGAAGACATTGCTGTAACCTCCATGGAATAGGTATCGGAACCCTGCGGATTGGTCACCTTGAGCGTTACGGTATATTTACCTTCCTTCGGGAAAGAAACCGATGCCTGACGTGTATAAATCTTCTCCGGAGAGCAACCCGGAATAGACCATTCATAAGTATTCACGGCCAGATCCTGCTTTGGAGTAAACACCACACGGTCGGTAGCCGGCACTTCCGTTTCGGAAGCAGCGAAAGTAGCATCCGGCTGCGGCATAGGCAATACCTGAATCTTACGGGTAGCCTGGTTTTGGTTACCGGCAGCATCAAATACCGTCAGGGTCACTTCCTGCTCACCGGCCTTATCGAATACCAGTTTGGCTTCCGGCAGACTGAAATCAGCGGTCTGTGCCCCTGCTGTGGTCCACTGCCAGCGCACGGCACCCGGAGCATCAGTACTCTTGGCCACCACTTCCTGCCCTACATAAACCTGCGGCAGAGAGAAGTCGAAATCGGCCTTAATGGCATTCTGTTCCAAAGCCAGGGTTGCATCTTCGAGCGGAATAGTAGAACCCTTTGAAACGCGGGCATGGTGTCCACCGGCCGAATCAAACAGGTAAACCACATTATCCTGAACATAGCTGTCCATCTTGTAGTATGCCAACAATCCGGTCTGGAATTCAGGGCGGGCAAAGGATACATTCATACAATCCTGAATCTGCTGCTGTGTACGCGCCGTGCTCCAGATGCGCAGTTCGTCCATGCGGCCGTTCATCAGATTATTATTGGAGCCGAAGACCATGTCGCCGAATCCGCCGATTCCGACTGCCTGGTTATTCGTCAGCGTTGCAGCTTCCTTGCCGTCAATATAAACTGTCAAGCGGTTGCCGTTGATGACGAGTGCCACGTGCTGCCAAGTGTTCACTTTGAGCGAACCGGCCGATGTACTTACCCGGGAATTGATAGTCCAGCCGGCAGTGATGTTCTTGTCGGCACTGCTATGGAACAGGAATTTGCCCCATCCCGGACCGATTTGCTGGTTATAGTTGGCCAAGGATGTAGGCTTCAGCCAGAATTCCATAGTCAGGGTATTGTATTTGCTGTCAAATACATCGGGCACGGTGAAAGAAGAATTCATGAAATTGCGCACCTTGTTGGCAGCGACAGTGGCAGCCTCCGGTGTCACTGTTACCGGAATGCGGGATGATTCCACCTCCTTGCCGTTCAGCTGATAAAGAGCCACCAGACTGAGCGCTCCGCTCTTCTGTTCTTCTGTCAAGGAAGACAAATCATATTGTTTTTGGTTTCCGTTGAGTGAAGCCACAAGAGAACCATCGGCATAAAGACGATATCCCTGAAGCACATAACCCGACGGTGAAGGCTGATCCCAAGTGAGGACATTGCTTTCGGCCATCACATTGCGCGGGGCATTAAACGATTCTCCTCCCACAATGACAAAAACAATGGTCTTTCCTCCCTGATTCTCAATCTTCACACCATCGGCCGGCAGTTCGGCCTTCGTTTCGATTCCGTAGGCATCGAATTCATAGTCAATCACCGACAAGGCATTGACATGTCCCTCGCCCACAGCTGATTTCTTGGAATCGATCACGAAGAAATATTTAAGAGGCTTGCGCAAGTCGTAGCCAGTGGTAAGGGCTGTCAGATCGTAACCCAGTTCCATCGGCTCGTCGTGCAACTTACCGTCGGCCCAGCGTCCCAGCATCGGTGTCTCGGCATCGGGATAAATGTTGTCATCAAGTTTCATTCCGTTGCCGGCAAACTTGAAGTACTCCATTGCCACAGACTTCTCGGGCTCGGTAGCAGACGTATCGGATGAAACTCCGGCCACGAGTGAAATCTCACTGCGCTTGCTGAAGTCAACAGATACCTTCATGGTGCGCAAAGGACGATAGTCCGGAGTGACATAATACACCTCCGGATTCCAGTAACCCACGCCATACATATCCGGGTTACCGTTGCCATCGGTACCGAGGCACACGGCAGTCTTGTAAGGACAATAAATCAGTCCGTTGCCATCCCAGGTCGGTCCCCAGGAATTTGCCACGATCCAGGCGCCCACTTCGTCCTTATCCTTCTCACCGGCTACTCCATTGCCGTCGAGGTCAAACTCGATGCGGTCGTCGTAACCTACGACAGCCATCTCATGGTCAATCTGTACTCCCCAGCTCGCCACATAGCCGTCGCCCACAACTCCCAGTGAGCGGTTGGTTTCGGTATCGGGCACCGTAGAGGTACTGTATCCCTGCACGAAGCCGATTGCGATGGTACATACTCCACCGGCATCAAACGAATTATCGCCCTGGTGGTTCCAAAGCCACTGCTTCACGGCCTCGCGTCCTTCCTCCGTGCGCACATTCTGCGGGAACATGGCAGCACGCTCAATGCGGTTGAACATGGCGGCATACCACTTGTCGTAGCCCTGCATCCATCCGTAGTCATTGCTGTACCAGTTCTGGTCCGAACCAAAATCCTTGGAGAATGTGCGTCCGCCGTAAGTAACGGCATCGGGCACTCCATGATCCTTCAGCACCGAAGGATAGTCGGTGTTCTGATAATAATGCAACCAGTTGTAATGGGTAGGATATTGGTTCTTCTCGACGCTGGCATCGAGCCGGCGGGCCGCGTTCATCTCATAAGTGAACATATAGGCAATGCGCGCCGCAGCCGTGCAGGAAGCATGCTCCTGCTGAAATATTGGCGGGAAATAAATACGCTCGGCGTTGTTCACACGCAGAGGGCGCTGTGCAGCCGTACTCTTCACGCCTGACCGACCATCCTGACGGGCCCATCTCAGGCCTTCATAAGGATTAAATGACTGTACGGGCGGCAGCGGCTCCACACCGATTCTCACGGAGTCTGCAACTGCGGCCCGGGCTCCCACCGGAAGGGTAGCCAGTCCCCAGCAAGTCATCAGACACCAAGCCGGAAAACTTCGTTTCGTTTTTCTCATAATGGTATGTATTTAAAGATGATGCGTCACCGCTACAGAGGAAAACCGGCAAACAATACAGGCACAGAAAAGATCTCCTCCGGGGTGATACTGAATATTAAGGTTTTGCAAAATAAATGTTTTTTTGCAGAAAACGCACAACAAAATCCCAAAAACATGAACGGATACAAACAGAAAAAGGTCGGTTGCTCTTCCTCTTCAGGAAACTGCAACCCACCTTTTTCAACAACTCTATGGATTTTATTATTTTATCTCCTCATAATCGGCCGCTTCGGCAATCTTCTTGGGGATGTCCGTATTATCCATCCGTCCGGTGAAGCGCTCGGCTCCCACACCGATGGCGAATACCGGCACATAACCGTTGGAATGACCGCCGCTCTGCCAGCCCACGCAAGCCACTTTGTTGAGAATCTGCTTGGCTACAGTGGCCAGCTCATCGTCGTTCTGATACAGCGTCTTGCTGTTCTCGGCAATACCTTTCTGAATATGGTCATAAGCCTGCTTCAGGCGTTTGGTCTGGTTCTCGCTCAGCTGCACCTGATCCCAGAATCCGAAGTTCTCCTTCAGACTCTGTTTCACGGCCTCCCAGGTGAACTTGTCTTTCAGAGTCTCGCGCAGACGGCGCACCTCGGCCGAATAGTCTGAAATGCTCATCTTCTGGTTCTGAAGCACCTGAGTATGCATTTCATAAGGACCGACACCCAGTGCCAGTCCGCCCGTCTCATGGTCGGCTGTAACGACAATCAGCGTTTCATCGGGGTGCTGCTTATAGAAGTCATAAGCCACACTCACGGCCTGATCCAGATCCTCGGTCTCGCGGAAAGCGGCAGCCGCGTCATTGGCATGGCAGGCCCAGTCGATGGCACCGCCCTCAACCATCATGAAGAATCCCTGGTCGCCCTGAGTGGTCAGGAAGTCGATGCCGGCCTGCGTAATCTGCTTCAGCGTCAGGTCCGTGCTTGTCCGGTCGATGGCATAAGGGATGCGGCTGCGGTCTTTCTTCGAAGCCTCTTCGGTCTGCAAAAGAATCATCTTTCCGGCATCGTTCTTCTTTTTCTCATAATCCTCATAGCCGCGAGCAATGACATAGCCGGCTTCTTCAGACTGCGCATACAGCGAAGGAGTCTGAGGATTCTTCTTGTCGGTAGGCTGAAGGAAGTCCGAACCGCCGTAAAAATCGAATGCCGCACGAATCAGGTCCTGACCGATTTCATAATACATATCACGGTCGGGCACATGGGCATAGAACGAAGCCGGTGTGGCATGGTCGACCGATACGCTGGTCATCACTCCCACGGCTCGTCCGCTTTTCTTGGCCCGCTCGGCAATGGAGGCAATGCGTGTTTTCTGATCCTTGAGCATACCCAACACTCCGTTCTTGGTTTTCTGTCCCGTGGCCAGTGCCGTTCCTCCGGCAGCCGAATCCGTCACTCCGTTGGTGGCCGAATAGGTAGTCACCAGTCCGGTATAAGGGAATTGTGCAAACTGCAAAGGTTTCACTCCGATGCGTCCTTCGAGGGCAGCCAGATAGGTCTCCGTACCGTTTACCTGATTCACGCCCATGCCGTCGCCAATGAAATAGAACACATATTTGGCCTGTCCTTCGGCCCATGCAGACCAGGCGAGCATCAAGGCTGCACCAAGTGTCATTAATCTTTTCTTCATAAACGTATTATATTTTTTTCATTTCTGATATTCCTGCAGCAAAAATAGCATTTTATTCGCTGCAAGCCTTGTGCCGGAAAAGAAAAAACGCACCCCGCCCCTTCCTTTCGCCGAAAAAGCAACAGAGAAATTACAAAACGAGGATGCGCAGGGCGGGCAGCCTCATCCTCCGAAAAAGCCGCCAGCCCCTTTCGGGAGACTGACGGCCTGTATTTTCGGCGACTATACCAGAGAAAGGAGTGTGTCTCCGGTGAGGGCATTCATCCCCTGCCCGTCGATAACCTGAGCCGTTTTCTCGGGATTGTCCGTACGGAACACCAGAATGCCTTTTCCGGCCAGCATAAAGGAATAAAGGTAGGAAATGGCGATTCCGGCACTGCTGATCTGACGGACCGCATCGGCGGCACGGCCGGGCACATTGTCGAGCGTGATGGCAAACACCTCGGAAGCATTGGCCGAGATGCCCGCAGCCTTGAGCACCTCGAGGGCCCGGTCAGGTTCGGCACAGATGATGCGGTAAATACCATATTCCACCGTATCGGAAATGGTGGAGGCAATGAGCTGAATGCGGGCTTCCTTGAAAAGTTCCAGCACACGGACCAGAGTGCCCGACTTGTTTTCTACAAAAACGGATATCTGTTTTACGGTCTTCATAATTTACGGTTTCTTTAGATTAATGTTTTGCGCAGGTCCTTCACACGCACGGCCTTACCTTCCTGCTTGGGCAACGCTCCCTTAGGCACGAGCCGCACCACCGGAGTGATGAGAATCTCATCCTTGAGCTGACGGGTAATTTCTTTGGTCAGTGCCTGAAGACGAGGATAGTCATCACAGAACTCCTTGAGTTCCACCTCTACGGTCATCAGGTCGTTGGCCTCTTCATTGGTCAGCGTGATGAGGTAGTCATTACCCAGCTCGGCAAACTGCATCAGGATGGTTTCGATCTGTATCGGGAAGATGTTTACGCCCTTGAGAATCATCATGTCGTCGCTGCGTCCCTTCATGCGGTCCAGACGGATGTGATGACGCCCACAGGGGCATTCTCCCGGCAGAATGCGGGTGAGGTCACGGGTGCGGTAACGCAACAGCGGCATGGCCTCGCGGTTGATAGTGGTCAGCACCAGCTCGCCCACCTCGCCCTGAGGCACAGGCTCGAGGGTCTGCGGGTCCACAATCTCCACAATATAATAATCCTCCCAGATATGCAGTCCGTTCTGTTCCTTACATTCGAAAGCCACTCCGGGACCGCACATCTCCGACATGCCGAAGGAATTATATGCCTTCACGCCCAGCATGTCCTCAATACGGCGGCGCTGCTCCTCGGAGTGCGGCTCGGCCCCGATAATCAGCGTATGCAGTTTGGTATCCCGTTTCGGGTCGATGCCCATCTCCTCCATCACCTCATACAAACGGCCGGCGTAGCTGGGAATGGCATGCAGAGCGGTTGTTCCGAAATCGGTGATGAACTTGATCTGGCGCTTGGTATTTCCGGCAGCCGCAGGCACGGTGAGCATGCCCAAACGCTCGGCACCATACTGGAATCCCAGTCCGCCGGTAAACATGCCATAGCCCGATGAATTCTGGAAAATGTCGCCAGGACGCAGGCCCACCATATACAGGCAGCGCGCCACGGCATTGGCCCACTCATCCAAATCCTTCTGTGTGTGCAGAATGACCGTCGGAGTACCGGTCGTACCACTGGAAGAGTGCAGACGCACCACCTGCTCCATCGGCACGGCAGCCAGCCCGAAAGGATAGTTGTCGCGCAAATCCTGCTTGGTGGTAAAAGGAATCTTCTGCAAATCATCCAGCGAACGGATATCGGCAGGCGTAATATGATGGTCGGCAAAGCGCTTGCGGTAGAAAGGGGAATTCATGCACTGCGCCACCGTCTTTTTGAGACGCTCCAGCTGCAAGGCCTCGATTTCGGCACGCGACAGTGTTTCTAATTCAGGATGTAAATACATGCTATCTTATGATTTTAAAGTTAATGATGCGAAGATAAAGAAAAAAGTAATAAAAAGAAGCAGAATTCAGATTATTTTCCACTGGAAGCAGACTATCAGAAAACGAAACAAACAAAATGACAGCAAAAAGCCGCCGACAGGCCTCATCGCGATATTTTTTCTGCTCAAAAAGTAACCGGACAATTTTCAGCAATGTGCACTCCAGCTTCTATTCTGCATAAAAATACTCTTGAAAAAGGAATAAAAACAGTATATATACGCTTTTTATGCAAGAAACAGTCCGTTCTGAATGGAGCTTTCCCACGGTTCTCCCCAGAAAACAATACGATGACTTTCGGAAAGCATCAAAGGAATTTTCCAAAACCGTCTGAATGAAACTTGAAAGACTCTCGCAATATGCCGTTTTTTCACATTTCACGAGCTATTTCGTGAATCTGTCCGATGGCATAAATTCAGCTTATCAAACTGTATTACAAAAAGATACAACTAAAAACAGGCTCTGAGATTTCCAAAATTCCAGCCCGCCGGAACCACGGCTGTAATTTCAGAAATCTCAGAGCCTTAAAAAATCAGAATGTCAGCGGAACTCATGCAACTTCCTCCGGCATCCTTCTTCGATGTGCCGGGCCACCCGCCGATAGACCGCCTCGGACTGGAAATTGGGGTCCTCCACTTCGGTATCCGTACCGAAGGCCCATTGATCGAACAAAATGATCCGGTCCCAATAGTTATACCCCAGCACACGGGTAACCGCATCACGATGCCCCCTTGTAAAAACAATAATCCGGTCGGCAGCAGACAGCGGCCTATGATTGAGCGGGGCAGTTTCCCCGGTCATCCGATACCCCATCTCCGACGCGACGCGCGTCATCACCTCATCCCTCGGGTTCTGCCCCCAGGACAGAGTCCCCATAGAACACACTTCCACATCCTGTATTCCCTCACGCTCCAAAAGTGTCCGCAACACGCATTCTGCAAAAGGAGAACGACAGGCATTGCCGGTACAAACAAAAACAACTCTTTTCATACGCTCCAAACCATTAATGAAACGGAATCAGCACCTCTCCCTTCCGGTTGATAACGGCCTGCACAGTCAGTTCGTTATATTCTTTGCCGCCGAAACCATCCTCATCTGCAAAGAAACGGCCATCGGGGCAAACCGTCCAGGATACACGGGCGCGGCCAGACTGAAACTCATACACCCAAAAACGATAGAGGGCTCTCAGTCGGACGGCATTGTCTGTGTTCACATCGCGGTCTCTGACCGACTGACAGACATCCTGTTCCGTAAAGGCCACCATCGTGCCCTCGAAGTCTGTCAGTTCCACCACCTGCCTCGTTCTCCAGTCTATAAGAAGCCTTTGCTTCGAGCCCTTCGATTCCAGAAACAGCATGTCTTCTCCCAAATCATGGATGTTGAAGATATAAACCAAATATCCGCGCTCAATGCCCCAAAGCAGGCGCTTTTCCTCTTCCGTTGTCATATTCTCTTCATTTTTATGATTCCTTCCAATAAAAGTCTCTATCTTTCCGTTACAAAGACCCGGTTTACCGCAAACAAATGCTTCTTCCGGAGCAGGAACTCCTTTTCAAAGTCCTGCCCCAGTCCTAAGGAACACCGTTCATCGGCGGTAAGGGCTTTCATCACACTGTTCAGACGGGCGGCAATGTCTTCGCAACGGAAATTTCCCTCCGTGCGGTGCCCGCGCATCTCCGGCACCTCGGCCAAAGGGACAGACGGATGAAAGACGTAATACAGCGCAAGGGCTATATCCGTGCGATGCAATCCCATGGCACAGGACAGATAAAACCCACCCCGGTCTATCAGCCGGAACAGCAAAGGCAACGAGGCGATAATCCGATGCACATCTGTCTGCCGACTGTCCACCGGAATGCTGTAATACTCCATGCCGGCCTGCCGCACCTCGCGGGCAAAACGGTCGGTCTGGTCGGCAGTCCGCAAATCAATAATCACTTTCACTCCGGCAGCACGGACACGCTGCAACAGCCAGTGACTGCCGCGCCCGGAAAGGGTACGCCCACGCACTCCGCATGCCGTCACGGGGGCCAGATCAACAATAGGCAACGGTTTCAGATGCTCAAAAAGAGCGTTCGTCTTCCGAAACCCTGCCGCACCATCCGCCTGTAACCCTTGCGAAGACGGAATCTTGTTTTGTGCATTCTTTCCGATATGCCACCCATCACACCAGGCACATTTATATACCGAAAAATGCACACCCCGTTTACTTCCCATAGCATCGGCTGCTTTTTGTGCGGCCATTTTCGACGGATAGGAAACCTTCAGTACTCCGCTCCGACGCGAGACATGGCTATAGCGGCTGAATATCCCCCAAGCATTGCGTGTCACAAATATATTGGCGAATGCTCCCGGTCGTGTCAGCTGCTCTGCAATGGCCCATATCAAATTCTTTATCTTCATCTCTCTACCTGATTTTAACAAGGGATGCTCCTGCAAATAGATTCACCGCCCATGCTTTTACTGTTTCTATAACTAATGGAGGGGACAACAGCATGAAATCTATCAGAAAAGACTACAGCCGATGAAACCGCAGAATGCCATAGTTCACAAAAATAAAAAATCCGCACAAAATTTCGGACTTTTCATGGAAAAATATAAAACAGGATGATTAACTTTGAGGAATGATTGCCAAACTTCATTGAGAATAACCTTCAGAAAAACAAGAAACTGCCATGAAACAAAAAATAATCAAAACCGCCACCCATCTAATGGCCAAAGCCGCCATGAACTATGCAAAAAACAAGTTGCAACATGCCGGATTGATGCAACTGGCCAAGCATAAAGAAGAAGTATGGAACGTGGGAGACCTGGTCATCCAGAACAAGACACTCGCCATCGTTGTGGACGAAAAGACCATAGCCACCATTGCCGCTCAGGAAGGCAAATGGCAATTTATGAATTCATATTGCCCCTACCTGCACGAGGTGGGTTACAATGGCGACTGCGGACTGAAGACCCAGGCTACAAGCCGGAGCAACGGAGCCGAAAACCAGTTTCTGGTGGAATCATTGATCCGTCAGTTAGAATCACCTACCCGGAACACTTACGGCTGTCCTCCACCGGAGTATTACATTCCGGCCTTCGACTTCTGCTCTTCTCTGGGAGCCGGATGGTATCTGCCGGCCTTTGATGAATTATGGAACATGTTTTCCAATCCTCTGGTAGCAGCCGCGTGGAGAAAGTATGCCTCCCTACAATCCGGAAAAGATTATACGAACCGGGAACTGCAAATATGGTCTTCGACAGACAACGGACATCCGACATCGGAAAACGACGTAAATTATACCGAAGCACTGGCTCTAACGGTTTCGGCCGAAGGGAAGTTGTCGGAGCACTCCAAAATCAAAAGCCAACCGGCAATGATCATCGCATTCTTCAAACTGGAGTCTGTATGACAAGCGGCCTTCGCGCCTCACAAAGCCGACCAGGGAAAAGCATCTTTGGAAATCTCCATGCATCACCATAAATAAAAAATCACAGTAAAAAACGAATATAATATGGAACATCACAACATAAACGACCGGATAAGAGGTTCCCTGATTGGCGGAGCCATAGGAGACGCTCTGGGTTACCCCGTGGAATTTATCTATCCCTATCATCGCATACAGGAAAAGTATGGTATCAACGGTATCACACGCTATGACACGACGCAATGGTGGACGGAAAATACCGACAACAACGGCACAGCCGTAGTGTCGGACGATACGCAAATGACTTTGTTCACCGCCTGCGGCATCCTGAACGCCCAAAAGAACCAAACAGCCATTCTGTCAGAGATTTGTGAGGCTTATCTGGAATGGTTATGCACCCAAATGGAAAAGAACAAAAAGGGATTCGACCAGTGCTGGATTCGCAGACTACCCGAACTTAACGCCCGCCGGGCACCGGGAAACACCTGTATCTCTGCCCTGCGCCATATTATGGCCGGACTCACCCCGCACAACAACAGCAAGGGGTGCGGCGGCATCATGCGTATCTCTCCGATTTCTCTTTATGGAGCGGTGGATAATCGTATGAACATCCGGGAAGCCTGCCATCTGGCAGCCGAGGCCTCAAAGCTGACTCATCAGCACCCGTTGGGCTATATCCCATCGGCCTTCACGGCATACCTCATTTACCGTCTGGCACAGGATCAGCATCCCGATGCCGAAAGCTTCAGGAAATACATTAAAGAGAGTCTGGACTTTATTCAGGAATCCTATCCGGAACATCCGGAGGAGGTGGAGAAGTTCAACCGACTGATTCAGACTGCCGTCCAGTGGGCAGAGACACCGGAGGATGATGTCCGCGTCATTGAAAAGGAACTGGGCGGCGGTTGGGTTGCCGAAGAAACGGCAGCCATAGCCGTTTACTGTTCGCTGGCCCATTTCAACGATTTTGAGAAAGCCATGATTGCCGCGGTCAATCATAGCGGCGACAGCGACTCAACCGGTGCCGTAACCGGAAATATTCTCGGAGCCGCAATGGGATATGAAGCCTTGCCGGCATTCTATAAAGAGAATCTGGAACTGCATCGGGTCATTCTGCATATTGCCGATGATCTTTATGCCGGTGCTGAATCCCAGTTCGAGTAGAGAGTTTCTGATACAAAAAATGCCGTGAAAGAAGATAGCGGGGATTTGCACCGTCATCTGTCTTTCACGGCATTCTGCAACGAATATCAACATTTAGGACTCACTCAGATAAGTTATTCCAGATTACCCAATTCAGCCTTCACTTCATAATAGGTGCTTCTTATCATACCTAATATTCGCAGGATATGCCCCACATTAACCTTCAGGCTTTCCTCATCGGTATAGAAGAACTCACAATTGGCTGAAACGCTTTTCAAGGTCCGGTCAATATAGACTTTGGTAAGCTTGATTTCCCGGCTTAATTTATTGCAGACGGCCAGAGTCAACGCCTCTTCGCCTTCCTCAATATCGGCAAACTGCGGAAACAAGGCCGAAACAAACGGTTCTTCATCGTCACCGGTCAAAAAATAGAAACACTTCATCTGATAGCGTACAAAAATATCGCCGTCTTCGTCAATCTGCGGTTTGTAACCATTGGCTTCAATGGCTTCCTGAATCATTTCTTTCTTAATCATCTTGCTTTCCTCCTGTTAGTTTTGTTCCTCATCATTATCAGTCACTTCTTCGGCAACCGTTTCCTTACTACCCTCTTCGCTGCTGGCATCCGACGTAGCCTCTTCAATCTCCGCCATTACCTTACGGGCAAATTTAAGGGCGGAAACCAATCGAATGATCATTTGAGGAATTGTCTTCATAAAATCCTCATCGCCAATCAGTTCTCTTTCATAAAAAAGCCAGATACTGCTTCCGCATATAAAGGTCTTGACATATTTCAGGGTTGAGTTAATCTTCTCCATCAAGGCACAGGCTTGCAGTGCCTTGCCTTCCTCGCACTCATAGATCCCGGGCAAGGACAGGCTGAGAAACTCCTCGTCGCTGTCGTTATAGACAAGCAAGAAATTCATCCCTTCATAAGTGAAGCTATAGTTGGCATTTTCCTCTGGCTCCAGAACAAATCCCAGATCACTGAATGCTTCAAAAAGTTTTTCTTTCATAGTCGTATTATTTTATGGTTTTTTACTTCTTTTATCTGAATCCGATCACGGCAGGACGGCATCCTTCATCTTTCGGTGAAAACTCGCCTCTTATCCGCTCATACTCGCGCAACTCCTTTTTGCTGACCGAAGGATTCTTTTTGGAAATGACCTCCTCCAGAAGAGTCTGGCTGATGCGCCGGTAGTCTTCTGCCTTTTCCTTTATCGTGGCATTGAACATCTTGCGTGCTGCCGATTGCACAATATAGCAAATGTCACTGCAATTATATCCTTCTGTCAGTTCTGCCAAACGGGTCATATCGATATCCTCTTCAAACGGCAGTTTCGAAAGAGACAAGGCAAAAAGACTCTTGCGTGCCTCCATATCCGGCATGTCGACATAGACCATCTCGTCGATGCGTCCGGTACGCAATACTGCCTTATCGATATACTCCGGATGATTGGTCGCAGCCAGCACGTAGACTCCCCGTTCGGAAGCATTGTTAAGCATGCAGAGAAATTCATTGACCTCACCATTGTAATGCTGATTTTCCTCACCGCCGGAACGCTTGGGCACCATAGCATCGAATTCATCGAAAAACAGCAATGTGGGTGCCTCTTTCTCGGCATTACGGAACACTTCGCCGATTTTCTGCTGTGTGCCATGAATCCACGTACAGGCCAGATCATCAGGCACAATCTTGATAAAATTGATACCGAGTTCTTCGGCTATCTTCTCGGCAAAGAATGTCTTCCCGCAACCAGCCGGACCATAGAACAGCATGGACGGCGGTTTGATGCCATACGCCTCGGCACACTTACGGTTCTTCAGTACATTGATAAAGCCTTCTTTGATAAAATCCTTCAGCTCATTCATTCCTGCGATGTCGGCAAGACCGTTTCCCTTTTTCTTCGGTTTCTCTGCGGGCTTGCGCTCGGTTTCCTGCCCCGAAAAGATTTTTTCTTCGCTCACAAGGTTCTGTCCGCTGATACGGCGAAGCAAGTCTTTTTCTATATCTGATGTTTTCATCTTCTATCCTCCTATGTTTTGTTTGTCTTTATAAGCAGAGAGGGATGCCAGGAACCTCTTCTACTCGAAAAACTGTTATTTTTTATTAAAACATCAACAAAATGTTTGTATCGCTCCAAAACATCACCAGCCTTCAAATCTGTTTTTACGAGGTGCAGTATTGGGGCGTCAACATTATTAAAGAAGAGAATACAGAAAAGAATATATCAGGGAACCTTCATTTTTTAGAAACAGATGTTTCCAGAATGGCACATCTGTAGTTATAAAAAAACGGCAATCTCTTTCAGAATGAATCATTTATATTCTGAAAAAGATTGCCGGAGAATAAGAATTAGTATCAGAATTCCTTTTTCAATTTTTCGAGAAGAAAAAGAATTTCCGCATTTCTATCGAAATCATATTTTTTATAGTCCTCATAAGATGGCATCCAGTCCGGATAGAAGGTCTTGGCTCGCCGATCATTGCCTGGCAGAAATATCTGCAAGGAATTGGAAATACTCCCCCGCAAACCGGTAAGCGGAAGTTTGAACGTGGTTTGCTCCATAAAGGTATTTGGTGCCTGTCTGCTCGGTACGCCTACAACCGTAGCTCCCAATTTCCATAAATAAAATGCATAGTGAAAAGCTGCGCTGAAGGTATTGCAGTCTGTGACCACAAAAACATGCCGGGGAGTATACAACGGCTTTTCGTTCTGTGCTGCCAACAAATGAGGCACACTGGTCATATAAATATTGTCACGGCACAATTGCTCGATTGTAGGAACTGATGCCGTTGTATCCTCTACACCCAAAGTATAATCTCCCATTTTCCAATTGGCTTTCCGGGCACTGTTAAAATGGGCAAGGTCTGTATTCTGCTTTTGCAGCAACAAAGGAGAAATGAGCTGATAGAATTTCCCATTTTCAACGGTAATACAACGCGGACCATAAAGCTGATAGAGTGTAGGAAGCGTAATGGGTGTCCATCCTCCCGAGTTGCCTCTAAGGTCAATAATCAATGTAGTCGACCGGTTATCTTTCATTTCTGTCAGCATTTCCGCAAAGGTTTCGGAGAAGGAAGCAAGGTTCTTGATTGCCTCAAGTGTATCAGCAGGCTTCTTCATACCCAAATTCCGGTAGTAACTATCCAGCTGCTCCATTCCTCCCCATCCGTTATTGTACATGAATTCAAAATTGTCACGACCGTAAATCATATCAATATTGATATACATCACCTGCTTCTCCTTATCGATAAACCGATATTCCAACTGCTTTTTGGGCAGTTGCATGGAAGTGGAAACAAATGCGGTTATGTCGGCATAAGCCTTCTCTGGAGACTCCAACGGCAGAGTAACCTGCTCCGTACGATTATCGGGTGACAGCAAAGTCAGACACAACGAATCTTTCTGTCTCGGAAAGAGCTGGTGCAGGAATTTTTCGTGCAATATTTGGTTGCATATAAGGGTATAGCTGTCATAAAGATTCTCACATGCTCTCAATTGTGAAGCACGAGTCAACACAGCCTGCAGGGAATCACCTTGGATCGAGAGCACCCGGCTTCCCAACAAGTGACGGTATGTCTTAGGCAAACCGTTCACAATAAGTCCCTCCGGTATCACCTTCAGACGTAACGGTAGCATTCGCTGCATCTGTTCCCCCGATGGAGCGGGACTGGACAGCCAAGTATGCCCATCCCGTATGTTTGAAAGAAAAGCCGAAACCTGATCATAAAAATCCTGCATACTGTGAGGTGTGGAACGTAGTCTGTTTTCCAATTCAAAAGCAGCCTTTCGAAAAAAGAATTTTCCACCGAAACCGGTATAAGGATCCGGATGTGTACTTTCCAACATTTCCACAAGATATTCAAAATCGGACACAAGTGTATCCCCCAAAACAACCTGCGAAGTTTGTGCATAACTGCGAATGCCCCCAAAAGACAAACCACAAAATAAAATGGTACATAACAAATGCTTCATAAAACAAATCTAGATGAACCCTATCATTTTACATTTTCTTGCTTTGACAGCAGGATTCTTTATCTGCCAAAACAAAATATCTTTTAACTACATACTTAAAAATGACTCTTTACATTCTGATCTGCTCAAAAATAAGAACTCTTTTCTTATCAGAAAAAAAACTACAAAGTTTTCTTTACAGAAGTATACTTAAGTATACCTGAAAGACCTTATTATCTCCAATACTGGCTCCTTCCTATAATATGATTTTGCAAATCAACAAAATACAAACATAGATAATATTTTCGATATCATTATTTGACAACAGTCTATTTTTCACTCCAAGAAGTCCGTTAAAATATTTAAGCACAGCTTTATCTATTCATATATTCCCTCCAAATACCCTGAATTCTATTCTTATCTAATTTTTTCAACATAGACAGAAAAGTACAATGTCTTATAAGTTTTTATGCAGAAATATCAAACTAGTGCATTAATATTGATTTACAATATATTATTTTTAAAAACCTTTGTTCGTATCACTATATTTTCGTACTTTTGAACGCCAATTAACCCAAATATAAATCAAAAAAAATAATGACATAAAGAATCTATCTTCCAGAATAGACTGATATCTATTGGAGAATCTAACTAAAAATAACTGTTAATCGAGTTAGGTAACTCCTTCAAATGGAAGTACATCAAAATAACATACAATAAGCACCTAGAAATCAGAATTGCAACATCTGTAACGACTCGCCTGTATCATCATTGATACGACAACCATCAAATGCATGCTATGGTTATGATGAAAACAAGATTTCCGAAATTTCCATTTACAAAAAATGTCGTAAAATCAAGGATCTTCCACAGAGATATAATACACAATCTGATGTTACAGAATCAAAGACTTACTGCTAACAGTAAAAGACAAAGGTAGTTACAAGATTAAAAAAATGGTGCCGAAATTAATAATTAACATAAGCATAGGGGTATACTGAATTTGATCATCTCAAGCAAGATGACTGCAACGAAAACTAAAGCGTAAATCATCAGATGGACACAACAATATAGAAGCTACATCTGACGCAATCAAACTTAAATTGTGACTTATCATCTTTTCCAAAAATAAAAGAAATCCGTGATGTGGTTTCTCCATATTCTTTTGGACTGACTCTTCAGATGACAGTTGGTTCCTAACTATCTGATTGATACAACTAATTAAACCAGTCATATACCATCTGAAGAAATGATAAATAAATGATTTCATAAACTCTAATTTAAATAATTACCAAAATGAAAAAAAGCTTTTTAATGATGCTTGTTGCCACATCAGTTTGTTGCAACGACACAAAAGCACAAAAAGTATTATTGCAATCCGGACAAACTTCACAACAGCAATGGACTGGTGTTGGAATCCAATTGCCTATTGATGGCGGAGTTATTCCCGAGGGGTGGTATAAAACCAACTTCCAAGAGAAGGAATGGAACACAATTCACGGCCCGTTAAGTACCAATAACAAATGGCCCAACTATCAGAGTCCTTGGGGAGATAATAATACAACATATCTGGTGAGAAGACATTTTAATATTGAAAGTCTTAACAATATAAATGTACTTGAATTTTATTGTGTACATGATGATGGATGTGAAGCATATTTAAATGATTCACTGATATATTCATCAAGTGCAGTCGTATCAAACTATGCAAAAACCAATATTTATAATGTTCGAAATTTATTGAAAACAGGCGATAATGTCTTAGCTGTTAAGGTCAGTGACACAGGTGGACGTGACGCATATATGGATTTCGGACTAATAGGAACTTCCTTGGCAAACTCTTTCTTTGACTATAATGATGGATGGAAAGGCAGCTATGACCGATCTACCTATGATAACAACACTCAAGCTCATAAATATGGGAAGAATTGGACATGTGAACAATCCTTTACGAATATGGCAGCAGGTTTGTACAAATTATCAGCAAATGCATGTGGCCTAAACTATTATAATGATAATAATGAAGCTATTGCCCATAAAGATAATCCTCTCGATCAAAAACTATTCATTGGAAAAGATGAGGTATCTATTCCGAGTGTCTTTTCAGAAATTGCAGAAACAGACATTTACAACGGCTCGTACCGATGGGAATATAATGGAGGTTATGTGCCTTCTTCCTACAATAGAGTTCCCGCTGCTTTAAAGCGAAATATGTATCAAACAGAGGTTTGGAGTTATTATGAACCTAAAGAATCCGAATCATTGACCGCTGGCATTCATTGTTATCCCAATTCTGATATTGATCGTTGGGCTGCATGGGACAACATGAGCCTGTCTTATTACACAGAAGAAGAGGTCAATGTTTTGTTGAATTCCATAGTTGATGACTTGACAGATCTTGTGTCAAAGCCGATGAGCAAAAACTATAAGGAGATGATTCAAAAATATCTTGAACAGAAGTCTTCTGTGGATTATGCAACAAAATCACGTATATATGCCTTTACAAAGAATAATGTTTTTGCAGAAAACATTATTGCGTACGAAAAACTTTATCAAAGTTACCAAATGCTTGCAGACAGCATAAGCAATTTGGATAATTTTGTATCTCCGGCAACAATTGAAGAAGCAAACAATTTCAAAGCAGAAGTTCTTGCCGCACATGAAACCGGAGCATATACCAATGAAGAGGTAGAAACAGCTATTCAGAAAATGAATAGATTAATGGAGCGCCTTTCATATACATATCTTGATATTTCAGTGGATGTTCCTGGGTCATTGGGAGATTCTATATTAAAATATGTAGAAAATTTTATTGACGTAAAAAGTATCAAACTTTCTGGAACATTAAATGCGGATGATATCACAACAATACAAACTCGCTTGACCAGCCTGCGTGAAATTGACTTGGCAGATGTAAATATGAAAGACCTGCCGAATAAACTCTTTTATCAGCGTTCTGCAATTGAGTTAATAAAGCTGCCAAAGAATTCGGTAACAATAGGTGAATATGCATTCTATCAATGCAATGGATTAAAAAACATAGACTTCCCGTCAACATTAAATACAATAAAAGAAAATGCTTTTGCCGGATGCAACAATCTGCAAGAAGTTATCTTACCCGAGAAACTATCTTCTCTGGAAGGGTATGCATTTTATAGCTGTGACAACATCAAGAAAGTGAAGTTGCCAGCTTCATTGGCTTCAATATCTCCCTATGCGTTTGGTGACATTTATAATTTAACTGATATTGAATTTGCAGAAGGTTTAACCCGAATAGAAGAACATGCTTTTAGCGATTGTCCTTCGGTCAAAACAATAAAATTCCCAACAACATTATCTTATATTGGAAATAACGCATTTTACAAGAACAAAGCTCTGACCGATATTCTATTTAATGAGGGATTATATCAAATTGGGGATAATGCATTCTACCATTGTGATGCTTTGAAAGAAATAACTCTTCCAAGTTCATTGGTGCTTGCCAACAGTTCTCCTTTTGACCATTGTGATAATCTTGTAAAAGTAACTTGCCTGTCAATAGAGCCACCGTATATGACAGACCAGATTCCATACGGTTGTGATATGGCAGGACGTGAATTGTATGTACCTGCACTTTCTATCAACACATACAAGCAAACAACAGGTTGGGACAAATTCCCAACGATAAAGCCGATTGATTATCTGCCGGAAAATTTCACAGTGTTATCTAATCTGAAGTTGACTTTGCCGGAAACAATTCCTGCAGACTATAAACCCAACGTAGCTCTTATCCACGATAAAAAGGGTTCAAATTATTATAATTATGGTAGCTTAACGGTTAATGGTGCAGGCACCTTATCCATGAATAACTTCTCTTTAATTTGGGATCCAAACTGGGATTATAACAACAATAACAGAAATCAAAATTTCTGCTCTTTGGTAAACAACTCCCATCTTCGTGCAGACAGTGTGTCTGTTCAGTTTTTTACGCGAAATGACAGATGGACATTTGTTACATTCCCATTTGATGTAAAGGTCTCAGAGATACAACCTACAGAAGCTGGTACTACTAATTGGGTAATCCGTAAATATGACGGTGCCAAACGAGCTGCTGGAGAAGTCAACAAAACCTGGATACGATTAAATGGTGATGACATTTTAAATGCCGGTGAGGGATATATTATCCAAGGTAGTCGTTATATAGAAAATTCATGGAAAGATTTTAGTGGTTTTAAAGTAAAAGCCATCAACAATGCAAGGAAAAACAATATTTTCACATCAAATAATATAGATGTTACATTGAATGAGTACCAAAGTGAATTTGCTCATAACAGAGGCTGGAACCTTATCGGCAACCCATATCCTTGCTATTATGACACCCGCTATATGGATTTCACGGCTCCTATTACTGTTTGGAATATAAAGAACAATACGTACGTCGCTTATAGTCCTGTTGACGATTCATATATTCTTTGTCCAGGAGAGGCATTTTTCGTACAATGCCCTGTAGACAAAAAAGTGATCAACTTCGATAAAAATGGTCGTCAAACCAATCGTACCGCCAGAACATTGGACGTACAGACTATGGCAAAGGCAAATAACCTCAATGAAGCAAAACGCATTGTCGTTAACCTAACCTTGTCTGACGATAAGAATACAGACTATACCCGCATTGTTTTCAACGACCAGTCATCCATGGATTATGAAATGGATAAAGACGCAAATAAGTTCATTAGTCCCGATGCATCGGTTCCTCAACTGTACTCATATCACAATAATGTGAATTATGCTATCAATGAACGACCGCTGTCAGAAAACGCCGTCACTTTATATGCAAAGACTCCATCAAAAGCCATCTACACGATAGCACTGCAAAAAGAAATTGATGGATATAAGATTGTATTGGAAGACAAAGCACTGAACAAGCGCGTTGTATTGGATTCAGAAACCGCTTATATGTTCAATGCAAGTTCTGTAGAAAATCCAAATCGCTTTATTCTGTATTTGCAGAGAGAAACAACATCGATAGACAGCGTTAATGAAGATGAAGAAAAAGAGAATACCAAAGAAATTTATACTATTTCTGGTATGAAAGTCTCAGAGCCTTTGAGCAAGGGTATCTATATTCAGAACGGCAAGAAAATCGTCATTAAATAAACAATAGAGATGAACAGACTATTAAACATATTGCTCGTATGTCTGCTACATGTATCATGGGCTGTTGCTTCCACCTACAAATTGTCTGTGGAAGTAACACCCAATGGTGCAGGATCACTGAATCTCACCAGCGGAATATACGAAGAAGGTAATACCATCAATCTTCGAACATCCGGAAACACAGGTTATGTGTTTAAGGGATGGTATGAAGGAGAAACATTGGTTTCTTCTGTGACTAGTTTTAACTACAAAATGCCTTCAAAAGATGTAGTTTTACAGGCAAGATATGATTATGATCCCACTGTACCCGACAACCCAGCCATGCCGGATACTACAACATATTTCACTCTAACTACATCTGTATCTCCCGAGGGAGCTGCCAGTTTGAATACCAATGGAGGAAAATATGCGGCAAACGCACAAATAAACTTGCGTGCTTACGGTAATACAGGATATAAATTTATAGCGTGGAAAAATGAAAGCGATCAGACAGTATCAACTTCAACTTCGTTTAACTATTACATGCCAAAGGGAAATTCCCATCTGACTGCGCTATACACCTATGATCCCGATGTACCAGCAAATCCTGACTCAACAGCCCAAAAGTCAACTGTAACATTACACTCAAAACCCAATGGCGGTGGTTCTTTCAACACAAATAGTGTTACAGAAACAGCAGGAAGCAATGTTCGCCTTTATGCTTATACCAATACAGGATACAATTTCTTGCATTGGGAGAATGAAAAAGGCGAAATCATTTCTTCATCACGAGAATTTTACTATGTGATACCTCATAGTGATTCTAAGATATATGGTGTTTTCGAATTTGATCCCCCGCTCCCTGGAAATCCTGCAAAGAATTTCTGGGATAAGGAAACCGGTGAATTAATCGTGGATGACTTTACCGAAGGTCGACTAAACAATGCTGTTTCAGAAGCAATAAAAGGTAGCAACAGTTCAGAAGTTACGATGATAACTGTAGCCGGACGGATCAACAGTAACGACTTTGGTATCGCCAACAGCTACCAGAACTGTTCTCTACTTGATTTGAGTCGCGTTGCAGGAGTGACGGAGGTACCTTCGTATGCTTTTGACGGAACAAATTTGGTATCAGTCTACCTTCCGGCAAGTATTGAGAAAATAGGTTATCGTGCTTTTGAAGGGTGCGAATCATTGACATCCATTACCTGTTATGCTATGACACCACCGGTATTGGAAGACCGTGTCTTTGAGAATACACAGGAAGGATTGATTGTCTATGTACCAGCAGCTGCAATCGCCCAATACCAAGATGCAGAAGGGTGGAAAGACTTTACCATTCTGCCTATACAAGAAGATATAAGGAGCATCACTGTTTCCTTACCCGAAAGCATCAATCCGAAAGACTTCTCCCAGATGTGGCTGGAGCTGATAAACCAAAAGAGCGGCCAACGTCTCCACTATATCATGACAGACAAGTCAAGCTATACATTCTCCAATATCATCTGCAATACTTCATGGAATATCATTATTCGAAATGAACGCGGAGATGTGTTTGGACAAATAGAAAATGTGGAAATTAAGGATGAAGACGTCACCACGACATTTACCGCCTTATCAAAACCGCAGAATGTCACATTATCCGTTCTGACTCCTGAAAGTGAAGACGTTACCTCGCAAGTTCAAATAGCATGGACCGATACTCTTGGTAATTACTTGGTGCAAGGTGCGCAGCTTAGCGGCCTTCCTGTAGGTTATCAGGTAAAATACAAATTGACTTTAAGCAAGGAACTTGCCATGAAGTATAACTTACCAGCAGAAGGCATCTACACCATACAGCAAGATAACAATACAGTTCCTGTCAGATTGACAACAATCGGGATGGTTGAATTGTCTGGATGCGTAAAAGACATTCAGACCAATAGTTCTATTAATGGTGCTACAATCAGTGCGTCCCAAACCTTTGCGGGTAAGTATACCAATACGGTGACTACCAAGACAAACAGCAAGGGTGAGTATACCTTGACTGTTTTCGGTGTACCCACTACACTTACCGTAGCTGCAACCGACTACATCAGTCAAACTCATGCATGCGATACTCTGGTAAATGGAGAGCAGCATGTTCAGTTAAATGATGTGCTGTTGAAGCCTATCACAGGTGCAACCGTTTCGTTAGCATTCACTTATACCCCATCGGTAGTAGAAGGTGGGACGGCAGAAAAGCAAGAATGGTACAGCGACTACAATAATGTGGATTACACAATTTACAACAAAACACAGCAGAAGAGTATCACACAATTCAATGTGCAATATCCTAAGATTGTGTTATTGGAAGAAGTTGCAACCGGTGATGAAATTGAATTGACAGCAACAAGCCGAACAGCTGCATTCACACCCGTAAAAGCCACAGCTGTAATCAGTAAAGACCAACAAGCCGATGCCACCTTCCCGATTGTAGAGTTGGGTAAAATCCAGGCAAGTTTCACAAAGAACTCGAATGAAGCAGTAGTTGCAATGCTTTACGATGAAACTGAAAAATACATCAAGTCATACAACTATACCAACGCATCAATAGCAATTGACAATTTACAAGATGGAACATATACACTTGTAACCATGGGAAGCAGTAAATTGTTTAATACCATTTACGATCTCAAGCAATTGCCTAATGTCGGACTGACAATAAACAAGGACTATGTACAGCACAAAGTTGAAGTGAAAAGCGGTTGTATTACCACCATTGCCATTGAAGAAGTGCCGATGCTTGACGAAAGCAAGTTATACTATACAGGAGAGAATACCTCTTTTACCGTCAACAAACCAAGCATCGTCATAGGTAACTATCTGACATTGACTGGTAATCTCGACTTTAAACCATCTTATTCCGGCAGTGTACGTAATGTGCAAATGATCGTGGATATCCCTGAGAAATGCTCCTTTGTAGAGAACTC
This sequence comes from Bacteroides sp. OF04-15BH, assembly GCF_003477995.1. Taxonomy (GTDB): domain Bacteria; phylum Bacteroidota; class Bacteroidia; order Bacteroidales; family Bacteroidaceae; genus Paraprevotella. Next base: position 54,559 of record NZ_QUEM01000025.1, read on the forward strand.
AGTCATGGTAGGGAATAGCATCAGCAGCTATACCCTAAATGGTCATCGCCTTACCATTCCGATGAGTAACAGTGCAGACCGTGTGCGTTTTTGTGTCATCCCTACGGATGGTGGCGAATATGCTCCTACAGCATACACACAGTTTGAACTGAACGGATCCACAATTTTACAGCCGATTGGTTCAGCCCATTATACGGCTCAGAATCTGTCTATCAATGTGCCTTCCACTGTGGCAAGAACAACATTTCCAATCAGTGGAACAGCTATAGGCAAGTCAACCATTGAAATTTATGACAATGACGTATTGATTGGACAAACTACATCATTGGCCAATGGCGTATGGAGTACAACATGTGAACTGAATGAACCCTATAATTTATCCAAGCATAAATTACATGCTAAAGTAACAACAAAACAAAATCTCGTATTAGCTTCCGAAGAGAAAGATTTGTTTTATAATACGAATGCTATCGAGGTAAAGACCGTAACAATGTTGAACACGGCTCATACTGCGGCAAACTTGAACTTGTACGAATACAGAACAGTTTATGATTTTCAGAATCCGTCGGCAGAGTCTGCAACGTATTGGTATTGGCCCTCTTATCCGGACTTTACATTCTTGGTTGATTTTACGGATAATTCTCCCGAAAAGGTAAGCAACGTTCATGTTCATGTTTTATGTTTGGACAATTCCATTAAAAGTATACCAGCATCATACGATGAAAAGAAAAATCTTTGGGTTGCTACAGCTCCTTTTACCAGCAATACAAAACCAAAGAATTGTTCTGTTACATGGGATGCCGAAAATGAGCTATTATTAGACCGTAATATGCTTGATGACTATTCTAATGAATTGGATTCAATCATCAAAGGATACCATACCAATGAGGAAGACATAGATTTTGATATCGAAGTCGACGAAAAATTAGAAGAATATCTTTCTACACTATCAGAGAAACAGTTAGACAGTCTGTTGGAGAGTAGTCAAGATATTTTCGATAAGAACAACGCTCGCCTATTGGAACAGACGGATAAAATGTTCACGACAAATGTTTCTGATTCAATCGTCTCAGAATATGTCAAGATTGTGAATCATCCTTTTACATGGAATTCTGAAAATGATCTGATAAATGATGGATATGAAAAGATCAAATTAACAGACAATACCGCCATATACAGAAAACAAGAAATGTCTTCAGTATTTTTGGTTGATTTCTCCAAACGTTCATTTGTGGAGATTATTACACTTTCTGAAATGGCAATATTCGACAAGGAATTTCTAAAGAATAAGACCAGTAAGGATTTAAGTAATAATATTGAAGAGTTTAACAAGAAAATAAACAGTGCTTTAAATGAAATAAGAAAAGTATACTTCAAGATTCAAAATAATTTCGATGTTCTGATAGATGAATTTACAGAGAACCAAAAAGAAGCAAGATATGTAATCAACATACAAACCTTCACGTATAACCAAAAGAACAAAAAATTAAACAACCTATTAAAACAATATGAGGCAGCCACAGATCCAGATGAAATGGCGCGTCTTGCAAAAGAAATCAGCAAGACGCAAGATGAAATAGCTGACGTTGCAAAACTTATTTCAGAAAATCCTCAAATCCGCAACTAAGCTCTTCAGCGTCCTTCT
>NZ_QUEM01000026.1 GCF_003477995.1 Bacteroides sp. OF04-15BH
GCAAGAAGGACGCTGAAGAGCTTAGTTGCGGATTTGAGGAAAACGAGAAATCTTCTTGCGAAGAATCAGTTTTTTGAAAAATTAACACGCAAAATTTTCAGAACATATCCATTTCATTGTATTTGTCTTCCTTATAAACGAAATGTGACTGCAAAATCTGGTATTTGTCAAACGAGCGGAGGGCCGCCAGCCTGATGGTCATGACCACCGACAGCAGAGACGATGCCAGGGTGATGACTACAATCATGATCTGATATTTGATGGCCACATCCGGGTCGCTTCCTCCCAGAATCTGACCGATCATGGTTCCGGGCATCGACACGATGCCCAGCACGGTCATATTGGCAATGCAAGGCGAAAACGATTTCTCAATGGCTTCGCACAGAAAAGAACGTGTAGACTCAAAATGTGTGGCCCCGTTGCCCAGCAGGTAGTAATAAAGTTGCTGTTCACGCTGCAAACTGCGGTAATAAGTGCTCAGAGCCACCACATTGACGGTGAGCATATTGCCCAGCAGCAGTCCCATTATCGGAATGAAATAGCGGGCATCAAACGGATTGTCCATGCCCAGCACCAGCACCAGAAAATAGAAACCGATGGAGAATGCCGAAACGGCCAGCGCCACAAACATGGGCAAGAGCAGCACCTTGCGGCGCAATCCGGTGCGCTCGATAAAGGTATAGGCGGCAACAAGAATCATGACGAGTACCCACAGGGTGTTGACCCAGGGATTGTTCCACTGGAACAGATAGCGGAAATAGACTCCCATGAGGAAGAGTTGCACGCACATCCTCACCGTGGCCCATAAGGTGGGCTTGAAGAGGCGGCTCTTGATATACCACAAATAGCAAAAAGGAATCAACATGAGGAGCATGCCTATGGCCATCCCCTCCCATCCTATATTTAATGTCTGCATCTTTCAGAGAATAATAGTTCGATCACAATGCGAAAAGAAATTCGGGTCGTGCGACACCACAACCAGCGTGCTTCCGCGTTCCTGAAGCTGTTTCATGAGCTTTACCACTCTTTCCGAAGCTTCTGCATCCAGTCCGGATGCCGGCTCGTCGACCAGACAAACCGGCTTATGGAGCATGGCCATAACGGCCAGCATGATGCGCTGACGCTGTCCGCCCGAAATCTTATGCACCTTGCGGTGGTATAGCTGACGGTCCAGCCCCAGCAGATCCCACCAGGAAAAGAGTTCGTCTTCTGTAAACGGCAAATGACGGTTGGCGTGCAGTTCAAAGGGCAGACGAATCAGGTCGCGCACGCTCTCTACCGGGAAATTCAGATCCTGAGGCAGATAAGCCATCTTTTTACGGATGTCCATCACGGTGGCCGGCTCCAGTAGCACCCCGTCAATCCGGATGCTTCCCTGAGACAGGGGGACAAACCCCAGCAGTGCCTTCAGCAGAGAGCTTTTGCCACAACCGGACTTTCCGGAAATGCCAACCAGTTCCCGGGGATGGATGTGTTCTGTGATGTCATTCAGTATGAGCTGTTTCCTGAAACTTAAACTTACGTGATCCAATTGAATCATACCTTTGATTTTTATTCGGTCATTTGGATAAACTGCGGAAAACTATCCGTAGCAGAATACAAAGATACGACATATTCTTGAAATGCACCGGATTTCCGGCGTATGAATTGCACGATTTCTGTTTTAAATTCCTGCCGGAGCCGTCTCTCCTTCCCGGTCCCTTCCGTTCTTGTTTCGGTTCATCGCCGGAAAAGCCCCCTTCATCCATCTATCATGCGGTCTGGTCGGCTTTCCCCTTTTCTTTTATCCTGCACCGCTGTATTTTTGCCTCAGAATATTCCTAAGGAATGTTCTCTGTTACCCGTCTTTCATAGTTCCTCCGCCTGTCTGCAGTCAGGCGGAGGTTTTCAGCGGGACAGCATCTTTTTCGACCGAAAACATATAACAGTATTATAATGAACAGAGTAATTATTTTATCATTTGGACTTCTGGCACTGACGGCATGCCGTTCCGAACAAGAGAAACCGGCAGAACCTCTTGCCGTTCATGTGGTTCGACCGGAACAGTTTACCCAACACGGACTTCAAGGTTTTGATTTCATTTCTGAGCCTTACCGCACCACCGAACTCTCTTTCCGCGTGGGAGGGCCCGTCCGCAAGCTGGATCTCGAATGCGGACAGTTTCTGTCCAAGGGTAGCCTGATTGCGGAAATTGACCCGCGTGACTATCAGACTGCACTTCAGAAAGCCGAAGCGAACAGGAACCAGAAAAGTGCTGAATTCAAACGCATGACCAACCTTTATCACAAGAACAACGTATCAGCTTCGAGCTACGAACAGGCCAAAGCCGATCTGGAAACCGCAGAGGCCAACTACCGCGAAGCCCTGCATAATCTGCAGGACACCCGGATGACAGCACCGACAGACGGTTATGTGCAGGAAATCATGGTGGAGCGTTTTGCCGACGTGGCTCCCACACAGCCCGTGCTGACTTTCATCGACCTGTCACAGATAAAGATGAGCGTCAGCATTTCCGAAGAAATGGCTCTGGCACTCCGCAACCAGAAGGAACCACGCTGCCGCATCGTTTTTTCCGCGAACCCCACGGATACGCTACAAGCCGACCAGATTTATGTCACACACACCACTTCATCGGCCAATATCTCTTATACCTGCACAGCCTTACTGCGCAATGAAAACCGGCGTTTTCTGGGTGGTATGAGCGGAACGCTCTTTTTTGACATGCCCGCTCAAAAAAGCAGCAGTCTGAGTCTGCCTCTGAACGTGGTGTGTCATGACCCGATCAAAGGAAGTTATGTTTGGACCGTGGGACCCGACCAATGTGCCCGAAAAACATGGATCACCACAAGAGAGCTGACCACCGGTAACCGTATTGAAGTCATCAGCGGACTGCAACCGGGGCAACAGGTCATCACCGGCAATTTCAACAATCTTTCACCCAACCGTCGGATAACCATCAAATAAACCAAAGACATGAAGAATTTAACCAAATATTTTCTGAACAACAAGGCTTTCAGCTGGCTGATTCTTTGTCTGTTCCTGATTGGAGGAGTTCTGTCGTATGTGCAAATGGGCAAACTGGAAGACGCTCCTTTCACCATCAAGCAGGCAGTGGTGACCACGCCTTATCCCGGAGCCTCGGCCCAGGAAGTGCAGGAACAGGTCACGGACAAGCTGGAGGAATCCATACAGTCGCTCGGCGAACTGTATTATCTGAAAAGCGACAACCGGGCCGGAATGTCCAAAATTACGGTTTACGTAAAGAAAGAAATCCGCGCCAACGAGATGCAACAGCTGTGGGACAAGCTGCGTCGCAAGGTGAACGATGTGCAGAATCAGCTGCCCGAAGGAGCCGGTCCGTCGGTTGTGAATGATGATTTCGGAGACGTGCTGGGCGTGTTCTACGGACTGAGCAGTCCCACCCATTCTTACCGTGACATGGACAAAGAAGCCAAAAAGCTTAAAGACAAACTGCTCAGCGTGCAGGATGTGGCACGGGTCGAAATCTTCGGTCTGCCCACTCCGGTCATCGAACTTGAGGTGAATCCTTCTGTTCTGTCGCAGTCCGGCATCACACTGACTCAAATAGCTCAGGCCTTTGAACAGCAAAACAAGATAGTGGATGCCGGCGGCATAGAGACCTCGACCAACCGGATCCGTATCGACACGCGGGGCGTGTTCAGCAATCTGGAAGAAATCCGTCAGCTGACCATTACCGGAAAAGACGGTTCCACCTACCGGTTGGCAGACATTGCCCAGATTCATGAATCTTACAGCCGAACACCCCGAAACGCCATGTATCTCAACAACCAACCCGCCATCGGTCTGGCTATTTCCACAGTTTCCGACGGTAATGTCGTGGATATGGCCATACGCGTAAAGGAAGTGTTGGAGGAAGCCCAGAAACAACTGCCCGAAGGATATCTCATCAGTCCGATTTACGACCAGGGACACGAGTCAGACGTGGCCAACCAAGGGTTTATCATCAATCTGATTCTCTCGGTCATTACCGTGGTGGCCGTACTGCTGTTCTTTATCGGCATCAAAAACGGCTTCCTGATCGGCAGCGGACTAATCTTCTCCATCTTCGGTACTTTGATCTATATGAATGCCACCGGCATTGCCTTGCAACGTATGTCGCTGGCTGCCATCATCATTGCCATGGGAATGCTTGTAGACAACGCCATTGTGGTTTACGACTCGGCCCTGATCAACATGGAGCGCGGCATGCGCAAGCGCCCTGCCATTCTGAAAGCAGTGTCAACGGGAGCCATGCCTTTGCTCGGAGCAACGCTGATTGCGATTCTTACCTTCCTGCCGGTATATCTGTCGCCTCACATTACGGGCGAGATCCTCTCCTCTCTGTTTCTGGTCATCGCCGTATCGCTTTTCCTGAGCTGGGTTCTGGCCATCACACAGAATGTGTTCTTCATTCAGGAGTTTGTGCGCCGCCCCAAACAGGGAAGACAGAATGCCGAACTGTTCTCCGGAAAGTATTATGACGGTTTCCGAAAGCTGCTGCGTGGATGCATCCGTCACCGCTATCCGCTCATCGCCGTTCTGGTCGGACTGCTGTACCTCTCTTATATCGGCTTTCAGACCGTGCCCAAACAGTTCATGCCTCTGCTCAACAAACAGTATTTCACCATGGAAATCTGGCTGCCCGAAGGAACTTCCTTCGACCGTACCCGGGCATTCACCTATGAGCTGACCGATTCGTTAAGCCGGTACCCCCATGTGCGCCAGCTGTCTTCCTTCATCGGACAGACCCCTCCCCGCTTCTACCTGGCCAATACGGCTTATGGTCCGCAAAGCAATTACGCACAGATATTGGTGGAGACAGACACTCCGGAAGAAGCCACTGCCCTGCGCCAACATCTGGAACAGAAAATGCCTGCGGCCTATCCCGAAGCTCTGATCAAGGTGAACAGCTTTGAAATCAACTCCATCCCGCAGGCTCTGATCGAAGCACGCTTCTGCGGTCCGGACCCGGCAGTGCTGGATTCGCTGACACAGGTGGCTCTGGAAGTGATGCGAAAAAATCCGCATGTAGTGCGCGCCCGCAATGAATGGGGCAATATGGCTCCCAAACTTTGTGCAGACTATAACCCGGTCAAGGGCGGAAAGATTCAGGTGCAACGGCAGCACATGATGCAGTCGGTCAAGAGCATACACGACGGAGTAACTGTCGGCGTATTCCGCGACGAAAACGATCAGGTGCCGGTCATGCTGTATTGCAGTTCCGATACGGAACCTACGCTCGCAGAATTGCGCAACTGGCCCGTTTGGAACGGAAAGCAGTCTGCTCCACTGGCACAGGTAACCGACAGCATCCACATTCAGTGGGAATACCCGCTGATGCGTACCTACAACCGACAGTTGAGCATGGCAGCCCAATGTGATGTTGCTCCGGGACACACCATGAGCGAGGTTCATTCGGAAATCCGTGACGAAATCGAAAAGATCCGTCTGCCCGAAGGATATTCCTTCTTCTGGGATTCACAGTTCAAGGATCAGGGCGAAGCCATGGAAGCGCTCTTCAAATACTTCCCGCTGGCTCTTGTAGCCCTCATTGTGATTCTCGTGGCTCTGTTCCGCAATTTCCGACAGCCGTTGATCATCTTCCTGGTACTTCCGTTATCAGTCATCGGTGTCGTATTCGGCCTTTGCGTGACCGGTTTCCAGTTCGGATTCTTCTGCATTGCAGGATGGTTGGGTCTGCTGGGTATGATCATCAAGAATGTGATCGTACTACTCGACGAAACCAACAGTCTGAAAGGCAGCGGACTGAGCGACTATCAGGCCATTATCGAAGCTACGGTGTCGCGTGCCCGTCCTGTACTCATGGCAGCACTGACCACAGTCTTCGGCAGCATTCCCCTACTGTTTGACGTAGCCTTCGGCGGCATGGCAGCCACCATCGTGTTCGGACTGACCTTTGCCACCCTGCTTACACTTGTTGTCACTCCGGTGCTTTACTGCATCTTTTACCGGGTATCTCCCGCTGGTGGAAAATAGTCCCGGTCCTATATAATATATAATAAGGTGTGATATGATGAAAACAAAATATTTCTGCACTCTGCTGTCTTTAACAGCGTGCATCCCTCTTTTTGCACAAGATTTCTTATCTTTGCAACAATGCCGCCAGATGGCGTTGGACTACAATCAGGACCTGAAGGCTGCCTCTCATGAGATTGCTGCCACAAAGGCACTGCACCAGTCGGCCAAGGCAGATCTGTATCCGAAACTTTCTGCCAGCGGCAATGCGTCCTATACGGGAAATCCCCGGGAATTTACCTGGACGAAAAGTGAAACGCCCTGGACCATCCGCGGGAAACACGGTCAGTATGGAGTGGGCGTCACGGTAGAGCAACCTCTTTATCAGGGAGGAAAGCTGAAGGCACAAGTCCGCAAGTCTGCCGTAGAACAGGAAAAGGCCCAGCTTTATGCAGAACTGACCAGCAGTGAAGTCCTGCTGGAAACAGACCGGGTTTATTGGAATTTTATAGCCAGCCAGGAACTTCTTCAGGTGGCCGAACAATATTTCCACACCGCGGATTCTCTGACACAGACCATAGAGGAACGTGTTCAGGAACGGCTGATAGACCGCAGCGACTTGCTGATGGCTGAGGTAAAACGAAACGATGCCGCCTATCAGTTGAGAGAGGCCCGGCGCAACTGGGAAGTGGCCCGCATGACGCTGGCGTCCTTTATCGGACGAACAGACCGCGAGTCGGTACGTACGGATTCAGTAGTGACTCCTCTGTATCGCTTTATGCCGGAACCCATGCACACCGACAGTATGGTGCTCGCCCGTCCGGAATACAATCTGGCGACACGGCAGATAGATCTGCAAACCCACCAGACAAAAATCAACCGGTCACAGTTCCTCCCCCAGTTCTCTGTAGGTGCTACCGGACAATACAGTTCGCCGGGCTATAATTTCCGGCCGGACATGGATCCCAACTATCAGGTTTATGCCAAACTGAGCGTACCGGTTTTTGAATGGGGCAAGCGCAAGCATCAGCATACCGCCGACCAATGGCGCACGGAAACGGCACGCGAACAGGCGAGCAAGGTGCGCGATCAGGTATTACTAGAGATGCAGGTCACGGCACACAATCAGGAGGAAGCCGTCAAGCAGGTGGCTCTCACGGAAAATTCTCTGGACAAGGCTCGTGAAAACAGTCTGCTGGCTCTGGATCAGTATCAGGAAGGTCTGGTTTCCATCACTGAGGTGCTCGATGCGCAGATTTACTATCTGGAAGCGCGTAAAAACTTTGTCAAATCCAAATACAATGCCCAAATAGCCCGAAGCGAATATCTGAAGGCTTGCGGCAATTTCAGTATGTAATCATTCTATGGAACTCTTTTCAGCACAAAAGCACAAGTATCTGGGCGATCTTCTGCTTTACTCATTCTTAGGATGCATATCCTACTTTATTCTGGTCAAATTCAGTAATATCTCCTTGCGACTGCAGGAAGGAATCATACAGGTGCAGGTCTTTGCAGCGTTCCTCTTCCTGTTCAACGGGGTCGGTATGAGTATCCGTTACACGACGGAACGGCTGAAAGCGCGGAGTTCCTATCGTCAGAAAAACCGCCGCTGGTTTGCATGGTCGGTTGTTGTGGCTGCCCTCTGCATGTTGCTCATCAACTACGGGCTGATGGTTACCGCCAAACTGATGATCGGACTGCCGCATCCCTTCCGCACCCAGCGCGGCGGATTGAACATGCTGTTGCTGGTGTGGCTCATCGAGATGGTCATCATTGCTCTTTCCATGAGTAACCATTTCTACAAGGATCTGGCGGGCCTTTACAAAAAGGCCAAGGATCTGGAGCAGGCCAATCTGCAGGCACGCTACACGGCGTTGCAAAAGCAGCTCAATCCCCATTTCCTGTTCAACAGTCTGAATGTGCTGATTTCCGAGATTGAATATAATCCGGCAAATGCTGTGGTCTTTACGCGTAATCTGTCCGACACCTACCGCTACATCCTGCTCTCGCAGGACAAGAAACTGGTACCGCTGGAGGAAGAGCTTCGCTTTCTGGACACCTACATCAATCTGCACCGGACCCGCTTGGGAGAATGCATCAACGTACAGTCGTCCTTACCCGAAGACGTGTTGGACGAGCGGGTACCGCCGCTCACCTTGCAGCTGCTGGTGGAGAATGTCATCAAGCACAACATCATCAGCATGGGGCGTCCGATGACCATCACCCTCGGCACCGAACGGCAGGAGGAGCAGGACTGGCTCATCATTTCAAATCCGATACGGCCCAAGCAAGGAGTAACCGGAACCGGTAAAGGTCTGGAAAATCTGTCCGTCCGCTATCATCTGCTGTGCCACAAGGATGTGGAAATCCATAAAACCGGTGATTCCTTCACCGTTAAAGTACCTCTAATTCCCTAATCTCTATCATCATGACAACAAATATCACCGCAGCTATTATCGAAGACGAGTTTCCGGCAGCCCGCCTGCTCAAGAATATGATCCAAGAGTTGCGTCCCAACTGGGAAGTGCTGCTTTTGCCGGGGACCATCGAGGAGTCCTGTGTCTGGTTCCAGAATAATCCCCAGCCCGACATTCTGTTTCTCGACATACAGCTCACCGACGGCAACTCCTTTCTTTTCATAGAAAAGGCACGTCCTCAGTGCGCCATCGTCTTTACGACGGCATTCGACGAATATGCCGTACAGGCCTTTTCGGTAAACAGTATCGACTATCTGCTCAAGCCCATTCACAAAGAACGGCTGGAAGAGAGCATCACCCGATTTGAGAAATATCATGCGCGCCGCCTGTTCTCTCCCGAGGACAATCAGGCCTATCTGGAAAATATTCTGTCGGCTATCGGTCAGACCGGAGCGTTCCGCAAATACCGCCAGCGTTTTCTGATAACCTCGCCCCGCCGCATGTATACCATCTCCATTCCGGAGATTGCCTATTTCTATTCGGAAGACAAGATTTCGTTTGCCGTAACTTTCGACGGGAAAACCCATATCCTTGATCTCACCTTAAATAAACTGGAAGAACAACTCGACCCGGAACTCTTTTTCCGGGCCAACCGGCAGGTTTTGTTATCGGCCAACTGCATTGAACTGATTGAGCCGCACTTTAACGGCAAGATGCTCTTGCAGCTCCGTCCCAAAGCCAAAGAACAGATTCTGGTAAGCCGGGAAAAAGTCGGCGCATTGAAGATGTGGTTAAATAAATAAAAGTCCTATTGTTCGTGAATTTCTGTTTCAATGCGTCCGCGCCATGTATGTATATATCTTTCGGATATGTCGTACATGGCGTTTTTCATTTTTACAGAATAATAAATTGGGTATGACATAGAAGCTTCTGAACCTGAATAACGGCCTTTTGCGGACTCATGTATGAAAAGAGAGGCTTTTCAGGTGCTTTTTTCAATTTTGCAATACTCAAAAACGAGTATTTGTCCGTCCTGAATATTACCTTTTTTTGGCGATTGCGCCCTATATCTTATCTGTGTAATTTTGCAGTGTTTTTAGGAGACACACCACAAGGGTGTATAAATACATTACTAACTTTTTAGATAAGATTTTGAGAACAAAGGTTATTACACTGCTCTGCCTCTTATTAACAATCGGGGCAACTGACACAATGCAGGCACAAAAAAAGGGAATCATCAGCGGTAAGATTCTTTCAGTAACAAAAGAGATTATGGACTTTGCCACCGTACAGCTGGAGGGAACGTCCTACGGCGGAACGACCAACGACAAAGGAATCTATCATCTGGAAGCGCCGGCCGGAGAATACACACTCACGGTCAAGGCGATGGGTTACCAGACCGTAAACAAAAAAGTAACCGTTCGTTCCGGTGAGCATCAGAAAATTAATCTGAAGATTGCTCCCGCCGAAATGGCACTGGACGAGGTGCAGGTACAAGCCCGTCATACGGACCGCATCAAGAAATCGGCCTTCAATGCCATTGCGGTTGATCTGAAAGATATTGCCGGACTGAACAAGAATCTGGGCGATGCCATTGCTTCGGTTCCGGGCATCAAACTGCGCGAATCGGGTGGTGTCGGCTCGGACATGCAAGTCACACTCGACGGTTTCAGCGGCAAGCACGTCAAGGTCTTTATCGACGGAGTGCCTCAGGAAGGTGTGGGCAGTTCGTTCGGACTGAACAACATCCCCGTGAACTTTGCCGACCGCATTGAGGTGTATCGTGGTGTGGTACCGGTAGGATTCGGAGCAGACGCCATCGGTGGCATCATCAACATTGTGACCAAGCAACAACGCCAAAGCTGGTTTGCCGATGCAGCCTATACTTTCGGTTCGTTCAACACACACAAATCCTATATAAACTTCGGACAGACCTTTCGCAACGGTCTTACTTACGAAATCAATGCCTTTCAAAACTATTCTGACAACAATTACTGGGTAGATGCTCCGGTGCTGGATTTCGAAACCGGTGCCATGAACGTAAAAAAGCTGGTGCGTGTAAAACGCTTTCACGACACCTATCACAACGAAGCCATTTCCGGTAAGGTAGGTGTGAAAGGAAAGAGCTGGGCCGACCGGATGCTCTTCGGTTTCACCTTCTCAAATATGTATCAGGATGTGCAGAATGGAGTGAAACAGAAAATCGTCTATGGCGAGAAGCACCGCAAGGGGCATTCCTTCATGCCGTCGTTTGAATATGCCAAGCGCAACCTGTTTACCAAAGGGCTGGATGTGGTGTTCACGGCAAACTACAACCGCAATGCCACTACACAGGTAGACACCTCGCAGTATGAATACAACTGGCTGGGCGAAAAGCATCTGATGAACTCGCGCGGAGAACAATCCTACCAGCACATGCGTTCCGACAACGACAACTGGAACAGCACCCTCACCGCAAATTACCGGTTGCACGATATGCATACCTTCACCTTGAGCCATGTCTTCAATGCTTTCCACCGCAGCAACACTTCGCTGCTGGCCAAAGAAGAACAAAGCGATCCCATCGCCAAGGAAACCCGCAAGAACATCACCGGATTGTCTTACCGACTCATGCCTTCCGATAAATGGAACCTGACAGCCTTCGGAAAGTATTACCGTCAGTATGTGACCGGACCCGTTGCCGAAGACGCAACGCAAAGCAATTATGTACGCACGGAAGGAACGAATGACTTCTACGGCTTCGGTGCTGCGGGAACTTATTTCATTCTTCCGGAACTGCAGGCAAAACTATCTTACGAACGTGCCTGCCGTCTGCCAACCATTGAGGAGACTTTCGGCGACGAAGATCTGGAAACCGGAGACATCGGCATCAAACCGGAACGGAGCGACAACATCAACCTGAATCTGCTTTTCAGCAAACAGATACGCAAACACGGGCTGTTCCTAGAAGGAGGCTTCGTGTACCGCAACACAAAAGACTATATCCAGCGCCAGCTGGTTTCCCTGAGTGGAGGCAAGGAAGCGGCGGCCTATATGAACTACGGCAAGGTGCTGACTCTGGGATATAACCTGTCGGCCAAATACAATTTCAGCAAATGGCTGAGTGTAGGTGTGAACTTCACGGAGATGAATGTACGTGATAACGAAAAGATGTCCGGCACCAGTTCGGTAGCCAATCCGGGTTATAAAAGCCGGATGCCGAATCTGCCCTATCGCTTTGCCGACTCCTTTGTCACTTTCTACTGGCGTGATCTGTTCCAGAAGGGAAACACCCTTACGGTAAACTACGACAACCAGTATCTGCACCAGTTCTGCTATGTGTCGGAACTCTATGGCACAAACAACAGCGACTACATGGTACCCAACCAGTTTTCACACAATCTGAGTCTGTCCTACAGCCTGCGCAACGGACGTTACACTCTGACCTTCGAGTGCAAGAATCTGACCGACGAGAAGCTTTACGACAACTTCAGTCTTCAGAAAGCCGGACGCGCCTTCTATGGAAAAGTACGTGTATTTTTTGGAAACTAAGCACAAACAGATATTATAGAATAAACAACAGAAACAATTAAAAGCATGAAAAAGAACATCCTTTTTGCCAGCATGCTGGCTTTGACTTTGGGCGGCGCGCTGACAGCCTGCTCCAGTGAAGACATAAACAATGGAACAAACGATGGTAACGGAGATGGCTCCGGCAATGGAAGCACCGGAAAATATGTCCTGGCCACTTCAATCGTAGCCTCAAACAGCACAACCAACATCCTGCTGACCACAGACTCTCTGAATCAGGGAACAGTGACGGCAAACGGTCTGGTGAACGACGGGGCCACTTACTGGATTTTCCAGAACAACAAATATCTCTATGCACTGAACTACAATCAGGGGGAAGCAGGAACCACACAGTCATTCATCCTGAATGCCAACGGCCAGTTGCAGAAACGCGACAACGAATATAAGGTAAAAAGATTCACTTCGTACGGCCAGTACGACCAGTATATCATCACCTCGTCTACCGGCGACGGTCCGTCGGAGTGGCAGGATGCCAACGGCTATATTCCCAAGAGTTTCCTGCTCTCTTATCTGGATACCGAACAGGAAACCCACGTAACCAACAACACCAAGGATAGTGTTTATCTCTCGGAAAACTTTCTGGGTAATGGAGAATACGTCACTCTGGCCGGATTGTTGCAGCATGGAGAAAAGATTTACAGTGCCGCCATTCCGATGGGACTCAGCCAGTACGGAACCATGCAGAAAAATGCCGACGGAAGTTATAAGTGGGTATTGCCGGGCAATGAAGATCTGATCAAGACCGAAGCCGGAGGAAGCGGAAGCAGTTCCTATAAGGAAAACGAGTTGCAATGGACCCAATATCCTAATGAATGCTGGGTGGCCATTTTCTCGGATAAGAGCCTGACCGACAAGAAGCTGATTCGCACAGACAAGATCAGTTATGCCTGCGGTCGCTACAAATCGCAGTATTACCAGACCATCTGGAGTGCCGACAACGGAGATGTATATGTATTCTCCCCCAGTTATGCCAAGACGATGAGCGATACACGTCAGAAAACCACGCTTCCAGCCGGAGTGGTACGTATTCCGAACGGCTCTGAAGCTTTCGATGATTACTATTGCAACATCGAAGCGCTCTCGGGCGGCAAGTCTTTCCTGAGCTGCTGGCACATGAGCGGCAACTACTTCCTGCTGCGCATGTACGACCGTCCGTTGACAGAAACAGGCTACGTAGCCAACCAACTCGCCGTGTTCGATGCTGATGCCAAGACACTGACCTATGTAACCGGCCTTCCGTCTACCGATGTCATCACCGACTTCAGCCGCAATCCCTATAAAGAAAACGGAGCATTTTATATGACCATCTCCACCTCCGACGGCCATCCGGGTGTGTACCGCATTGACGCAGCTACCGCTAAAGCCACACGAGTGCTGACCGTTGAAAACGCGGCAACCGTAAACGGTTTGGGACGCCTGACCCCTGTAAAATAATCATTCTCTCTCATCTTTAACTACCAAAAGCCTGGAGCGCTTCATGCTCCGGGCTTTTTACAAAAATGCAAAAAAACAGGACACAGCATTCCAGACTGTGATAAATTATCGTATCTTTGTTATGAATCTAAATCCTTTACAACAATGAGAAAAATATTTCACGACATTCACTTATGGCTTTCCGTTCCATTCGGAATCATCATTGCCTTGATTTGCTTTTCCGGCGCCATGCTGGTATTTGAGCAGGAAATCACACAGAAAGTACAAAAAGAAATCTATTTCGTGGAGGCACAAGACCGGCAGCCGCTTCCGGCCGACAGTCTGATGCTGTGCGCCACCCGGCAGTTGCCCGATAGTGTTTCCATTACGGGCCTGACCATTTACCCAGAACCGGACCGTGCCTGGCAGCTTTCCCTTTCGAAACCCAAGAAAGCGGCGGCTTATATCAATCCCTACACCGGTGAGCTGACGGGCAAGACCAAACGTCTGCCTTTCTTCTCCACCATGTTCCGCCTGCACCGCTGGTTGCTCGACAGCGCCAATCCGCAGGGCGGCATCTTCTGGGGAAAGGTTATTGTCGGCATCAGTACCTTAGCTTTTGTCTTCGTGCTGATTTCGGGAATCTTCATCTGGTGGCCACGCACCCGCAAGGCACTCAAAACCCGCCTGCAGATCTGTTGCACCCGGGGCATGAAGCGCTTCTGGTATGATCTGCATGTAGCCGGCGGCATGTATGCCCTGATCCTGTTATTGGCTATGGCACTGACCGGACTCACCTGGTCGTTCAAATGGTATAACAATGCTTTCTATGCCGTTTTCGGAGTGAAAACCTCACAGCAGAGCCGGGCCAAACAACCGGAAACAGAAAAAGGTAAACCGAACTCTTCTCAGAACGGCAAAGGACAAGGCCCGCAGGAAAATGCCCGTCTGGCCAAAGTGCGGCAGAGTACTTGCAGCTGGCAGCGTGTATATGAACAGCTGGCCGCCGAGAATCCGGAATACCGCCAGATCCAACTGTCCCAAAATACCGCTTCGGTATATTTCCACCGCTGGGGCAATCAGCGTGCTGCCGACCGCTATACCTTTGATGTGAAAAGCGGACGGATTACCGAAGAAGCACCTTACGCTTCGCTGGATAAGTCCGGAAAGATCCGCGGATGGATTTACAGCATGCATGTAGGCGAATGGGGCGGTATGCTGACCCGCGTCCTCACCGTGCTGGTGGCATTGCTGGGCACTTCTCTCCCACTCACAGGATATTATCTGTGGATTGCGCGTCTGCTGCGCAAGAAACAGCGCCGGAGTTAAACAAATCCAAACAAAAAGGCTGCAAAAGGCGGAAATCCACCATCTTTTGCAGCCTTTTTCTTTTAAAAAACACAATTCTTCAAAGGAGCATATCTCTACCGTATTATCCTATTTCAGTTTAAAAGAAATTTCCATTTCCTTTTGTGAACGGAAGACGGTTAAAGAAACAGTTTCGCCCTGTTTGCAGTCTTTCAAAGCCTGAAAGAACTCCTCCAAATTATCAACAGCCACCTGATTCGCCTTTAAAAGCACATCATTAGTCCGCAAATGGGTATGCAGTCCTTCAAGAGGGCTGACAGAAAGCACATATACTCCACGTTCCGAATCCATACCCGTAGCCGAACGTTCTCCCAGTGTTGTCAGGTCTTTCAGAACAACTCCCTGCCATTGTTTGGTCACCGCCGTATGCCCGGTATCCACGTTCCTGATCTGTGGCATTTCCGGCTGACGCGCGATCTTTTTCAGTCTGGGAGAAACAACGCCAAACTCATCCATCGGGAAATTATGGAAACCGGCCTCGACAATAACCTCCGCATCGTCCGGGAAAGAGAAGTCCCCTGCTTGCGGATTCCGGAACGGTAACGCACAGGCTCTGGAATGCAAGTCCGTCCGGTTCTTCCGGGCATTGCCCAAAGCTGTCTCTGTGGCAAAGATATTATAATCGACCATCAATCCCCAGCTGCGGATCTGAATGGGCTGATAGTCCGTCATGACAATATTCCGGGTAAACACATCCCCGCTATTCAGGAACCATACATGCGGATGGAAGGAATTATTTACCATGATATTGTTCTCGACAACACGGTAGAATCCTTCGCGCAACTTGATTCCACCATTCAGACACAGGTTGTTATAGATATGATAATTCGAAGAACCGTCGTCCAGATCAATGTCCCATCCCCGGTCACAACGGAAACGGTTATTGCGTATTGTCGTGGTCTTTACGGCATCCAGCAGAATCATTTCGGGGTGTCCGGTTGTCAGTTCCTCCATCTCTTTATAGTTCGGATGCCAGAAGCGGTCGCGTCCCCAGGAATTGAAAGAACCGTGGTCGCCGGTTTCCTTTACCGTTTCGAATACATCGTTATACTCAATGCAGTGCCCACCCCACGTGCCTTCACTCACATTGATTCCCGCACGGGGGGTGTCGTAAATACTGTTATGAGATACGACGATGGACTGACACATGGACAGTTCCACACCGGTAGTCTGCTTCTCAAAAAGACCGATGCGATGAATCAGATTGTCCCGAACAGTACATTGCGCCGGAAAATTCACTCCCTTAGGCCCCTTCTGCAAATCCATCTTTTCATACGGTACAAACTGACTGTATTCAAAGCTCGGAGAGCGGACGCAGGCCGTATCCCCTACAAAACAGATGGCACTGGCACCTATGTTTGTGAAATGAGAAGAAGACACTTCTCCCTGCCGGTTATATTTGGAAAAGAACACGGCATTGCCTCCTAAATTGTATAAATCACATTGCGTCAGCGTACAGTTTTCCGTACCTTCAAAGAACACAGCCGCCCCACGATAAACCGTCCAGTCAGAACGCAGCAACGGCTCATATTTTTCCATAAAGGTACGCTGTGTCTGCGTCAGATTCAGATTCCTAATGACAATATTTTCAGCCGGAGCAGCCTGAGTTCCCCGCACCTCAATCAGATGTTTGAGTTGGGGTGTCTCAAAGACCGCGGTTGCGGGTTGCTCTCCCTCCAGAGGATAGTAATATAGTATTTTCTCATCCCGGTCGAAGAACCATTCTCCCGGCGCATCCAGTTCCTCAAAGATGTTCTCCACCATCCGGTTTTCCGGATGCAGTCCCGACTGCCGGTTGTTCTGCCAACCACCTTCCAGTATCAGTTCGCCATTCTCTTTTCTTCCTTTGATGCGATAATGAAAATCCCCCCAATCACTGTTGTGCATGGCATGCAGAAATCCGGTTTCCGGATGCTTCCAGCCCTTCACCCGCTCGGGTGCTGTGGCCTGAGAGGACGTTCCGTGGAATCGGACCGCCTGTTCGTCATAATTCGGATAGCGGGCCATGTGGCGAATCTCTCCATTAACCAGCAACATATCTATCTCAACGTCCTGATTTACCTTCGCCTGCCAAATACCTCTTTCATAAGGTTGCCAGTCCAGATTCAGAAGAACACCGCCACTGATTGTTGCCTTCTCATTTGGGAAAGACGTCAGTGTAAGCTTCTTTTCCGAATTTCCGTCGGATGCGGTCAGAGTCAAAGGCGCAGACAAACGGTAAACGCCTTCACGCAAGTACAGCGTAATCTCTCCTTTTTCCTTTCGAGCCGCCTCCAGTGCCTTTTCTATGGTCCGGAAGGGGCGCTTTATCGTACCCTTATTCGAATCCTTTCCGTCTGCGGATACGAAAAAAGCCGTCTGTGCCTGTAACAAGGCCGCGCTGAAGCAAAAGCATGCCAGCATTAAGTTCTCATCGGATTCATGGTATATTTACTGATTTATATTTAGTATTAGACTTCATTAAAAATCATAGGAAAGCAAATGAGTTCCGTCTTCCCTATTCCATCCGACCGTATTTCATTTCCTCGCCGTTCCGGTCATACTGCTTGCGTTTGCCTGTCGGCAGGTCATCCAACGTGATGCGCACAACAGCCGTGCGATGCAGACTGCGCGCAATGGCATCGTCGAAAGCATCCATGTGCAGTGGCAAGAAACGCTCACTGATAGCCCGGAGCGCCCGGATTTTCTCTTCATCATCAGTCACCAGTTCCGCCTTTCCGAAAGCGATAGCCGAACGGTACTGCAAAGTAAACGAACCGTCTTTCGGACCGACTGTCGGAGCACATTTTGTCACTGCCGACAGACAAACCTGCGGATGTGCGGCAAGGGCATCCAACTTATCTCCTTCGGGGGCACAATGAAAATACCAGATACGATCATCGGTACAAGCCAAGGACAGCGGAACCCCGTATGCCGTTCCGTCGGCACGTATAAAACTGACTGTAATATAAGGAGCCTTGCGCATCACCTTCAAAGCCCACTGTGAATCCATTTCTCTACTTACTTTTCTCATTTTTTTCGATCATTAGGCTACGCTTCCATATAGAACCGAAGCGTATGTTCCCTCAAAGATACACTTTTTGGTTCTTTTTCTCAAAGAGATTTTTCTCAAAACACATGATTTTCTTTTTCTCTTTTCTTTGTATTTCTCTGATTTTTTGCGAATATTGTGATTCTCATTGAAAAACCAAAAGAAATCCATCATGAAAAGAATGATCCTCCTTTTAAGTCTAGGCTGCTTACTGACTTTAAGTTGTGCCAAAAGAAATACCACCATCATCGGCGGATCAGATCAGCCGACCGCCATATTCGTTGCCGATCATCTTACTCTGCAAGAAAAAGGACTGGAATTAACCCGCCAGATACACCGCTTGGCAAACAACGAGGCCTACATCAAATATTGCAGCCATTCGGATGAAATCAATAAACTGGCAGCGCATATCGCCCGAACGGACTATTCCGTGCCGAGAAAAATATTCGCCATCAGCCATTTGAAGTCCATTCAGGACTTTGAGACCGACAGCACTATCCGGACATTACTGGCTGACAAGATGGTGCGTACCATCCCTTCCTTAATCAATGCGCAAAGCGGAAGCAATACGCTGGCCGTAACTTCCCTGTTCGTAACCGAAGATGTATTTCTTCATAACAGTCTGAAGGAAAGCACCATTTATCTGTATATCTATGAAAGCGATTGCAGCAGTATGGTTCTTTTCCAACCGCACAAGGATCATATTGTGCAAGCCTATGCCTGCTTTGTGATTCATCCACTTTTAAAGACAATCCACTCCACCGACGATGTAAAGCGCTTTTTCAAAGAAACAATTCAACTGGAAGGAATCATGGTTCAAGAACTTACAACAACAAGCAAATCTTGAATCCTCTACAAAATCATAATGTCCGCTTGCACTCTCCAAAAATGCAAGCGGACATTATGATTACAAACTTTGCCCTTACCCTTAATTCCTTTATTCTAGTACCCAAGGCTGGAGCTGCTTACCGTAGCTTCCAGATGGAAGCAATACTATTCCATTAATATTTAAACTCGGAGATAATTCGCGGTCGTTATTCTCCGGAATAGCGTAGACACTTTTAATATCTGTACTGGTCAGATAATAAGCGGCGTTTACTTATTTTACAGCATCAAATCTTTTATTCTCTTCTTTCGCATAATCAATAAAGAAGGAAATCACACGTGGATAGTAATCCTCAAAAGTCTTATATCTGTTCTGTTTCTTTTCATAAACTCTCAGTAATCTTACCAGCTCCGGCATCCATCTGAAATTTCGTTGCATCTGTTCCGCCAGTTCGTTTTTAATTTCCTCCGGCTTATATTCTTTATCCAACATATAGCAGATGACAGCCGCGCGCACAAGTGACTCATTGATCATGGTCTTCCAATTACCATAGGCCTGTTTCGACATACTCCACTGTGAAGACCGATACAAATCTGTTGCGGCAGGTTCAAGTAGTCTTACATGATCCGGGTATCTGTTTTCATCCAGAAAATGATTTATAAACGAATGATTGAATTCATGGATCAGAGTTGGCAGATACTCCTTATTATACATAGGTGTATCCTCTTTATCCACATAGTAGCCCACAATTGCAAAAACCTCCTTTTTGTTTCCTTTTACCTGTCGGTTTACTCCATAATTACCGCCTCCGTTACAGAATCCGATGATCACAGAAAAAGTTTCCTGAGGCTCATTGCCGTAGAAATCGGAATACCAATCTATATCCAGATAATTGATTACATGATCCTGATAGGCCTTTATCCCCTTCTCATAAAGATCTTCATGAGCCTTGAAAAACTCATGGAATCTGGTATCCTTATAAAAGCTGTTGAGATGTGACAGAAATTCCGCCTTATCAACTTTCTTCCATCTTTTTTCCAAAGTAGAACTGTCTTCTTCAATCAGTGAAAGAGAACCGTTTTGATTATCCAGATGTACGGCCATTGACATGACTGCGTCGAAAGAAATGCCATACTTATTTCTAAGTTCTTTCATATACTTCACAGCCGGATGATCCGTATTGTCCTTAAAGTAGCTATCCATATCCTTTATATATTGCCCTGCCATATCCATGTGATATTCAGGGAAACCGGCCATTCGGGACAAAATACTCATAAGTTCCACGTTCTCATTTACCTGTGGTACAATAGACTGCGCTTTTGCATAAAGACAGCTAATGAACAGAACTAAAATGACCATATATTTTTTCATAACGCAAACTGTTTTTATTCATAATACTTCAACAATTCTTTTCTCGTTTTGCAAATATATAAAACATTCTATCATGTTATAATAATCAGTTAAAACAATGCATCAGACTCACAAAATAAAAGTCTTCGGCTTGTATTTTAACTGATTCAAATTATCAAGCAGCGCCGCATTGGAGAAAACAATCCCCTGTAGTTTCTCTGTGCCATAAGCTTCATGGGCATGACCCAAAAAGTGAAAGCGAGGCTTCACTTCAAAAACTCTGTTTCTCAACGGAGCATTTCCCCAATGAATATGATTACTTTCATCCAAAATCATGAGTGGAGGCTCGTGACTAACCAACACATCCACCTCTGAAGGAATAAGTTGTTCGGAATGGTTGTATGCCAGTCCAAAAAATTTTATCCCTTCAATTTCACATTCACGATCCTGAAGAAAGTGAACATTTTCCGGCAGATCCTCTATACCCGTAGCATCCCAAAGGCATAAGTCATGATTGCCCGTAACGAATATCTTATGCTTATAAGGCAACGTGATAAACCAGTTCAGGAAATCAAGAACTTCCTCTTCTGTGCCGTTCTCGGTAATATCCCCACAATGCACGACAACATCGGCAGGAGGAAGATCTGTCAGCAAATGATGCTTGCTATGCGTATCTGATATTTGTATGATTCTCATGATTCAACTAATTTTTCAAACACTATAATTGGGCATCTGCTTCCTTATGAATGCAGATAACCTCCTTGGGATTAACCGTTTTGATAACCTTCTCTATTGTGCTACGGTCAGCATGACCGGATGTGTGCAGATCCACCACATTATGAAACATTTCACGAATTTCCTTATAGAAAGGATTTGCCTTTACCTGTTCCGGATTTCTATAATATCCGTCCCATGACGAGTAAATAAGAAGCGTTTCTTCCTGAGGCAATTCCTGGATAACTTCCTGAAGTCGGTCTTTTTGCGATACTCCGGCAATCATAACCATGCCATTCCGTTTTATGCCGTTCAAAAAGCGCTTATTATAGAATTTAGGCCGAAATGCAAACAGTCCGTGAGAGATTTCTCCCTCCTGCTCCGTGAAGAAACTCATAGCCTGTTTCATAAACTTTGAGCACACATACATACGCTTGCCTGCTGCATTTGCTGCTTCCTTGATTGCGGCAAGTCGTTCTATGTCTGTTGCAGAAGCAAGCACAAATACATATTTGAAAGCCTGCATCACATGAGCCATCTTGTCGGAAACATCACGTTCGTGAATACATTTGTCTTCACGTTTCAGCATGGTTCCTTCTGTAATCAGCGTATCAATATGGGTGGCATACCTTTTTAAGGTCGGAATAAGTCCTTTGCCCATATATCCATGCTCCCGATAGTCACCAGTATGCCAGCTCCGTTTGCCGTCTGCCTCTATCAGAAACATGTGCGAATCATAAATGGAATGACAATTGAAAAAAGGAGTTACCTTTATATCGCCGACTGTAATACTTTTCGGAACCTTACGTGGAGCAGTCCTTTTCCAGATACACATACGTTTGAGAAGCTTACATTTGTTTTCAGCCTTTTTCAGGCTACTGACCGCATCATCATATTCCTCTGAAGTACAATTCTGTTTCCGTAATTCGTTCACTTTAAGTGACGCACCTTCAGATAAGAGTCCATATTTAATGGAAAGCAACTTCATCGTTCCTTCGCTCATATATTGAGGAACTTTGTCTGGAATATACTCAAACAGCCCCACATGATCCTCGTGACCATGTGTATAGAATACAGCCTCATGTTGCTTCTTGTTCTGAGAAAAGATAGCCAGAACCATTTGCTCGTCATCCTCTGGTGTCGTCGGTTCTCCACATCCAGGAAGATTCTGACCAAAGTCAATGAATACCCTGGAAGTATCTGTAGAAATCTCTGTAATACAGCCACCAATCTGATCAAGGCCTCTGTGTATCTTGATATTCATATTTCAATCATTCTGGTTAGAAAGTCAATTCTTTTTTTGTCTTGATCAGATCCTTATATAATCCATATCCACAGAAAGAGGCATTGATAAACTTGCAATCTTCTAGTTGTTTCTCACATTCAATCTGAAGATTTGAGCTGTAATGATGATAGTTAGCAAGCAGGAACAGAAAATCCGGTTCAGCTTCTATCTTAGGTTCAACTTCTACTTGTCGCTGCACCTTGTTACCCCAAGCATCTTTTTCTGTAATCTTTTTCTCAAATAGATTATCCAATCCTTTCACAAGACCTAATTCTTTCTTCTGCTTTAGAACAAGAAGCATGTCCTTAGCCACACGGTTCACAGATTCCGGCTTTTCTTTAAATTTAAGATAGTCGTTATAATGTTTCTTTAATCCAGGCGAATTTTCACCGTTTGTCCTAATAGCATCCTCACCTTGCTTTACTTCTATCAGAGTCAGCTGTACAATACGATTACAGTGTTCCATATGATTCCAACGGAAAGCCACGATATCTGCCCGACCACACAAAACATCGTTGTCAGCCCATTCTACATCGGCAATGAAATAATCCGTATTGTCAGCATTCACAGACAGATTGTTTTCGTATACCACCCTTTGTTGAATTTCCTTCTCTCCTAATTTACTGTTTTTGGTAGATTCATGAATATCTACAATATGTTTTGCATGAGCCAAGTAGTCATGCAAACCGTCAATAGAAGGTAGGATTCTCTCCGTACCAGGCGACAGATAGTATTCATCAACCAGCCCTGTAAGAACTCCCTTTTCATCGACTGTAAGAACTTTCCCACCTCTATAATATATCATAACGCTATCACCTCTCAGTTCCAAATCCAAATAAGGATCAACTCTTACATAATCTGTGATGGATTTCAAGCTACCGGTCTTTAACTGTTCCAAAAAACTGTTTGAGATACTTCTCTTTTTCATATCTATTATGTCTTTAGATCCCATTTTTTCTTTCATTTATTGTAGGAAGTAAATTTTATTAGCGTCCCATGAACAGTTATTCTCAAAATTCAGAAATATCATTTTTTCATCATGGAGCACGTTGCAGAATATAACTACCATCTTTTGCAGAATAATCTATCTGCTTAATAATATGTTTTTAACATACAAAAATCCGTGATAACGAAAAGGTAAAATTCTTCATCTAAATATCCCTACATATCGTACAACTTCAGTAATTCATAACAGTGACAATCAACAAACTGACCATTCTTGAAACAAGCTTTTCTAAAGATACCGCATTTATGGAAACCGGCTTTTTCGAGAACTCTCATTGATGCCAGATTGTTTTCGTATACATTGGCATGAATTCGCACCGTGTCTGTATGACTTAGATAATCTTCTATGGCTTGTTTGATAGCTTCGGTCATGATACCTTGGTTCCAATACGGCTCGGCAAGCCAGTAACCCAGTTCTGCGCTATACCGCTCCACATCCGTACCTTTAATGAAACTGATATTTCCTGCCGCTTCATGATTAATCTCGATGCAGTAATTATTCTGTTCGCTTTGCTTTTCAACGAAACTGATGAATTGCTCAGCATCTTTTTCCGTATATGGATATGGAAGGGAATCACGACAGTTGTCCCAAATCTTTTTATTATTCAAATATTTTGCCAATACCGGTATGTCCGCTTTGGCCCAGAGGCGCAGTTTGAATGATTCCATAAATTAACTTAGATTACTTATAATTCAACAGCTTACGCATTACAAAATTAGTCAGTTTCAGTCTATTCGCCTGACACTTTTGTATTTTAACTACTTCGTATCCCTTCTTTTCAAAGAAGGGTCTGGCTGTCAAACTTACTTCAGATGTAATATGTATAACTCCATACTGTCTGGCTATTCGTTCAACCTCCAAAAGAAGCTGCGTTGCAATACCCTTATGTTGAAAATCCTTATGCACAAACATGGAATGCAGATACCCGTCTTTGTTCATTGACGCAAAACCGACCAAGCAATCGTGTTCATCAAATGCTCCGACATACTGATTATAGGCCAAAAGTTCTTTCCATCGCTCCGTTCTTTCTCCACAAGAAGCCCAGTCCTTCGCTTCCTCTTCGGTATAATCTTGTGTATTTACATTCAGTACGGTTGAGCAAAACAAGTCCCTCATTTGCAATATGTCCTTTTCATCAAGTGTCCTTATCTTATAATCAAATTTCAGATAGCGGATCACTCTACATGGATTTCCCACAGCTACACAGTTTGCCGGAATTGATTTTGTCACAACACTCCCGGCACCGATCACACTTCCTGTTCCTATAGTTACACCGGCAAGGATGATACTTCCACCGCCAATCCAGACATTGTCCTCGATAGTAATCGGAAGAGCCCTTGTACGAAAAAAGAGTTCACCCGAACTTTCATCCCAGTCTTCAACAAACCTTTCGTTATATTCTATCGGATGTGTAGCCGTATAGAACTGTACATTGGGAGCAATCAGAACCTGATTCCCAATATGGATATGGTTTTCATCCATCAATGTGCAATTATCATTAATGATGGTCTTTTCACCAATGAAAATATGTTTTCCGCATTGGCAGGCAAAGTTGTTGCCGATGGTAGAATATTTCCCGATTTTACCAAGCATCTGAAATAGAATCTCATTCCTTTTTTCAGCAGGAGTCTTTACGTCATTGATTATTGACAGAACCCCCTTTGTTTTCATAATCATGTCCAAGACTTCTTTATCCAACCGGTTACAATATTCTCCTGACAGGAAACGTTGGAAATTGCTCTTTTCCTCATTAAGTTCCTTTACCATAATAAATTCCTCGTCTGTCTCTTTTATTGTTTTAAACCCAAGTTTAAGGTACATATTGACTGCATAATTTGCCTTCTGTACGGAGAGCGAAACATGTTTATAGCCTTTACTGACAAGCAATTTAATTATCTCCTGCATTAAACGGCTACCAATACCTTTGTTCCTGTATTCCTTGTACAAGGATATGGAAAGAGAAGGAGTTTCATCATCTACATGGCCGTAATCATTCATGATGCGTACCCATGCAGCTCCTACAATCTTACCATCAGTTTCGGCAACCAGACAATAATCATCTTTTTTCTTACCGAAATTTTCAATATAAACTTTCAATTCCGGCAATTCAACAACATCTTTCGATGGTGGCTCTATACCTTCAGGAATATAGATAGCTTCGTAAAGAAAATCTCTTAGCAAATGGGGTTCATCAGCTTGCAAGGGGCGTATTATATAATTTGTTGATTCGTTCATGCTTGTTCACATTTTCTTTTCAGGTCTGCTATATACCGTTTCTGCTGTATTCTCAAATAAAAACATGCAAAAGGATATAACCACCATTTTTTCAGTTTTATTGACTCTGTAAAAATTATTTCTGTCCCATTCCCTGCTTGCCTGAAATGTCCTGTCCACTCCCCGGAAAAGTTCTCATTATCCATAAGAAATGAATATTTCAAGAAAGGCTTTAAAACGGTAATAGTAAAACAGGTTACATAGCCTTCGTGACTTATCTCCTTGAAATGACGCTCATCTGAAACTTCTATATCTTTTATATCACTTCGCCATGAATAGTCATAAAGAGAAGTGACTGAATGCCAGACTGATGCTAAATCAGCCTGTATAAATGATTTTATCGTTGTGCTTATCATGGGACACCTTTATATTTGTCTTACCTTTTTTCCCAATCCTCTTTAGTCAGCA
The DNA here is from genome assembly GCF_003477995.1 of Bacteroides sp. OF04-15BH. Taxonomy (GTDB): domain Bacteria; phylum Bacteroidota; class Bacteroidia; order Bacteroidales; family Bacteroidaceae; genus Paraprevotella. The sequence continues at coordinate 25,660 of NZ_QUEM01000026.1, forward strand.
AAGTAAAATGCTCCGTACGGATATCTCCTAAAGGAGAGGTCTTTCCTTCTTCCGTATGATGAAAACGGAAACCACATTTGTCCATTACTCTGCGGGACTTAATATTTCCGTCATAATATCCGCACCACACTCTTTTGATGTCCAATTCATTAAAACAACGTAAGAGCAGACACTCAACTGCTTCCGGTATCAGCCCCTGTCCCCAATAAGGGACACCAATCCAATAGCCAATTTCGGCATCACCCTCCTGCATGTCTGCACTGTGTACTCCGTCACCGAACATGATGCCTACACTACCAATAGGTTCATTGGTCTCTTTTAAAACTACAGCATAAGTTTCCGGAGCAGAAAGTATATCCCTTATTACCTCCCTGCTGTTTTCAACAGACGTATGTGGTGGCCATCCTGCTATAGGTCCTATTTTCGGATCTTGTGCATATTTGTAGAGAGACGCAGCATCTTCTTCTGTCCACGGACGAAGTATAAGTCTTTCGGTTTTCATAAATTATTCTTTTAGTTTCCTTGGGACAAAGTAAAATCAAATGTTGGTTTCTAATTCAATGTTATACAATGAAATAAACAACTATCAAGAAAAAATCTTTGCTTTCATATTCATTTTTTATATATACGGATATACTATTGGTAAATAAACTGTCATCATTATTTCTCATAAAAATACATCAATTAAAAATGAATAATAGCAACAATCACTAAAAGCAAAATTATCAAATTATTTTGTATGGTAAATAAATCATGCAAGTTTTTTTAATACAATGATAAAATATGCTTAAACATCTCCAATCAATTCGTCTTCTTATAGCTAAGCATGGCCCACGTATTGAAAAATGCCATGAAGGCAAGCAGGATATAAAGTTGGGGCAACAGATCCGTCAGTGTGCTGCCCTTAAGATAGAGCATGCGCATCACCTGATTGAAGTGCGTCAGCGGATTGATGCGGGCAATCCATTGCGCCCACACCGGCATACTGGTGATCGGAGTAAAGAGACCGCTGAGCAGAACAAAAATAAGCAGGAAGAAAAACGTAACGAACATGGCCTGCTGCATCGTGGCGGAATAGTTGGAAATGACCAGTCCCACACCGGACATAATCAGGATGTAGATGCATGCAAAAAAGTATAGCAGCGGCCAGGAACCGGCCGGAGTGAGATCGTAGACCCAGTGGGCCAGCAGGAAACAAAGGGTGAGCACCACCAGTCCCACCACCCAGTAGGGCAACAGCTTGCCTAAGATAAAGTCGAACTTACGCAACGGGGTGACATTAAGCTGCTCAATCGTGCCCACTTCCTTTTCACTCACAATGTTCAGCGCCGGCAGAAAGGCACAAAGTATGGAAAGAAGCATCACCATCAGCGCCGGCACCATAAACACTTTATAGTCCAACCGCGGATTGAACAGACTCTTTTCCACAATGCGCACGGGCATAGCCACGGATTGCGATCCTCCTTCCTGCGCAAAGAATTCCTGAATCACAGTGGTCAGATACGATGCGCTGAGGGCTCCCTTGGTGCCGTTGATGGCATTGGCAGACACCTGAATGTCCACCGGTTCGCCACGCATCATGTGGTACTCCATCTTTGGGGGCAGCTCCAGAATCACGTCGGCCTCGCCACGCTTTACGTCCAGCAAGGCATCGTCGTAATGCACGGCGGTGGAGGCCGGCACAAAGGAAGTGGTGGCACAGACCTTTTCCGTCAGCCGGCGCGACAGAGACGATCCGTCCAGATCGATGATGCACAGACGGCTGTTTTTCACTTCCAGAGTGGCCGCCCACGGCATGAGCAGCATCATCAGACAGGGAAAAATCACAATGAGCCGGGGGATAATCGGGTTGCGCACCATCTGCCGGAACTCCTTTTCAATGAGATATTTCAATACCATAAGCTTCTATTCTTTTTTCCATTTCCCGGAAAGATTCTTTTGAGATTCGTAAAGAGCCGTTCCGGTGTTCTTGTTCGGGAATGTCCTGCTACTGGAGCCGTTCCCGGAAATGCTTCAGGCTCACCATCATCAGCAGGGCGGCCATGCCCGAGAGAATCAGTATCTCCTGCCACACGAAACGAAGCCCTACCCCTTCGATCATGATTTTCTTTACGGCCAGAATATACCATTTGGCAGGAATGATGTTGGACAGCCACTGGAGCGGCACGGGCATGCTCTCCACCGGAAATATCAGTCCCGAAAGCAGCATCACAGGCATCATCAGCGTCATGCCCGAGATCAGCATGGCGGCCACCTGGGTGTCGACCAGCGTGGAAACGAGCAGCCCCAACGAGAGGGCCACCAGAATGAGCAGCATGCTGACGAAGGAAAGCAACAGCAGACTGCCGGCAATGGGCACTTCAAGCACGTAGACCGAAAGCAGCAGAATGGTGGCCAGATTGACGCAGGAAAGCAGAAAATAAGGCACGGCCTTGGCCAGAATGATGAAAATCGGGCGTATGGGCGATGCAAGCAGCACTTCCATCGTGCCGGTTTCCTTTTCGCGCACAATGCTTACCGAGGTCATCATGGTGCAGATCAGCATCAGGATGAGCCCCATCACCCCGGGCACAAAGTTGTAGGCACTCTTCATCTGAGGATTGAAAAGCATGTGGGTGTGTATCGAAACGGGCGGTGCTGCCAGAGAGGCGGCCGAGGTCTGCGCCGACGGCAACTGTCCGCTCAGGGCAGAGTTGATGACGGCCTGCGCATAGTTCTTCATCAGATGGGCCGTATTGGGGTCGGTACCATCCACAAGCAGCTGCACGGCAGGTACCTCGGCTCCTGTTGCCTCGGCGGCAAAGCCTGGAGGAAAGGCTACCACCAAGTCGGCCTCGTTCTTGCGGAAAGCCTCGTGCGCCTCACGGTCGGTATGCAGAAAGCCCACCACACTGAAGTAGGCATTCTGTTCCAGACGCTCCACGAGCCGCTGTTCCACAGGGTCGCCGGTATAGCCCAGCACCAGGACACGGGCATCCTTCACCTCGGTCGTGATGGCAAAACCGAAGAGCAGAATCTGCGCGATGGGCATGCCCAGCAGAATCAGCATGGTGCGCTTGTCGCGGAAGATGTGGAAAAACTCTATTTTGACAAAAGCCAGAAATTCTTTCATTTGCTTGTTTTTTTCGTAAAGTCTACACTGCCGTACATGCCGAGCTTGATCTGTCCGTCGGAATTGTCTACGGCAATTTTCACGGCATATACTAAGTTGGAACGCTCGTCACGCGTCTGGATGGTCTTGGGAGTGAATTCGGCTTCGCCGGAGATCCACACCACACGTCCCGGATAAGGGGTGCGGTCGGCCTCGCCACGGTCGGCATACACCGTGACTTCCTGCCCCAGACGGAGCGTCGTAAGCTGTGGTGCCTCGACATAGGCCCGCAGATAGATATGTTCTAAGTCGGCCACCTTGAAGAGCGGACGACCGGCAGCAGTCACTTCGCCGGCCTCGGCATATTTGGTCAGCACCGTGCCCCGGATGGGACTGGCGATGCGGCATTTCTGCAACTGGTCGTCCAATTGCAGCACTTGCAGTTCCAGAGAGCGCTGTTCGTCGCGCACTCCTAAATTGGCGCTGGTCATGGTCGAGAGCTGGGCTTCCAGCTGACGGCGCAAAACGGCCACCTGCGCTTCGGCATCGTCCACCTGCTTCTGGGTTCCGGCACGGTCGTGCAGCAGATCCCGGCTACGGGCATACTCCCGTTCGGCCTGCTCGATCTGACGGCGTGTAGCGGCCACCTGTTTGGCCACATCCATTTTCTTATGCCCCACGGCGTCCATGCTGGCCAGCAGCTGTTCGCGTTTCAGGGCCAGCTGCACGGTGTCGATATATCCCACCACTCGGTCGGATTCCACCCGGTCGCCCTCCTGCAAATCCAGATGAAGGATGCGGCCTCCGGATTCGGCCGAGACCAGTACTTCCGTTGCTTCGAACACTCCGGTGGCATCTGCCTCATCGGCCGAGGAGTTACAGGCGGTCAGTCCACCGCACAACAGGGTGGCGGCCAGACAATGATATAAGATTCGTAGACTTTTCATATGGCGTTTTCTTTTGGTTTTCAGTTATTCTGTATGCGCTTCAAGGCATAGCGGGCCTGAAGCAGTTCCATTTCGTGAATGGCCTTGTTCTGACAGGCCTGTTCCTTTTCGAGTACCATGCGCAGCATCTCCAGCACGGAAAGGGTTCCGTTGGCCACACGGGCCTGTGCCGATTCCAGTATCTGTCCGCGCATACGGATGATATCTTCATCGGCCTGGATCTCGTCGCGGATGCGCTCTATATTGCGGCGTGCCTGAATGGCTTCGGCACGGGTGTTCAGCAGGAAGGTGGACTGCTGGATGTCTACCTGACTCATCTGCTCGTCAATCAGGCGGCGTTCGTTCTTCAGAGTGTAGAGCTTGCCGATATTCCAACTGAGCTGCACGCCGGCAATATAATAGGGACTGAATCCACCCTTGAGCATATTCAGACCGGGATCGCCGTAACCGCCCTGCATGAACAGGCCCAATGTGGGACGGATGCCCGCACGGGTGGTTTCCTTTTGTGCCAGCAACATATTTTTCTGACGGGCAAAGAGTTGTAGTTCCGGACGAAGGATTTCATTGCCGGACTCGGTCACGGCCGGAGTGACCAGCGCTCCGGCACGCAGGGAGTCCATGCCCGTAAGCAGCGACAGCACCTCGCAATAGGCCTTGCGGGAGGTTTCCAACGAACGGACAGACTGCTCCACCGTGCGCAGTTCCACCTGTACGGCATCGACATCAGCCGGACAGACCACACCGCGTTTCAGGAAGGCCTGTACCTGTTCCAGGCTTTTCTGAAGCTGTTCCTGCAAAAGCTGCATCTGCTTGTGTTGCGCGTTCTGAAGCAGGATTCCGAAATAGACCTGATCGATGCGCTGATGCAGAGCATAGAGTTCCACCTCGGCCTGTTGGCGATCGGCCGCCGTACGGGCTTTCTGCCACTCACGACGGGCACGCACCATACCGCCATCGTAAACCAACTGCTTCAGTTCCAGAACGAACTGATACTGATCCTGCTCCATCCACTCGATGTTCATGCCGGGCATTTCAAACGGCAGTTTGGTGACATCCGACTGCCACGAAGCACGGGCCGACAGGTTGAGCTGGGGCAAGAAAGAGCGTTTGATGTTCTCGAGCGTGAATTGTTCGGTACGCTCCAACAAATCGAACTGACGGATTACGGGGTAATTGGCTCGAGCAGAGTCGTAACACTGTTCCAAAGTGACCTGCGCCGAAGCGGAAGCCGAAAACAACAGCAGGAACAGAAACCCGATTACGTATTTTTTCTTTTTCATGGTTTTTCCTCTTTAGAAAACGGACTTTTTCATGCTTCAATATAAAGAACTTGTCAAAAGATCCGCACTTCAGTATTTTTAATAGGTCGTCTGCTTTCCACAAAAATAGAAGATTTATCCGCTCTCTATCCTCTTGAATTTCAGAAATATTTTTATATTCAACAAGTTTAACACTTATGCATTTAGCCCCTTCCACAGCAGAATGCCCCAAAGAATATCCCTGATTTAGGGTATTGCAACCAAAGCGTGCGTTACCTATCTTTGCAAAAATCATTCATTTAGCAAAATTATTATGGAACAAGAATCTGTATGGATCGCCCTGTCGCTCACATTAGTGGCAGGTATGGCCACCGGTATAGGAAGCCTGATTGCATTTCTGGCCAAGAAAACAAATACGAAGTTTTTGTCCGCCTCGCTGGGTCTCTCGGCAGGTGTGATGATTTATGTTTCCTTTATGGAACTGATGCCGGAATCGGCCCGTGAGTTTGCCCGCATCTATTCGGAATCGACCGCACAGGCGCTGATGCTGGGCGCCTTTCTCTTAGGTATTCTTCTGATTGCGCTGATCGACCGTCTGGTGCCCGAAGACGAGAACCCGCATGAGGTGCATTCCATGGAAGAACACGGCGGGAAAAGCCGGCTCAAACGTACGGGCATCCTGATGGCGCTGGCCATCGGTATTCATAACTTTCCCGAGGGACTGGCCACTTTTACCACGGCACTGACCAGCATGGATATTGCCCTGCCGATTGTCTTTGCCATTGCCATTCACAACATTCCCGAAGGCATTGCCGTGTCGGTACCGATTTATCATGCCACCGGCAGCCGGCGCAAGGCATTCTGGTATTCGTTCCTCTCGGGATTGTCTGAACCGGTCGGCGCGTTGTTCGGCTTTCTGTTCCTGCTGCCGTTCTGGTCGGTTGAACTGAACGCGTTCCTGCTGGCCTTCGTTTCGGGCATTATGGTGTATATCTCGTTTGACGAGTTGCTGCCGGGAACAGAAAAGTACGGTCACCACCATCTGGGAGTGGGCGGTGTGGTGCTGGGTATGCTCATTATGGGCATCAGCCTGATTCTGCTTTAAGACATTACGATTTTTTGAGAAAAAGGAGTGGCCGGGCCGCTCCTTTTTTTATGCCACTTGTTGCTTTTATAAAGAAGAAAACCTAACTTTGTCACAATCACTGAAACTCAAAAGGAATATGTATCGTAATTTTATTTTTGCCTCCTGCCTCGCTTTGGCAGGAATGTTGGCCGGTTGCCAGAAGGCTGCTACACCGGCCGAGACTTCAAATACCGATTCTGTCAGTCAGAAGAACGCAGTAGTGGAAACCATCATGGAGCGCCGGAGCATCCGCAAGTACAAGCCTCAGGCTATTGAAAAGGAAAAGCTGGACGAAATCATCCGTTGCGGTATTTACGCACCCAACGGCATGGGACGCGAATCCTGGGAAGTACGCTTCGTAACCCGCCCGGAACTGTTGGCACGCATTGATACGCTTTATGCGGACTATATGGAAAAGACGCAGGGGAAACGCCCGGCAGCAGCGGCATACGGCGCACCGGCCGTGGCATTCATTGCCTATGACACCACTTATGATCTGTCGCAGGTGGATTGCGGCTTGCTGGGAGGAAACATGTTGCTTGCCGCCAAATCCATGGGCATTGGCTCTTGCTGTCTGGGAGGCATCTGCCGCTTCCTGAACGCTCCCGAGGGTGCCGAAATCATGAAGGAACTGGATTTCCCGGAAACATACAAGTTGCTTTATGCCATCGCTTTCGGTTATCCCGATGAGTCTCCGAAAGCCAAGGAAAGAACACCGGAGAAAGTGCGTCTCATTCAGTAAACGACTGAGAACCCAAATCCCCAATCCAAAAATCATTTAACCCGAACAGACACCATGATAAAAAGAAAAACACGCGCCGCAATACTCGGTCTGCTGCTGGGATGCAGCCTGCCGGTGTGGAGTGCCGTGCAACCCGCAGATTCTCTCTATCTGCTTCCACAACCCAAATCGGTGGAAATGCGCACCGGAGTGTTTCGCCTGAATGAGGTGAAGAAAGTGAGCATTCAGGCTCCCGACAGTATTGCCGCTCTGATTGCGGACTATCTGCCGGAAGGCATGAAGGCAACAACTAAAAGCAGTAAAGCGCCCCGCATGGAAATTCGTCTGAAACCCGAACAGAATGGTAACCAGACGGACGAGAGTTATGAACTGGACATCACCGACCGGAAAATCAGCATCGAGGCCGCTTCCGTGGCCGGAGTATTCTATGCCTTACAGACATTGGGACAGCTAACCGACGAAGAGCAGAAGACCGTTCCGGCTGTGCGCATCACGGATAAGCCTCGCTTTGCCTACCGCGGCATCATGCTGGATGTATCGCGCCACTTCTTTGACGCGGACTTCCTGAAAAGACAGATTGATGTGCTGGCGGCGTTCAAAATCAACCGTCTGCACCTGCATCTGACGGATGCGGCAGGATGGCGTCTGCAAATTGACCGTTATCCCCGACTGACCGAACTGGCTGCCTGGCGACCGCAGCATCTGTGGAAAGAATGGTGGAAAGGAGCACGCCGCTATGTGATGGAGGGTGCACCGAATGCCTATGGTGGTTACTATACGAAAGAGGAAATCCGCGATCTGGTGGATTATGCCCGCAAACGACAGATTACCATCATACCGGAAATCGAAATGCCTTCGCACTCGGAGGAGGTGCTGACAGCTTATCCGGAACTGTCGTGTACGCATGAACTGTACAAACCGTCGGATTTCTGCGTGGGTAATGAAAAGACGTTTGAATTCCTGGAACAGGTGCTCACTGAGGTGATGGAACTGTTCCCGTCAGAATATATCCATATCGGAGGAGATGAAGCTCCGAAAACCGATTGGCGTACTTGCCCGCGATGCCAGAAAAGAATCAAGGACGAGGGACTGAAAGACGAAAAGGGACTGCAAAGCTATCTGGTGCATCGCATCGAGAAGTTCCTGAACGCGCACGGACGGAAACTGTTGGGCTGGGATGAAATTCTGGAAGGCGGACTGGCACCAAATGCCACCGTGATGTCGTGGCGCGGTACGGAAGGAGGTATTGAGGCCGTGAAAAGCGGTCATCAGGCCATCATGACTCCGGGACAATATTGTTATCTGGACGGTTATCAGGACGCTCCGCACACACAACCGGAGGCCATCGGCGGTTATCTTCCTCTGAGCAAGGTGTATGGTTATGACCCGGTGCCTCAGGAACTGACCCCGCAAGAGCAACAATTGATTATAGGTGTGCAAGGAAATCTGTGGGCGGAATATGTACCCACAGAGGAACACGCGGAATATATGCTCTATCCGCGTGCGTTGGCCATTGCCGAAACGGGGTGGACACAACCGGAAAACAAATCCTGGAAGCGCTTTCACCACAAGGCAGTGCAGGTAACCAAGGATTTGCGTGAGGCCGGTTATCAGGCCTTCCCGTTGGAGCGTGAGTTTGGAAACCGTCCGGGAGCCGGAGAGGTTCTGAAGCACAAGGCATGGAACAAGCCGGTGACTTACAACGCGCGCTACTGGGGCACCTATCCGGCTGGAGGCGACAAGGCACTGACCGATGGCCTGCGGGGCGGATGGAACTACAACGACGGTTTCTGGCAGGGCTTCGTATCGCAGAAACGTCTGGACGTAACCATCGACTTAGGAAGCCTTACCGACATACAGCGCATTCAGGCCGATTTCATGCAGATTTGCGGTCCGGAGGTCTATCTGCCGGCACACGTCATCATCTCGGTTTCTGAGGACGGAAAAGAGTTTACCCAACTGAAAGAAATCAAGCACAAGCCGGTGCGTAATGATGAGGTGACCTTCAAGACCTATGGTTGGGAAGGTACCGCCAAAGCACGCTTCATCCGCTATCAGGCACTCGCCGGCGACGAGTTCGGCGGTGTGGTATTCACGGATGAAATCGTGGTGGAATAATCCGAAACAGAATAAAGCAACGAGTGAATTCAGGACTTGGCTTTTGTGCGAATCACCATGCGTTCCCACAACGCGTTGGGAATCAAGCGCCAGAAGAAAGTAATAATCGCATAGCGCCAGTCGATGATAATCACTCGGCGCTTTTGAGCAATAGCCCGGGCAATCGTCCGGGCTACTTTGTCTGCCGGCATCATCAGCGGATATTTCTGCGCTCCCGAAAGCAACGGCGTATCTACGAAACCGGGACGTATATCCGTGAAACAGATCGGATGCCCCTCCATACGCGCCTGCTGCGCCAAAGCCTGTAAATAAGTGTTCTGGAAGCGCTTGGTGGCCGAATAAGCAGGGGCCGCACCCAGTCCCTTCGTTCCGGCAATGGAACTGATAGCTGCCAGATGACCGCCGCCCTGAGCGGCAAAATAACGGTAGGCCCACCCTACCATCTGTCCGAAGCCCAGCACATTGGTGCGGAAAGTGTCCCGTTCGATGCCGGCCTGCAAGGTGCGGTTCTGCTTTCCGATTCCGGCCACATGCAGATAGAGGTCCATGCCTCCCATCTCCTGCACCAGTTCGGCCAGAGCCTCCGTTGCCCCATCAGAAGTTACATCGAGTTCTTTCACAAAGACCCGCTGCGGCGCCAACTGTTTCAGAGTCAGCAACGGTGCGGTACGGCGTGCGGCCAATCCGACCACACAGCCGGCTGCAATATAAATACGGGCCAGCTCCAGACCTATTCCGGATGAGGCTCCTATAAGAACAACTTTTTGAGAAGAAGATATCTGGTTCATTTTATCGTTTTTTTAGGGTTCTACACATGCAAAAATAACGATTTTTGCCCTTTCTCCCATTTTTCTGTAACCAAAAAGCCAACAACTCTTGCATTTCTTCCACTTTTTATCGTAATTTTGTGTTCTGTCGTCCGGACCCCGGTTTCCCGTCTCTCTTTCTTCTCCAAACAGGAAACCGGACAAAAACACGTCCGCACGAAAAATCATTCACAAAAATCTTAAACACAAATTGCAATGAAAGAAAAAAACAACAGAGGTAAATTTGCCAGTAAAATAGGAGTCATCCTGGCTTCAGCCGGCTCAGCCGTCGGTTTGGGAAACATCTGGCGCTTCCCTACGGAAACGGGAGAAAACGGCGGTGCCGCCTTCATTCTGCTTTATATCTGCTGCATTCTGCTGCTCGGACTGCCGGTGATGATTTCGGAATTCCTCATCGGACGACGCACACATGCCGACGCATCTACCGCCTTCGAACTGCTGGCTCCCAAACACAAGCAATGGCATTGGGTGGGCCGTTTGGGTGTGCTCTCGGGCATCATGATCTTCAGTTTCTATTCTGTGGTGGCGGGCTGGACCGTAAACTATACCGTTCAGGCTGCCCTGAACCGCTTTAACCAAATGGTGCCGACCGGCGAGGGAAATGTCTACGGAGCCTATTTCAACTCGTTTGTATCCGATCCCATCATGCCTACGCTCTACCTGGTTCTGTTCATCCTGCTCACTCATTTTGTCGTGGCACGAGGCATTGAGAAGGGTATCGAGCGCTTCTCCAAACTGATGATGCCTACCCTCTTCCTGTTGCTTCTGGTTCTGGCTGGTTTTGCGCTGACTATGGAAGGGGCGGCCGAAGGTCTGAACTTCCTGTTCCGCCCGGATTTCAGCAAGATTGATTCCTCAGTAGTGCTTTCGGCTATGGGGCAGGCTTTCTTCTCGCTGAGCATCGGTCTGGGTTGTCTCTGTACCTATGCTTCCTATTTCCGCAAGGAAGTAAACCTGGTACGCACGGCAGGAAGCGTGGCGATGATTGACACGCTTGTAGCCATCATTTCTGGTCTGATTATCTTCCCGGCCGTTTATTCTGTGGCCGGCATGGAGCCGTCCGAGGGACCGAGTCTGGTGTTTGTGGCTTTGCCCAACATCTTCCACATCGCTTTCTCCAAACTGCCTATTCTGGCCTATGCGTTGCCTTTCCTGTTCTACTTCCTGCTCATTCTGGCATCGCTGACTTCCACTATTTCCATGCATGAGCTGATCACGGCCTACTTCCATGAGGCGCACCACCTGTCGCGCAAGAAAGCTACCTATCTGGTTACGGGCATCTGTCTGTTCCTGGGTGTTCTCTGTTCGCTGTCCTTGGGTGTCGGCTCGTCTTATACCATCGGCGGCATGACGCTGTTCGACCTATTTGACTATCTCACCGCCAAATGGATGCTGCCGCTGGGCGGTCTGTTCACCGTGCTGTTCACCGGATGGTATCTCGACCGCAAGATTGTGTGGGAGGAAATCACCAACTACGGAACGCTCCGTTTTTACGGATTCCGGATTTTCATGTTCATCCTGAAATTCATCGCTCCACTGGGAATCTTCCTGATTTTCCTGGATCAGGTGGGTGTGTTCCGCTGGTTCTAAGGAAATATGGATGCATGATCATGCGATAAAAATTGTCACGCAAGAAACGTATTACAGCTGATAAACCAAAAGCCATAGCGCACTCTATTTCTGAGATACGCTATGGCTTTTGGTTTATTGTTTTTGTAACGAGTTTTTATTCCCCGGAAACGAAGAATAAAAAGATCAGCACCACATGAAAAAAACATCGGGATGATTTTAAAAGAACATCCTGATGGCTTTTCAATTTTATCGGGATCATTATCTCAAAGCATAATCCAGAAGTTCTTTTCTTGATAACCTTAATAGAATCAATCACTTAAATAAAACAAGAACAAGATATAGGGAATCCCGATATTTGTCTGCTTTTTTCTTATTGAAGTCTGGTGGCTCAAAGACAAAAGCAATTCAAGACGAGAAACATGTTTTCTCCCCGGATTTCCAAACGTTTAAGGCAAATCCAAACGGAAGACGATGCGGAACTGTCCGTCAGCATACGATGTGCTGGTAATACGGAAAGCTCCCAGTTGGGCGGTATGCGCCACGTGTGCGCCAATACAGGCGCAAACATCATAATTGCCTACGTAAACAAGCCGCACTTCACGCACCTGCTGATCGGGCAAACGCGAAAGCGAAACGCTCTCGGGCAACTGATCCACAGGTGTCATGCGGGCCGTAACCGGCATATCGGCACGAATCACGTCATTGACCATCTGCCCGATCCGCTCAATCTGCTCCGGCGTGGGAGCTTCGGCCAGTTCGTAATTCACCTTACTCTTTTTGCGCTCGATATGGGCATTTGTGGAGCGCGGACAACCGAAAAGCCGCACCATCGTCTGGTTCAGAATATGCTCGGCCGTGTGCATCGGAGCAATGGCTTCATCCTGAAATTTTGAATTTGTTTCCATAAAAAAGATATTAATCATCAAATTCTATATTTAGATTTTCATCAAGGATACAACCTATAAACATTGAATTATTATTCAATCGTTTCATAATATTTCTTCCATAAGAAAAATATTTTCTACACTCATTTGAATTCATCGATTTTGTCCCAGGATAACACAGTGCAACATATAATACGGGGATATCCATGTAATTAGCAATTCTAGATAATATTTTTTTGGCAACTTGGTCTGCTCTAGGTTTATCCAGTTCCATAATTACAACATAAGAAGTTGATACACCAAAAATATCTATTGAATCTTTTAATCTCTCATTCATACGATGTTCATACTCCCAAACTATTTCAGGAATACATGTAGACAGAGCATCCACTAACCTCATCTGGAAATCAAAAATGATAGTTTTTTGCCTTTTTTGATTCTGAGTTATTAATGTTCTTAAAACAGAAGGAATATTATTGGTTATGCATTCTTTAATTTGCTCGGCTACTTCAATTAAATCTAATGAATCCATAATTATTTCATCCATATCTTTTATAAAAACAATAAGAGCAGAAACATATTTTGTTTACTGCTCTTATTTTCTTAATTCTTATTCGAATATCTCATCAATGCCGATAACCTCCTCGGCAACGCTGTCAGTAGGCACAACCATATTCTGGCAAGGATCGAAGCCCTCCGGAATGTCGAACTTCTCATCCTGAGAATAATGCAGGCTCTTGTCGGCATAGACTTTCTTCAGGAACTTGGCACAGATAGGCAAGGCTGAAGAAGCTCCCTGGGCATAGGTCATGCTGCGGAAGTGAATGTCGCGGTCCTCACCGCCTACCCAGCTACCGAACACCAGCGACGGGGTGAATCCGATAAACCAACCGTCGGAGTTGCGGTTGGTGGTTCCGGTCTTACCACCCATCGGGCTCTTGATGTTGTATCTGAAACGCATGCGTCCACCCGTACCGCCGTCCATGACGCCTTGCAGCAGAATCAGCATCTTATAGGCACTCTCTTCACTGATCACCTCGTTCATGCGGGGCTGGAACTGAGCCAGCACATTGCCCTCGTTGTCCTCGATGCGGGTTACCAGCAACGGAGCGGTGCGGATACCCTTATTCGGGAATGCGGTGTAGGCACTGACCATTTCCGAAAGGGAGATATCGCAAGGACCCAGACACAAAGACATGGAAGGATGGATATCGCGGTTCAGAACACCGAATTCATGTATCAGGCGTACCAGAGCCTCCGGACTGAGTTTGCTCATCAGATAAGCGGAAATCCAGTTGTTGGACTGGGCAAGTCCCCACTTCAAGGTCACCATCTCACCATAGCGCGAGCGGCTTCCGTTACGCGGTGTCCACGGTTTGCCGGCAACCATATAAGTCTGCTGCACATTCATCACCTGATCGCAGGGCGACATGCCGTTCTCCATCGCCAATGTATAGAGGAAAGGCTTGATGGTAGAACCCACCTGACGGCGGCCCACACCGGCCATATCATACTGGAAGAAGCGATAATCCAAACCGCCGACATAGGCCTTCACTTCGCCTGTCTTGGGATCCATAGCCATGAATCCGCTGCGCAGGAAGCACTTGTAATAGCGGATAGAGTCCATCGGAGTCATCACGGTGTCCACCTCGCCATGATAGGTAAAGACAGTCATCTCGGTCGGTGTCTCGAAAGACTGGTCGATCTCATCCTGCGAATAGCCGGCCTTCTTCATCATGATGTAGCGCTCGCTCTGCATCTTCGAGCGGTTCATGATCTGTTCCACTTCCGCATTGGTCAGCGCGTCGGTATAAGGACGGCGTGAGCGGCCCTTCTGCTCCTTGTCGAACAACGGTTGCAGATAAAGTCCCACATGCTCGTAGAGCGCTTCCTCGGCATAACGCTGCATGCGCGCATCAATGGTTGTATAAATTTTCAGACCGTCGGTATAAATGTTGTAGTGCGAACCGTCCGGCTTTTTATTCTTGTTGCACCAGCCGTAAAGCGGGTCAGTCTCCCAGGCCAGCGAATCTTCATAATAGAGCTGATCCTGCCAGCCGGCATAATCGTCGCGATTCGGCTTCTCGGCCATCAGCATGCCACGCAGGCGCTCACGCAGATAAGTAGCCACACCCTCCTTATGATCCACACGTTTGAAGTTCAGATCCAGCGGTTTCTCCTTCTCGGCTGCAGCCTCGCTTTCTGTAAGATACTGCGCTTTGAGCATCTGGTCGATCACGACGTTGCGGCGCTCACGGCAGCGTTCCGGATAGCGCACCGGATTGAAGTAAGAAGGATTCTTGCACATACCGATAAGCGTAGCGGCCTCGGTTATGGTCAGATCTTTCGGATCTTTGCCGAAGTAGGTCTTGGTGGCTGTCTTGATACCCACGGCGTTATGCAGGAAATCGAAGTAATTGAGATACATGGTGATGATCTCTTCCTTCGTGTAATAACGCTCCAGCTCTACGGCAATCACCCACTCGATCGGTTTCTGCAAGGCACGTTCCATAGTGCTTTGTGCCGTTTCGGAATAGAGCTGCTTGGCCAACTGCTGCGTGATGGTACTACCTCCACCGGCATTGGTCTGCCCCAGGATACCGCGCTTCACGATGGCGCGCGCCAAAGCCCGGTAGTCAATGCCCGAATGATCATAAAATCGCGCATCCTCCGTGGCGACCAGTGCCTTGATCAACCAGGGAGACAAATCGTCATATCCCACAAAAATTCGGTTCGCCCGGCTGTACGACCACGTACCGATCAGTTTGCCGTCGGACGAGAAAACCTGCGAAGCATACTTGTTTACCGGATTCTCCAGTTCCTGAAAGTTGGGCATGTAACCGATCCAACCCTTAGAAATGGCCCAGAAAGCGCCGGCTACCGATCCGATACCCAGTATCAGAACAATCCACAAGGTAATAATTATCTTTTTTCTCATATATCTTAGATATGTCTGTTAATTCACAAATTAAAAATGGAAAAGGAAATGCAAAGTTACTCAAAATCTTGAAATAAATGGCGCAATATAAAAAAAGTTGAAGAAATGTATGTTGTTACGATATCTTTTCAATCCTTTTTGCTAACTTTGAAACAGATTCATCAATCAAATAAAACTTAATACTTTATTTAAAAATGGAAAATAGAAGTCTTGTAACCATTGCAGAGCACTCTCGGGAGAAAATCATGTATCTGATCGAGATGGCCAAGGAATTTGAGAAGCACACTAACCGTAAGCTGTTGAACGGAAAGGTGATAGCTACTTTGTTTTTCGAGCCTTCAACCCGCACTCGTTTAAGTTTTGAAACCGCAGCAAACCGCCTGGGCGCACGTGTCATCGGCTTTACGGATCCGAAGGCCACAAGCTCTTCAAAAGGTGAAACATTGAAAGATACCATCATGATGGTGAGCAACTATGCCGATGCCATTGTCATGAGACACTATCTGGAAGGTGCAGCACGCTATGCCAGCGAAGTTTCTCCTGTGCCTATCCTGAATGCCGGCGACGGCGCCAACCAGCATCCGTCGCAAACCATGCTTGACCTCTATTCCATTTACAAGACACAAGGCACGCTCGACAACCTGAACATCTATCTGGTGGGCGACCTGAAATACGGCCGTACCGTGCACTCACTGCTGATGGCCATGCGCCACTTTAACCCGACCTTCCACTTCATCGCTCCTGACGAGCTGAAGATGCCGGAAGTGTATAAACTGTATTGCGAGAAGCATGGTATCAAATATGTGGAACATACCGACTTCAACGAAGACACCATCGCCGGAGCAGATATTCTGTATATGACCCGCGTGCAACGCGAGCGCTTCACCGACCTCATGGAGTATGAGCGTGTGAAGGATATGTATCTGCTCAAGCTGAACATGCTGGGCAAGGCCAAGGACAACATGAAGATCCTGCACCCGCTGCCTCGCGTGAACGAAATTGAATACAGCATCGACAACGATCCGCATGCCTACTACTTCGAGCAGGCGCACAACGGACTTTTCGCCCGTCAGGCCCTGATCTGCGATGCGCTGGGCATCACTCTGGACCAAGTAAGAGAAGACAAAACCATTATTGATTAATCCTTTAAAAAAGAATTCTACATGAAACGTCAGGAACTTTTAGTTGCCGCACTCCAGAACGGAACCGTTATCGACCATATCCCCTCTAACAAACTCTTTCAGGTGGTGAATCTGCTGCACCTGGAGAACATGAGCAGCGCCATCACCATCGGCTACAATCTCAAAAGCCAGAAGATGGGAGTAAAGAGCATCATCAAGATTGCCGACAAGTTCTTCACCGACGATGAACTGAACCAGCTTTCTGTAATCTCTCCAAACGTTACGCTGTGCACCATCAAGGATTATGAGGTTGTGGAGAAAAAAGAAGTCAAGACTCCGGATCACCTGACCGGAATCGTGAAGTGCAAAAACCCGAAATGCATCACCAATAACGAACCGATGCAGACGGTGTTCCATGTCATTGACAAGCAGAAGGGCATCATCCAGT
Organism: Bacteroides sp. OF04-15BH; assembly: GCF_003477995.1. Lineage (GTDB taxonomy): Bacteria > Bacteroidota > Bacteroidia > Bacteroidales > Bacteroidaceae > Paraprevotella. The sequence continues at coordinate 42,733 of NZ_QUEM01000026.1, forward strand.
GCCATTACTGCAACAATGAGCAGAACATCGACCAGGTAACTCTCATTTCGGATTAAGTCATGAAGCAGGACTGGAAAGCCGGAACGCTGATCTATCCCCTGCCGGCAGTGCTGGTAAGCTGCGGCGACACTCCGGAAAACTATAATCTCATCACCGTGGCATGGACGGGAACCATCTGTACGAACCCGCCCATGTGCTACATCTCCGTGCGTCCGGAAAGACACTCCTATGAACTGATCAAGAAGAACATGGAGTTTGTCATCAACCTGACCACCGAGGAACTGGCCCGCGCGACCGACTGGTGTGGCGTGCGCTCGGGAAGAGACTACCACAAGTTTGAAGAAATGAACCTCACTCCCGGCCCGGCGCGCATGGTGAAGGCCCCGATTGTGGAGGAGGCTCCGCTGAACATCGAATGCAAAGTCAAGGAGATCATGTCTCTGGGCTCGCACGACATGTTCATTGCCGAGGTGGTGAACATCAAGGCGGACGAGAAGTATCTGGACCCGGAAACGGGAAAATGGTCGCTCGAAGCCAGTCACCCTCTCATCTATCTGCACGGAGCCTACTATGGCTTGGGACCGAAAATCGGAAAATTCGGCTGGAGCGTGGAGAAAAACAAATAAATTTTAGCTTATGGAAAAGGATCATGTAATTTTCGACCTCATTGAGAAGGAACACGAAAGACAGTGCAAGGGCATCGAGCTGATTGCCTCTGAAAACTTTGTCAGCGACCAGGTAATGGAAGCGATGGGCAGCTGTCTGACGAACAAATATGCCGAAGGTTATCCCGGAAAGAGATATTACGGCGGTTGCGAAGTGGTGGACCAGGTGGAATCTCTGGCCATTGAACGTGTGTGCAAGCTCTTTGGAGCGGAATATGCCAACGTGCAGCCCCACTCCGGTGCCCAGGCCAATGCGGCCGTATTCCTGGCCTGCCTGAATGCCGGAGACACCTTTATGGGATTGAATCTGGACCACGGAGGCCACTTGTCACACGGTTCGGCCGTGAACACCTCGGGTATCCTGTATCACGCCATCGGTTATAACCTGAACAAGGAAACCGGACGCGTGGACTACGACGAGATGGAGAAATTCGCCCTGGAACACAAGCCGAAACTGATTATCGGCGGTGGTTCGGCTTACAGCCGCGAGTGGGATTATGCCCGCATGCGTGCCATTGCCGATCAGGTGGGCGCTATCTTCATGGTAGACATGGCGCACCCGGCCGGACTGATTGCTGCCGGCGAGCTGGACAATCCGGTGAAATATGCGCATATCGTGACTTCGACCACCCACAAGACCCTGCGCGGACCGCGTGGCGGTATCATCCTCATGGGCAAGGATTTTGAGAATCCGTGGGGACTGAAAACCCCGAAGGGTGAGGTGAAAATGATGAGCCAGCTGATCAACAGCGCCGTATTCCCGGGTATTCAGGGCGGACCGCTGGAGCATGTCATCGCTGCTAAGGCCGTGGCTTTCGGCGAGGCATTGCGACCGGAATTCAAGGCTTGGGCCGCTCAGGTGAAGAAGAATGCCGCCACACTGGCTGCCGAGCTGCAGAAGCGCGGATTCAGCATCGTAAGCGGCGGTACGGACAACCATCTGATGCTGGTAGACCTGCGCTCCAAATATCCGGATCTGACAGGTAAGGTGGCCGAAAAGGTACTGGTTTCTGCCGACATCACCGTAAACAAGAATATGGTGCCGTTTGACAGCCGCAGCGCCTTCCAGACTTCAGGTATCCGTCTGGGTACAGCCGCCATCACAACGCGCGGTGCCAAGGAGGATTTGATGGTGCTGATTGCCGAACTGATTGAGCGAGTGCTCAATGAGCCGGAAAATCAGGACGTGATCCAAGACGTAAAGAATATCGTAAACCGCACCATGAGCGAATATCCGCTCTTCGCCTGGTAATCGGTTACGGAAATAAAAAAGCTCCGGAAACAGCCTTTTAAGGCCCGTTTCCGGAGCTTTTTTTATCCTCAGGTGTCTATCCTACTCCGAGACATTTTCTGCCGTTTAAATTCATTGTGATGTTTTCTTCAAATCATCACAATGAATTTTTCTTTTCATCACAATCAAAAAATCAAAAGCCGCTCACCCAAAAGCGGAATCCTCTCCCAAACAAAAGCCACAAGGGGCGATGCACACCGGCACCGCCCCTTGTGGCTATCTATTTCTTACTGAAATCAGCTAAATCAAAGCACATAGGCATTCATCAGGAAGAACACGGCCAGACCAACAATCCAGCCCAGCAGCACCTTACCGGTCATCATGCGGAAGTACCACCAGATGCTTACGTGCTCGTTCTTCATCAGCGCATAACCGGCAATAGAACCGATTGGCAACAAGCAGCCGCCCACACCTCCACAGAAGGCGATAAGCTGCCAGTAGGCACCGTTCTGCTGGAAAAGCGAAGCATAGGCCGGATCGACACTGGCTGCCACCTGCTCCGGTGAAAGGATGTCATACATGGAAATGCTGCTCAGCACCAGCGCCACATTATCCAAGATACCGGATGCCGCTCCCAGAATACCGCTTACGATATAGATGTTGTGAATATGGCTGTCCAGCCAGAATGCCGCATAACGGAAGGCTCCCGTCTCATAAATGGCTCCTGCGGCCAGTGCCAGACCGATGAAATAAAGGATGGTCTGCAAATTGTCATACTGCAAACTGCGGGGCACCGTACGCCCTCCTATGATGGAAGCATTGACCAGACTGCTGTTGCAGAACTCGTTGACAACCCAGAAAACAGCCAGCACACACAGCGCTCCGACGAAAGGAGGCAACTTGGTGATGTTGTGAAACGTAGGAATGAACCACAATCCACCGATACCGATAAACAGCATCAGAATGCGCTGCCAACGGGAAAGGATAGAATCATCGCCGCGATATACCGTGCGCAGGGAGTCGATATTGATGTGCTCGGGCAGGGTACGCGAAATGAGATACGTAGGGATAATCATGGCGATCAGGGCCGGCAGCATCAGCGACAGCGAGAAATCAGTCGGCGTAACCGCCCCTTTGGTCCACAGCACCAGCGAATTAATGTCTCCAATCACGGTAAAGCAACCGCCGCAATTGGCCGCCAGAACGATTACCGAGCCGTAAATCATGCGGAAACGGGTCTCGATCACAATCTTTCGCATAATGGCCAGCATCATCACCGTGGTTGTCAGATTATCCAGATTGGCCGAAATGATAAAACTGGCTCCGGCCAGATACCAGATCAGCTTGCGGCTGTTCTTCGTGCGGCAACACTCATAGATAAAATCGAAACATCCGTTGGCGTTCAGCACATCCACAATGGCCATCGTAGCCAGCAGAAAGAGCACAATCTGACTGATTTCCGCAATGTGGCGCAGGAAAATGTTATTGGCAATGAAGGTTTTCACCGCAGCGGCGGTAGAGGGCGCTCCGTTCAGAAAGGACAGATATTCCGTGTGATAAAACAAATCCACATACGAGGATCCTTCTACCATATACAGAATCCATCCTACTACTCCGAGAAACATGGCTGTAGCCGCCTTGTTAATGCGTGTGATATGCTCGGTTGCTATGGCTATATAGCCCAACAACAAGATGGTAACAATAATAAAAGTCATAAATCCTTATCTTTAATATGCATTTTTGCTTTTTGTTTCCTACAAAAATACGGATAATAATTAAAATGAAAAAGCCTTCTTTATAATCTTTTGAGACTGGAGTCCTTATTTTTGGCATTCCGGCCGGCCCGGAGGCTTCGTATCTTAATAAATATGCAAAAAGGAGACAAGTCCTGAAGACTGTCTCCTTTCTCTCTTTTGTCGGGGTACCAGGATTCGAACCTGGGACCCCCTGCTCCCAAAGCAGGTGCGCTAACCGGACTGCGCTACACCCCGAATGAAATTTTTGCTTTATATTTGGCTTCAGTCTTTTTTGATGTCGGGGTACCAGGATTCGAACCTGGGACCCCCTGCTCCCAAAGCAGGGGCGCTAACCGGACTGCGCTACACCCCGAGAAAAGTCGTTGCTCATTATTCTGATTCCTGATTCTGTGTCGGGGTCCCAGGATTCGAACCTGGGACCCCCTGCGCCCAAAGCAGGTGCGCTAACCGGACTGCGCTACACCCCGAGAAAAGTCGTTGCTCATTATTCTGATTCCTGATTCTGTGTCGGGGTCCCAGGATTCGAACCTGGGACCCCCTGCGCCCAAAGCAGGTGCGCTAACCGGACTGCGCTACACCCCGAGAAAAGTCGTTGCTCATTATTCTGATTCCTGATTCTGTGTCGGGGTCCCAGGATTCGAACCTGGGACCCCCTGCTCCCAAAGCAGGTGCGCTAACCGGACTGCGCTACACCCCGTACTTTTTCAAAAGCGATGCAAAGGTATGGCTTTTATTTGAAACATCCAAATATTTCGGCAACTTTTTTCAATTTTCGTATTCTTTTTTTCGTTTCGGATTCATCGGAAACCATCCTTTCTGTACCCGTTTGAACTGCTCAAATACCTCTAATATAGACCAAAAGGAGGAAAAAGACACTACGCCCAGCAAGATGGACACATATTCATCTTCTGCATACAGAGAAAAGCCTAGTGTAATGATTCCCAAAAGCAGAAACAGCACCCAACTTTTTTTCCCGATATAATATTCCGCCTTGATGACCAGAGGATGAAAAAGGCCGATCACCAAAAAAGTCACCAAACCAAAGATAATTCCTGTATAATTCATTTCTGTTACTTTTTAATCTTTATTACCGGCGCAAAGATATAAAATTATCCTTTCCACACCGTAAGCCGGCGACGGATTTTCTTGCGATAGAGCAACGTCTGCACCATGCCGCGCGAAAAAAGATATACCAGAAAGGCCAGCCAGAGGGTGTTATTCCGGTCTGCCAACGGAGCGGCCAGGAGAATCAGAAAGAACAGACATCCGGCCACGAACATCGACAAAAGCATCTGCCGGGTGGCCGTCAGTCCGATAAAGATACCGTCCCACAGGAAAGCGGCCACCGACACAAACGGAATCAGAATCACCCACCACAAATAATGTGCGGCCGTGTCGATCACATCCGGATTGTCGGTAAGCCAGGTCAGCGCCAACCGTCCGCCTGCGGCATAAAGCAGCGTAAACACGAGCGCAATGCTCCCACCCCAACGGAACAGCCGTATGAATACCGCCCTCAGCTGGTCCATCTGCCGCGCGCCGTAGTATTTTCCGGTGAGCGACTCGCCGGCATAGGCAAAACCGTCCATAAAATAAGAATAAAAGGTAAAGAACTGCATCAGGAACACATTGGCCGAGAGTACCACCTCGCCCTGTTCCGTACCCACGGACGTAAAATACAGGGTGACGCACACCAGGCACAGCGTACGCAGAAAAATATCTTTGTTCACATCAAACAGGCGCAACAATGCACGCACATCGAGCAGACGGCGCCACTCGAAAAAGCGCGCATCACGATGGCGGCGCAACCAGTAGGCCAGAAAAACAGCCGAAAGGGCCACACTGCCCCACTGCGCTATCAGAGTGCCCAAAGCCACTCCCCGCACGCTCCAATGAAGCACAAACACAAAAACGGCACTGCATACAATGTTCACCACATTCTGAAAGATGGAAACATAAAGAGGAAAGCGCGCTTCCTGCACCGCTATGAACCACCCGAAGAAGCAGTACTGCATCAGCATGGCCGGCGCACCCCAGATGCAAATATGAAAGTATTGGTTCACATAAAGGGCCACATCCGGACCGGTCTCCATCACACGGAAAGCAAAATCCAGAACCTGCTCCTGCAACAGCAGTTGCAAAAGACTGATGGCTACCGCCAGGGCGAGCGAACGCAACAAGGTGGCCGTCACCTCATCCTGCTGCCCGGCCCCGTAATGCTGGGCCGTGATACCCGTGGTGCCCATGCGCAAAAAACCAAACACCCAATACAACATGTTGAACACTGTGCCGCCCACCGCTATGGCCGCAATATAGGTAGACGCTCCCAAGTGGCCGACAATCGTCAGATCGACCAAAGACAACAGAGGAACGGTTATATTCGACAGGATGGACGGCAGAGCGATATTCAAAATTTCATTTTTCTTAATCCAGTTCATCATATACCTCTTATATAAAGAATATTTCATGCATCATAAAAACGCTGCAAAGGTAGCCCTTTTCTGCCTTTGCAACAAATAGTCCGGCACAGAGTAGCGCATTCCTCTCATTCCGTTAAAGAATATAGTCAGAAAAAAAGGTGTCTGTTTGGCTAAATGCGCAAAATGAACTAACTTTGCATGCATTGAAGAAATACAAAACTTATAGAAATATGTTTAGAACGAATACATGTGGCGAATTGCGCCTTTCAGATGCCGGCAAACAGGTGACTCTGGCCGGATGGGTGCAGCGCACACGAAAGATGGGCGGCATGACCTTTGTCGATTTGAGAGACCGTTACGGAATCACTCAGCTGGTGTTCAACGAAGAGATTAACGCCGACCTGTGCGAAAAGGCCAACAAACTGGGCCGCGAGTTTGTCATTCAGGTAATCGGTACCGTTAGCGAGCGCGAAAGCAAGAACAAGAACTTGCCTACCGGCGAGATCGAAATCATTGCCTCTGAACTGAATGTACTCAACACTTCGCTCACTCCTCCTTTCACTATTGAAGACAACACCGACGGTGGCGACGATATCCGCATGAAGTATCGTTATCTGGATCTGCGTCGTGCCACCGTACGACAGAATATCGAGTTGCGTCACCGCATGACTATGGAAGTACGCCGTTATCTGGACAGCAAGGGATTCCTCGAAATCGAGACTCCTATGCTCATCGGTTCTACTCCGGAAGGTGCGCGCGACTTCGTAGTGCCTTCTCGCATGAACCCGGGACAGTTCTACGCGCTGCCTCAGAGCCCTCAGACTCTGAAACAGTTGCTGATGGTAGCCGGTATGGACCGCTATTTCCAGATCGTGAAGTGTTTCCGCGACGAGGACCTGCGTGCTGACCGTCAGCCTGAGTTTACCCAGATTGACTGCGAAATGAGTTTCGTGGATCAGGAGGATGTCATCAGCACCTTCGAAGGTATGGCCAAGCATCTGTTCAAGGAACTGAGAGGTGTAGAGCTTACCGAAGCGTTCCCACGCATGCCGTGGAGCGAAGCCATGCGTCTGTACGGAAGCGACAAGCCGGATACCCGTTTCGGCATGCAGTTCGTAGAGCTGATGGACGTTCTTAAGGATACCGGAGAGTTCAGCGTATTCAACGACGCAGCTTACATCGGCGGTATCTGTGCCGAAGGTTGCGCTTCATACACCCGCAAGCAGCTGGATCAGCTGACAGACTTCGTAAAACGCAGCCAGATCGGTGCTAAAGGTTTGGTATATGCCCGCGTGCAGGAAGACGGCAGCGTAAAGAGCAGCGTAGACAAGTTCTACTCCCAGGAAGTACTTCAGAACCTGAAAGAGGCCATGCAGGCTAAGCCGGGTGACCTGATTCTGATTATGAGTGGCGACGATGCCATGAAGACCCGCAAGCAGTTGTGCGAATTGCGTCTGGAGATGGGTAACCGTCTGGGCCTGCGCGACAAGAACAAGTTCTCTTTGCTGTGGGTGGTAGACTTCCCGATGTTCGAATGGAGCGAGGAAGAAGGCCGTCTCATGGCAATGCACCATCCGTTTACTCATCCGAAGGACGAGGATATTCCTTTGCTCGATACTCATCCGGAGCAGGTTCGTGCCGATGCCTACGACATGGTATGTAATGGTGTGGAAGTCGGTGGCGGTTCTATCCGTATCTTCGACCCGGAATTGCAGGACAAGATGTTCCAGATTCTTGGCTTTACCAAAGAAAAGGCTCAGGAGCAGTTTGGCTTCCTGATGAATGCCTTCAAGTACGGTGCACCTCCTCACGGAGGATTGGCTTACGGTTTGGACCGCTGGGTAAGTCTGTTCGCCGGATTGGATACCATCCGTGACTGTATCGCTTTCCCAAAGAACAACAGTGGCCGCGACGTCATGCTCGACGCTCCTTCATGCATCGACCAGAAGCAGCTCGACGAACTGAATCTTCAGATTGCAAAGATCGAAGAGTAAAGTCAGCTAAAATCAGGTGGGGGCAAAAAGAGCAAAACAGCCTTTCATGCTACTCTGAGACTTTAATTTTTCCGTCCCATCGGGCAAGAAGAATTTATTTTTGCAAGTCTCAGAAGGCATTTTCAAAGCCAACTACCTGAATTAGAGGAGTATTCGATATATTTTTCTATTTTCTTTTCCTGAGCAAATAGAAAGAGTATCTTAAAATAAACCAAAAAGTGCAGTTTATCTCTAATGATAAGACTGCACTTTTTTTATACTCAAATTTGGCAGGGATTTCAGCAGAACAAAACAAATCATAAGAAAATTTCTATAAAACACACTTATTTTAAAGTAAAATACATTTAATATAAATATATTTTGTATATTTGAGGTGCTATTACAACAACCTGAATTATTAACCCAAAAACACAGATATATGAAAAAATCAATTACTTCATTATTTTTAATGTTCGCCTGCGTATTCGGCGCACAAGCACAAGCAAACAGTTATCCATTCGATGAGGCCGACCTTGACGCAAACGGTTGGCTATGGTTTGACACACCAGAAAAGATAGAAAAATATGTAGGCGTTTCAGAAGACGGCAAAATGGACCCTAACGGAAAAATCTTTCAAATGGTCAGCACAGAATCGGCTTCTGATGTAAAACCTCCATTCAACAAGACTTTTGCCAGCGATACCATTTCCGGTTTTGGAGATCCGCACAATCAGGGAAGCGACATCAGAAAAGGAGCCATCGTGCTGCACAAGGCCACCCAAAGCGGAAAATACAACGACGGTGGTGCTGTACTCATCAACCTTCCATCCTGCAAGACCATGAGCATGGTTCTCTCCTGCCAGAGTTCTGCCCACCTATATCTGTCCGGAACAAACGATGCAGCTGCCGACACAAGCGCGTATTCCATTGTTTACCAACCGTCTGCCGCCATCTTCCCTCCGGGATTTTTCAATGCCTTGTTTGTTTGCAACATTCATTTGTGGGAGGGTTTGCAGACCTTTAATAATGAAGGCGCAACAGATTTTACCTTGGCTTCTGCAGGTCCGGTTTATGCCATGTTACAGGTTGCCGGCCTGACACCAGTATACCTTCACGGTGTAAGAATCACTACCGAGGAAACAACCAGTATCGAGAATGTAACTGCTGAAGATATCTGCTTCGACGGCCAAAAGATTTCTTTGGACCAGACAACAAACATCAAGGTTTACAATTCCAATGGAATGCTGGTAGCTTCTGCTGTAAGCAACAGCATGGACATATCAAACTTGGCCAAAGGTATTTATCTGGTAAAAGCAGGAAACAAAACTCAAAAGATTGCCATCCGATAAGCCGGACACACTTGAAAAGTGATTGAGACACCCTTTTCTATTGGATTTCCAAAAAGAAATTACAGTAATAAGCTAATCATCACGCTGCAAAGTTGCGCAACACAACTGCAGCAGATTACGAAAATAGTCGTATCCAACTCCGTCCAGAGTCATGATACGACTATTTTTTATTTTTAAGGAAGCATACGCCCTCTGATACACAATTAATTACCTCCAGCAAGCCAAACGGTAAAGCCCGAAATCCCTTTGACGCAAAGTACGCACCAAAGGATGCGAAGCGCAACAGTCCGGCGCAAAGAATTGCTCCCAAAGAGCTATAGTCAGCAGGAAAACATCCTGCTCCAGCTTCCGACGGTTCAGCTCCATCAGACGCAGGGCATTGATACGGATTTCTGTAAGCATCACCCGGGCAAAATCTTCATCAAAAGGCAAGCCCAACTGCTTATGGTCATCCAGCAAACGCGCGGTCACCCAAAAACAGTCCACAATCTTTGCACTACAGCGACTCTTTGCCGTGATACCGTTCGGATTTAACCGGTAGCGATAAACCAAAGTATCGGTTGTTGCCCCGACTTTACACATCGGAAAGAGCAGCAACGACATAATGCTGTCTTCAAACCAATAGCCTTCCGGAAAGCTGATCCGCTCAAAAAGTTCTGCCCGGAAAAGCTTACCCCAGGGATAACCATAGAATTGACGTACAGCATCCTTTCCGACACACTTCTCATGCCTGAAAGTCTGTTGATTTGCCGATGCGCCGAAAGTAACATATCCTCCTTCTGTAATATCTGCATGAGTCTCGTCCGCCCGACGCACAAGACTATCCAGATCCAGCAATTCATCATCAGCATCCAGAAACAGGACGTAGCGGGCACGGATAGATTGCAGTCCCCGATTGCGTGCACCGGAGAAGCCCCGGTTTTCCTGATTCATGATCTGTATGCGGGAATCCCCTGCATACTGTTGCAGAATCTCCCCGGTGCGGTCTGTGGAGCCGTCGTTCACCACGACAATCCATATACGAAAAGCTGTATCCAGTCTTAAAACCGAATCCAGACATCCGGCGATAAAAGTTTCTGCATTATAGGCAGGAATAATAATCTGCACATCATAAGGAGGAGCCATCTCCACCTGATTCTGTCGCAAAGCCGAGTATCCCGGATCAGGTGAGCAGGCCGACAAATCACTATATGCCTGTGCCACCACCTGCGGATTGTAGGGCAAAACAGAACGGAAAAAGCCGGATACACAACGAAAGACCGTATCCTGCGCCAGCAGTTTGCGTACCACTCGGGTGCACAGCATCTTGATCATACACAAATATTATTTAGAAAAACCAATAAAACGATATTCTAAGAAATTATCCGCAACAGAAAGAAACAAAAAATCCTGCAAAGCATACACTTTGCAGGATTCTGTTTCCGTTTCTGCGGAAAGGGAGGGTTTTGAACCTATAACTCTAACCGCTTATATTTCAGCTACTTTGCTTTCAAAATTTCAAATAGGTAACGAAACAGTAACGATTTTCAACCGTTAAGCCTGTCCAACTTTGACCGCTGTTTGTCTGCCTAACTTTCGGGTTCAAAGATACGGCTTTCTTTTGAAACTCGCAAATATCTGATAATAAATATTTTTGGGTTAGTGCAAGGTGCAAGCTATATATATAAATATATACTTGCACCTTGCACTAAAAAAAAGCACTGGGGTACAAATGGTTAAAACAAAATCCGTATCTTCGTAACCGATTAAAAACAAACGTGTATGATAATAACTAACCGTGAAGAAGTAATAGATAAAGCGTTCGGAGTATTTGTCAGGATGAACTACGAGAAAGCAAGCATCATCACGCTTGCCAAAGCCTGCGGAGTGACAAAAACGGGCATCGTTTATTATTTTCCGCACAAGCTGGATTTATTCATGGCTGTGGCAGACAAATACGTGCTAAAAATGCACGAACCGGGAAACAAGTTTGCCGCTCCTGCCGATACGTTGGAGAAGTTCATCGGGCAATACGTGGCGGGGGTAGCCGCTTCCATGAAAAGGATTGTTGAACTGATTGACGATAATAGCAGCCCGCATGATTGTAGCCCTAACTTCTACTACTTTCATTTCCTGTCACAAGTGCGTATGTACTATCCGGGCATCAGGCAGAAAATTGAGAAAATCTACCGACAAGACTATGACCTATGGGAGAAAGTCATACAAAAAGCAAAAAACAGCGGGGAAATCAGAAACGACACGGACGTGAAGAAAACGGCTACCATGTTCCGGCAAATGTTTTTAGGACTGTCATACGAACAAGCATTTCTGAACGGTCTGAACGTGGACGAACTGGCAGAAAACTTTCGCTATATCTATTCGCTGCTTAAAGCCTGATACAGTTTTGTTTTTTTAACCTCTATTATTTTTGAACGTATGTTCAAAATATGGCGTTTTTGTTTTATCTTTGGAGCATGAAGCAAAATTCAGCGACATGGATAAGGTTCAGAAACAAAGAGGAAGCATCGTGCTGCACAAAGAAACAAGGGACGGTGCAGACTACATACGGATAGAATATGCGAGCAGTCAGGCTGTCGCCCAACTGCTCGCCCAAGACACAGGCATGGAAATGACTGGCAACGGCTCTGCATACATAGCGTCAGCCGCTTTCAGCCTGCCGGATTTCTACGACCGCTATTCACCCCATGCCTATATTGATTACAGCCGGGTTTACGTGCGGCATCCCAAACCTAAAAGGGAATACACACTGCCGAAAGGCTACCTCGAACTGCTGGAACAGAAGCGTTACAGCCCCTCGACCGTCAAAACATACCGTGCCTATTTCAGCGACTTCATGGAATATCACAAGGGACGGAACATCGACCGCCTGAAAGTGCCGGACATCAACAAGTACATACTCTATCTTGTGAACGAGAAGAAAATCTCGGTGTCGCAACAGAATATGCGCATCAATGCTATCAAGTTCTATTATGAGCAGGTGAAAGGCGGCAAGCGACAATACTACGGCGGTATCACCCGTGCCAAAGAGTACAAGAGCCTGCCCGAAGTGTTGAGCAAGAATGAAATTAAGCGCATCCTTGCACAAATTTCCAACATCAAGCATCACTGCATGATTTCGTTGGTTTACTCTGCCGGACTTAGAAGAAGCGAATTGCTTAACCT
>NZ_QUEM01000027.1 GCF_003477995.1 Bacteroides sp. OF04-15BH
AGGGTTAAGTATGCGCTAAATTAATTCCGCCAACGGGTTAATTATATATAAACATGAAGACTACATTAATGCAATTCATTATGCGCTCACGCTTTGTGAGCCAGCGACTCATCTTTATCGCTGATGTCGCTTTGTCTGTTGGAGCCACCGTTTTGACTTATCTGTTGATTGCCAACCTTTTTCCGGAAAGCAATTCCAGCAAGCCTTTCGGCTGTCTCATTCTGTCTACGTTAGTATTTTCGAGTCTGTTCTTTTGGATTTTCCGTACTTATAAGAACATCATTCGTCACTCCTCGCTGGTAGAGTCCTCACGTATTTTCTGGGCCTGCCTTCTTTCTGATCTGGGTGTGGGACTGGTTTCCTACTATCTTATAGTTGATAATTTTGATTCCACCTTGTGGGCATTGAGCATACTGCTTGATTTTCTGCTCACTTTTGTGCTGCTGATTCTGGCCCGTGTCTGCTGTGTGGCCATTTATCAGCGTTCTTTTCAGACGCTGGCACTCGATCAGCGTCGCCGTTTGCTGGTTTATCTCGATCCGGAGAAAGACCAGACCACAATGCCTTCCTTCTCTTCTTTGTCTCCCGACAATGTGATTGTAGGCTATCTGCGTTTCGGCAAGCGCGACACTCAGCGTATTGGCGGCATAAAGCTTTATTCCATTGAGAACGAAGAGGATTTCCGTAAGCTTTTGTTGCATGTTCATGCCAATGCCGTTCTGTTCCAAAGCCGCGGTCAGGTCAAGGAAGAGAGCGACCGTCTGGTGCGTTATGGCGAAAAATACAAGACTCAGATGCTTCTGGGCGAAACCGAGGAGGTTCGCAACGGCCAGGTGCGTCCGGCCCGTCTCACTGAGGTGCGTATTGAAGATCTTCTGGGCCGTGAAGAGATTAAGATCAATATGGAAAACATCAAGAGAGAGCTTCAGGGCAAAACCGTTCTGGTTACCGGAGCTGCCGGTTCCATCGGTAGTGAGATTTGCCGTCAGCTTTGTACTTTCGGTCTGAAGGAACTCGTTCTTTTTGATATGGCGGAGACCCCGATGCACAATATCCGTCTGGAGTTGGAAGATACTTTCCCCGATGTGACATTTACTCCTGTTGTGGGTGATATCCGCGTGGTGCCTCGTGTCACCTGGCTGATGCGTACTTATAAGCCTCAGGTGGTGTTCCATGCTGCCGCCTACAAGCATGTGCCTTTGATGGAGGAAAACCCTTGTGAGGCTGTTCTGGCCAATGTGGTGGGTACCCGCAATCTGGCCGATCTGGCTGTGGAATACGGAGTGGAGCGTTTTGTGATGATTTCTACCGATAAGGCCGTGAACCCTACCAATGTAATGGGAGCTTCCAAGCGTCTGGCCGAGATTTATGTGCAGACTCTGAGTATGAGCATTGCCAAGGGAGAGATTCAGGGACACACCAAGTTCATCACCACCCGTTTTGGTAATGTATTGGGCAGCAACGGTTCGGTTATCCCCCGTTTCCGTGAGCAGCTGATGAAGGGTGGTCCGCTTACCGTGACCCATCCCGATATTATCCGTTACTTTATGACCATTCCCGAGGCCGTGCGCCTGGTATTGGAGGCCGGAGTGATGGGCGAGGGTAATGAGATCTTTGTGTTCGATATGGGTAAACCGGTGAAGATTGCCGATTTGGCTCGCCGCATGATTGAGCTGGCCGGTTTGGTTCCCGATCAGGATATCAAGATTGAGTATACCGGTTTGCGTCCGGGTGAGAAACTTTATGAAGAGCTGTTGGCCACTAAGGAAAATACCTTGCCAACACCGAATGAGAAGATTTTCCGCGCCCATGTCCGCGAGTACGATCGTGCTGAGGTAGTGGCTGCTATTGATCATTTGAAGGAAATCGCCCAGACTGTGGATCGTATGGAAACCGTGAAATGCATGAAGCAGATTGTGCCGGAATTTAAGAGTAAAAATTCAGATTTTGAGAAGTTGGATAAGTAATTTATTTTATTTATGAAAAAGAAAAATTTATTGCTTATTGCTAACTATTGGCATTTTGAAGAGGAAAAAAGCAGCAGTAGATATCGAAGTTTTGCTGATTTATTATCAGCAAAATATAATTTAGAGGTTATAACATCTACTTTTTGTCATTTGCAGAAAGCGCAAAGAGATATTTCACGTTTAAATTTTTCTCGATTACCATATAAGATGACCTTAATATATGAAAAGGGATATTCAAAAAATATAGGTGTTGAAAGAATTCTTAGCTATCAGCAATTTGGTAAAAATGTTTTGAATTATATCCAGAAATTGACAGATGTTGATTTGATTTTAGTATCTGTCCCTTCTTTGACAGTTGCTGATTGTGTAACTAGATATGCAAAAGAGAAGTCGATTCCCGTTATTGTTGATATTCAGGATTTATGGCCGGAAGCATTTAAAATGGCTTTTAATGTACCTATCTTATCTGATATCTTATTCTTTCCAATGTTAAAGCAGGCTAATCGTATTTATAGAAGGGCTGATTATATATTAGCTGTCTCAGATACTTATGTACGTAGAGCAATGGTTACAGGAAATAATCGAGGTGAGAGTATTTATATCGGTACTGATAGCGAGTTAGTAAGGAAGAAGATACAAAATATAGAAGTCCATAAAGATTTTAATGAGTTTTGGATAGGATATGTAGGTGCTTTGGGACACAGTTATGATATTAAGAGTGTGATTGATGCTTTGGCTATACTTAAAAAGCAAGGTATTGAAAACATTGTATTTAAGGTAATGGGAGATGGCGTATTAAAGACTGAATTTGAAAACTATGCAAAGAGTAAAAATGTGAGGTGTGATTTTATGGGGTTGTTGGAGTACGGATTAATGATGAAAACTTTAATGGCTTGTGATGTGGCTGTTAATCCAATTGTAAAACAGTCCGTTTCTTCGATAATCAATAAAGTTTCAGATTATGCTGCTGCAAAAATTCCGGTAATAAATACTCAGACCAGTAAAGAGTATAGAAATTTATTGGAAAGATATAATGCGGGAGTAAATGTTGAAAATGGAGATATAGATGCAATGTCTGATGCTATAAGAGAATTATATTTTGATCATAAGAAAAAAGAACTAATGGGAAAAAATGCTTCAAGAATGTTCTCTGAAAAGTTTGATCGGCAAGTTAACTATCCTCGAATAATTCCAATTATAGAAAAACTTTTAAAAAATGCGTAAGTATAAAGAGAGGATAAAAGAAATCTGGAGATATCCATATAGACTTTATATGAAGTCTAGGTTGCAGAATCATGATTTTGAAATTATTTCTTCTAACTGTATAGGTGGAATTTTGTATCATGATGTAGGTGAACAATTTAGAACTCCAACAATAAATCTTATTATACCAGAGTTTTTAAAGTTTATATCAAATTTGTCCGTTTACTTAAACTATCCTTTAGAACCAGGCAGAATTACAAAAGAAGGTTATCCATGCTGTATGTGTGGAGATATTGAAATTATAGGAGTTCATTATAGAAATCAAGAGCATTTAATACATGATTGGAGCAAACGTGTTAAAAGAGTTACGGGAAAGCATATTTTTGTAATATCGACTGATAATTTTATTAAAACAGAAGAGGATATGTGTATTTTTGATAGTTTACCATATCCAAAAGTGTGTTTCTCAGCAAAAGAAAATAAGAAATATAAATGGTTGGTTTATCTTCCTGAGTTTAAAGGTAAATCTGCCATTGGTGATTCTTTGAGATACTGTACTCCATGGGGGACTAGAATTTTTGAAAAATACTTTGATTGTGTAAACTGGTTAAATTCGGAAAAATGAAAGTTTTAATTTTAAGCCATAATCCTATTACTGATTATAATAGTATGGGAAAAACGTTTTTGGGCTTATTTGAAAAATTTAAGTGTTCAGAGATAGTACAGTTGTATATTTATCCAACACTACCTAATGTACTAAAGTGTAGTAGTTATTTTCGTATTACTGATATGGAAGCTTTTAAGGGAATCTTCCCTTTTTATAAAGCTGGTCGTGTGATAGATTTAAGTGAAATTAAAGAAAATAATACGTTATATGAAAATTTAAATCAGAAAGTTTTTTATAGTAAAAGTAAGCATAGAATTATAAAAATCCTCATTAGAAATTTTATTTGGACTTGTTCTCATTGGAATACTTCACATTTGAAAAGCTGGTTAAAAGAACAAAATATCAGTGCGCTTTTTGTTGCTCCAGGAGCTTCTCCTTTTTTCTATAAATTAGCATTAGAAATAGGAGATTTTCTTAATTGCCCTATTTGTTCTTATATCTGTGATGATTTTTATTTTAGTTCTACAGAAAGTAAGGGACTTTGGGCACGATACTATAAGAGAGAATTAAAGAATAATATTAGAAAACTATTAGAAAAATCCAAGATAGTATTTACTATATGTGATTCTTTAGCAAAAGCTTATTCTGATGAATTTGCGTGTAAAACATTAACCTTATCAACAGCAGCAAATATTAAAAGAAGTACAGTTCCAATAAAAAATAATAGTAAAAGCATTGTGTACTTAGGAAGTTTGCATTTAAATCGTTATCTCTCATTAATTGAGATAGGTAAAGCTTTAGATCATATAAATGAAACTCATAAGGCTAATTTTGAGCTATTGATTTATTCTTCATGCACTGATTCTTTTATTTTAGATAGCTTTAAAAATGTAAGTTCTATTCGCTTTAAAGGTTTTGTAGGCGGTTCAGATGTTTATTCCATTATGAAACAATCTTTAATGCTTCTTCATGTTGAAGCTTTCGATGCAATTAGTGTTGAAAGAACAAAATTCTCTGTTTCGACAAAAATCGCAGATAGTTTAGCTAGTGGTGTTTGTCTTTTTGCTTATGCTCCAGTAGAAGTTGCTTCAATGCAACACTTGATAAAATATAAGTGTGCAGCAGTTGCAACTTCAAGTAAAATTTTAGAAGAAGTTTTAATGGAGTATTTATTTTCGGAACGGAAAAGAGAAGAAACCATAATGAAGGCATTAGAAACAGCAAGACTTTGTCATGATAGTAATATTCAAAGCTCTCTTTTATATAATGCATATTTAGATTTGTTTAATTATGAAAATACTTCAAGTAAATTGTGTCTATAATGTTGGTAGTACGGGAAAAATTGTTTTCGACATACATCAAGGGTTGAAGAGATTGGGATGTGATTCTTTTGTTGCTTATGGAAGAGGGAAACACTCAAAAGAGCCACATGTTTATAAAATTAGTACTGAACTTTATTCAAAAGTTAATAAATTATGCTCTAATATTTCTGGTTTAATGTATGGTGGTTGCTTCTTTTCTACTTTTTTATTAAAAAGAATAATTACAAAAAAGAAACCCGATATAGTGCATTTACATTGTATAAATGGAAATTTTGTAAATATATACGAATTAATCAGATGGTTAAAAAATAAGAAGATTCCAACGGTTCTAACTTTGCATGCCGAATTTATGTATACAGCTAATTGCTCTCATGCATTTGATTGTAATCAATGGATCAAAGGATGTAAGAGATGTCTTGATTATAAAACAAAAACAAATTCTTATTTTTTAGATAATACAGCAAAGTCCTGGCACTTGATGAATAGTGCTTTTGATAATTTTAAAGAGATAGAAGTTGTTTCAGTATCTCCGTGGTTACAGTTTAGAGCTGAAAAATCAGATATATTAAGTCGTATAAAGCATAGTACAATACTCAATGGTATTGATACAGATATTTTTTACCCTAGAAGTAAATCAAGCAAATCCATTCTTCCCAAAGGAATAAAAGACGGAGTTCCTGTTATTTTACATGTTACTGCGAATTTTGATCCTTTGACAGATAATATAAAAGGAGGAAGGTATATTTTAGAATTAGCAAAATTATTCTTATCTCAACATATTGATGTTCAATTTGTTATTGTAGCAGGCGTTTATAAAACATGTGAACTTCCCTCTAATATATGTCTCTTAGGTTCTGTTTTTGATCAAAATAGGCTTGCAGAGTTATATTCTATAGCTGATATAACTGTAATTACAAGTAAAAGGGAAACTTTTTCAATGATATGCGCAGAAAGTTTGTGTTGTGGCACTCCTGTTGTTGGGTTTAAAGCAGGAGCACCTGAACTTATTTCTTTGTCTGATTACTCTTCGTTTGTTGATTATGGGGATCTTGATAGTTTATTGCACGTAATATTGAATTTTTTAAATGGAAAAGTTTGCAAAAATGAAATTTCTTCTAAAGCCAAAAAAGTTTATTCTAGAGAGCGTATGCTTAGTGAATATATAGCGCTTTATAAAAAAATGATAAAAAAATATGGAGAATCAGAATAATTTTTTAGTTTCTTGGGGATGGTTTTTATTAGTGACACTGACGACTGTTTTATATACACTTCCCAGTGTGAAAATGATGGTACCTTATGTTGTAATGGGAGGTTGTATGCTGTTATCTTTGTTGCCGGTTTTTATTCACCGAGATCTTTTTATAAGAAATTTCTCTTTTCAATTACTGTCAATTTCTTTGTATTTTTTAATAGCATATTATTTATTTTGTTCTTTTACGTTAGTAGATTCATTAAACGAAGCCATTAGAGTCTTAAGAACTTTTATACCCGTTTTTTGGGGTATTATGTTTATGCAGGTTCTAGATAAGAGCAAACAAAAAATGTCATTTTTTATAATAGGTTTCTGTATCTTGTATATTTTATTCATTACTTTGAAAGCCTTACATGAAAATCCAATGATTTCGCGCTTATTAGCAGAAAGTACTGCGACTAGTGATTCATTTTTAAATCAATATAGAATGCAAAATGTTGGGGGATTTGAGTTTTCCTATATGATAGGTCTCTGTACTTTATGTGTTTTTTGGAAATTTTTAGTTTCTCATAAATTTTTAGAGAAAATTCTATGTCTTTTCTTTGTTGTTCTTTTTTACCATTATATAATTCTCACCCAGTATGCGACACTTTTATTATTAACTTCATTAGGTATTCTAGGCTTAATATATGGAAATCTAAAGACAATTTATACTAAACTTTTATTTATAGTAGGTATTTTATTTTTATTGTTTTTTGGATTTTCTTTACTAGTCTTGTTGCAGGATGTTTTTCAAGATTCTTTGTTATCAATGAAATTCGAACAAATATCAACATCTATTGCTTCAGGAGATGTGAATGACTTAGGTGGAAGACCTCTTTTAATGTTTTCTGCTTTAAATAATTGGGTTTCTAGTCCAATATTTGGAGGAAATTATGAGAACTTGAATGCACATTCATTAATAACTACTATTTTAGTTCAAACAGGTCTTGTTGGTTTGCTTTTGTGGTTGTTTTTGTATTGCAGATCTTATAAAATCATAAAATATTATTATGCAAAAATTCCTTACGCATTAAATCTTGTAGGGAATTCTTTTGTTTATTTGTTTTTGTTGTCTTTTTTTAATCCTATAGGATATGCTTTTGAGTTACCGATAGCTTGCTTTTTTATAGTACCTCTTTTTATAAATGTGTTTAATAAAGAAAAAATACAATAATTATGAAGCCGTGGAATTTGGATGTAGCTGTATTGTGTATATTTTTTGCACGACCGGAACAGTTTAAAAAAGTTTTAGAACGTGTTTGTGAAGTTAAGCCTAAGATTTTATTATTTTGGCAGGATGGTCCACGAAACGGTAGGCCTGATGATATTATAAATATTGAGAAGTGTAGGGACTTATTGAAAATGATTGATTGGGATTGTCAAATCTATAAGAATTTTCATTCTGAAAATATGGGTTGTGATCCCTCTACTCATTTGTCTCATAAGTGGGCTTTTAGTATTGTTGATAAGTGTATAATATTAGAGGATGATATAGTTCCTTCTGTTTCCTTTTTTTCCTTTTGTAAAGAACTTCTAGACCGATATGAAAATGATACGCGTATAGATAGAATTTGTGGCCAAACGTTATATGGGGGAATAGATTGTAAACGTTATAGTTATTTCTTTTCTCGTTCTGGTTCTTCTTGGGGATGGGCTACATGGAAGCGTGTTGCTGATACTTGGGAGACAGAATATGATTTTCTTAAGGATGAATATTATTTAGATCTTGCAAGATATAGATTTGGGCACAAACGGTTTGATAAAAGTCTACAAATTGCTCAAAAAAGATCAAAGGAAGGTATTCCTTACTGGGAACATATTGTTGGTTTCAGAACCTTATTGTCTTCTGGGTTAGTAATTTATCCTGCTGTAAATTTAATAGAGAATGTAGGTACATCTATAAATGCAACTCACGCGCCTAATGATTTGAATGAGTTACCGAAAGAGATTCAGCAAATGTTTACTACAAAAGCATGTGAATTGTCTTTTCCTTTAAAACATCCTCCATATGTTATTGAGGATTATCATTACTTCTATAAAATAATAAAACATATAGAACCATCTTTTTATAGAAAAATCATAAGAAAAATAGAGCATTTGTTTAGAATTTTAATGTGTAAATATATAAAGCGATGAAATATTTAGTGATTGGAGATGCAAATTCAATGCATATATATAATTATGTAAAGAATGTTCTTTTGAAATTTGATTTTGAGATTCATTTAATGACCTTGTCTACTGAGTGTGTAAGACAAGAATATCAAAATTTTTATAAAGTAAATAATGTTATATTACATTCATTAGCTCAAAAAAAAATACCGAGCCTTAGAAATAAGAGTATTAAGGATAGATTGTTGAATTTTTATCTTAAGTATAAATTATTAGATGAAGTAGGGAAAATAGATATTTGTCATATTCAATCAGTTTACAAAACAAGTATCTTTTTTTATTTGCTCAAACGTAAAAATTTTAATCACTTTATTGCATCGTATTGGGGAGGCGATATTGAAAACCTGAATTCGCTAGTTGTTAAAATTAGAAAAATAGCGTTTTCTTTTGCTGATGTTATAACAGTTACAACCCTTAAAACTTATAATGAATTTAAAGAGTTATATGGTAATGTATTCGATAATAAATTACAAATTTGCCGAATGGCAACAGAAGGATTAGACTGGATTCATAATATTAGTCAAGCCAAAACGATCAGAGATTGTAGAAAAGAATTAGACTTGCCTCTTGATAAGGTGATAATTACTTGTGGGTATAGTGCGTATGCAGATCAACATCAAGATATTATATTAGATATGATATCAAAGTTGTCTGCTGAGATCAAAAGGAATATTTACGTTATTGTACCAATGCAATATGGTAGATACAATAAGACCTATATAAAAAAGGTCGAGGAAAAAGCTCAACGAGTAGGATGTGAATATAAAATTCTTGAAGAATATTTTTCTTTTGAGAAAAATGCAAAGTTGACAATTTCTACTGATATTTATTTGCATATGAGAGATACCGATGCTTTTTCTAATTCTTTGAAAGAACATGTATATGCTGGAACTCGTATCATTATAGGAAATTGGTTAAAATATTATGAATTAGAGCAAATGGAAGCTCCTGTTAATTATGTTGATTCTTTTGAACAGTTACCATTATTATTGGAAAAATTAATCCTAGAATCAATTCATGAAGGACATAAAAAGTATTTGTTCTCTCCAATGTATGTAATGTATTCACAGGATGGAATTCAAAAACAGTGGTGTGAAATATTGAGTAAAATAATCAAATAAGGCTATGATGAACTCTACACGACAAATAAAGTTAGGAGCAGTAATATCATATTTGTCTCTTTTTATTAATATAATTATAGGACTTCTTTATACTCCTTGGATGATCAAAAGCATAGGAAAAGCAGATTTTGGTTTATATACTTTGGCTATGTCTGTCATCAGTATCTTTGTTTTTGATCTTGGGCTAGGAAGGGCTGTTACAACTTTTATTGCAAATTATTTGTCAAAGGGCTTATATAACAGCATAAACTGTTTCTTGGGAATAATTTATAAATTATATCTTTCAATAGATATTATTATTATTTTAATATTATCATCTTTATACTTTTTTATTCCAGATCTATATAAGGGACTTTCTCCTGAGGAAATTGAGAAATTTAAAATTATATATATATTAGCTTCTTGTTTTTGTGTTTTTTCTTTTCCTTTTATTCCATTAACCGGGATTTTGTCGGCATATGAGAAATTTATTCAGTTGAAATTTTGTGAGTTATTTGATAAAATTTTGCGTGTTATTACAATGACTGTATGTTTAATTTCTGGTTATGGTCTATATGCGCTGGTATTGGTAAATGTAGTAGTAGGCATTATTACTATTCTATTGAAACTTTTCTTTGTAAAAAGAAATACAGACATTAAAATTGTTTGGAAATTTTGGGAACGTGCAGAGTTTAAAAAGATTTTTAATTTTTCATTGTGGGTGACCATTATAGCTTTAGCTCAAAGATGTATTTTTAATTTTGCACCGACAATTTTAGGTATTGTATCTAATTCGAAAGATATAGCTGTTATGGGTGTTGCTATATCACTTGAAGGTTTTATTTTTATGTTTGCAAATGCATTAAATGGTCTTTTTTTACCTAAGGTTTCTAGGTTGGTTAGCGAAAAGAAAAGAGATGAAATTTCTGCATTAATGGTTAAAGTTGGTAGAATACAAGTCTTAATTATTGGTTTATTACTTATTGGTTTTATTGCTTTAGGAGAATCCTTTATTTTATTATGGGTGGGAAGGGATTATGCAAGTGTATATTTGTGTACCATACTATTGATTATTCCTTCTTTTCTCCATCTGCCTCAAGAAATTGCAGTGACGGAAATGGTTGTAACAAATAAAGTCAAGTACCAAGCTTATGTTTTCGTAGGTATGGCATTATTAAATTTAATTTTAGCTTTTCCGTTATCAATGCAATATGGAGTCTTAGGCATGTGTATTTCAATATGTATAGCATATTTAGCACGAACATTGGGTCTTAATTATATTTTTTATAAGAAAATGAATTTAGATATGTTTCATTTTTATGTAAGGGTTTATATCCCCTTTTTGAAGCCTATTGTTTTTATTATTCCAATTTTAGTTTTATTAAATTTTAGTATGGACTATTTCAATTGGATATCATTATTTTTACATGCTTGTATAATATTATTGTTATATATAGGGGTGATTTGGTTTTTCTATTTAAACAGTAATGAGAAAAATATGTTTTTGAATTTATTTGTTAAAATTATAAAAAAATAATATTATGTCAATCTTTAAAGACAAAGTCCTCTTGATTACTGGAGGCACCGGTTCATTTGGAAATGCCGTTTTGAGAAGATTCTTGGATTCTGATATTAAGGAAATCCGTATCTTTAGTCGTGATGAGAAAAAGCAGGATGATATGCGCCATCGGTTGCAGAACCCTAAGGTTAAATTTTACATCGGAAATGTACGTAACAAAACCTCGGTAGATGTAGCCATGCGTGGTGTGGATTATGTATTTGCTGCTGCTGCTCTGAAACAGGTTCCCAGTTGTGAATTCTTTCCGATGGAGGCTACTCGTACCAATGTGTTGGGAACAGAGAATGTGTTGCTTTCTGCCATTGAGCATGGAGTAAAGAATGTGGTGGTCTTGTCTACCGATAAGGCTGCTTATCCAATTAATGCAATGGGTATCTCCAAGGCTTTGATGGAGAAAGTAGCTATCGCCAAAGGACGTGAACTGGGTGAAGGAGCTGCCACTACCATCTGCTGCACCCGTTATGGTAATGTGATGGCCAGCCGTGGTTCTGTAATTCCTTTGTGGGTCGATCAGATGATGGAAGGTAAGCCGATTACCATTACCGATCCGAACATGACCCGTTTTATGATGACTTTGGATGATGCGGTAGATTTGGTAATCTACGCTTTTGAACATGGTCATAATGGTGATTTGTTTGTTCAAAAAGCACCGGCAGCCACTCTGGATGTTCTGGCCAAGGCTTTGAAGGAAATCTATGCCAAGATTGATCCGAAATATGGCGAGACAGAAGTTAAGGTGATTGGTACCCGTCACGGAGAGAAGTTGTACGAAACTTTGGTGACTCGTGAAGAAATGGCTAAGGCTATTGATATGGGTAATTATTATCGTATTCCATGTGATAATCGTGATTTGAATTACGATAAATATTTCAAAGAAGGAAGCGAAGAGATTTCTAAGATCGAGGATTATCACAGCCACAATACCGATCGTTTGGATGTTGAGGGGATGAAGCAGCAGTTGATGCGTCTGCGCTTTATTCAGGAAGATTTGGGCTTGATTGAGAAAGCTAAAGGTAAGGAAATTAGAAGTGAATAAGTTTTATGATAATAGATCAAGAGTTATTGAACCACTTATCGGATGAAGCAAGAAAGAATTCCCGTTTAAGAGCTAGTTTTGATTTACGTAATAGTACAGAAGATTTATCTCAAAGGATGTTAAATGCCATAGAACCAGGAACAGTAATACCGATACATAGACATCAGCATTCTTCTGAGACCTTAATTATAATACGTGGTAAATTAAGAGAGTTTTTGTATGATGAGTCTGGTGCTTTAGATAAGGTCGTTGAAATGGAAGCAGGCGGTACATGTACTATAATGCAAATTGAAAAAGGACAATGGCATTCATTGGAGTGCTTAAAGTCAGGAACTATCATATTTGAGGCAAAAGATGGCCCGTATATGCCAATTTCTGCTGAAGATATATTGGATAATAAAATTGAAGAATAATGAAGATTTTGGTTACAGGTGCACACGGATTTGTTGGTAAGAACCTGTGTGCCCAGCTCAATAATATCAAGGACGGAAAAGCCCGTAATTATCCGGTTACAGTGTCACAGGTCATGGAATATGACCTGGATACTGATCCGGCATTGCTGGATGGCTTTTGTGCCCAGGCAGATTTCGTATTCAATCTGGCAGGCGTAAACCGTCCGAAAGACCAGTCAGAGTTTATGCAGGGCAATTTCGGTTTTGCATCCACTTTGCTAGATACCCTAAAGAAACATGGAAATACTTGTCCGGTGATGCTTTCCAGCTCTATTCAGGCTACGTTGATTGGACGTTACGGCACTTCTGATTATGGCAAGTCCAAATTGGCCGGCGAGGAACTCTTTTTTGATTATGCTCAGGAAACCGGTGCCAAAGTGCTGGTTTACCGTTTCCCGAATCTTTTTGGAAAATGGTGTCGCCCCAATTATAACAGTGTAGTGGCTACTTTCTGCCATAATATTGCTCATGATCTTCCTATTCAGGTCAATGATCCTTCTGTGCAGTTGGAAATGCTTTATATTGATGATCTGGTAGAGGAAATGATTGCTGCATTAAGCGGAAAGGAGCATCATTGCGAGTTTGACGGCGTAGAGACCGTATTGAAAGAGGAAGGCCGTTATTGTGCCGTTCCGGTAACGCATCATGTCACTTTGGGAGAGATTGTAGACCTTTTGCATCAGTTTGCCGAGCAGCCCCAGAATCTGATAATTCCGGAGATTCCGGCCAATTCTTTTGCCAAGAAGCTTTATTCCACCTATCTGTCTTATCTGCCTAAGGAAAAGGTGTCTTTTCCTCTAAAGATGAATGTGGACGACCGCGGCAGCTTTACGGAAATGCTTCGTTCTGAGAAATGCGGTCAGGTCAGCATTAACATTTCCAAGCCGGGAGTAACCAAGGGACAGCACTGGCACAATACCAAATGGGAGTTCTTTATTGTGGTCAGCGGACACGGACTGATTCAGCAGCGCAAGTTGGGAACGGACGAAGTGATTGAATTCGAGGTTAGCGGAGAAAAGATTGAGGCGGTACACATGCTGCCTGGCTATACTCACAATATTATCAATTTGAGTGAAACGGAAAATCTCGTCACGGTGATGTGGGCCAATGAGATATTTGATCCCACTCATCCGGATACATTTTTCGAACCTGTAAAATAATAGAATTATGGCATCATTTAAAAATAATGGAAAACTGAAACTGTTGATTATTGTAGGTACACGCCCGGAGATTATCCGTTTGGCAGCTGTCATCAACAAGTGTAGAAAATATTTTGATTGTATTCTGGCACATACCGGTCAGAATTATGATTATAACCTGAACGGGGTGTTCTTTAAGGATTTGAAACTGGCTGATCCGGAAGTTTATCTGGATGCAGTGGGCGATGATCTGGGAGCCACCATGGGAAATATCATCGACAAGAGCTATAAGTTGATGGTCGAGATCAAGCCCGATGCTGTTCTGGTATTGGGAGATACAAACTCCTGTCTGAGTGTAATCGGTGCCAAACGTTTGCATATTCCTATTTTCCACATGGAAGCCGGAAACCGTTGCTTTGACGAGTGTCTGCCGGAAGAAACCAACCGTCGTATTGTCGACATTATCAGTGACGTGAATATCTGCTATAGCGAGCATGCCCGCCGTTATCTGAATGCAAGCAATGTCGCTCCCCAGCGCACTTATGTCAGCGGTTCTCCGATGGCGGAAGTGCTGCACAACAATCTGGAAGAGATTGAGGCTAGTGATGTGCATACCCGTCTGGGACTGGAAAAAGGAAAATATATTCTGTTGAGTGCACACCGTGAAGAGAATATTGATACTGAAAAGAACTTTATTTCCTTATTCACAGCCATTAACAAGATGGCTGAGAAGTATGATATGCCGATTCTCTACAGCTGCCATCCGAGAAGCCGTAAGCGTCTGGAAGCAAGTGGCTTTGAACTGGATAAGCGTGTTATTCGTCAGGAGCCTCTGGGATTCCATGACTATAACTGCTTGCAGATGAATGCCTATGCAGTTGTTTCTGATTCCGGGACATTGCCTGAGGAAAGTTCCTTCTTTACCAGTGTGGGACATCCGTTCCCAGCTGTTTGTATTCGTACCAGTACCGAGCGTCCGGAAGCTTTGGATAAGGGTTGCTTTGTGCTGGCTGGTATTGACGAGCATTCTCTGTTGCAGGCTGTAGATGTAGCCGTAGAAATGAATAATAACCACGATGACGGTATTCCGGTACCGAATTATGTGGATGAGAATGTTTCTACTAAGGTGGTGAAGTTGATTCAGAGCTACACCGGAGTGGTAAATAAAATGGTTTGGCGTAAATTTTGAATACTTATGTATAAGTACATTAAACATTTTTTGGATGTGATAATTGCAATAGTTTTATTGTTTTTATTTAGTCCTATTTTTATTGTTATTGCTATTTTGATTAAGTTAGAAAGTAGGGGACCAATTATTTTTAAACAAGAGAGGTTAGGATACAAAGGAAAGGTCTTTAAAATCTATAAGTTTCGTTCTATGGTTCAAGGTGCTGAGAAGCAAGGAACGGGAGTCTATTCTTTTAAAGGAGATAGTCGTATAACTAAAGTTGGTAGATTTATACGAGCTACAAGTATAGATGAATTGCCTCAGTTATTTAATATAATTAAGGGCGATATGGCTTTGATAGGTCCTAGACCTGCTTTAACTTATCATCCGTGGCCGTTTGATCAATATACAGAGCATCAAAAAAGGATGTTTGATGTCCGTCCTGGTGTAACAGGTTGGGCGCAAGTGAATGGACGCAAGGAGGTTCCTTGGCCACAACGAATAGAATTAAATATTGAATATGTAGAAAAAATGTCTTTTGGTTTTGATCTGAAAATCTTTTTTATGACAATATTTAAAGTGTTAGTTAATGCCAATAATAATAATATAGAAAAAACGAATTAAATGATATGTTGAAATTAATGTATATAACAAACCGTCCTGAAATTGCTACAATTGTGGAGGATGCTGGAGTTGATAGAGTTTTTATTGATCTTGAAAAAATTGGAAAGCAGGAACGGCAAGGGGGAATGAATACTGTTCAATCTCAGCATTCGTTAGAAGATATAGTTCAAGTTCGAAAAGTAATAAAGAGAGCTGAGTTATTAGTTCGTTCTAATCCTATTTATAAAGACTCTGCACATGAGATAGATACCATTATTAATAATGGAGCAGATGTTGTAATGTTGCCATATTTTAAAACTGTAAATGAGGTTGCGAAATTTATTGATTATGTAAATGGACGAGCTAAGGTTTGCTTATTGTTAGAAACAGCGGAAGCTGTGGAGAAGCTAGATGCGATACTGGAGCTTAATGGCATAGATGAAATTCATATTGGGCTAAATGACTTGCATCTTGCTTATAAAATGAATTTTATGTTTGAACTATTAGCTGATGGAACTGTTGAAAGACTGAGTAATAAAATTAAGTCTAAGGGAATTCCATTTGGATTTGGAGGTATTGCTAAATTAGGGGCAGGAATTTTGCCTGCAGAGGCTGTTATAAAAGAACATTATAGATTAGGGTCTTCTATGGCAATCTTGTCTCGTAGCTTTTGTAATACTGATTTGGAACGGGATTTAAATAACATTGAAAGAATTTTTAAGATAGGGATGGCTGAGATTCGCAATTTAGAAAAAGAGGCTGAAATGCATAAACTATACTTTGATGATAATCAGCTATTTGTGAAAAAAGCTGTTCAGACTTATTTAAAGGAAAAGTAGTATGAATTTGTTATTGACAGGCGCTTTTAATTATACTGAAGAGCAAATTGAAAAGTTAAGTAATCTTGGCTTTCAGATTTATTATATTCAAAATGAGAGCGAGGAGTTGCCTATACAACCGGAAGAGATAGATGCAGTTGTTTGTAATGGATTATTTTTATATCATGATATTAAAAAGTTTGTACGATTGAAATATATACAGTTGACAAGTGCAGGCTTTGATAGAGTTCCAATAGACTATATAAGAAAACAAGGTATAAAAATCTTTAATGCCAAGGGCGTTTATTCTATACCAATGGCCGAGTGGGTTTTATTTAGAGCTTTGGAATGTTATAAAAATGCTGATTTTTTTAAAGAAAAACAAAAAAAACATTTATGGGAGAAGAATAGACACCTAAAAGAGTTATTTGGAAAAAGAGTGGCAATTGTAGGTGCTGGTAACATTGGTCAGGAAGTTGGAAAAAGATTTCAGGCATTTGGATGTAAGACTTTTGGTTTTGATGTGCATTCTTTTGAAGCTGATGGATTGGATTGCGTATGTCTTATATCAGAGTTAGATGCGTACCTGCCTGATTTTGATATAATTGTTCTAACTTTGCCTTTGACAGATGAAACTTATCATCTTTTTAATTATGCCCGTTTTGAATTAATGAAGGAGGGTAGTTTATTAATGAACATTTCAAGGGGCTCTGTTATCAATGAATCTGATCTAGTTCGTTTTTTATCAGAGAAACAAAGAATCACAGCTATTTTAGATGTTTTTGAAGAAGAACCGCTTCCAGTTTCTTCAAAATTATGGGAATTTGATAATGTGTTGCTTTCACCACATAATTCATTTGTTGGTGAAGGTAATGCATCAAGACTCTTTGATGTTATTTTGAATAATTTTGTAAGTAATCTGTAATTCTTCTATTGGTATTTGTTTGTGAGAATATTTTTCAATATTGCTTTTTTATCATACTATTTCATAAAAAAAGTAGATAAATCAGTGATAACTGAGATAATATTTTTATATTTGCTTACTTTTAATTAATTATATAAGTACACTTTAAATAAGTGTATAATATCTAATAGAATTGTTGCATTAACTTAAAAAAATATTTTTCTCATGAAAAGAATGAAATGGAATGCCCTGGTATTAATCTGGTCTCTGCTAATTGTTAGTTGTGCTGCTCCGGAAAGAGTTATTTATTTTCAGGATTTGCAGCAAGGAATGCAAGAGGATATAGAGCAGAGTTATGAAATCAAGATCCGTAAAGATGATTTGCTGGGAATTACGGTTTCAGCTCGAAACTCGGAAATGGCGATTCCTTTTAATTTACCGGCTACAGCCTATACCATGGAAATAAAAAGTAGTACTTCTAGTGCACAATTAGGATATCAGGTAGATGTAGATGGCTATATTAATTTTCCTCAATTGGGGAGAATTCATGTTGAAGGAATGACCCGAAAGGAATTGGCTTCCTGGATTACCGGACAGCTGGAGCAAAAGAATCTGTTGCAGGATCCGGTTGTAACGGTGACTTTCCAGAATTTTAAGGTTTCGGTATTGGGAGAAGTGAAAAATCCGCGGGTAATCAATGTGAAGTCGGATCGAATTACGGTCTTGGAAGCTTTGGCTGAGGCGGGAGACCTGAATATTCAGGCAAAGCGTGATCGGGTGGCCGTTATCCGTGAAGCAGAAGGAAAACGCACCGTGCATTATCTGGATTTGCGTTCCTCAGACTTATTACAGTCTCCTTATTATTATTTGCAGCAGAATGATGTGGTCTATGTAGAACCGAATAATGCCCGGACCATTCAGGCTCGTAGCACACAGGTCACTTCGGTGGGAACTTGGGTGTCAGTATTTAGTTCGATTATGTCGGTGGCTACTTTAATTGTAACCTTATTAAGATAGTATTTTTATGGAACAGCAGAATAAACAAAACGTATCAGGTTCTGGATTGGAGCTTAATCCAATGGATCTGTTGCATGTGGCGCTGAAAAAATGGTATTATTATGTAGGAGCTGTAGTTTGCTGCCTATTATTTGCTTATATTTATCTGCATCGCACGGCACCCATGTATCAACGGATGGCTACAGTGTTGATTAAGGATAAGGAAAGTGGAACCCGTACCCCTTCGGAAGCCGAAATCTTTAAGGAAGTCGGTTTTATGAATCTCAGCGGAAATGTAGAGAATGAAATCCTGATTTTCAAATCGCTGCATCTGGCCGAACAGGTGGTGCGTCGTCTGGATCTGGATGTATGCTATCAGGTTAAAGGTTTCTGGCGGCCCACCGATCTTTATGGTGTCAGTCCGGTGACCGTACATTTTGTACAGGGAGATGATCTGGCTTGCAGTTTCCGCTTGCGGTTATTGCCCGGAAGAAAAGTCGAACTGTCTCAGTTGAAATATCAGGCCCAGGAATTGACCGAAACAAAGACTTTTGTCCTGAATGATACGGTACAGACGGCAGTCGGTCAGTTGGTAGTGGTGCCTACCGGTTTTTATCAGAAGTTCGATCGGGAGTTGGAGATTGAAGTCCTGAAATCCACCGTGCGCAATACCGGTAATGCTTTGGTGGCCCGTTTGGGCGTGGCTAAGGCTTCCAAGGAGTCCAGCATGATTCAGTTGAATATTACCGATCCGGTACCTCAGCGTGCCGAGGATATTCTGAATACTTTGGTGGATGCCTATAAGGAGGATATTGTCAATGACAAGAATACGGTAGCGCGCAATACAGAGCGCTTTGTGGTGGATCGTCTCGCCATTCTGGAAAAGGAATTGGGTAATGTGGATAATCAGATAGCTTCTTATCGCAGTGCCAATCAGTTGATAGATGGTACACAGAGCGGGCTGTATCTGCAGCGGGCGGACCAGTTTCAGAATGAAGCTGTACAGCTGCAGACAGAACTGGAACTGACCCGTTATCTGAAAGAGTTTTTGTTGCAACCGAAGAATGACAAGTCTCTGATTCCGGTAAATATCGGAGTTTCGGAAACCAATCTGGTGAATCAGATAGCGGAATACAACAAAATGCGTCTGCAATGTGACAAGATGGAGAGCACTACAGCCGTGGAGAACCCGGTAGTACAGGATCTGCAGCAAGCAATGCTTTCTTTGCGGGAAAGCATTCTGCGCACGATGGACAATCATATTGAGGCTCTGCAGTTGCGTTTGCGCAGCACCGTGCAGCAGGAAGTCCGGAGCAGCGGAAAGGCGGCCAATATTCCGAACCATCAGAAAGTGGTGCTGAGTGCCGAGCGGCAACAGAAGGTAAAGGAGCAGCTCTATGTGTACCTTTTGCAGAAGCGTGAGGAAAATGCCTTGGCAGAATATATTGCGGAAAGCAATGCGCGGGTAGTTGATCGGGCAAAGGGATCGAATCTGCCGGTGTCTCCCAAAACGCAGATGGTTTATCTATCAGCATTGATTTTGGGCTTGGCATTACCTACAGCTGTAATCTTCTTAATGTTGATTATGGATACCAAGGTGCGAAACCGGAAGGATGTGGAAAACAAGTTGACTATGCCCTTCCTGGGGGATATTCCTTATCACAGCTGGGAAAAAGGCAAGGCACACGACACGGTAGTGCGTGCCGACGGACTGGATGCCGTGACGGAAGCATTCCGCATTTTGCGTACAAACTTGGACTTTATGAAAGGGGAGCAGCAGGGTCCCCTGAAGATTATGTTTACCTCCATGAATCCGGATGCGGGAAAAACCTTTGTCATTTCCAATCTGGCCAAGATGTTTGCCTTTGCCGGAAAGCGGGTCTTGCTGGTCGATCTGGATATCCGTAAAGGTTCGTTGAGCCGGATTTTCGGAGGCCGGAAGGCTACGGGAATCACCCAGTATCTGATAGACCGTCAGATGACGGCAAAGGAACTGATTTGTCCGGTGAAGGACTGTCCGGGGCTCGATGTGATTTACAGCGGAGTGGTGCCTCCGAATCCGGCCGAACTGCTGATGAGTGCCCGTTTGGATCAGTTATTGGAAGAACTTGTTGCCAGTTATGATTATATTCTGATAGACAGTGTGCCTTCGGCAGTAGTGGCTGATGCTAGCATTGTGAATCGTCTGGCCGATCTGACGGTGTTTGTCATCCGCGCCGGGCTGATGGATCGCAGACAGTTACCGGATGTGGAGCGCATCTACCAGGAGAAGAAACTGAAGCGGATGGTCACTCTGCTGAATGGCGTGAAGAAAGAGCATGCCGGCTATGGCTATTACGGTTATTATGGTGGTTATGGCTATGGTTATGGTGACCAGAAAAAGAAGAAAAAGAACTTTGGTTTATTTTGAATTAGTTAAGAGCTAGATTATGAAAAAGATTTTAATGGGGTTGATGTTGCTGGGGGCAACCTCAGCCATGGCGCAGGAAACAACCAGTGAAATTGCCCCGATGGATAAGTATAGCGTAGCGACCAATAACTTCTGGAGCAATTGGTTCGTGACCGTAGGCGGGGATTATGTGGCCAGTTATTCCAATCAGGAGCGGGGATTAGGTCTCTCCCGCAATCCTTTAAAGAGCTTCCGCCGTTCGTGGAACGGAGATGTAACTTTGGGTAAATGGTTTACTCCGGTGATTGGAGTGCGTGCAAAGACCCAGTTTATGAGCCTGAAGAATGTGGACGGACGGACCAATCCGAGCTACGACATGGTGAACTTCAATGTGCAGGGAGTATTCAACCTGAGAAACCTGTTCTGCGGCTATCAGCCGGGACGCGTGTGGAACATCTCGGTCTATGCCGGTACGGGATTCTACCGTAATCTGGACGCAAAGCA
The DNA here is from genome assembly GCF_003477995.1 of Bacteroides sp. OF04-15BH. Taxonomy (GTDB): domain Bacteria; phylum Bacteroidota; class Bacteroidia; order Bacteroidales; family Bacteroidaceae; genus Paraprevotella. Next base: position 21,191 of record NZ_QUEM01000027.1, read on the forward strand.
TTATGCCTTTATGTACACCGGCGGTATTCTGAACACCTTTAATGTAACCAAGAGACTGTATATCAATCTGGATATTTACGGCAATATGGCCTTGACAGAACTGGATGACGGGATCAGAACTACCAATACGGGAAAGAGTAATTTCATGACCACCAAGGACCGGCAGGCCGGTGTTTCTCTGGGTCTGGGTGTAAACCTGGGTAAAGTGGGATGGAGCAAGACTCCGGACCTGCAGGCCATCAATGCCATGCATAAGGCTCAGGTTGAGGCCTTGAATGCTTCGCTGGCAGAACAGCAGCGCGAGAATGACAAGCTGAAGGAGCTGATGGCAAAGCGTCAGGAAACCACCACTACTACCGTAACCGAGAAGAAGACCGTGGTCAGCACTCCGGTATCTGTGTTCTTCAATTTGAACTCTTCACGCATTGCTTCAAAGAAAGACCTGGTAAATGTACAGGCTTTGGTGGAACAGGTGAAGGCCAACAACGGAAAGGTGGAAGTTTGCGGTTATGCCGACAGCAAGACCGGTTCGGCGGATTACAACCAGAAGCTGAGCGAGCGTCGCGCCAATACCGTTGCCAAGGAACTGAAGAAGATGGGATTGAACGACGATCAGATTGTCATCAAACCTATGGGAGGTGTGGCTGATCTGAATCCGGCTTCATACAACCGTCGCGTTATTGTAAAAGCGCTGTAAGTAGTTTCTAACGATAAGAGTCATGAAAAAGCCGGCTGCCGGGAGGCAGCCGGCTTTTTTCTTTTAAGATATATTAGACAAAGAATATTTGCATCGTCGATTAATAAGATTTTTTTTGTAAAAAGGTTAGAACATTATTGAAGAAGAGATAATGTTATAAAGGGGTATTTTGCTTTTGTTAATTTAAAAAATTGATGATTATGGACGGTAGAAAATTTTTATGGCTTGCTGTGGCTGTATTCAGCCTCGGCAGCACTCCTTTCTTAACCGGTTGTCAGAAAGACTATGACGGACAGCTGGAGATTCTTCGCAATCAGATCAATAACGGAATGATTAATTTGGACGGTCTCAAGGAGAAAGTGACTTTGATAGAACAGCAGCTGACCGTTCTGGAACAGGCTATTGCTGATGGAGACACTGCAAACAAGGAAGAAATAGAGCAGTTGAAAACCGAACTGGAACAGCTGAAGTCGGATTTGAATGCCCGCATCACGGAACTGCAAGGGAAGATTGATGCCAACAGTGATGATATCCGGGATATCCAGACCCAGATTGAAGAGACCAACAAGCAGTTTGATGCCAAGCTGTTGGAAATGTCCGAAAAAATTAACCAGTTGGATGCTGCGCTCAATGTGCTGGACGGAAGAGTGACCAAGCTGGAAGAGCAGGTGGCTTCCTTACAGGAAAAGCAGCAGGCTGTGGAACAGACCATTGAAGGCCTGAAACAGGAGATTGCAACTCTGGGTGAAGATATGGAAGGACAGAAAACCAAGCTGGAGCAGGCTCTGACCCAGCTGGAAGCACTGGATGAAAAGCTGACAACAGAGATTACGCGCGTAGAATCTCTGGTGAATGAAGTGAAAACTGCCACCGAAGAGAACGCAGCCAATCTGGAGGAACTGAGAAGCTCAACCATTGAGAGCATCACCTCGCTGAAAAAGGATGTGGATGCCCGCTTGCAGGATCTGACCAACCAGATGGCCGGACTGTCGGAATCGGTGGCTGCACTGGGAGACAAAGTGAGCGAACTGAACCAGAAATACGACAATCTGAGTGAGGACCTCAACAAACTGGAAGATAAGTATAACCTGCAGATCCAGAAAATATGGGAGGCCATCAACGGAATGACTCCGGGAGACGATGAGGCTCTGGAAGAACTGAAGAAACTGGTGAACGAGCTGCAGACAAATCTGAATGAACTGCGTGACTCCATGAACGAGGAACTGAAGAAGATGCTCGACACTCAGGAACTCTTCGGAAAAGACTTGCAGGATGTGAAGGCCACCGTGGAGGACCACAACCGCAGAATTTCTGATCTGGCACAAAAGATGGATGCTCTGGGAATCAGAGTGACCAAGCTGGAGGAGACGGTAAAGAATATGCAGAACGCCTATCAGCTGACCATCAGTGAAATCGAAGACAGACTGAAGGCTCTGGAAGAACAGGCCGGAGATTTTGATCCGGAAACTCTGGAATTGATGAAGAAAGACCTGCAGGCTCTGAAAGAGGAAGTGAACAAACAGGCACAGAGCATTCTTGCCCTGCAAAACCAGCAGGAAGTGCAGGCCAGAAAACTGGTAGAACTGTCGGACTATGTGCAGGAATCTGTACTGGCCCTGCAGACCAATTATAACAACCTGAACCGGAAAGTCACCGAAATGGATGCGTTCATTTCACTGCTGGACAAGAACCTGAAAGACACTCAGGGAGCGGTGGCCGGACTGACAGAGACCGTGAACCAGCATGCCAGCCAGATAAACGACCTGTATCGGAAAATTGAGAATCTGCAGCAGGAACAGGATAAATATGTTACCCGCGAAGAGGTGGAGAAGATTCTGGACAACTATTATGACAAGAGCGAGATGGATAGTGTCCTGACTGAAGTCTACCGGAAAATCAATGCATGCCCGACTCTGGATGATGTGAACCGGGTAGTGGAAGAAGCTGCCGAAAAAATGCAGACACAGCTGGATCAGATGCAGCAGAGCATTGATCAGCTGAATATGCAGCTGGCCGACCTGAACAAACAGGTGGAAATGCTGATGAACCGGATTCAGAGCTTTGAGCTGCTGGCCGACTACAGTGACGGTTCGGTGATGGTTACCGACGAAAGTGCCGGAAAATATGTGATGACACTCAAAGTGGAAATTACTCCGGAAGAGGCTCTGAACGAACTGAAAGACCTGAAGGGTATTGTCGGAGTAAGATGCAAGAGCGTGATTCCGGTAAGAGGAGCATCTGAACTGCCCGCCATGCAGGTGGAGAACGTGACCGCTGCCAACGGAGTGCTGGAAGTTAAGGTAAGCTTTGCACTGCAACAGATGCCGGCAGAAGGTAACCTGATGCCGTATCAGGTGGCTGTGGTGCTGGATGACAACAACAACCATAAGCTCAGTGAATACAGAACACTGAGAATGAAAACGGCAGATGTCGTAGACGACGGGGTGACTTATACCTTTATGAAAGGACAGGAAACCCTGTTTGCCAAAGAGGATATTGCAATCAGTCTGTTTCAGCCCGCTGAGATTTATCAGTTGCCGGTGCTGAAAACCATGGATAACCAGCATGGAAGTGAATTGTGTCAGATCGACGGACAACCGGCGCTCTTTGATGCTTCCGTTACCGCTTCGTCCACTCTCGCAGGAAGTGCGAATGTCAATCTGCCGGTAGTTTATTCACTTGCGGCTATTTATGACCCGCAAAACAATACACGCGGTGACCTGTGGAACTATATCGAGGTTTCTACTGCCGGACAGATTTCCATGAAGAATAATCTGACTCCGGGAGTGACACCCGTTTCTCTGGAGGGATATAAAGTCGTTGTCGGACTGCAGGCCAGAAAGAATGGTCAGGACTTCGGTAAAAGAGGATATGTGTGCTTTTATCTGCAGAAAAAGTAATAACGAATAAAATCAGACTGATATGAAATGGTTTAAATATATTCTGTTCTCAATGGCTCTGTTGGGAGGAGATATTGCGGCTAATGCGCAAGATATTACCGTGGATGATCCGTGGAAGGATTATCCGACAAAAAAGGATCTGTATGCCGACTATTCACACTTTACCCTGGGAGTGAATATCGGAACCCCTTACTTTGCCGGTGACTTTAGATCGGTGAGCCGGGGAAATCATTACCGGATCGGAGGACTGTTTGGAATACAGGCCGGATATCAGTTTAATCCGATATTCGGAATGCGACTCAGTGCGGATTATGGATTCAACTCGGCCGGTCCGCAATATTATGAGAAGGACTTTCTGCTCTTGCCGAACGGAAATACCTATTATAATGTGGATGTCCCCGAAGGGGCTATGCGCTATAAGGATCTTTACAGCAAGGTACAGATGTATCAGCTGGGACTGAACTGGGAAGTGGACCTGTTGAACCTTTTTGCACGCAGTGACGGAAACAGAAGATGGGCTGTCATCGCTTCACCGGGCATCTATATGCAGTATTTCTCTTCTACCGTCAAAAGAAAAAGCGACGACAGCAAATTCTCTGACGGAGTGGGCGACCGGCTGGATCTGGGACTGGGAGGTGACCTGGCAGTGAGATACAGACTGAACCGCCATCTGGACCTCCAGGCAAAGGGAGGAATGATCTGGATCAGAAACGGGGAATTTGACGGAATCAATTCCATCAACACCACCAAACACAACAGTGTGATTACGGCACAGGTGGGTGTGGTCTGGAAAATCGGCAACGGAAACGGAAAGAAGAAGGATAATATTCTTTATGCACCGGGATATCTGCCGATGTGGAAACGTGCTACCAAGACCGTGACCCGCGTGGTTCGTGACACCGTGTACATTGAAAAGGCGATTACGGACAAATCACCGGAAGTAGTGGTTTGCGAGGGATTCCCGAAACTGCCTGCCGTTTATTTCGAAAGAGGCAAATGGAAACTCGATACCGACAAGTATGCCTGCGAGCTGTTTGAAATTGCCAAGACGCTGAAGGAAAATCCGCAGGTGGAGATCAACATCTACGGTTATGCGGACTTTACTGGCGGTGAAGCCATTAACAAGAAGATTACGGAGAAACGTGCAATGGCTCTGAAGAAATGGCTTATGAAGGTGGGTATTGAAGAGCACAGACTGCATACATTTGGCTTAGGAAAGGATATGACGATTGAAAAAGAACTGAGATATTCTGAAAAAGCCAGAAGAAGCGAAGTCAAGCCTAAAGAATAAAAAAGGGTATGAAAATAATAATGTCCCAGTCCGGTTTGAATGATTCCGGATTGGGACATTTTTTTGTTTACAGACGCCGTAAAGTGCGCCGGATCTGATGCGGAATACCGGCCCACACAAAACGTGGCCAGAAGGAAGCCAGAGACAGCTCGCGGAGGGTGGCCTTGCAATAGTAGCGGAGCCGGGATTCGGAGTTTTTCTGTGAAGAATGATCCTTGCCCAGATTGCCCTGAAGAAGCAGTTCGCGGAGCAGACGCTCGCGGCGCTCCGGACGGCTGCGGCGGATGAGGCTTTCGCTTTCGGGAAAGTCCAGACCGAGCAGGAAAACGGCCAAAGCGGTGAATTCGGTGAGAAAGACACCGGCACCCAGACGGCGGATTTCGGTCAGACCGCGCTGCACCTCGGGTGTGGAACCGTTGCGATGGAGCCACACGGCCCAGTCGCACAGATGACGCAGCCCCAGACCTATTTCAATGAAATGGCGGGCGGCATGAGTCAGAATCATCACGGTGTCGGCTTCGGGATGGAGACGATAGCCGCTGAAAACAGGGCTTTCGCTCTGGATGAGGTTGTGCGGAACACGGGATGAAAACGGAAGATTCATAAAATCGTGATGGATTTCAAAAGTGACTTCCTGATAGGAAAACGCTACCTCGTGTTCTTTCGGATTCTGTAACGTAACCCCCCGTTCGCGCAGCAGGGCCATGGCGCGCTCCACTCCGTCGGCATTGGGAAACCACAGGTCTACATCGCCGTTCATGCGCAGTCCCGGAACGGGATAGAGGGCATTCAGCGTGTCGCCCTTGAACACGGCACAGCGGATGCCGGCCTCGGCAAACCAGCCCAGCACCTCGTTGCGGGCGGCACTGAAGAGCTTCTGCTGATGGCGCACGGCATGGTTATAGCCGAACCACTGCATGCGTAGCTGTCCCGGAGGCTGGCAGGCCTCGGGCAGGCGCAGCACGCTGTCGGACATAAGACCTGTGACGCCCTGCTGCTGCGACATGAGCAGCAGCGACAGCCATTGCTCGGAGGTGAGGGAACGGAAGAGTGCGGAGTCGGGGGTGGTGCCCCAGAGGCCGCAGCGCAACAGTTCCAGAAACTGGGGCGGAATGGTGAGTTTTTGTTTCATGTAGGGCGTCTGGCTTTTGGTTTCTGATTAGATATAACGGGTTTTCCGCATGTCGCCTTCTTCGACAAAGGTCTGGTGCATGCGGAAAGCATTCTTCAGGGAGAACGGAATGTGGCCGGTGCGGTTTTCCGACAGTTTGAGATAGTCCCAAAGCAGTTCCTTATAGTCGGGGTGGGCACAGTTCTCGATGATGCAGGCGGCGCGCTGGCGGGGTGATTTGCCGCGCAGGTCGGCCACACCCTGTTCGGTGACGAGGATGCGCACATCGTGCTCGGTGCTGTCCACATGCGACACATTGGGCACAATGGACGAGATCAGTCCGTCCTTGGCTGTGGAAGGCGTGGTGAAGACCGACAGGTAGGCGTTGCGGGCGAAGTCGGCCGAACCGCCGATGCCGTTCATGATCTTGCTGCCCATCACGTGCGTACTGTTGATATTGCCGAAGAGGTCGGCCTCGAGCGCCGTGTTGATGGTGATGACACCCAGACGGCGGATCATCTCCGGATGGTTGGTGATTTCCTGCGGGCGCAGCAGAATGCGGTCGCGGAACACGTCGAGGTGGTCGTACATCAGGTCGAGATGGTCCTCGGAAAGGGTGAGTGAGCTGCCGGTGGCAAAACGGATGCGCCCCTCGAGCATCAGGTCGATGACGGAGTTCTGGATCACCTCGGTGAACATGGAGAAGGCGGGCAGGTTGGGATCGGCACCCAGGGCACCGAGCACGGCATTGGCAATGTTACCCACACCGGACTGCAACGGCAGGAACTGGCGCGGGATGCCGCCTTTCTGCCATTCCTGAAGCAGGAAGGAGGCCACATTCTGACCGATGCGGCGCGTGGTGTCGTTCAGCGGCGTGAAGGGGGCGATGTGGTCGCGCTCGTTGGTATAGACCACACCGGCTATTTTCGACGGGTCGACATCCAGATAGGGACTGCCCGTACGGTCGTTCACATGGAAGATAGGGATGTGCTGGCGGTAGGGCGGAGTCTCGAGCGTATACAGGTCGTGCATGCCCTCCAGACGGTCGCCGTGGCTCTGGTTCAGCTCTACGATAATCTGTTCGGCCGCGCGCACGATAGTAGGGGTGATTCCTACGGAGGTGCTCAGGATGATGCGTCCCTCGGGCGTGATGGCCGAAGCCTCGATAATGGCGGTGTGGATGCGTCCCAGGAAACCGTAGTTCACGTCCTGGCCGATATGAGACAGGTGGAGGTCATAGTATTCCACCTCGCCGGCGTTGATGGCGCGGCGCATGTCGGGGTTGGACTGGAAAGGGGTGCGGAAACGCACGGCACGGGCCTTGGCCAGGGCACTGTCTATCTGACTGCCGGTGGCACCGCCGGTAACCAGACCGATCTGAAAGGTCACTTCATCGCGGTTGGCTTCCGCGGCATAGGCAGCCAGCGCTGCCGGAATGGCTTTGGGCGTACCGACGGAAGAGAAACCGCCGATGGCCACAGTGTCGCCATGATGAATCAAGCCGATGGCTTCTTCGGCTGTGAGTACAGGATATCGCATTTCTGTTCTTTTTAGTTACGTTTTGTTATCATCGTTGCAAAGTTAACCGTTTTTTTATATCAGGCCTAGCGTTTTCCTGATAAAAAAATCATCACAATGACTGTATCGTTTCATTTTGATGATTTCCGTTTTTGATTGGGACGTTTTTTTGCTTTCGTGGTCGCGGGCTTTGAATCGCGCTTGCGATGGTTCAGTTTGTAGGCGATTTGCTCGTTGCGCACAATGTAGCCCTGCGGGAAGCATTCGCGCACCATGCGGTTGTAGAGGTCGAGATCGAAACCGCTCTGCTCGATGAGCGGCACCGACAGGTTGTGCAGGTCAATCTGACCGAAGGCCCGGATGAGCAGGCGCAGCAGACGGATGGGGCGCGAGGGTTTCTCGTAGGCAAACACCTGATTGAAGAACAGCAGGTGGGTGCGCAGCATGCCGGGGCCGTTGCGGTGGATGATGCCCTTGATGCAGTTTCCCGTGGGCTCCAGAAAATTCATGGAGCAGTCGCTGTAGACATAGAAGATCATGCACAGGAAACTGTCGATGAACAGATGGTCCTGCAGCCGGCAGTAACGGCTGGAAGTGTTCGGCTCGGTGGGGCAGGACAGAAAGTCGCTTCCTTTCATATAAGGGTACTGAAGGAGACGGTCGTACATTTCCTGACCGATGTAAGTGTGGAATCTTTTATTCATATCAACTGTGTTTTAGGGGTTTATCTCGGTAATGTTACGTAAAATTAATAAAAATGATGTAAAGTGAATCATATTTCACTAAAAAACTGTTTTGAATATCTAATTTTGCAGTGTTCACAAAAAACAAAATGTAAATGGGAAATACTGTTACTTACCAGATTACGGCCATCGCAATGGATTATTGTGATGTGGACCGTCCGGCCAATGCCCGGAGAAGATTCAACTATGTGTTGCGTACTTATCCCGAACTGTGGGAGGAACTGAAAAAGGCGAACTATCACACCCGGCAGCGCTATTTCACGCCGAAACAGTATGAACTGGTGGTGCGCTTTCTGGGAGAACCCTGAGCCGGACAGGTCCGGCGGCTGCCTAACGGTATCTAAATGACTTTTTGAGGCTTCTAAGGGAGCTAATCGACGAAGGGGTCTGCACGAGGCAGTAACTTTGCAGCGTTGATCAACAAAAGGTCAGCCGCCGGGCTTGAAAGACGGGGCAAAAACACAAACCAAATTTAAATATAGAAAGCGTATGATCAATTACAAGATTATTGGTAGAATGAAACCAGGTACTCAGAATCCGGAAACCGAGAAGTTCTATGCCACCGTGGTCAGTCCCGGAAAGATTGACATTGAAGGACTGGCCAAGCGAATCAGCGGTATGTGTACCGTGACGCGCGCTGACTGTCTGGCAGTGCTGGCGGCCTTGCAGGAACAGATTGTCTACGCCTTGCAGAGCGGTATGCGTGTGCATCTGGGCGATGTGGGCTCTTTCCGACTGAGCTGCCAGAGCCTGGGTGCCGACACCGCCGAGGAGTTTGAGGTGAAGAACATCAAGAAACTGAAGGTGGTGTATCACCCGAGCAAGGTCCTGAAGCAGTCCATCGACCTGGCCAATGAGGAAGTGACCTTCTATAATCTGGAAAAGGGCGGCGACGCTGCCGAGGAGGAAGGCGAAGATATGGTCTAGAACAACGTAACACAAACACACCATGAATAAGGAAACGAAAAACACACCCCGGGGATTGCGGAACAACAATCCTCTGAACATCCGGCGGAGCGCCGACTTGTGGCAGGGATTGCGAAAAGAACAGAGTGATCCGGAATTCTTCCAGTTTGAATCCATCGCCTGGGGCTATCGGGCGGCCTTTGTGGTGCTGCGTACCTACCGGCACCGCTACGGGGCAAACACCATTGAGAGCATCGTGAAGCGCTGGGCACCGGATGCCGACGGCAACGACACGGAGTATTACATACGGAAAGTGGCGGTACTGACCGGGCTGGCGCGCAACGAGCCGGTGGACGACCGGAACCCGAAGATGATGATGGAACTGGTGGCGGCCATGAGCCGCGTGGAGAATGGCGTGCCTGCCGTGATGCGGGAGGTGATGGCCGGATGGAACCTGTATCTGGGCTGAAAAACCACGGGATTTTAGCGTCATGAATCTTTAACCAAATTGTAATCTATGAAAAACAAGAACATCTGGAATCTGTTGCTGAACCTGATTGTGGCCGTGGCCAGTGCCATTGCCGGAGTGATTGGCGGAGCCAATATGTAACGTGTTCGTAACAATCGGCCGCAAGCCGGATGAGGAAAGGGGGGCGAAAAGCTCCCCTTTACCTATTTATATAGGGCCCGGCGTAATCTTCATAGGATTTTTAAGGGCTTGAAACATTTCTGAAACATATTATCGGGACATTTGCAGTGTCAAAAGCAAACAGATAATTCAGAAACAGATTAGAATAAAAGAAAAACAAGATGAAAAAAATTGCGTGGATGGTTTGTGCGTTGTTCGCCTGCGCGCTGCAGAGTGCCGAAGCACAGGAAAGTGAAAAGGGAAAAGGTAAAGTGATCCTGACCACCTTTGCCAATATGTATTCCGGATTCGGAGCCAACAACGAGGAGCGGGGATTTGAACTGGAACGGGCCTATATCGGTTATCAGTACAGTTTCGGCAACGGACTGAGCATGCAGGCAGTGGCCGACTTCGGACGCTCGAAAGAGGTGCAGGACATGCAGCGCATCGGGTTTATCAAGAATGCGTGGGTGCGCTGGCAGAAGAACGGATGGGATCTGTATGGAGGACTCATCAGTACCACCCAGTTCAAGACTCAGGAGGATTTCTGGGGCAAGCGCTACATCATGAAGTCGTTCCAGGATGAATACAAGCTGGGAAGCAGTGCCGACGTGGGTCTGTCGGTGGCCTATAAGTTCTGCGACCAGGTGAGCGCCGATGTAATTGTGGTGAACGGCGAAGGCTACAAGAAAATCCAGTTTGAACACGGACTGCAGTACGGTGCCGGTGTGACTCTGAAACCGGTGGACGGCATGATGGTGCGCCTGTACGGTTCGTATGATGAGGCTACCGACAAGGGACTGAAGGGAAAGGTGAACCTGGCTTCGTTCCTGGGATATGCCAAAAACGGATATTCCGTGGGTGCCGAGTATAACTACCAGATGAACACGGCCTATCACGAGGGAGACCACCAGAACGGTGTGTCGGTCTATGCCACCGTGCCGGCCGGAAAGAAGGTGAACGTGTTTGCCCGCTGGGACCGTCTGGACTCCAACAACGGCTGGAATATGGAAGCCGACGGCATGAACGTGATGGCCGGTGCCGAGGTGAAGCTGGGCAAATATGTGAAGCTGGCGCCGAACCTGCGCCTGAACATGCCGGAAGACAACGGACTGAAAGATGCCTTCCAGCTGATGGTGAATGCTTCGTTCAAACTTTAAAAAAACAGCAGTTAATTTAGAATCAGTATAAAGAACAATTCAAATAAGAAGATTATGAAGAAATTATTTGTATCAATGGCCGTAGTTGCCATGGGATGGATGATGGCCTCTTGTGCCGGAAACAGTAAAGGCGGTGCAAACGAAGAAACAGTGGAGCTGAGCGGTGCCGGTGCCACTTTCCCGCTTCCTTTCTATAATATGTCGTTTGAGGGATTTGCTACCCAGACCGGAAACACCGTGTCTTACGGAGGTATCGGCAGTGGCGGCGGTGTGCGTAACCTGAAAGACGGTATCGTGGACTTTGCCGGTAGCGACGCTTTCCTGAGCGATGAGGAGATGAAGGACATGCAGCCGGTGGTACACATCCCGACCTGTATGGGTGCCGTGGTGATGGCCTACAACCTGCCGGAAGTGAAGGCGCTGAACCTGTCCGGAGAAGTGATTGCCGACATCTTTGCCGGAAACATCAAGAAATGGAACGATCCGAAAATCGTGGCGCTGAACGCAGGTACCCAGATGCCGGACAAGGAGATTATCCCGGCTTACCGTTCAGACGGTAGCGGTACAACTTTCGTATTCACCGACTATCTGACCAAGGTGAGCCAGAACTGGAAAGACAAATACGGCAGCGGAAAGAACGTGGACTTCCCGGTAGGACTGGCCGCTAAGGGTAACCCGGGTGTGGCCGGCGTGATTGCCCAGACTCCGTACTCTATCGGTTATATCGGTTCTGAATATGCTTTTGCCCAGAATATCCCGTATGCCAGCGTACAGAACGCACGCGGCGAGATGGTGAAACCTTCTACCGAGAGTATCTCGGCTGCCGCTTCGGGCGAAATGCCTCAGGACACCCGTTGCTCCATCACCAATGCAGACGCTGCCGGAGCTTATCCGATCAGCTGCTTCACCTGGCTGATTATCTACAAGGAGCAGAACTATGCCGGAAGAACCGAGCAGGAGGCCAAGGTGACTCTGGACCTGTTGCAGTACATGCTGAGCGACTCTATCCAGAAGACCACAACTACCGTACACTACGCACCGCTGCCTGAAAAGGCCGTGAAGCTGTCTTTGGAGAACCTGAAACAGGTGACCTTCGACGGAAAGAATGTGATCAAGTAACGGAAACCATCCAAAAGAATCAAAATGCAAGATAAGATATTCAAGGCCTTGCTCATCGTTTCGGCGATTGTCATTCCGGTCATCGGCGGAGGGATCATCTACTCCCTCACGCTCGATGCCTCGGGAGCCTTTGAACACTTCGGCTTCTGGAATTTCATCTGCTCGGACGACTGGGTCACTACGGCCGGAAAAGAAAAATACGGCGCGCTGCCCTTTATCACGGGTACGATGCTCACCACCGGGCTGGCGCTGCTGATCTGTATCCCGTTCTCCCTGCCGGTGGCACTCTTCACGGGTGAGTATTTCCGGGGAAAGAAAATCGCTACGGCGCTGGCTACCGTGACCGACCTGCTGGCCGGTATCCCTTCCATCATTTACGGTCTGTGGGGATTCTATGCGCTGCGCCCGATCTTCATGTTCCTGAACCTGTCGCCACAGGGCTCGGGAATCCTGACCGCCGCCTTTGTGCTGGCCATCATGATTGTGCCTTATGCCGCTTCGCTGAGCTCGGAGTTCATCAAGATGGTGCCGGCCGACCTGAAAGAGGCTGCCTACGGACTGGGAGCCACCCGCGCGGAGGTGATCCGCAGAGTGATTTTCCCGACAGCCGGTTCGGGTATCTTCTCGGCCTATATCCTGGCCATCGGCCGCGCCCTGGGCGAGACCATGACGGTGACGATGCTGATCGGTAACACCAACCAGATGCCCGAAACGCTGCGCACCACCGGAAACACCATGGCCAGTATCATTGCCAACCAGTTTGGCGAGGCTGACGGACTGAAACTGTCGTCGCTCATTGCCATCGGTCTGATCCTGTTCCTGATTACGGCCATCATCAACCTGATCGGAAAGATCATGATCCGAAGAGCACAACATGTATAAAAGAAGGGAAAAGGTATGAAAAAAGATTCGAATGTAAAAGCCAGAATATTCAAGAACAACCTGCTCTATGTAGTGGTGTGTGTGATGTCGGCACTCACGGCAATTCCCCTGCTCGCCATCCTGGGCGAGGTGCTGGTGAAGGGATGGCAGCAACTGGGATGGTCGTTCCTGACCGAAGCCACGCCCAATGCCTTCAAGGCCATGATGGCCGCACAGAAGGGTGAACCCATCCCGGGCGGTATTGCCAACGGTATCGTGGGTACGCTGATGATGCTGTTTACGGCGGCCATCGTGGCCATCCCGGTGGGTATCCTCTGCGGCATCTGTCTGTCGGAGTTCCGCAAGAACTGGTTTGCCAAGACGGTGAGCTACATCACCGACCTGTTGCAGGGTACACCTTCCATCATCATCGGTATCATCGTGTATATCTGGGTGGTGGTGCCCATGAAAGGCTATTCGGGATTTGCGGGTAGCGTGGCGCTCTTCATCATGATGCTGCCGCTGATTATCCGTTCGACCGAGGAAACCATGAAGATTTTGCCGGAAAGCCTGAAAGAGGCCGGTCTGGCGCTGGGAGGCAACTACTGGAGAGTGATGCTGCGCGTGATGCTGCCGGCATCGTTCGGAAGTATCTTTACGGGAATCCTGCTCGCTGTGTCGCGCGTGGTGGGAGAGACCGCACCGCTGATGTTCACCGCCCTGGGCGGAGCCGTCATCAGCTATGACCTGGGACGACCGATGTCGGCCGTGCCGCTCATGATCTGGGAGTTCTTTAACGACCCGAACCTGCAGGACCTGATCTGGGGCGCTTCGCTCTTCCTGCTCGCTTTGGTACTTTGTTTGAATTTATTGGCTAAAAGAATTGCAAAAAAATGGAAAATATAGTCGATCCGATATTGGAGATCAAGGATGTGTCCATATCCTACGATAAGAAAGTGACGGCGGTGAAGAACGTGTCGGCCTGCGTGGAGCGTAACACCATTACGGCCATCATGGGTCCTTCGGGCTGTGGTAAGAGTACCCTGCTGCGCGCCGTGAACCGCATGCACGAACTGTATAAGAACATCAGCGTGACCGGAGAAATCCTGCTCAACGGGGAGAATATCCTGACCAAGGACCCGATTGAGGTGCGCCGCAACATCGGTATGGTGTTCCAGAGACCGAACCCGTTTCCGACCATGAGTATTTATGATAACGTGGTGGCCGGATATACGCTGAACGGCATCTCGCTGTCGAAACACAAGCGTGACGACCTGGTGGAGAAATGTCTGCGCAACGTGGCGCTGTGGGACGAGGTGAAGGATGTGCTCAACAAGCGCGGTACCTTCCTGTCCGGAGGTCAGCAGCAGCGTCTGTGCATCGCCCGCTCGCTGGCTCTGCAGCCGGACATCCTGCTCATGGACGAGCCGACATCGGCACTGGACCCGATTGCCACCAAGCATATTGAGGACCTGCTGGTGAAGCTGAAAAAGGAGGTGACCATTCTGATTGTGACACACAACATGTCGCAGGCCATGCGTATCTCGGACCGCTCCATGTTCATGTTCCTGGGTGAGCTGATTGAATATGATGATACAAAGAGAATGTTCGAAAGTCCGAAAGATGATCGGACAAGAGCCTATCTGACGGGTCAGATGGGATAATAATTGATTATTAATGTGGGAAAATCCGGCTTTGCGAAAAGCCGGATTTTTTGTCGTCTCATCGGGAAGGAGCCTTCAGGCGGATTTTCAGTGTGGCGGGTTGCAGACCGGGGGAGCTGACGCGCAGGGTGACCGGAGCCTTGCCGCCTTCGTGAGCCCGGATGATGGCCAGAAGCAGACCGTTGAAAGTGGGCCGCTCGGGGGACGAGAAGGTGATGTGGCAGGTAGGATCACCGTTGTCGGTGGCCACAATCTGTCCGTCGCCGCTGAGGAGCTCGCAGGTGACCGGCAGATTGGCATCGGGCACGGTGCGGCCTTGACGGTCGGTGACGCGCACGGTGACAAAGGCCAGCTCCTGACCGTCGGCGGTGAGTTTCCGTTTGTCGGACTCCACCTGCAGGGCATGGGTCGGACCGGTGGTGCTCACTTCGTCGGTGGCCCAGCGCTTGCCGTTCTTATAGGTGACGGCGCGCAGAGTGCCCGGTTCGTAAACCACATCGTCCCAGCGGAGGCGGTAGGTGAAGGGAGCCTTCTTCTTGCGCCCTAAGGAGCGTCCGTTGAGGAAGAGTTCGGCTTCATCGCCCGAGGTGTAGACAAAGACGGGAGTGACCTGTCCGACGCGGTCGGGGAAATTCCAGTGCGGCAGGATATGGGCCATCGGTTTTTCGGGCATCCAGTGGGCCTGATAGAGATAGTAGCGGTCTTTGGGGAATCCCGCCATATCGACAATGCCGAAATAGCTGCTGCGCGAGGTGGGGCGGTTTTTCTCCATCTCGGCCAGTTCCTTTTCCTTCTGTCGGATCTCTTCGGCCGACAGCTGGCTGTAGTTCAGCAGGATGGTCTGGTCGCTGTTGAAGGGGATGGGTTCGCCCAGATAGTCGAAGCCGGTCCACACGAACTCGCCGCAGATGGCCGGGTATTTGTCGAGGGCGGCAAATTCCTGGTCGGGCAGGCTGCCCCAGCCGGGTTCCTGCAGGTCGTAGGACGAGCATTGGAAACGGTCCGGGAAATAGACACCGCGGGAGCTCAGGGTGGAGCTGCTCTCGCTGGCAAAGCCTGCCAGATGCTCGTGGCCTGGCTTGTTGAGGAAGGTGCCGTAGAAATCCGGTCCTCCGAAGCCGCCCGAAGGATAGTTCATGCCGTGGACATCCACTTGCAGTTCGGTGCCGTTCAGGGCCGATTTGGAAGGCCAGGACGCGCCGAAGGTTACGGGGCGGGTGGTATCATAGCGGTGGACCACCTCGGTGAGATGGCGAGTCATGCCGCTCTCGGGGTGGTACTGTTCGTCGACTTCATTGCCGGTGCTCCACAGAATGACGGACGGATGGTTGCGGTCGCGGCATACCAGGGCCTGCAGATCCTTTTCGTGCCACTCGCGGAACAGGGTGGCATAGTCGCCGGACTTCTTGCCCACGGTCCAGCAGTCGAAGGCCTCGTCCATGATGAGCATGCCCATCTGGTCTGCCAGATCCAGCAGCTCGGGCGCCGGGGTGTTGTGTGAGGTACGGATGGCATTGCATCCGAAGCTCTTCAGAATCTGGAGCTGGCGCTTTAGGGCGCTGGTGTTTACAGCAGTCCCTAAAGCCCCCAGATCGTGGTGCATGCATACGCCCCGCAACGGCACGTGTTTTCCGTTAAGCAGGAAACCACGGTCGTGTGTGAAGGCGATGCTGCGGACGCCGAACGGCGTTTCATAGTGGTCAACAAGACGGTTGCCGCAGAACACGGATACAACCGCCATATAAAGGTGAGGATCATTAAGGTTCCAGAGATGCGGACGGGCGATGCGCAGCACGGCCTGTCCCTTGCGGGTGGACTCGCCCGGCAGAGAAATACTCTTGCAGTCGCTTTGGGCAAGACACCGGCCCGGAGTGCCGTCGTCGCGGCGGGAATGGACGGCGACCTGATAAGAAAGGGTGGAAGCGTCTTTTTCGTGATTTTCGAAATCAATGTCCACACAGATCTGAGCCGCCTGCTCCGTGATGCTCGGGGTGGTGACAAAGACACCCCACTGGGCGATGTGCTGTTGCGGACGGGTGAGCAGACGCACATGGCGGTAGATGCCCGCGCCGGGATACCAGCGGGAGCCCCAGGTTTCGGTGTTCAGGCGGACGGCTACGACATTATTGCCGCCCCAGTGCACAAAGGGGGTGAGATCTACCCGGAAAGAAGTATAGCCATAGGGATGGCCACCGGCCTTGTGGCCGTTGACCCACACTTCGGCGTGGGCCATCGCTCCGTCGAAATCCAGATAGGCCCGCTGTCCCTTTTGAGAGGCCGGCAGCGGAAACTGCTTGCGGTACCAGCCGATGCCGCGCCAGGGCAGTTTGCCGGTCAGACCGTCGAGATCCTTGCGGAAGGGGCCTTCGATGCCCCAGTCGTGCGGCAGGTCCAACGCGCGCCAGCGGCTGTCGTCGTAGGCGGAGTCGGAAGGAGCGGGAGACGGTTCGGGCAGCGTGCTACCGTCGGGCTGCAGACCGAAGCGGGCAAAGCGCCAGTCGCGGTCGAAAGACTGCGTGCTGCCCGGAACCTCCGTATGGTTTGTCCGTTCGGAAT
Organism: Bacteroides sp. OF04-15BH; assembly: GCF_003477995.1. Classification (GTDB taxonomy): domain Bacteria; phylum Bacteroidota; class Bacteroidia; order Bacteroidales; family Bacteroidaceae; genus Paraprevotella. Next base: position 38,345 of record NZ_QUEM01000027.1, read on the forward strand.
GTTGAAACTGTTTTTCAGGCAGAGCCAGGGCGGATGTCACGGAGAGGCAGAAGGACATCATCATCCATAAGAAGTGTTTTGTGATCATAGTCTCTTGTTTTTTTCAAAGAAACAAAAAATATGCCTTCAAGATGATTCCAAGCTGTGGGTTGGCAATAAAATATTGATTTTAATCAACATTTCCTGTTTTTCTTGAAAAGACAGATTTCCTGAACGGTTCCGTTTGACCGGAAATGACTGTTGCAGGACGGATTTAGCGGAGACGCAGCGAATAGACCGAAGGGCGGCCGTTGGACTGCAGAACGCGCAGACGGAGGTCGCGTGCCCAGCTCCTTGCGGTATTTTTTCAGGATACGCCAGACCATGGCAGTGCCTTTGCCTGACGCAGTGGCGGTAAAGCCGGTATCTGTTAGCGTGAATTTCTCTTCAAAGTCGATCATGCGCTGACGGAAAGCCTGTTCGTCGAACGGTTGTTTCCGGCGCAGGGCATCGAGCACGGCATCCGTGAACATGCGCCAGCGGCGGTGATAATAATCCCGGGTGAGTCCTGCCCAGGAGCGGTTGGCATAGTCGTTGAGGCTCTGTCCCTTCTCGCCCCAGGTGGTGAGCAGGGTACGCGCATTGGTGCGGTAATAACGCTGCTCCTCGGGGGTGGTGCCGAAAGCCGAGGCATCGGCCAGCCATTTGCCGAAGGAGAAGGTGAGGTGGGCAGACAACAGGGTTTCCATGTCGGTGAGCACCTGGTCCATTCGGGCGGCATAGTGCTCCGCTCCGTGCAGGTCCTGACGGCGGTAGCAGGCTGTGAGACTGTCGCGCAGCTCGCCGAAGTAGTTGCCCAGCACCTGACGGCCCAGATTGATGACATCGAACAGGTAAGTGTTCCGGTCGGTGAGGCGACGGGCCTGCAACATATCCTCCCAGATGCGGAAGAGCACCCGGTTGTCGTATTCAATCTGCGGATTGGTGGTCCAGTTGCCGTGGCCGGTGAGCGACGGACGGGCGTTGGTCAGGGTGCCCTGTCCCAGGCGGGCTGTGGCGGTATAGACCTGGTCGAGCAATTCGAGCCAGGCTTTCCGCTGGCCGGGTACGGCGCTTCCGATGCGGCGGTCGGCCCATGCCTGAATCCATTCCTGGTCGGTGCGCTGATGGTTCCATGCCTTTTCGAAGACATATTCATAGAGGAAGGGGTTCACATCGAACGATTCGAGGGTGGAGCCGAGGCCCCAGAAATTCGGGCCGCCATGACGGATCACCTCTTCGATGCGGCGGCCGGTTTCTTTCAGGTTGCCGGCCAGCATGGTGTTGCCGCCGAAATTGCCCAGATAGCACCACAGGAAGGGCTGACCGAAATAAGAGTCGGTATAGCGCCACACCTCGGTGTTTTCGGCAAAATAGTCGAGCAGGATCATCTTGTTGCGCGGAACGGCATTGACAAAGGCGTTGATGCGCGGGTTGGTCCAGTGGCCCCGGTCGAAATAGAACAGCCAGGTCATCTGGAGCCAGCTGGCTTCGGGATCGCACTGGGTGATGGTCTGGTAAATGGTGCGCGACACGGTGGCCAGATATTCCGGTTCCCAGCTGGGCGACTCGATTTCGTTGAACGGGTCGGCTCCGTAGATGTGGTCTGTGCCGTAAAGACGGGTCTGCTCTTCGAGAAAGAGTTTCTGGATGCGGGCAAACAGCGGGTCGAGCGGATCGAGGAAGTAGCTGCGGTAGCGGTCGGCAAAACCGCCCCACGAACTCATCCGGTTGATTTTGGCCTGAGGATAGATCTTACGGATCTGCGGGGGCACATGACCGGCAAAGGCCGGCAGAACGGGGGTCATGTTCAGGGCACGTTCGCGGGCCACAATCTTTTTCTGAAGCGCTTCCTGATGCTGGAGCCAGGAATCCGGAAGATTGCCCTGCCAGGAGTCGAAGTTGGTCATGCGGTGCCAGGGCAGATGTGCCGGTCCGGTGAAATAGTTCCGGATCTCCTGTTCATCGAGACCCAGACGGGTCCACACCTTGAGCCATACCGACTCCTGACCGGTGATGGCCAGCGGCATGTTGATGCCGTTGAGCGCCATCCAGTCGATGAAATGCTCCCATTCCTTCCACTGCCACCAGGCCATGGTATAGCCAAAGGTGCAATAGTTCAGGAAGAAACGCTTCGGAGTGCGTGCTTCGATGCGTATCTTCCCGGCGACGGCAGGAAAGGTATCAGGCAGTTCGGTCGGGTCGTGGGCAAACCAGGACACGGATGTCTTGCAGAAATATTTCAGATAATGGTTGAGTCCTACGGCCATGGAATTGGCTGAGTTTCCCCGGATGACAATCCGAGGGCCTTCGGAATAAAGTTCGAAGACATCCTTCTTTTCCTGTTTCAGTTGTTCAAAACGGACCTTGGAGGATAAAGAAGGAGCGATACGGCGCAGAAGCCCGTAGGCCTCTGCCGTATCGCGTGTGGCAGCCTGAGTGAGTAAACTGCCGATATGGAATATGATCAGGAAAAGTATTTTTTTCATGAATGACAGGTAATGAAATAACTGGACTACGGATTAGCGGAGACGCAGCGAATAGACCGAAGGGCGGCCGTTGGACTGCAGGACGCGCAGACGGAGGTCGCGAGCCCGGATCTTGCGGTCGAACTTCAGGTCGATAAAGCCATAGCCCATGAAACTCTGGGGCTGGGTGGCCGGGTCAATCCGGTCCTGATGGAGGGTTTTCCAGGTTTTTCCGTCGAGATACTCCAAGGCATACTCGCCGATGCTGCCCTTGCCGATGATGAGGAAGAGTTGCTTGAAGGCTACTTTCCGGGCCAGACGGATCTGGAGTACGGAAAGGCTGTCGCCGGTCCAGGCGGTAGACACGTCACTGTCTACGGCATAGAGCGGACCGTTGTGCAGGGCATCGTCCTTATGGATGCCGGTGGCCGTGGCTGTGGCGTTGCGGGTCAGCGACGACGGGGTTTTCGGCTTCTTGGGGAAGTCGCCGCCGTTTTGGATGCCGAGCAGAGACGCCAATTCCTCAATGCGCCGGATGGCCAGCGGGTTCTGTTCACCGTGGGTGTCCGGCGGAATATTCAGGAGCAGACAGTTGTCGTTGGCAGTGGAGCCGTGGAAGATTTCTTCCAGTTCCTCCAGCTCGCGCACGGTGGTGTCCTCGGGATGAGAGAACCAGTTGCCCAGCACGGATATGGTCTGGGTACACTCATAGGGCAGATAATATTCCTGACCCTGATAGGTATAGATCTTCGGGTCGTCCTGAACCGGCAGGAACGGGTCCCACAGACGGAAGTCGGAAGGGAAGTACACAATCGGGTCGCCGGCTTTCATGTCGACCGGACGCTTGCCGATGGTCCAGTTGGTGGAAATCTGGCACTGCGGTTGCAGCTTCTTGACGAAATCATAGACCTCGGGCAGATACCACTGGTCCACCTTGCGGTCCCAGGCACCGTCGAACCACAGTTCGGCCACCGGTCCGTATTGGGTCATCAGCTCGCCGAGCTGCTTTTTCATGAATTCGATATATTTGCGCGGGTCCGGATCCCGGTAAAGCGGTTCGTGGCGGTCCCACAGCGAGTAGTAGATGGAAAAGGCAATGCCTTCCTTCTTGCAGGCGTCGGACACGGCCCGCACGATATCGGCCTTATGGCGCACCTGAGGGTTGGCCACATCATAATCGGTGTATTTGCTGTCCCACAGGCAGAAACCGTCGTGATGCTTGGTGGTGAGCACGATGGAGCGCATGCCGGCACGTTTGGCATGACGCACCCATTGGGCCGCCTTCTCGGCAATATCAGCCGGGGGAGCATAGACCGAAGCTGCAGCAGAACCGTCGCTCCACTCGGCATTCAGATAAGTGTTCATACCAAAATGAAGGAACATGCCGTATTTACGGTCGATCATGGCCTTTTGTCCCGGAGTGGGAACCACGTCGGGCCGGGCCGCACGGGCTGTACCGGTGGCGAGCAGCAGCGACAGGGCCAACAGAAGAGAATAATTTTTCATGTGTAGAATCAGATTTGGGTTGTTTTTGCAAAAATAGAAGGAAAACGGCAGAAAGAAAAGGAAAAATGCGATGCAAAACTTTGCAAAAAACGATATTTTTGTCGGGGGAGGAGTTATATTTGCGGCAAATGCCGAAAAAAGAGAAGTATGAGATATGCCGATTTTCAGAACACCTTTTCGCTGCAGATGATTTATGCGGGATATTATGAGGCGGGGAAAGAGTGGTGTTATAAGGATGTGATCAGTCCGTTTTCGAGACTGTATCTGGTGGAGCGCGGAGAGGGCTGGGTGTATATGAACGGAGAGAAATTCCACTTGCAGGAAGGAGACCTGTTTCTGATTCCCAAGTTCACATATCATGCCTATCAGTGCGATGACTATATGAGTCACTACTATATCTGTTTTCTGGATCAGTTTATCGGAGAAAAGAGTCTGTTTGACTGTTTCCGCCTTCGTTATCAGACCCGGGCGGGAAAGCTGGACGAGTGTCTGATGAAGCGTTTTCTGGAGCTGAACCCCGACTGTCAGATTGTCAATCCGGACCCGAAATCGTATGATAACCGGGCCGATCTGTTTGAGGCAACCCACGGGAAAAGCCTGAGGGAGCTCCGGGCGGATCTGGAGAGCAAGGGCATCCTGCTGCAACTGTTTGCCCGCTTTGTGGAGCAGGAAGAACCTTTTGCCGTGCAAAGCTTTGAGCAGCATGTGGGGATGAGCAAGGTGTTCCATTACATCAACAGTCATCTGGACCATCCGATCACGGTGCGCGAACTGGCCGAGGTGATGTGCGTCAGTCCCGATCATTTTACACGACTGTTTAAAAATGTAAACGGAATGCCCCCCAACCGTTTTGTGCAGATGAAGCGCATCGAGCGGGCGCAAACCCTGCTTCTGCTTTCGGATCTGAGCATCAAGGAAGTGGCTGAGGCGGTGGGGATACCGAATTTGTCCCAGTTCTCGAAACTCTTTCACAAAATGACCGGAGTGGCTCCGCGAACCTTCCGGAAATAGAAGAGTAGCTTTTCTGAAACGGATGTGAATGTTTGTTTATTTCCCCTCTTTTTAAGCGCCTTTGCTTATTTTTGCGGGGAAAAACAATCTTTTACGATAACTATGAGTTTCTTTATGAAAACACTACTGGCACTCTGCTGCTGCGGATGTGTCCAGGAAGCAGCGGCGCAACCGGGGGCGCCTGAAAAACATGAAAAACGCCCGGATCATGTCAATAATGCGGAGACACCTTATTTTCCGCCGGTGTTCAACCAGCACGGAGGCTCGTGCGGTTCGGCCTCGCGCATCGGGTATATGTTTACTTATGAAATTGATGCCTACCGGAAGGCAGATGCCCGGAAAACGGAGAATATCTATCCGACTCATTTTACCTGGCTGCTGACCAACAGCAACTCCGGAAAAGAGGGTATGGCTATGGCCAACGGAGTGCCCAACGCACAGGTCTATGGTGGTACCACTTATTCGCAGGTGTTCGGAAACCAGGATTGCAGCAGTGCGGAATTCGGTTGGATGCAGGGGTATGACCAATGGTATGCCGCTATGTTCAACCGCATCTCGCACAACTCGTTTTCTCCTTACGGACTGGATACGGAGGAAGGACGCGAACTGGTGAAAAACTGGCTGTGGAACCACAACGGAGACAAGGATTTCGGAGCCGGAGGTATCTGCGGCATTGGAGTGGCCAGTGCCTGCAAGCAGGGAACCATTGCCGACGATCCGCAGGGAATCAACAAGAAGGCCGGCGTGACGGGTATGAAGTATGTGACCCGCTGGGGCGACGGAGTGGACCATGCGCTGACCATCGTGGGTTATGACGACCGTATTGTGTTCGATCTGGACAGTAATAAGGTATATGGTGAGAAGGACAAGGACGAATGCGGTGCCTGGATTATCGTAAATTCCTGGGGCGACGGATGGGCCAATAAAGGCTTTATCTATTGCCCGTACAAATATTCGTTCCCGGTGCGGCAGCGTGAGGGCGGTGCCTGGAAACCGGAATTCTATCATGTGCGCAAGGATTACCGTCCCAAACGGACCCTGAAGCTGCGCATGGAGTATTCACGACGAAGCGAAATCAAGCTGTCGGTGGGGGTGGCTACCCGTGCGGATGCCCGTGAACCCGAACGCACGGTGGAACTGGAACACTTCAAGTTTGCCGGAGACGGACGGACGAACAAGAAGGCTACCTTCGGAATGGACGCGCCCACCCCGATGCTGGGAAAATGGGCCGACGGCAAGATGCACGACGAGCCGATGGAGCTGGGATATGACCTGACCGACCTGACCAAAGGGATGGACACCCGACGGCCGCTGAAATATTTCCTGATTATCGAAACGAAAAAGGAGGCAATCGGTCAGGGAGCAATCTATCATGCCTCGGTGATAGATTATGAATGGGACACGCTGGGCGTGGAAACCCCGATGTATGTGGGACTGCGCTATCCGGTGGTGAGCGGAGGAGTAAAGACGGTGCTCACGGCCCGGGTAGATGGTGAGCCGTTCTTCGACCCGGTGAACGTGCGCGGAAACGGCGGAGCGGCAGGCTTCTGTTGGGAAGCACCGCAACGCTCGGTGTATGAACTGGCGGGATATGCCGTGAGCGACGGAACGGAAGGAAAAGCAGATACGCTTCCGGCCGAAGCACGGAGCTATGAGAAAACGGAATACGGAAAGACCTATCGGGTGCAGGCGCTGTACCGGAGAAACGGAAAGACGGTGGCATCGGCAGGAGCCAATGCGTGGAAATGTCTGCCCGAACAGAAGCAGGAGTGCCGGGCGCTCCGGCTGGATTCTGCCGGACTGGTAGTACCCGGAGTGTTTGCCACCAACTATCCTGAGGCAACCATTGAATTCTGGATAAAGCCTTATTCCTGGAAAAGCTGGAATCAAGGGATGGGACCCGGATGGGGCCGCTGGCTGATTCATGCCAATGATGACGGCGCCATTACGGCCGGATGGGATGGAGACAACCGGATGAATACACGCAAAGGCACTATCGTGCCGGGACAGTGGTATCATCTGGCTTTTGTGGTGCGCGAAGACTCGCTGACGGTATATGTGAACGGCAAACCCGAAGGAGGCATGCGGGCCCGGGGACGAAAAGGTATTGGAGGCTTCGGTGATTTTCCGCTCAACGGAAGCGGAGATGGTGCCTGGGACGCGGAGCTGGCCGAGCTGCGTTTCTGGAAAACGGCACGCAGCGAGGAGGAAATCCGGGAAATGATGCACGACACGTTTGCCGAGATGGGACGGCCCGAGGATCTGTTGGCCTGTTATAACGGATCGGTGTATCAGGAAGGTAAAAAGAGTTTCTGGAACGACCGTACCGGGCGTTTTGCCGCCGAACTGGTGCATGCCGAAGGAGTGAAGGAAATGGCTCTGCCCCAGTCGCTGATGCAGACCGGAACACGGACGGAATGGGCCCGTATAGCCGGAAAAGATACAACGGTTACTGCCGGACAGCCTTTCCAGCCGAAAGCATGGATATCGGCGGGTATGGAGACTATATCCTGGTGTGTGACAGACCCGAAAGGAAACAAAACCACCAAGGAAGGCAGTGCGCCGGTGTTCTTCCTGAACCGGAAGGGCCGTTACGAACTGGCGTTGCAGGCACGCGACCGGGAAGGAAAGATTCATGAGGACAAGAGACTGGTAGAGGTGGAACAGCCGGAGGTATCGGCCCGTTTCCGTGCATCGCTGCCGGAACTTAAGGTCGGTGAACCGGTGACTTTCCTGCCCGAGACAGTGCTTCCGGGCTGTGGCTATCAGTGGACCGTGAGAGGGGCAGAAACGGGAGCAACCGATCTGCATGCCGTACGGGCACTTTACGAACGGCCGGGTAGCTATGCCGTGAAATTGCGGGTAAAGGATCCGGTGAGCGGGCGCAGAGCCGTGAAACGGATGCGCTGGATGGTGAAGAACGTGAAGCCGCTGCCGGAGTTTGATCTGTCACGCCGGGTTGTGGTGTGCGGACAGCGGGTAGAACTGAGCGACCGAAGCAAGTATCGTCCGACAGACTGGCACTGGAGCGTGAAGAGCAGACTCACCACTTATCAGGTGGGAGGCAGACATGCCGTGATCACTCCGGAGAAACCGGGTGTCTATGACGTGGCGCTGACCGTGCGCAATGAAATGGGTACGGATTCACTGGTGAAGAAGCAGACTCTGGTGGTATGCGGAGCTGACAGCAAGAACGGTCTGAACTTTACTCAGGCGGAGGCGGCAGTGCAGACTCAGAAAACTCCTTGGTCAAAAGGACAGGAGGAAATGACGCTGGAGTGGTGGATGTATCCGGCTCAGGCCGACCGGATGGCCGGTATGGGCCAGGAAGGAAGCTGGTCGCTCACTGCCCAGAAAAACGGAGCTTTGGTGCTGAAGGTAGATACCGTGGTTTACCGCACACCGGCCGGTGCCTTGCGTTGTGGAGAGTGGCATCATTATGCCGTGCGTTTCTGTCGCGGCAAGGTGGACTTCCTGAGAGACGGGGCAGTGGTGCACAGTCAGCAGCAGGCCGTGCAGACCATCGGTGGAGAAAAACCGATGTATCTGGGCGGAAAGGAACATCCGATGAGCGGCGTTATAGACGAACTGCGTTGCTGGGGCGAGGCTCTGGATGATGCCGTGCTGCAGGAGGTGGCCAACCGTCCGTTGGATCAGGCCTGGAAAGAAAGTCATGAAGGTAAGTATCTTCCTTTGCTCTATTATGATTTCAATCAGAGTGGAGGAGATGTCGAAGACCGCTCAGAGTCCGGCAACCGGGGTATCCGAAGCGGCTTTGGTCCCGATGGAGATGCCTGGGGGCGTACCGAGGGAGTCTTTTCTTTAGAATTTCCATTGCCCGAAAAGAAGAAATAACTCTTTTTCTTAAAAAAGAATACAAAAAGAATGGTGCGTATAAGTTTTTTTATTAAATTGCCAGCCGTTATCCTGCTTGGTCTTTTTTTCGGGTGCGAAGGAGAAAGACCACAGGCAGGAGAGCCGGTACGGGTGGACACAACTTTGTGGCGAGACGGTGACTTGCTGTTCCGAATGGGACTGGAAGGAGCCAGCCGGGTGGTGACGACCGTGGGCGGAGGAGACTTTTCGCATGTGGGACTGACTCTGAAAAAGAACGGACGGTGGATGGTGGTGCACGCGGTGCCCAACGAAGCACTGCCGGGAGAGACAGACCGCATCAAGTGCGAGCCTCTGGACAGTTTCTTTGCACCGCAGAGAGCCTGTCGGGGAGCATGGCGAAGAGTAGACTGTTCCGATAGTGTGGCGGCGCAGGTGGCGCTGGCGGCATACGGAAAATATGAAAAGGGTGTTAGTTTTGACCATGACTATGATTTGTGGGATACAACCAGTTTCTATTGTACGGAGCTGGTGTGGTATCTGTACCGCAAACATGGAATAGATCTGGCAGAAGAGAGAAGACATCAGCTGGTGATTCCCGGAAAGACATCAAGCTATCTGTTTCCGGAAGATTTATGGGTCAGCAACAGACTGGTGCCGCAAAATCAAAAACATAATAACCCTTAAAACGAACAGCCTATGGGAAAGAAAAATTTGTATGCATTATTGGGCGGACTGTTGCTGACTGCCTGTAGTGGAAGCGGGGCCGGAGATGCCTTGCAGGATTATCTGGATGCCATGCAGAACAAGGACTATGTGGCCTTTGTGGATGGCATGAATTTCAAGAAGCAACCGACTCAGGAACAGAAGGAGCAGTTTGCGGCCCTCATTGGAGAAAAAGCCGAGAAAAATGGAAATGTAGAAGAATATAATGTCGTGGGCGACAGTGTCATTGTGGAAGATTCTTTGGCCATTGTAACTTATGAAGTGGTTTATAAAGACGGTAGCAAAGATTTGGAAAAACAGCCCATGGTAAAGAAAGATGGAAAATGGCTGATGGAAATCGGCAAATAACGCTTTTAGAATTGAATGATAGTTTCTGAAAAAGGGAGTCCGGGAGGACTCCCCTTTTGTATTTTTAAAAGGCAGAATAAAACCGAAAAAAACTAAAAAAGAAAATTGACTTATTATTTTTTACTATCTTTGCCGCCAGCAGGTAGGTCTGTATCCCGTTGTGATGTATCTGTTATTCTACACTAAAAAACCCCTTAACTAAACCAGGGCTCCTTTTTAATAGAATCGTGATGATATGAGGTGTAATAGGGAGCTTATACCTTGGAGTATTTTTGTTTTATTTGTCCTGGATTATAAAAACGATTTTAAGCAATACTACCTTGATTTTTTAACAAAAAACTAATGTTTTATTTAATGTGTTATGAACCTATTTTACCTGGATGAGCATAAGGCATGCTCTAATTATTCGAATGCGATACAGGAAGGTTTCATCCATTATCGAGTAGACGCGGGAAAGAGCTATGCGGATGAAAGCAAGAAAGACTGTATCCTATTTCTCCTGAAAGGCAAGATCGCACTGAGGACAGGAGAGAGAAAATCTATGTTAAACTCGGGCGATATGACTTTTATCCAGCGTTATAGCTGGTGTGAATTAGAGTTTCATGAGGAATCCGACATCATTATTGCCTTGTTTGAAAACACAGTAGACAACTGTGAGAATATGAACTTTTCGCGCTTCCTGCCGATGAGAGACCAGATTAAGTATGAGATGCTGCCGATGGATATCCGGAAACAGCTTTATATGTATCTGGAGCTGCTTACCGAATATCTGGATAGTGGAGCCAACTGTATTCATTTTCATGAGATTAAGATGAAGGAACTGTTCTGGCTCATGCGTTTTTACTATTCGAAACTGGAACTGGCCACCTTCTTTTATCCAATGTTGGGAAGCGACTATCATTTTAGAAACAAAGTGTGGAGTAACTACCGTAAGGCAAAGAGTATTAAAGAGTTGGCAGAATTGTGTCATGTGTCTCTGTCATCATTCAAAAAGCAATTTAACAAAGAATTTGATGAACCGGCAGGCCGGTGATGCACAAGCAGATGAAATCTGCCATTATAAACAAACTGGCTAATGAAAATGCAACGGTAAGCGAGGTGGCTTATTCCTTGAACTTTTCATCGTTGTCGCAGTTCACCCGGTTCTGCAAAAAGAATCTGGGTTGTACGCCGACCGAGTGGCGAAAAGTGAATCTTTTAAGAGAAGATGCGGATTTTCCCGAGGCGTAACCGTAAGGATAAATATTGGAGCTAAAATGGTAATTCCTTTGGAGAAATAACCCCTATATTTGCAAACAGAAGATAGAATGCGATAGATTGTCTGCTCTGAACTGAGGATATCATGAGAATGAATAGATAAGAGTAGGAAAGTACAGGACAAAATGAAAACAAAGACATTATGCGTCTGATACGGGAAAAGGATGCGTAATTACCAATTATTCGATTCAAGAACAAGAAAGTAGTGTAGAAGGAACCAGTAAACCCAGATGTTTCCAATAATAATGAGTTGATGTGTGAGGACAGTAAGGAATATTTATATTCTTTGCTGTCTTCTTGCGTTTTCCAAAGAAAAATGCATCCAGATAAAAAAGGGAAAACAAAAAGGCTGAAATGCTAATTGAATCAGAGCCTGCAGGCCTATCTTTGTGATTGTCTTTATATTGTATTTGAGTACCCAAAAGTAAATTAATATGAGTAATGGAAAGAACGGAGAACCACGGGAAAAGTGGAAAATCCTCATGTTCCTTCAAAGAAACGGTCAGAAAACCATAATACTATATGTGACTATTCGTGAATCCTGACTGCTACAGGCTTAATTAGGGAGAGACGCGTCATGGCCAGTCGGCCATGACGCGTTGTTTATTCATACCGTCTGCGATAGGCCAGGGGAGATACCGTTTTCTGTTTTTTGAAAAATTTGCAGAAGGCTGCCTGGTCGGAGAAGTTCAGAGTGTCGGCTATCTCGCCGATGGAAATTTTGTTGTCCTCGAGCAGAGCCATGGCATGATGAACGATTTCCTGGCAGATAAAAAAGTAAGGTGTCTTGCCGGTGGTTTCCTTGATGATGCGTGTCAGGTGTTTCTCGGAAATGCAGAGCGTCTGGGCGTAGAAGTTCAACCGGTGCTCCCGGACAGCATGTTCATTGACCAGCTTGAAAAAATTCAGGGTGACAAAGTCCCGTCGGCTGATATACTTGGGAGCATCATCGGCTTCTTTCAGATGCCGGTAGAGAGCATTGCCCAGTTCCAGATTGAAACTGCGAAAATACAATTCAGCCATTTCACGTTGATAGTAATGGTTCTTGTCGGCAAGGATTTCTTTCAGTTGCTGCAATTGTCTTTGCATCAGAGTCGTTTCCTTTTCTGTAAAGTCCATAATGGGGATGTTCAGCCGTTCCTGAGGATGAATCATGGGGCCCGGCCGTAAGTTTTTCAGGGAAGCGCTGGCAAACTCAAAGGTGGCAAATAAGGCCCATGCCTCCAGATCATTGCTGCAAGAACCTACCAGGAGTGTGGAGGTGTCCAGAAGGTCGACAAGTCCCTGCGTCAGTTCAAAGTTTTTACCGTTAATGGTTACGGACAGACTTCCCTGGCATACAAGCAGAAATAATCTGCTTTTTTCAATGGTGATTCCTTTCAGACGAAAGAAATCGGAAGGAGAAACCAAAAGCACCCAATCGCCCAAAGAACAGGTGGACGGAAATAGATTTGATAATTCTGTTTGTGTCATTCTGTGTTGTTTTTGTTGTGTTACGATGCAAAAATATAAAAATGTCTCTTATTGACAAAACAATGTGACTATTATACAGATGATATGCTAACATTTGCTAACAGGATTCCTTTTAAACAAATGTTTGGCTCTTTTGGACAAGATATGTCTTTGATACATGGGGTAATTTTGCGCTACAACAAAGCAAAATCAAAATAAAATGAAGATCAAAACATTTATTCTTGTATCCGGCTTATGCGGAGGACTGTTGTTTTCCGGATGTCAGCAAAAAGTCCAGCAGCAGGCTGCGACGGGGGATTATCCACTGATGACTTTAAAAAAGGAAGATCGTCAGCTTTCCGTGAAATATTCTGCGGTGATTGAAGGACGTCAGGATGTGGAGGTACGTCCACAGGTTTCGGGAACGATAACCAAGGTGTGCGTGGATGAGGGAGCACAAGTGCGTAAAGGACAAGTGCTTTTTATCATCGATCAGGTACCTTATCGGGCTGCTCTTCAGAAGGCTGAGGCGTCTGTTGCTACGGCTGAGGCCAATGTGGCCACTGCCAAACAGAATCTGGAGGGTAAGGAACTTTTGTATCAGGGCAAGGTCGTTTCTGATTTTGAGTTGCGTACTGCCCGGAATGAATACAAAAGTGCTGTGGCTTCTTTGAAACAGGCAAAGGCTGAACTGGATGATGCCCGGAATAATCTGTCTTATACAGAGGTAAAAAGTCCGGTAGACGGCTATGCCGGCATGACTTCTTACCGTGTGGGTGCTTTGGTCAGCGCTTCGATGACCGATCCTTTGATTACCGTTTCTGACAATTCAGAGATGTATGCCTATTTTTCATTGACAGAAAAGCAGGTGCTTTCCCTGACAGCCGAGTACGGTTCTTTGGCGGAGGCTTTGAAATCTTTTCCCGACGTATCTCTGGAACTGAACGACGGTTCGGTATACGAACAGAAAGGACGGGTGGACGTAATCAGCGGCATTGTGGACAAGACAACCGGAACCGTGCGTCTGCGTGCAGTGTTTGCCAATCCCGGCAAGCGTTTGTTGAGCGGCGGACAAGCCAATGTGATAGTGCCTTATGAACAGAAACAGAGTCTGATTATTCCTCAGGAGGCCACTTATGAGATTCAGGACCGTATTTTTGCTTTTAAAGTGGTAGACGGAAAGGCTGTCTCTACTCCGATAGAAGTGTTCCGCATCAATGACGGAAAGGAATATGTGGTGGAATCCGGACTGAAGGCCGGAGATGTGATTGTGGCCGAAGGAGCCGGTCTGCTGAAAGACGGTATGCCGGTCACTTCCGGAACGGGAACTGCTGACAAGAAGAACGAAAAGAAATAGGAGGGCACGTTATGAATCTGAAACATTTTATTGACCGGCCGATCCTGTCCATCGTGATTTCCGTGGTGATTCTGGTTGCCGGACTGATTGGACTCTATGCCTTGTCCGTAGAGCAGTATCCTGATATTGCCCCGCCTACCATCCGTGTTTCTACCACCTATAGCGGTGCCAATGCCGAAGCGGTGCAGAAGAGTGTGATTGTTCCTCTGGAAGAGGCGATCAATGGTGTGGAGAACATGACCTCTACGGCCAGTAATACCGGTAGTGCTGAGATTACGGTGTATTTCAAGCAGGGAACTGATCCGGATATGGCGGCGGTGAACGTGCAGAACAAAGTTTCTACAGCTACATCTTTGTTGCCGGCGGAGGTAACCAAGGTGGGAGTAACCACCATGAAGCGTCAGAGCAGTACGTTGATGATCTTTGGCCTGTATAGTCCGAACGGGACGTATGATGAAAATTTCCTGACCAATTATCTGACCATTAATGTAAAGCCGCAGATTCAGCGTATTAGCGGTGTGGGAGAAGTAAACGTCATGGGTGGCGACTATGCCATGCGTATCTGGCTGAAGCCTGATGTGATGGCACAATATGAGCTGGAACCGTCGGATGTAGAGGCGGCTTTGGCCAGCCAGAATATTGAAGCCTCTACCGGATCTATTGGCGAAGATTCGAAAAATGTGTATCAGTATACACTGAAATACCGTGGACGATTGGAAACAGAAGAAGAGTTTGAGGAAATAGTTATCAAGTCATTCAGTGACGGACGAGTACTGAAACTCAAGGATGTGGCCGATGTGGAACTGGGAGCACAAAGTTATTCCTATACGGGAAGTGTGAACGGAGCACCCGGAACCACCTGTATGATTAATCAGATGGCCGGAACAAATGCCAATGAGATTATTACCGACATCAACTCTTATCTGGAAGAACTGAAAAAGGATTTGCCGGAAGATATGGAGATTGTGGAGCTGATGAGTACCAAGAACTTCCTGGATGCTTCCATCAATGAGGTGATCAAAACACTCAATCGAGGGTTGTGTCAGATAAACTGTGTCAAGGTTAGTTTTATCCCT